>NZ_CAUTZP010000006.1:0-104005 GCF_963543145.1 uncultured Veillonella sp. | reverse complement strand
TCAATCATATGATTGATTACCTATCATTGTTCAGTTTTCAAAGATCTGTACCAGTTTCTACCATCTTCTTCCGAAGTGTTTCATCAACTGGCGACTTGATTATTCTATCAAGTCCAGCTTATTCCGTCAAGTACTTTTCAAAAACTTTTTCAGAAGTTTTTTATACTCATCGTTTGCGCTGTGTCCTAACGACTTGTATAAGTATAGCACAAATAAGAGAAACGTCAACACATAAAACCTTTGTTTTTACAATTTCATTTTAAATTCACCACAACAAATCATAAGCTTGCCTTAATTCCTTATTAATTCAGGTTTTCAATTGTATGACACCCTTTTTTCAATCACCTTAGTTCATTTTATTTTTAACTAACTTTCTCTAATTGCTACCCTAACTAAAGCTGTAAGAATATAAAGGTATAGATATCCTAATGTACTTGCTAGTAATACAAGTATTACATTACTGGCACCGACACTTATATCGAAACTTAAGAAATTTGTATTCTCTTTTCCCTTTCACCATGTTCCGTAGAATAAAAAGAACCTCTCTACATTGTATGCTAGAGAGGTTCAATACTTTCACCATTATTATAGCAAAAGCAATTCATATATTATTGTTGATTACGTACGTCGTTTTTGTTACGGCTCTTCCAGATAACCCATATGGATGTGGCTACACAGATAGAGGAGTACGCACCACTAGCAAAGCCGATGATCATACAAAGTGCAAAGTTCTTCGTTGTATCCCCACCAAACACATAAAGAGATACGCAGGCAAACATAACAGTTGCCAATGTATAGAAGCTACGATGAATACTTTGTGCAATAGAGGCATTTGCAAGGTCTGCAAATGTATCAGAACGTTTATGGGTATGTGTATTTTCACGAATGCGGTCAAAGATAACTACAGACTCATTCATAGAATAACCTACAACGGTCAATATAGCTGCCAAAAAGGATGCATCAATTTCCAATTGGAAATAAGAGAATACACCAAGTACCATAATCAAATCATGAAAAATCGCAATCAAGGCAGAGATAGCTACTTTATATTCAAATCGATAAGAAATATAAATCGCTAATGCCAAGAATGCAACGAGAAGGTTTATTAACGCATGTTCTGTTACTTCAGAACCGATAACAGCACCTACTGTTTCAATACGCTTAACAGTATTTTGACCAATATTTTTAGTCAAAGACTCAACAACGGCAGCGCTTTCACTAGATTCAAGATTACGAGTACGAATCATTACATCATTACCAGATGTATCGCCTGTAGTATCACCAGAAAGCTGAATTTGTGCATTTTCAAGATTGTATTCTTTCAAAACATCACGAACTTGGCTAACCTCTACAGGTTGTTCAAATACTACTTCAACAATCGTACCACCTGTGTAGTCGATACCAAAGTTAAAGCCTTTCGTGAATATCGATATTAAGCTAATGATTACAAGGATGGAGGAAATTGCAAACCACCAACGATGATGTTTAACTACGTTTAATGTCATTTGCGTTTACCTCCTTTCAATACTTTTGGTGCAAATGCGTCAGCACTTGTGCTTGGAGAAATATTCGCACCAAACCAGAATGGATGGTTTGTAAAATTACATTCAATTAACATACGTAATAAGAAACGGCTTACAATAATTGCTGTAAACATACTTACTACTACGCCCACACCTAAGCTGATAGCAAAGCCTTTTACAGGGCCAGAACCTAAAACAGTTAAGATACCAGCCGTGATGATAACAGATACGTTCGCATCTGTAATAGTTGCCAACGCACGGCTAAAACCAGCTTCCATGGCTACCCGCATAGATTTACCAGAGAATACCTCTTCTTTGAAACGTTCAAAGATAAGGATGTTCGCATCTACCGCTACACCCATGGACAAGATGATACCAGCAATACCTGGCAATGTCATTGTGGCATTAAAACCTTTGCCCAATACGAGCAATAAGAGCATAACATATACAAGTAACGCAATATTAGCCACGATACCAGATAAGCGATATAAAACAACTAAAAAAATCATGATCATCGCAATACCAGCACTGAAAGCTACTACGGATTTGTCTTTGGAGTCTTGACCTAGAGAAGGACCTACTGTACGCACCTCTAATACATTGATTTTAACAGGCAATGCACCAGAACGTAACAAGATAGCTAAGTCTCTAGCTTCTTCTAAGCTTTGGCTACCAGAGATAGTCGCTCTACCACCTGTAATCGCTTGCTGTACTACAGGATTAGTCAATTCTTGGCCGTCTAATGTAATTGCAATACGACGGCCGATATTTTTTGAAGTCAAGTCAGCAAACTTTTTAGTCCCTTCATCGGTTAATTCAATTGCAACAAGTGGTTGTTTGTTTTGACCTAATTCTTCTTTCGCATCTTTTAAGTCCTCACCAGTCATAACAGTTTGGCCTTGGTCATTTTTAAATTCCAACACCGCTGTTTTACCGATACGTTTAATCGCTTCGTCAGGATCTTTTACACCTGGCAATTCGATGATAATACGACGAGCACCTTCACGTTGTACTAATGGTTCAGATAAACCCATTTCATTAATACGACGCTCTAAGATTTGCTTCGCCCGTTCCACTGCATCATTGTCAGCTTTACCAGTTGCAGAATCCTCTGCTTCCAATACGATATGCGTACCACCTTGTAAATCAAGGCCTTGTTTCAATGAACCTGCTAAAGGTTCAATACAATACGCAAAGGTACCAATGATGACAGCAATGACTACTAAAAACTTGATAATAGCTTTACCGTTCAAAATAGTTTCTCCCTTCTACTATACGCAATGTATGACGCCTTGCTCTGTCACAATTTTGCTCATCCGTTGGTCCAATACATCCATAGGTATTGGTGTATCCCACAATTGTACAGACCAACATACGCCCATAAATGTACTTGGTGAAAGTTCCTTGAGAAATCGATCATAATACCCATTCCCCATCCCCATGCGACCACCTTGACGGTCAAAGCCAGCACCAGGCACTAAAATCAAATCCAAGTCATATGGATTAATAACCTCGTATGGCTCAGAGGGAATGCGTATATTTAACACACCCCGAGTGATAGATTCTAGAGACTTGAGACAAACTGCAATCATAGTCGTCTTATCAGTACATACTGGAACGTATACAGATTTACCATGTTCTAAAGCATGACGAATCACATCATCTAAATTAGCCTCTTTGGGCATCGCCAAATAGGCCATAATGGTATTTGCCGATATATATTCAGGACAATTGACAATCTGCTCTGTCAATAGAGTCGTCCATGTATTACAATCAGCAACGGATAAAGCAGCGCGCTGGGACTTGCATGCCCTTCGCACTGCTTCCTTTGTATTCATTATTTTTCTTCCTTATTTTTCTTGGAAAGTACGTTAGCCACTGCAGTACGAGCAAAGGTTAACTCAACCTTTTCAGATACTTGAACTTTTACTTTTTCATCATCAAGTTCTACGATCTCGCCATAAATACCGCCAATAGTAACGATTTTTTGACCTTTTTTCAAGCTACCTAACAAGTCAGCCCGTTCTTTTTGTTGTTTCTTTTGTGGACGCCACAACAAGAAATAAAAGATTACCACCATTAATAAAATAGGCCAGCTAGTTTGCAGCACTTGTAAAATATCTTCCATGTTATCCTCCTAGTTTAATAAATATGTATTTCTTTTCTAGTATAGCCACCTAACATAGATTTGACTAGACTTAATTATTATTTTTTGAAGCTATCCCAAAATTGCATTCTAAATTGAGGGAACCGATCTTCTAAGATTGCTTGTCGCATTTGACGCATAAATTCTAACAAAAAGTAAAGGTTATGATACGTTACGAGACGCAATGCTAATATTTCTTCCGCCTTATATAAATGGCGAATGTAAGCGCGAGAATAATTTTTACATGTATAGCATTGGCAGCTTTCTTCCAAAGGGCCCCAATCATGTGCAAACTGAGCATTTCGAATATTAAGGCGACCATTCCAAGTCATGGCCATACCATTTCGAGCAACACGAGTTGGATATACGCAGTCGAACATGTCTATACCACGTGCCACGCCTTCTACGAGACAATCTGCAGTGCCAACCCCCATCAAATAGCGAGCTTTATTTGTTGGCAATAGTGGTGTAGTATACTCGAGAACTTCATTCATCAAATCATGCGGCTCACCTACAGATAAACCACCTATACTATAGCCTTCAAAATCCATGGCTACTAGCTCTTCCGCACTTTGTTTGCGTAAGTCCTTGTACATGCCACCTTGAACGATACCAAACATACCTTGACGGTCATGAGCTTTACGAGCCTCTTGGCAACGATGAGCCCAACGGGTCGTACGCGCTGTAGAGCGCTTTACATAATCGTGATCTGCAGGATAGGGAATGCATTCATCAAAGGCCATCGCAATATCAGAACCTAATTGCTCTTGTACCTTGGTAGCCACCTCTGGAGATAGGAACTGTTTAGAACCATCGATATGAGATCTAAAGGTTACACCTTCCTCAGTGATTTTACGCATATCACCTAAACTGAAGACTTGGAATCCACCGCTATCAGTCAATATGGCTTGATCCCAGTTCATAAATTTATGTAACCCACCGGCTTCTTCTATTAGTTCAGGACCAGGCCGAAGGAATAAATGGTATGTATTGCTCAAAATAACTTGAGACCCCATCGCCTTTAATTCCTCTGGCGTCATAGTTTTAACTGTAGCTTGTGTACCTACAGGCATAAACATAGGTGTTTGGAAGGTGCCATGTGGCGTATGCAGTAAACCTGCCCGTGCCCCCGTATGAGGACATGTTTTTTGTAATTCATAAGTAATACTCGCCATGGTCCCTCCTAACGAATAAACATAGCATCGCCAAAGCTAAAGAAACGATACCGCTCTTTTACAGCCTCTTCATAGGCCGCTAAACAATGTTCGCGACCCGCCAATGCGCTAATTAACATTAATAATGTAGATTGAGGCAAGTGGAAATTCGTTACCAACGCATCAATCATCTTAAATTTGTAGCCAGGATAGATAAAGATTTGTGTGGTCCCACTAATCCCTTGCAATACCCCTTCATCATTAGTAGCCGATTCAAGAGTACGTACCGATGTAGTGCCCACCGCAATAATGCGAGAGCCTTTTTGTTTAGCCCCGTTAATACGGTCTGCTGTATCTTGTGACACTACGAAGAACTCACTATGCATTTCGTGATCCTCAATAGTCTCTGCCGATACAGGTCTAAAGGTACCTAACCCAACGTGTAAGGTTACAAACTCAAGCTCTACGCCTTTAGCTTTTATTTTTTCTAAAAGCTCTGGTGTAAAGTGAAGCCCTGCAGTTGGAGCCGCGGCAGAACCTTTCTCCTTAGCATATACCGTTTGATAACGATCTTTATCTTCTAACTTTTCATGAATATATGGAGGTAATGGCATTTCACCAATTTCTTGTATCACATCATCAAATACACCATTGCAAGTGAATTCAATAATACGACCTCCAAATTCAGTCTTATCTATTACGGTTCCACTTAAGCGATCGTCAAACTCTATGACTTGACCAACAGGACATTTTTTACCAGGTTTGACAAGGCATTCCCATCGGTTTTCACCACATGGCGTTAGGAGTAATACCTCAACCTTGCCGCCAGAGCCTTGACGATGGCCATATAATCTCGCAGGTATAACCTTCGTATTATTAAATACGAGAACATCACCTTCGTGGAGTTCTTCTAGCAAATCGTAAAAATGCTCTTTATGCACCACTTCACCCGTTACCTTATCCAAGGTTAAGAGTCGCGCTGTATCACGAGGCTCTACGGGGTGCTGAGCAATCAGTTCCTCTGGCAATTCATAATCAAAATCTGTAACTTTCATCGCAATCCTTATTAGTACATTTTCTTCAATGTAATGCCACTATAGTAGTGACGTAAAATAGTTTGGTAATAATTAGCATCCCCTGGAGTTGCGCGCTTAGCCATTTCTGCAGCGCCCCATTGAGACATACCAAGACCATGTCCCCAACCGTGGCCTTTAATATAAACAGTATCATTATTGCCCGTAAAGTTATGATATGCCTTACCCGTGCCTTTAGCAGGGTTGTGATTTACATAGAAATCAAATAGTGTAGATTTTAAACCTAAAATACTACGCAAGGAATCGCCATCTACCGTCGTCTTCCCAGAAGTGCCTATGAAAGTAGCACTTTTAATACGTCCAGACACACCTCGGTCAGATGTTTGTTGACCAGGTTTGCCAAGCGGAGTCAATTGAATACTCTTCAATTTGCCGACCCCTTTACTTGCTGCATTAAGCTTACTTTCAAGAGCCTGGCGAGAAGTTGTAACAGTCCAATTTGATGTAGATGTGCCAGTACTAAAATCCTTTACCCCTTTCAAGTATGGTACATCACTACCCCATACATTCACGCTATCCTCTGTATAGCCACCGCCATCCGAATGAAATAAAGCATTAATAGGACGTTGATTATATAGCATAACCATCCCCTTTGTTTTATTAACTGCATTCGTAGTAGCTTGCGTTTCACCACTGACACCATTATATACTTGATGATCTGTAGACGTACTCACATCATACAATTTGCCTTTATTTTGTTCCATCGTATGAAGAGCATACGTACGAGCTGCAACAGCTTGAGCCTCTAAGGCAGCTGCAGGCCAAGATGGTACTACCTCTTGTGGCACAACGCCGTATAAATAGTCTTCAAGCGGTACAGAATTGATAACCATCATTGTACCGTTATTAGCGCGTAATGTAAGACCACCACGATAACCTTTGCCTTCAAACAAGAATGGTGCATCACTACTAGTCGGTTTCAATGTAACTACTGTATCAATAGCCTTGCCATTGACAGCGATTTTACCACCTCGAACACCAATTGACGTGCCGCGATTAGCACTTATCGTACTAACTTGACTATTGCCACTATTCAACACCACCATATTAGCTGTAGATGTAACAGTAGCATCAGAACTACGGCTACCTAATAGAACACGTACATTAGGCACATGTTCAATTCGCTCTGTAGCAGGTGTCATCACAGAACCTACTTTATTACGAGTAATCACAGCTGTATTAGCTTGAATACTATCAGCATCCGTTGTTTTTACTACTTTAGGAGTAGTTTTTTTTGGAGCAGCTGTCTTTTGAGCTGTTGGTTTAGCACCCGTAGCTACAGGTTTAGCAACTGGCTTCGGAGCAGTTTTAGCAACTGGCTTCGGAGCCGTACCTGTAGGTTTTGCAGTTGCTGTTGATTTAGCAGTGCTAACTGTTTTAACAGTTGTTGTAGGCTTTGCTGCACTACTTGTTTTAACAGTCGTTGTCGGCTTTGCCACAGTACTTGTCTTTGCCGCAGTACTAGGCTTCGCCATACTTACCGGCTTAGCACTAGATTTTGCTACAGTAGGTGTAGCAGCAGACTTAGAAGTCGTTTTCGCTATAGGCTTTGCAGCTGGTTTCGTTACCAGAGGACGAAAGCTAGATTTCTTCGTCGTAGTTACTTTCGATACATTTGTACTAGATACTGTTGATTTCAGTGTAGGCTTTTTAGCGACTACTACATTTTTATTCTGCAATGTAGCCCCCTGTGCTACAGAAGCACCACCAATATTTACACCTAAAAACAATGTTGCCATTATCATCAATTGTAATCGTTTCGTTTTCATTGTCATTTCCCTGTCTGTGAAATACCTAAATGCTCATAGGCAAGCTTAGTAGCCACCCTCCCACGTGGTGTGCGTCCTAAAAATCCTAATTGCATCAAATATGGTTCATACACATCTTCGATGGTATCTCTCTCTTCGCTGATAGCCGCCGCAATAGTATCAATACCTACTGGACCACCATCATACTTTTCAATAATACACTCCAACACACGTCGATCGATTCGATCAAGTCCTTCTTTGTCTATGTATAAACGTTGTAACGCATCATCTGCAATACTTTGCGTGATAACCCCATCACCTATGACTTGTGCAAAATCACGTACCCGTTTAAGTAGACGATTTGCGATACGCGGTGTTCCCCTTGAACGACGCGCTATTTCGCTAGCCCCAGTTGGCTCAATTCCAATATTGAGTATTTCTGCGGCTCGAGTCACAATAAACTCTAATTCCGGCTGTTTATAATATTCTAACCGATTAATAATACCAAAGCGGTCCCTCAACGGTGCCGCTAAAGCTCCAGCTCGTGTAGTGGCACCGACCAAAGTAAACTTTGGCAAGTCAATGCGCACCGTTCGAGCACTTGGCCCCTTACCGATGATAATATCGATAGCATAGTCCTCCATAGCAGAGTACAATACTTCCTCTACGCTACGAGACAAGCGATGAATTTCATCGATAAATAGTACATCGTGATCATCTAAATTCGTTAGAATCGCAGCCAAGTCCCCAGACTTTTCAATGGCAGGACCAGAGGTTATACGAAAGTTAACACCCAATTCGTTCGCAATTATACCTGCTAGTGTAGTCTTGCCAAGGCCTGGTGGACCATACAGCAAAACGTGATCCAATGCTTCACCACGTTGCTTAGCCGCCTGAATATACACATTTAGATTACCTTTGGCTTCCTGTTGACCTACGTATTCATTAAAGAATTTAGGACGTAGACTATATTGCCATATATCCTCTTCATGCTCGCCATTTCCGACAAGGCGTACTTCTTCGTTCATCCTTATCGTCCTTTCCCAAGCTCAATCAAGCTGACCTTAATCAACTCAGATACATCGCGTTTACCATCATCTAAAGAGTCCACAATATCAGCCACATCCCGCTCAGAGTATCCTAATGATACAAGAGCTTCAATAGCCTCTCCGGCAGCGCCACTAGCAGTAACACCAATTGTCTGAATCGCCGCCGGTGACTCCGTAGAGATATGTGTCATTTTAGCTAACTTATCCTTTAATTCAAGAACAAGTCGCTCTGCAGACTTCTTGCCAATGCCAGGCAATTTAGTCAATTGCTGGACTTGGCCATTGATTACTGCTAATTTGAAAGCCTCCGGTGTCATGCTAGACAAAATACCTAACCCCACCTTAGGCCCTATACCGGAAACAGAAATGAGTAGAATAAATAATTCATATTCTTCTTCCGTCCAAAAGCCATAGAGTTGCATCGCATCTTCACGCACGTTGAGATACGTGAATAACGTTGCCTCATGGCCTTCGATCAATTGTTGACGCGTAGTGGTCGGCACATATACGCGATACCCTACGCCATGTACATCTACGTAACAAGACTCTTTAAAGAGATGTGTTACGATACCCCGTACATACCCTATCATTATACCAACCTCTTCAATCTATCATTGTGAGAACTATGAGCCGTACAGATAGCAACAGCCAATGCATCTGCCGTATCATCAGGCTTAATTTTCTCACGAATCCCCAAAATATTCATAGTCATATAAATAACCTGATTCTTATCAGCCTTCCCATAACCTGTAACAGCTTGCTTAATTTGTAAGGGCGTGTATTCATAGATAGGAATTCGTTGTTGCTCTGCAGCCAATAAAATAACGCCACGCGCTTGTCCCACCTTAATCGCCGTCGTTACATTACGATTAAAGAACAATTCCTCTACGCCAAACTTATCAGGCTTAAATTCCTCTAGAATATCACTTAGGTCATTAAATAAAATTTCCAATCGCTGTGAATCAGTTAATTCCTTAGGAGTTGTAATAGCCCCATAGGCTACCGGTGTTAATTTACTACCCTTCACGTCAATAATGCCATATCCGCATATAGCCGTACCTGGGTCAATACCTATAATTCGCACCTCAACCCCCTTAGTTTAAAAATGAGATAAGCTGTCGCCTACCTCTGTTACATAATCTATTTTATTATAACACAATACCACATCGAAATTCATGAATTTCGGCATAAAATTTTATAAGAAGTCTATTAGTTTTATTAACTTTTACAAAAAATTCTAACATCATCTAGCAATAGAAAAGGAGCACCCCTCCGAGTGCTCCTTTTTATTATTCTTCGTCGTCTGGCAAAATACCGTTGTGATATACGTTTTGTACATCATCAAGATCATCCAATACATCTAGCATTTTTTGCATTTTTACAGCATCATCACCAGTCAATTCAATTGTTGTATCTGGAATCATTGTAATTTTAGCTACTTCTGTTTCAATTCCCGCATCAGCAAGAGCTGCTTCTACAGCATCATAATCTTCAGGAGTAGTATATATTTCAAATACATCATCTTCTGACTTAAGATCTTCTGCACCAGCTTCAAGAGCTAGCATAGTCAATTCGTCTTCGTCATGACCTTCTTTATCGATAACGAATACGCCTTTAGATTTGAACATCCAGCCTACGCAACCGCTTTCACCAAGATTACCACCTTGTTTAGAGAACGCATGACGTACATCTGCGGCCGCACGGTTACGATTATCCGTCATAACCTCAACAGTAACAGCAACACCTGCAGGACCATAACCTTCGTATACGATTTCTTCGTATGCGTTCATATCCGTAGCACCGATACCTTTATCGATAGCACGTTGAATATTATCCTTAGGAATATTATTTTCACGAGCTTTTTGTAAAGCCAATTTCAAACGCATATTACCAGTTGGATCTGCACCACCCATGCGTGCTGCGACGGTAATTTCACGACCGATTTTCGTAGCCATTTTAGCTTTTAGTGCATCAGTTTTACCTTTTTTATGTTTAATATTTGCCCATTTAGAATGTCCTGACATAGACGCCTCCTATTTATTCCACCATGCTTCGCCCCGCAATCGATCAAGGATAATCGATACAGCACTGCGCACAGATAAGTGATTGTATTCACCGTGACCATATATAGGTTCTAAAATATAGTCAAAGCTTTCCATCGTTTCTTTTGTCATACCATAACCGGTACCAAATAATACTAACACAGGGCGCCCTTCATTTTCAAGATGTTCACGCATCCGTGCATAGGAAATTGTATTATCATAGGTCCGAGCATCTGTGGTGGCCACAATAGGTTTTGTTCCCTCAATGCCTTCGATCGTTCTTACGGCTACAGCAATAGAGTTCACTAGTTCTACACCGGTAAAAGCATCTTTTCGGTCCGGATTATAGGTAGAACCAAAGCCAGATTTCCAATGTTCCATAATAGTAGCTGCTAATTCTCGTTGAGCAGGTATATTATGAATAACAAAATATTTAGACACATCATACGTAATAGATGCTCTTGCAATATCGTGAATATCATAATTGGTAATGGCCGTCGTAATGACCTCTTTATGCTTGTTCATAATCGGATAATGAACAAGTCCAATATATAAGTTAGCCAATGCCTTATATCTCCTATAACCTAACAACAAATATAACCAATAGTAATACTAGCCTTACAGCTTTATGTTCCTCACCCTATAGGGTATGCACCATTAATTAACCTACATATATCCTACATAGTTATTAATCAATAACTAAAGGTAGAAAATAGGCTTCTGTACCAGCAATTTCTTCAGGAGAAAAACGGGCTCCCACAGCAGAGGCTTGGTCCCCAAGCATAAAGCAAGACAGCGTCAAGCACCCTTCTTTTGTACCACTATCTACGGTGTGAATAAACCGTTTTTGTTTAATAAAATCTTGGTACATAACCTTCTTACTATCACGACAAATAATGTCATCATAATTATCTACAAACTTTTCCATAAAGACCTTTGCTTGAGCGCCATGTTTTTCTACGACTTGTATATTACGTCCCTCACGGCCCCAGATTTCCTTTTGAATATAAAGGCCCTCATCGAGGTTAGGAAAATCACTTTCAAAATAGGACGGAGTCAAATAACGTTCAATAATATCTCGCTCAGGACTTGTAAAAAATTGATTAGTCAAATATAAGGCATACACCAAGGACATAAATGACTTATTCTGTAAGATGATTGCTTCTGGAGGATTAAATAAATTAAAACGCCCCTCATTATATAAATCTAAGAACATTTCACCTAACGGTTCCCCTGTTGCCGTCGTCTCATCGATCAACAATTCCATGGGATGCAAACGATACAGGTTTGATGCATGGCTACCATCAGGAAGTAAAATCCCTTCATCATCAATGACCATGTCATAAAATGATAAAAATCGTACATCCGCTTCAGGACAAGCGGAGTTCATCGTATTCATTAAAAACTTAGTAGTTCCTAAATCTTCTAAATAATCATGAAAGCAAGCAAATACAAAGGGATTAGGTCCACCACTTTTTACCGTATTATATTTACTATTTTCCACAGAAGTGCGTTCATAAACACGTTTCAAAAAACGTTCTAGCTCATCCCTAGCACCTGCATTAGGATGATCTTTATCGAAATAACGCGCGCCGATCTCATTAGCATAATAGCTTTCAATCAAAAAACAGGGGGTATCCGCATTAATTTCTACCATGCGTAATCGCCCCTGTGTATCGAGAACAAAATCAAAGCGAGACAGCCATGTAGGTAGGCCTAACGGATTTTCTCGGTGAAGATAAGGAATCAGATTTTCCGGCATATCCATATTGAGGGCAAACTCATCAGGTGCCTGCTGAAAGACCTTGGCAGCTTTACAAAATATCTGAAATAACATGCGCGATGCATGTCGTATTTCATCGTAGAATTCAGCAGGAAAGGATTGAATAGAAAGAGCAGGATATCGATCGTCGTATCCTTCATAATCTACAAAAGGCAGTATGCCCGTATCTAACTCATCAATATAGGATTGCATAGTATCGCCTCCCATCATGAGCCACCAGAACGTGCACCAACACTACCAAAGCCAGATTTTTGACCTATAGATGAGGCTTTTTGGCTTCTTCGTTTCTCATAGTCTTGATAAGTCCGTCTCCCCAAAGAAGTACGCACATTTGAACCTGATGCTGTATAAACAGAAGGCTCCTCATACGGTTTTAATGGGGCAGCCACGCGATAGGTCATAGTTCGTCCATCCATACGGGCTGTAGGCGGATTAAAGCCATGAAAAATATAGTAACCTGCTGCAATACTTGGCAAAAGGCTGGCTAAACCAGCATCCCACACTAAACTGCCATCCTTTTCTCGGTGAAAGGTAACGGATCGGTTATCATCAAACAACGCTGTTTCTTTACCGTCCCCATGATTCAATAAGGAGTAACGATTTCCTTGATTATCCTTTAATCGAACTTCTCCGTCATTTGCTTCCGGGTAGATTTTATCACATACGGCATAAGCGATGTCATTCCAGTATGAAGATACACCAACGATGCCCGCCACAGCGACAAAGGCCCCCGTGATGTATATGGTTTTCTTACTTGGCTTATACATAGGACACTCCCTTAGTGCACAGCACCACTAACAACGAGAGCAAGCCCTACAAAGATACCAAATACGAGGATACCAGCAGCTGTATTACCACGCATAATCTCTTCAGATAAATTATATTTACGATGCCATAAATTAATAAACATATAACCTGTTACGAATAGTACAATACCAAGAACAGCATAAACAATACTTGCTACTACACCGTGCAATAAAGAAGTATCTGCTGTCGTAACTACAGGAGACATGATAACAGCGCGCAATATTTCACCAATACCGATAAAGGAACCTGCCGATAGCCATGCTACAGCACAGTTACCACGTTTAATCTCTTCACTAAATTTACCAGGTACAAAGAAATCAATAACAGTGTTGGCCGTTAACATTAAGAAAATTCCAAAACAGGCATAAAAAATCGTCAATAATACATCAGGAATAAAGATCATGATAAACCTCCTAATATAGTCCCTTTATATTCATAGTCATCAGTTAAACATATAAGCCTTGTCGGCTTCATTAAGATTGTCTACCTTAAGGAATTTATCGCGTCCCCCGCTATCTTTCTGGCGAACCATATAGGCATAGGAATCAAGTACATGTGTCTTTCGCATTATACTATTAATGAGCTCCTGTTCCTCTGGCGTCAACTTTCCTGGTTCACATACCTTAACGAGGGTTTGGCCATCTACGTTAGTGATAATATAGGCAGACTTAGCATCATAAAATACAATGACTTCACGACCTTCTTGTAAGCTCTCACCTTCATTTTTAATATCCCCGTCTAAAGAATCAATTAAATCTAATGCTGTACTAACAGGGTCTAAACTAGAAGTATATACATATTCATTATCCGAATCTGTCTTTGTATAATAGACGGATGTATCATGCATATGCTCCTTTGCAGTATAAGGGAAGCCAAAGGTACCACGTACGCCATGCCAAGTAATGTCAGAATCCCAACTAACAAGGCACATCATAAATAATGCGCCGCATCCAAGGGCCATAGCAATTCCTTCTAGTCGTTCTTTCAGGCGTTGATTACGTTTCTTTTTACGAATAGCATTAGCAGCTGCATCATTACAAAGTTTAATATTCACCAACTGTACTCGAGAGCCTTCGGCAAACATTTCCTCCCCTTTGAACCAATTCTCTTCAAAGAATACACTAGCGCCGCCTTCACAAGGTAATTGATATTCCTTATACCCAGCTCGATCACCCACAGAGGCGCCACTATCACCATCTACGGCTACCACCTTTTCCAAACCGATTTGATGTAATGTAAAGCCTTTCGGTGCACGCTTACGATAGGATGTTCTAGATACAGTGCACCACTGATTATCATTGTACTCAATGGTAAGCCAGATCTTATCTATTCCCTCAACAGCCTCTAGACCATATTCATGCCAATAGTCACCAGGAGACTTTTGCATAGACGGCTTAGCCTTATAGGCTTGTTCCTGATCAGCTTTTGGAATAATCTCATTATATTTAATTTTTTCAGTTATTACATAACGGCTGCCCTGAACCTCAAGGACATCGTAACAATTAAACTCCATAAACAACCTCGTTAGAGTAGTAATAACCTATATACAGGTCTAAACTACTCTCTCTCCTAAACGGGATTTAATGAAATTAAGCTTTAAAGTAACCTGCACGTTCATGAATCGTTTCATTTTCAATAATAGAAATACCATATTGTTGCCCCATAGTAGCTGTTACAAGAACATTAGCTACATCAGCAGTTTTTACAGGCTCTTGACTCATCAATATACGTGCTTTATTGATGACCCCAAATACAGCACAACTAATACGCTCTACCAATTTAGGTTCTTCTCGAATCAAGGTAGCTGGACGAGCAATAACAATCGCTTCAAATGGAAGCTCTAAGATGACCTCTTCCAATTGCCCTTTCATGGACATATAAAAGAATTTCGATTTTGGATTCGCCCCTAAAGAGGACACCAATCCATATTTTTTTACTCCATTTTGTGCTGCAATGCGAGCCATTTCGTACTGGTAGGTATAATCGACTGTCCATTGCGCTTCTTTAGAGCCTGCTTGTTTACGGTTTGTGCCCATAGCAGAGAATAAAATATCCCCTGTTACTAAGTGTGCCCATTCACGAGGTTCATCAAAATTAACGATATGAACGGTTACCTTTGGAGATGTATACGTAACTTGACGACGTACAAATACATGAACTTCTTGAATTTCATGATTGTCAATCAATGATTCTACAATATGGCGACCTACTGCACCAGTAGCACCTAATACTAAAGCTTTCATACTTCACCTGTATCTCTTTCAGACTCTTCAGCAATAATCTCTTTTAAAAGTTTAACTTCTTCTTTTGTTAAAGGTCTTTCCAATAAATCAGGCCGCAATAATCGTGTCCGCTTCAAGGCTTCCTTTTGTCGCCACGTAGCAATATTTTTGTGATGACCGCTACGCAATACATCAGGAACAGCCCACCCTCTGAATTCTGGTGGCTTTGTATATTGAGGACATTCTAATAAAGGCTCATAAAAGGAATCCTCTTGGGCCCCACTAGCTGCGCCTAATACACCGGGAATCATACGAGCTACTGCATCGGCCACAACCATAGCGGGCAATTCACCACCAGTTAATACGTAGTCGCCAATAGAAATAGTTTCATCTACTAAATGTTCCTCTACACGATAATCAACGCCTTCATAATGACCACAAATGAGAACTATTTGATCGTACGTCGCTAGTTCACGTGCTTTTTCTTGTGTAAAAGGTTGACCTGCAGGCCCCATAAAAATAACACGACGTCGTATACTTTCACTAGGATTACCAATAAGGCTCATTTCATCACATATTTCATCTGTGGTATAGGCACTATTAATATTGCTATCATATTGAGCAATAACAGATTCTACAGCCTCAAAAATAGGAGGTGCCATCATAAGCATACCTGCACCGCCCCCATACGGCGTATCATCAACTTGACCATGTTTATTATGACTAAAGTCCCGAGGGTTAGTTACGCCCATAGATAAGCGTTCCGCTTCGATAGCCCGTTTTATGATGGAATGACTAAAAAAAGCATCAAAAAACTCAGGAAATAAAGATACGATATCGATACGCATAGACCGTCCTCTGTACTTATTAACTCACATAAACTCATTAGCATTATCTATATATAGCTATATTATATAACTTTTACCATAATATACCTATATGTAGATAAAATAAAACCGCCTAAAGGATTATATCCATTCAGGCGGATCTACGATCATCAATTTATTTTCCACATCGATGTCTTTAACGACCTCTTCAATGGCAGCAAATAATTGATCTGGTTCCCCATCTTTGGAAACCACATAGACATCATTAGCACCAGGTTGCAATACATCAGTTACTGTGCCAAGCACATTGCCCTTTGTATCTTGTACTTCAAGACCAATGATATCAAAGATGTAGTAGCGACCTTCTGCCAATTCTACTAAATCTTCACGACGAACTTGAATTGCTTTTTTACTAAATAATTCAGCCGTGTTACGATCAGGAATTTCTTTAAAGGATGCCAGTACAAATTGTTTATGAAATCGTGCGGATGCAACGTGGTATTCTTTACCATCGATGTAACAGGCATCCATATGCATAAACCGTTCCGGAAAATCGGTTTGAGGCATAATACGAAGATCACCCCGCACGCCGTGCGGGGCGATGATAACACCTATTGTGATGAAATCGTTATGCTTCATTATTGACGAAACGCAACGATTTTACCGTCTTCTAATAGGATTTCAGCGCCCATCATGGCATCCAAATCATCCCCGATTTTAACGGTAACTGTTTGCTCTAATGTACCTTGAGGAATTTCAGTTCCTAAGGACAAGCTTTGAGCGTCTTTCAATTTAGCTGTTACTTCTTCTTTGAAAGCCAAGCGTTTATTTTTCTCTTCGTCAATTTGTTGACGAATAGCAGTAAGACTTGTTGCATCAACTTTAGCTGCATCAGCCAAAATACGTTGGGCTTGGAACTCAATTGCTTCCAAATCTTTATTCACCATATCTAGGCGAGTCTCAAGATCAGACACAATTTTTGCTTTCAAGTCTTCTGTTACTTTTGCTTTTACTGCTACAGGGACACGTAATGTCATTTCTTCCATTGGAATACTCCCTTTTAGACAATATCAACAGATATCTTTTTGTTCTCTTTAATAGCCGCCGCTTTCACCACAGCGCGAATCGCCTTCGCAATTCGTCCTTGCTTTCCGATGACTTTGCCCATATCCTCTGGGGCTACGTGAAGTTCGTAAACTTCCATATTTCCCTTTTGGACCATGGTAACAGATACGGCATCAGGCTGCTTCACTAATGATTTCGCAATTAATGAAATTAATTCTATCATCACAGTATGCCTCTCTATTAATTACTTTTTAGCGTCAGCAAATTTTTGCATAACGCCTTGTTTTTTGAACAAGGAGCGAACAGTGTCAGTAGGCTGAGCACCTTTAGCTAACCAAGCCAAAGCTTTTTCTTCGTCTACATTAACGATAGCTGGTTGTTTAGTAGCATCATATTGACCAATAGTGTCAACAGGACGACCTTCACGTGGAGCACGTGCGTCAGCAACAACGATACGGTAGAAAGGAGCTTTTTTAGCACCTAAACGAGTCAAACGAATTTTTAACATGTGAAATTCACCTCCTTATACTGATGTAAATGGACAGGTTCAGCGCCCCTGCCCATGTATTACATAAACGGTAATTTAGGCATTCCAGGGAAGCCGCCCTTACCGCCACGTAAACTTTGCATGCGCTTCATCATCTTCCGCGCTTCCTCAAATTGTTTCAACAAGCGATTTACATCTTGTACTTGAGTACCAGAACCTAATGCAATACGCTTGCGGCGAGAACCATTAAGAATACTTGGATTTTCTCGCTCTGCTGCCGTCATGGATGTAATGATGGCCTCAATGCGGCGCACCTCTTTACTGTTCAAATCAAGGTCTTTCAATTGATCCTTAATTTGTCCCATGCCTGGCAACATACCAATAATATTTTGTAATGGCCCTAACTTTCTCACTTGGTTCATCTGTTTCAAGAAATCATCCAAGGTGAAATTGTTTTTCGCCATTTTCTTAGCCATTTCACGAGCTTCTTCTTCATCGATAGCGCCTTGTACATTTTCGATTAATGTTTTAAAGTCGCCCAAGTCGAGAATACGAGAAGCCATTCGGTCTGGATAGAATACATCGAAACCATCCATTTTTTCGCTCACACCAGTGAACTTGATTGGCAAGCCTGTTACAGCTTTAATGGATAATGCAGCACCACCGCGCGCATCACCATCGAGTTTAGTAAGAATAACACCGTCAACGCCTAATTTTTCATTAAACGTTTGTGCTGTTGTTACCGCATCTTGACCGATCATGGAGTCTACAACGAGTAGAATTTCATGAGGTCTAACAGCAGATTTAATATTAGATAACTCGTCCATGAGGACTTCATCTATCGCCAAGCGACCAGCTGTATCGATGATAACAACATCTTTCAACATATGCGTGCTTTGCTCTACCGCGCGACGGGCAATGTCTACTGGATTTGCACCAGGTGTTTCATCCGCAAATACGGGAATATCGATTTGCTTGCCTACAACTTGCAGTTGAGTAATCGCAGCGGGACGATATACGTCGGCAGCTACGAGCATTGGATGCTTACCTTGCTTACGAAGGTATACGGCCAATTTACCAGCTGTTGTAGTTTTACCAGCACCTTGTAAACCAACGAGCATAATAATCGTTGGTGGCTTACTAGAAATCATGATACGACTTTGTGTACCACCCAACAAAGCTGTTAACTCATCATTTACGATTTTAATAACCGTTTGCGCAGGATTCAAAGAACCGAATACCTCTTCACCGAGGGCCTTTTCCTTGATGGACTTTACAAAGTCCTTAGCTACCATAAAGTTAACGTCCGCCTCTAATAATGCAGTACGTACTTGACGCAACGCAAGATTGACATCATCTTCAGTAATTTTGCCCTTTCCCTTCAAGGATTGAAAGGCTTCTTGCAGTTTTTCTGACAAGCTATCAAATGCCATAATATCCCTCCATTTGCGCCAATACTTGTTGAACCTTAGTTTCAGCTAGAACCTCTTTAGGTAAGGTTTCTTTCAACTGTGAAAGCAGTCCTTCACGTTGTTCATATTGCTCTACCAAGTGCAACTTTGATTCGTAATCATTTAAAATGTGTCGTGCACGCTGCAGATTATCGTGTACAGCCTGCCGTGATACGCCTAATTCCTCAGCAATCTCGCCAAGGGACATATCGTCTTCGTGGTGAAGTTGTAAGGACATGCGTTGCTTATCCGTCAATAATGGCCCATAGAAATCTAAGAGCAAACTGATAAGTACTCGTTCTTCCATTTCGCCACCTCCATCACTGTCAAGTCATATTACTTTACATATGTTACAGTATAAAAAAAAATGTGTCAAGTAGAAATACTTAACACATCTTTTAATTCTTATATTACAACTAACATCTGATTCCATCCGCTAAATAGAAGTATTAATCAGCTGCCAATATTACTATATCAGATTTCAAACACTATAATTGATAATAATTTTTATTTTTTACTTTTATATCTGCAATAAAGTGCTATAATATAAATATCTAATATTTTCAATATAAAAACAGGAGGTATTGTATGAATACCAAACAATATGACCTTATCGTCTTAGGTTTCGGCAAAGCCGGTAAAACATTAGCAGCTAAATTTGGCTCTATGGGCAAATCTGTAGCTATGATTGAAGAAAATCCACTTATGTATGGTGGCACATGTATTAATATCGCTTGTATCCCAACTAAAACGATGATTATAGCCGCATCAAAAGGCTTATCTTACGATCAAGTGTTAAACCAACGCGACGTAGTTACATCTCGTTTACGCAATAAAAACTTCGGTATGTTAGACACAAATGAACATGTTGATGTATATACTGGACATGGTGAATTCATTAGTAATAAAGAAATCGTCGTTACAGCTGGGGAAGATAAAATCGTCTTATGTGGTGAAACAATTATTATTAACACTGGTGCTGTAGCGATTAAACCTAACATTGATGGCATCGACACAGCAACAGGCTTCTATAACAGCACAGAAATTCAACAATTATCCCCTCAACCAAATTCCCTAGGCGTCATCGGTGCTGGCCCTATTGGCCTTGAATTTGCCAGCCTCTACGCTAAACTAGGTACAAAGGTAACAGTGTTTAATATTGAATCTAGCATCTTAAAACGAGAGGAACCGATTATACAAGAATTAGCTAACGAGTACTTGGCTGAGCAAGGTATTACTATTCTTAATGATGTAAGATTAAACTCCGTATCTAATGATGGCAACACACCTGTTATTACTGCCAATGGTCATAACTATTCGTTTGATGCCGTTTTATATGCTACAGGTCGCAAACCAAATACAGCTAACATCGGTTTAGAACATACGGACATCGCTACTAACGAACGCGGTGCTATCATTGTTACTGATACGTGTGAAAGCTCCGTTCCTGGCGTATATGCAGTAGGCGATGTAAACGGTGGTCCTCAATTTACATATATTTCTCTCGATGACTTCCGCATTGTATTTGGTGCTCTTACAGGTAATGGCCAATACACATTAAAAGATCGTAAAAATATCCCTTACACAACCTTCTTAACACCGCCACTAGCTCGTGTAGGGCTCACAGAAGAGGATGCTATCAGCAAAGGATATACTGTTAAAACTAAAGAAATGCTCGTAGCTACCATGCCAAGAGCCCATGTAAACGACTATTTAAAAGGTGCTTTTAAAATCGTAGTAGATGCAGATAACGATTTAATCCTTGGTGCTACACTCTATTCCCAAAGCGCAGAAGAATTGATTAATTTAATTAAAATGGCTATGGATAACAACATTCCATATACATACTTCAAAAATCAAATCTTCACACATCCTACAATGGCAGAGAACCTAAACGACCTATGCAATTTTTAATCCTTTAACAGTCAGTATAAACGCTAATTATAAAACAATAATTAAACCCAAAAAGCCTTTAGACCCTAAAACGATTTAGAGTCTAAAGGCTTTTTTATGATTAGGCTACTACATAATAGCCATTAATTGTTAGTAAATAATCTACGTACTACTGTTTGTAATTTAGGTGTTAATACAATAGCTACTACAATACCTGCCGCAGATGTAATCAAGGAGTATTGAATTTTACTAGCTGCCACCGCGGCACTTTCAAGAACAAACCACCACGCTAGGAAGTAACCAAAAGCAGTCCAAATGGTCCCGATAATGAGAGCTACTAAAATACGACCAAAAGATGCTGTCGGTTTATTGATGGATGGAGGTAAGTAGCCTGCTGTCATGCCACCTACAATGAGACCTGCAATACCTTTAATAAAGAAAGAGAATACAATGTACTGTGTATGACCACCAAAGAGATCAAACATTGCAGAGCCAATAGCTGCACCTAAGCCACCATACAAACCACCGAACAGAATTGATGTCGTAAAGAGTGCTGCAGAACCTAAGTGTACCATCGCCCCACCGGGAATCTCAATACGAATTGTTGTCGCTACGGCACATAACGCAGCAATAAAACCGATATATACAATATCGCGAGTGTTTAATTTCATAATCTAGCTCCTCTCTTTTACATGAATAACTATATTCAGTATAACAAATCTCAATCAGTCTAAAAATACTGATTTCGTAGAAATTAAATATTACATCACACATTGAATATTTAATATCATTAAAACAAAGCACCTATACTGCTGTATAGGTGCTTTATAGATTACAATCGAATATTTCAAATATTATATGTTACAAAATGCAATTCAAAATTAAATCTTAGCTCGTTTCAAACGAAGGGAGTTACCCACAACGGTAACAGAGCTAAATGCCATCGCCGTGCCCGCAATCATCGGATTCAATGCACCAATAGCGGCTAGTGGAATACCAATGCAGTTAAAGATTAACGCCCAGAATAAATTTTGTTTTATGTTGGTCATGGTCTTACGACTGAGGCGTACCGCTTGAACTAATGTATGTAAATCGTTTCTTACGAGAACGATATCTGCCGCCTCCACTGCAATATCTGTACCACTGCCAATAGCAAAACCAATATCGGCAGTCACAAGAGCTGGAGCATCGTTGATACCATCGCCAACCATACCAACTACAAGACCTTTATCTTGCAATTCTTTTACCTTACTAGCCTTATCTTGAGGTAATACTTCAGCAATAACGTGATTAATACCTGCTTGTTTCGCAATATATTGAGCCGTACGTCGATTATCACCGGTAAGCATCCACACATCGATACCTTGAGACTGTAATTCTTTTACTACTTCAATAGTTTCTGGACGCAATTCATCCTCTACAGCCCACAAAGCACTAATCACACCATCAACAGCTAGAACAGATACAGATGCACCTTGTTCTTCAAAACGAAGAATATCGTCTTGAACCGCACTTAAATCGTAACCTAATTCAGTCATCCAACGGCTATGACCAAGCTGTACAGATACGCCCTGGTATGCCCCTTGTAAACCTTTACCTGGTACATCACCGAAACTTTCAAGCTCAACGGCTTTACCTTTATAACCACGATCTTCCCCGTAGTAGACCATAGCCTTGGCAATCGGATGAGATGTGCCACTTTCTAGAGCCATCATAATGGACATATTTGTGCTTTCATCACCATTGTAATTTTTGAAAGCCGTCACATCTAATACACCCTGTGTAAGTGTCCCCGTTTTATCCATAACGATAGCATCAAGTTTGCCTGCTTTTTCAAGATATTCTGCACTTTTGATGAGAATACCATGTTCTGCACCTAGCCCAGAGCCAACCATGATGGATGTTGGCGTTGCAAGACCAAGAGCACATGGACAGGCAATTACGAGGACTGCTGTAGCATTAATAAGCGCCACATTGAGGGAATCGCCTATTACAAAGTACCAAACAAGACCTGTTAGAACAGCAAGGCCAATAACGGTAGGAACGAAGTATTGTGCTACGATATCAGCAATACGTTGAATACTCGCTTTAGAGGTTTGGGCCTCTTCTACAACCTTGATGATTTGGGACAGCATTGTATCGGACCCAATACGCTTCGCTTCCATCGTGAAAGCACCACTCAAGTTAATAGTCGCTCCAATTACCTCGGAGCCTACTTGTTTTTCTACAGGCAAGCTTTCACCAGTAAGCATAGCCTCATCTACGGTAGAATAGCCGTCAGTAATTGTACCATCCACTGGAATTTTTTCGCCTGCCCGAACTTGTAAAATATCGCCTGCTACTACTTTAGAAGTAGGAATATCTACAAACTCACCATCACGCAACACATGAGCCGTAGCAGGTTGTAAGGCAATCAATTTTTGAAGTGCTTCAGAAGTACGCCCTTTTGCAATCTCTTCTAAGAGTTTACCAAGAAGGATAAAGGTAATGAGCCATGCAGAGGTTTCAAAGTATATACCATGAGGCCCTAGCTCAGGATGGAACTGCCAATTATAAATACTGAATAGATACGCCACAGTCGTGCCCATTACTACAAGCACATCCATTGTAAGGGCCCCATTCTTCACAGCACTCCAAGCGCTCTTATAGAACATTAGACCAGGACCGAACTGAGCAATAGTAGCCAAAATGAACTCAACCCATACAGGCAATGCTTCAATACCAAATCGATGGAGCGTCATATTCACCATCATAGGCACAGCCATACAAGCGGCAACTATTAATCGGATAATATGAGGCTTTAAATTAACCTTTTCTATTTCCTGCTTTGTTTCATCTGCCTCTTCAGCACCAAAGCCAATGTTTGTAATAGCCTCTATAATCTGTTGAGGATCTACTATAGCGCCCTCTTTATATTCAACGCTCCCCTTTCGGGTTAAGAGATTTACCTTTACAGACTCTACGCCATCTACTTTAGAAACAACGTTTTCAACACGCTTTACACAGGCCGCACAATGCATTCCCGTAATATCAAACTCTTGTTTCTTTTTACTCATAGTATCACTTCTTTCTAACAGTATATGTAAAGATATGCACCTTATAGCCATACAAGACATATCACCACAAACTTATAGTATATACAGCTTGTATCAATAGTAGAAACTTTTAAAAGATTCTATCATTTAACATATGAACACTCTTACATGAGTAATCATTCATACGTCTCTTATTAATAATAACATAAATTTTCATTACGTCAATATCCTACTAAATCTAGAGGACTATTCCTTTTTTATAGGGGAATTACCATGTCCCCACCTATACACAACATTCATAAATAGATTATAATAAAGTGATGATGATTAAACATAAACATTGATTCCAAAGGAGGTGAATATATGTCTGAATCAATTAGTCCTATAGTAGAATTTACTTCGGTAGCGAAGGAATTTCGCCATGAATATATTGTTGATAAATCACGATTTATCACAACTATATACCCTTGTACAACTGAAGAAGAGGCGCAGGCCTTCATTGGCCGCATCAACAAAGAGTTTTGGGATGCCACTCATAACTGTACAGCCTATGCATTAGGAGCTAAGCAAGAACAACAACGATCTTCCGATAATGGCGAGCCATCTGGTACAGCCGGCAAACCAATGTTAGAAGTGCTTAAGAAAACTGGCATAACCAATGTGGCAGTCGTTGTAACTCGCTATTTTGGAGGTATCAAACTAGGTGCTGGCGGCTTGATTCGTGCATATTCACACTCCGTTGCGGAATCCTTACGTCTTGCCCCTAAAGAACTACACACAACACGAACTCAACTACAAGCGACCATCGACTACTCACTATATGGCGCAGTAGAAAGATTTGTACAAGACAAAAAACTACATTATGAAGCGAACTTTGGTGAACATGTAACTGTAACTATCTTAGTACCTCCTACTGATGTGGAGGGCATACAAAAAGAGCTCCAAGACATGAGTCATGGAGCTGCTACTTGTACTATATTAGATGCTATTGAAGTGGTACTACCCCTAGATGAATCATCTAATCAATAGACACCAAATAATTAGTTGCCGTGGTTAACTAAACTTGTTACGCCTTGACCAAATTCACGACGTTTATCGTTAGTCAAAGGATGCGGCCACACGCGTTCAAGTTGTTTTTTACGACTTAAACCAGTATTGTGTGCAGTCATTAATCTACGTGCTTCCCAGTTACGAATTGCTTGACTTAATGTTCTTTTTACCACGCCCATAGCAGTACCTACTTTCTCAATCGCTGTCATTTCATCAAAATTTGTGATAAGGATAGAAAGTTTATTTTATATTTAATCAACTCACTATTTCCTTGTTGAGTATAGTATATATGCCATTTTATAAAATGTGAAATGACGGTTACTTAGTTCGTTATAATTTTTATTTATCTTATTATGTGTATAATAGGGAGATTCTATGGATACATCTTACTACCATAATTTTATTACCCTCGTTCAAACGGGCAATATGACACAAGCCGCAGAGATTCTTCATATTACACAACCAGCATTAAGCAAACAGTTGAAATATTTAGAAGCTGAGTTTGGAGCTCAATTAATCAATATCAAGCGCGGCCAACGAGGATCAAACTTACAATTAACAGATGCTGGTAAAATCTTCTATGAAAAGGCACAACAATTATGCTCCATTGAAGAATCTACATATAATGCTGTACAACAATTGAATTCACGCATTGAAGGTACATTGCGTATCGCTACCTCTGCATCACGTTCAACACCAATTGTGCAGCAATATTTACCAGCCTTCTCCATGAAATATCCATCTGTCCACTTTGAAATCTACGAAGGTCTTATGACAAATGTAGTAAATCAACTCATCAACGGTAGTGCCGAATTAGGCATTGCTAATATTCAGATGGTAGACACTGATAAATTTGATATTCTACTTACCCAAGAAGAACATTTATATGCTATCTTCCGTCGCGATGTATTCTGGACAGATCGAGAACATGATACCATTACTTGGGAAGACATCAAAAAATGTCCCCTCTCCCTTTCTGGTGGCTCTGTAAGAATGATTATGCAATCTAGCTTAACGGATATGGATCAACTGAATGCCATTGCTATCACTACAACTAAAAGTTCTGCTATTGAATGGGCTTCTTCTGGTCGCACTGTATCATTAGTGCCAATGGATGCCAAAGAATTAATCAACCATCGTAAAATGGCCCGCATCAAATTGCCAGAATTCTCTGGGGATTTCAAAAAGGCATTCATCACACTGAAAGGTCATGCCCTATCCCCTGTAGCACAGCAATTTATCGATTTCTACAAAGCTTATGTATAGTTCAAATGATACATAGTATTACCATCATGATATCAATAGTTCATACCACGGGGACCTATTTAGTTTTAGATACCCATACAATACATAAAAAAAGACCTAGTACATTGAACTGCACCCCAAAAATTGGACACAATTTTTGGAGGTGCAGTTTTTTTTATGTACTAGGTCTTTTTGCATCATATCTTATATGTCAGTAAAGCTTATAGTTGTACAATAAAACTTATGGTTGTTCAGTAAAACTTATGGTTCTGTAAGTTTACCATAGGTATGATTAGATTAATCTTGATGAACAGCACCTACAATATCAGTGATACTGTTTAAGTTATATTGTTCTACGTATTCACCCATCTCACGAGCAATACGAGAAATAGCCGTTGGATCAACCATCGTAGCCACCCCAACTTGGACAGCTTGTGCGCCAGCCATCATAAATTCAATAGCATCAGTGCCAGTCATAATACCACCAAGGCCCATAATAGGAATATTGATACCTTTATATACTTGATGCACCATGCGAAGTGCGACAGGCTTAACAGCTGGGCCGGATAAACCACCATAAATATTCCCCAACACAGGTTTACGACGATGGATATCTATGGCCATACCGAGGATTGTATTAATGAGACTTACTCCATCACCACCGCCAGCTTCTACAGCCTTAGCAATTTCCACTATATCAGTAACATTTGGAGACAGTTTTACAATGACAGGCTTATCTGTAACTTTTCGAACGGCTTTCGTTACTTGTTCTACCACCTTTGGATCTACTCCAAAGGCCATCCCTTCACATTCTACATTTGGACAAGATACGTTAACCTCTAAGCCTGCGATACCATCTACAGATAAAGTCTCTGCCATCCATGCAAATTCATCAATGGTGCCTGCAGACATATTAGCAAGCAATGGTACGTCATATTTCTTGAGGTCTGGTAAAATATGTGCAACAAAATGTTCTGCCCCAGGATTTTCAAGGCCGATACAGTTTAGTACACCAGATGGTGTTTCTGCAATGCGAGTACCTGGATTACCATGACGCCCTTTCGGTGTTAATCCCTTTACAGAAATAGCACCTACCTCATTACTAAGGTCTAAATAACCAGCATACTCTGGGCCATTACCAAAGGTACCAGATGCAGCAATAATAGGATTCTTCATCTTAATACCGCAATAATCGATAGCTAACTTTGGATTTGGCGTAACGGTGTTATTTAAATCGCGCTCACTCATTAAAAGAACACCTCCTCAGCTGGGAATACAGGACCATCTTTACAAACTTTATAGCGTTTACCTTCTGCACCATCACAACCGCAACCTAAGCAACCACCAGTACCACAGCCCATGCGCTCTTCAAGAGATACTTGGCATGGTACATTGAGTTCCTTAGCCACTTGAGCTACACCTTTCATCATTGGTGTAGGGCCACAAGTCATAACAGATGTGAAAGCATTAGCATTAATCAGCTCAGGCATAATCGCTGTTGGGAATCCTTTTGTACCAACGCTACCATCATCTGTAGTGATATGTACTGTAACAGGCGTATCTTTAAATAAGTCTGCCCAGAAGATTTCGCTTTCATTTCTAAAGCCGAGAATCACTTGTGCTTCTTCCCCTTCTTTCAAATGGGATGCGATGCATAACATTGGTGCAATACCTACACCACCGCCAACGAGAAGCATATTCTTAGATGTAACAAATGGTTCACCCAAAGGCCCTAAACAATCAAGAGTATCGCCTGGAACAAGGCGAGTCATAATCTCAGTCCCTTTACCTACGACACGGTACAAAAGGGTAATCGTACCCTTTTGTGCATCAAAGCCCGCATAGCTGATAGGACGGCGCAATAATGGTGCCGTAGAGTCCGCTACGCGAACATTACAAAACTGTCCTACCTTTGCTTCTGCTGCTTGTTTTGGTGCGTGGATATCCATAATCCACACATCAGAGCCTATTTGCTCATTGCGAACGACTTCGCCCTGTTCTACATAGCCACTCATGGTTATCACTCCAATTCAAAATCCTGTAACGCTTCTACAGTGTAATTTGCATTATTTTTACGATTTGCTACAACGCGCAATACTTCGCGTGCTGTATCGAGACTTGTTAAGCAAGGTGTACCCATTTCTACGGCAAGGCGGCGTAATTGGAAGCCTTCCCGTTCCGGGCGTTTCCCTGCAGTCAATGTATTAAGTACGAGATCCACCTTATCTTGACGAATATGGTCAGCACAGTTATCATCACCTTCAGAAATTTTGTTAACTATTTTACAGTCAACACCATGTTCCTTGAAGTATTTGCCTGTACCACCAGTAGCTTCAATGTGATACCCCAATTCGATAAAGCCTTTTGCCAATTGGCTCGCTTCCTCTTTATCGCGATCAGCTACCGTCATAAGAATTGTACCATCTTCTGGAATACGCATGTTCGCACCATTAATTGCTTTGAACAATGCTTCTGAATATGTACGACCAATCCCCATAACTTCACCAGTAGACTTCATTTCAGGTCCAAGAGCGATTTCTACAAGGCCCATTTTGGAGAACGAGAATACTGGTGCTTTTACAGCTACATATGGTTTATTAGGCACAAGACCTAATGGCAAGCCTAAATCTTTTAAGCTTTCACCAAGAGCAATGCGTGTAGCACATTCAACCATATTGATGCCTGTAACCTTAGAAATGAATGGTACAGTACGACTAGAGCGAGGGTTAACTTCAATTACATTAAGATCACCATCAGCCACGATATACTGAATATTAAGAACACCCTTAACATTAAGACCTACCGCAATACGACGTGTATAGTCTACGATTTGATCTATAATAGCTTGATCTAGATGCTGTGCAGGATATACCGCCATGGAGTCACCGGAGTGAACACCAGCGCGTTCGATTTGTTCCATAATACCAGGAATACATACATCAGTACCATCGGAAATAGCGTCAACCTCTACCTCCATACCAACCATGTAACGGTCGATAAGAACAGGATGCTCTTTAGAAGCCACTACGGCCTCTTTCATATATACGTCAAGTTCTTTATCGTTGTATACGATTTCCATCGCACGTCCACCCAATACATAGGACGGACGAACGATTAATGGATATTTCAAGTTTTTAGCAGCTTCTTGTGCCTCTTCATCAGAGGTTACAAGCGCGCCTACCGGGCGAGGAATACCAAGTTTTGCCAATAATTCATCAAAACGTTCGCGGTCTTCCGCCATATCGATACTATCTACGGATGTACCGAGGATCTTAACACCTCGTTCAGCCAATGGACCTGCCAAGTTGATCGCGGTTTGACCACCAAACTGAGCAATAACGCCAGCCGGTTTTTCTTTATCGATAATTTCCATTACATCGTCCACTGTTAATGGCTCGAAGTACAAGGAATCAGAAATATCAAAGTCTGTAGACACTGTTTCAGGGTTATTGTTAATCATGATAGATTGATAACCAGCTTTACGAAGTGCCCAAGAAGAATGCACAGAGCAATAGTCGAACTCTACACCTTGACCGATACGAATTGGGCCAGAACCAAGTACTACAACGGATTTTTCACCTAGTGGTTTAACTTCATCTTCTTGTGCATAAGCACTGTAATAGTACGGAGTTTTAGATTCAAATTCTGCAGCACATGTATCTACATATTTATATGTAGGAAGGATATTCCATTCTTTACGTTTTGCACGAACATCTTCTACGGTTGTATTAGCATAACGAGCGATAACAGAGTCAGTGAAAGAGTAACGTTTTGCTTTGCGCAATACTTCTTCTGTTAAGCCATGCTTAGCTAAAGCTTTTTCGACATTTACAATATTTTTAATCTTTTCAATAAAGAATGTATCAATTTTTGTAATGTAGTGAATTTTCTCTACACTAATGCCTTTGCGAAGTGCTTCTGCTACTACATAGATTCGCTCATCATCGACAAGATGTAAACGTTCAATGAGTTGCTCCATGGACTCATGTGCGATTTTCTTAAGCTCAATATGGTCTAAACCAATTTCCAAGGAACGGATGGCCTTAAGCAAGGACCCTTCCAAGGAACGGTCGATAGCCATAACTTCGCCGGTAGCCTTCATTTGAGTTCCCAAGGTACGGTCTGCCAAATTGAATTTTTCAAAAGGCCAACGTGGGAATTTTGTTACCACATAGTCAAGGGTAGGCTCAAAGCATGCTTTAGTTTCGCCTGTTACAGCGTTTGTAATTTGATCTAACGTCATGCCTACTGCAATTTTTGCAGCTACCTTAGCAATTGGATAACCTGTCGCTTTAGATGCCAATGCTGAGGAACGAGACACGCGAGGATTTACCTCGATAACAATATATTCGTTACTATTAGGGTTTAATGCGTATTGTACGTTACAACCGCCTTCAATTTTCAAGTACCGGATGATATCTACAGATGCAGTACGAAGCATTTGGTATTGAATATCGTTCAATGTTTGGCTTGGTGCCACAACGATGGAGTCCCCTGTATGTACACCAACAGGGTCGATATTTTCCATATTACACACGATGATGCAGTTATCTGCACTATCGCGCATTACTTCGTATTCAATTTCTTTCCAACCTGCAACGGAACGTTCCGCCAAAATTTGGTGGATTGGTGAAAGTTTCAAGCCACGGCGCGTAATTTCATACATTTCATCTTCGTTATGTGCAATACCGCCACCAGTACCACCTAAGGTATAGGCAGGACGGATAATGATTGGATAACCAATGCGATTAGCAAAAGCTACCGCTTCTTCAAGATCATTAAAGATATCAGATTCAGGAACTGGTTGGTTGATTTCCTTCATCGCTTCTTTGAAAAGCTCACGGTCTTCAGCTTGTTTAATAGCTTCTAATGTCGTACCAAGTAATTTTACACCATACTCAGCTAACACGCCTGCTTCAGACAATTGAACAGCCATATTAAGACCTACTTGACCACCTAATGTAGCCAATAAGCCCCAAGGCCGTTCTTTTTTAATAACTTCTGTTACGAATTCGAGACTAATAGGTTCTACATATACTCGATCCGCAATATCTGTATCAGTCATAATAGTAGCTGGATTGGAGTTAACCAACACTACTTTATAACCTTCTTCACGAAGGGAACGGCACGCCTGTGTACCAGCATAGTCAAACTCTGCTGCTTGGCCGATAATAATTGGACCAGAACCAATTACAAGTACTTTTTTTGCTTCTGATGTCATATTATTTTCCCTTTCTCATTAAGTCTTCAAATTCGTCAAACAAGTATAGATTATCAGTAGGTCCTGGGGACGCTTCTGGATGGTATTGAACGGAGAAAATAGGCAATTCTTTATGTCGCATGCCTTCTACAGTACCATCATTTACACTGCGATGTGTAATTTCTACAAAGTCAGGTAGAGAAGTATCATCTACTGCATAGCCATGGTTTTGAGACGTAATATATACTCGGCCTGTTCGTAAATCTTGTACAGGGTGATTAGAACCACGGTGACCAAACTTTAATTTAAAAGTGGAACCACCATACGCTTGTGCTAAAACTTGATGGCCCATACAAATACCAAAGATTGGCTTTTTGCCAAACATCTTTTTCACTTCTTCTACAGCATAGCCAAGATCTTTAGGATCTCCAGGTCCATTGGACAAGAAAATACCATCTGGATTACTTGCTAATACCTCTTCTGCTTTTGCATCTGCAGGGAATACTGTTAGGCGACAGCCTGCGGCTTCTAGAGAGTGAAGAATGTTTTCCTTCACCCCATAATCCATAACAGCAACGTGGAACTCTGCATTTTTATCGCCACGCATACCTTGCCATTTTGTAGTTACTCGCATAACTTGATCTGTTGGCAAGTCTTGTTTGAACAACTTTTGAATATCCTCCATAGGGTAATCAGAGCGTACAAGTACGCCCTTCATTACACCATGGTTACGGAGTACGCGCGTTATTGCGCGTGTGTCTACATCATAAAGGCAAGGGATGCCGTGTAAACGAAGGTATTCGCTAAATAAACCTTCATTTTGCCAATTAGATGGGAAATCACACAATTCTCCTACGATAAATCCTTTGCAATATGGTTTAGGGCCTTGAGTAATAGAATTCAAAGTACCATAGTTGCCAATTAAAGGATACGTTAATGTAATAATTTGATCCGCATAGGATGGGTCAGTCAAAATTTCCTGATACCCTGTCATACCAGTATTAAACACGACTTCCCCTATCGTTGGAGCACCACCTAATAAGGAACCTTCAAACACGGAACCATCTTCCAGAACTAACTTGCCTTTCATTGTAAGACAACACCCTCCTTCATAACTACTTTACCATCAACGACTGTAAGTTTTGCTTTACCTGTAACAGTCATACCATCAAAGGGGCTTACCTTACCTTTTGTATAGAATTTATTGCGGTCTACAGTCCATTCTTCAGTTGTAGAGAATACTGTAATATCCGCTGGTTTGCCAACCTCAAGAACACCAGCATCGAGACGCATCAATTCAGCTGGACGAGTACTCATATAGTACACAACTTGGTCAATGCTAAGTTTATCTGGACCGTAGGCATTTGTTATAACCGCTGCCAAAGATGTTTCGAGACCGCTGAAACCATTTGGTGCACAGCAGAACTCATGGTCTTTTTCTTCAAATGCATGAGGTGCATGGTCTGTAATAATCGCATCGATTGTGCCATCTTTCAAACCTTCTAACAAAGCTTGACGATGATCTTCGGAACGAATTGGAGGAGCCATTTTAAACGCTGGGTTATATTCGCGTAAATATTCATCAGTGAAAGATAAATGTTGGCTCGTAACTTCACAAGTTACATTAAGGCCTTTAGCCTTCGCACGACGCACCATATCGACTGTGTTTTTACTACTTACGTGAGCGATATGAATATGACCACCTGTCATTTCAGACAATAAGATATCACGTGCTACAGCCAAATCTTCGGCTACGGCAGGACGACCGGAAACACCTAGCTCATAAGATACAATACCTTCGTGCATATGACCATTTTTAGTCAATGTAATATCTTCCGCATGATCGATAACCATTTTATTGAACATGGAGGAGTATTCTAAAGCGCGACGCATGAAAGCCGCATTTTCTACATAGTGACCATCATCAGAGAATGCAACTACACCAGCTTCAGCCATATCGCCTAATTCAGCAAGCTCTTTACCTTCAAGACCTTTAGATACAGCGCCGATGAATTCTACTTTAACTACACCAGTAAGCTCTGCTTGTCTTTGCAAACCTCTTACTAGCACCGCATTATCTACTACAGGATTAGTATTAGCCATAGTTACAACACGTGTGAAACCACCTGCTGCAGCAGCTTGTGTACCAGAGTGGAAGTCTTCTTTCGCTTCTTGGCCTGGTTCACGCAAATGTGTATGAATATCGATAAGTCCAGGTGCTACAATAAGACCTGTCGCATCATATACTTCAGCGCCGTCTGCACTTAAATTTTGACCGATGGCCGCAATTTTACCATCTTTTACGAGAACGTCTGCTACTTCGTTTTGTTTTTTCGCCGGATTTACTACCGTACCATTTTTAATAAGCAAGCTCACTACCGTCACCTCCGATAATAGTTAAGTACAATACAGCCATACGTACAGCTACGCCATTGCGTACTTGTTCTTGAATTACTGATTGATCAGAATACGCTACATCTGGCGCAATTTCAAGGCCACGGTTCATTGGACCTGGATGCATTACCATTACGTCGTCTTTAGCTAATTTCAATACGTCGTTATTGATACCAAAGATTCGTGCATATTCTCTATTTGTAGGATATAGTGCAGAGTGAATGCGTTCTAATTGAATGCGAAGTACGTTTACTACATCTGCATTAGCAACTGCTTCACGAATATCATGGTGTACAGTAACACCTAGTTTTTCAAGTTCTGGATATACCATTGTACGAGGACCAGCTAGATGTACATCGGCACCCATTTTAGTAAGGCCGTAGATATTAGATCTTGCTACACGACTGTGCATGATATCGCCGATAATAACTACTTTTAAACCTTCAAGGGATTCTTTTTTCTCTAAAATAGAGTACATATCTAGCAAAGCTTGTGTTGGATGCTCATGAGCGCCATCACCTGCATTGATAATAATCGGATCAACTGCTTTAGTAGCATATAAAGGTGCACCTTCTGCGCTGTGGCGCATTACGATTGCATCTGTGCCCATGTAGGACATTGTTAATAATGTATCGCGGAAGCTTTCACCTTTACCCATGGAAGAGCCACTTGGAGAAAGATTGATAACGTCAGCCCCTAAATATTTGCCGGCTAACTCAAAGGAACTACGGGTACGAGTACTTGGTTCCATGAAGAGATTAATGATAGATTTCCCCTTCAAAAGTGGAACCTTCTTATCATCAGAAAGTACAATTTTCTTCATTTTCTTTGCCACATTTAAAATCAATTTGATTTCTTCAGGTGACACATTTTGCAAACCTAATAAATGTTTGCCTTTTAGGCTAACTTGTCCCATGATTTCCTCCTAACTCACGTAACAAAAAAGACCTTTTGCCCAGGGCAAAAGGTCAAATAGTTTGCACAAAGAAGCCCTTATGGGCGCTTCAACTATATTCCTTTTTCAGCCTCTCTGGACTAAATTAAAAGGTATTGTATTATGCAATGGTCTCTCGTACCATATACGCATTTTCTTTTTTTATTGTACTGAATCCACCTGTGAAAGTCAATGTAAAACGCAAAATTCATAAGGATTTTAAAAAGAGGACAAGCACGTGGAATTGCTTGTCCTCTCTATATTTAAACAGCCTTTAGCCCCTCACAATAGACTAATTTAACTTAGAAATTTTATCAATTGAAGTTAAACGCATTAGCCTAACGGATAAATTTTTGGAGGTTTTTGATCTTCATTTTGCTGTTCATTTTGTGGTGTCAATGGAACTACCGGCTCAGTTGGCATCGGGTTCACTTGCACATATTGCTGACCTTGTGGCATTTGAGGTTGTCGTTGATCACGACGGCGCGTATTTTGAGATGCCGTCGGTCTTGGTTTAGTTAATTCATCGATAGATACTGCATTTGGAATTGTTACATTTGATGTATCTTCATGAATATCATCAAGCTCTTTGAAGGATGGACCAGTCTTAGCAGTTTGAGCCGCTTTACGTTCCGCTTCAATTTGTTGACGAGCAAGCTCTGCTCGACGACGAGCATTTTCTTGTTGCTCTTTAACACGTTGAATTGCTTCAGCACGTTCTTTAGCTTTACGTTCAATTTCAGCTTGTGCCAACGCTTGTTGACGAGCTACTTCGGCCTTGCGTTCCGCTTCAAGATGCGCTTGGTATCGTTCCTCAGCAATACGGCGAGCCTCTGCAGCTTGTCGCTCTGCTTCAGCTCGTTCTGCCGCAAGTCGTTCTTGTTCTGCCTTACGAGCTTCTGCTGCTAAGCGAGCTTCCTCGGCCTTGCGAGCAGCCTCAATTCGTGCTTCTTCAGCTTTACGAGCTTCTTCAGCACGTTTTGCTTCTGCTGCAATTCGAGCTTCCTCCGCTTTACGCAATTCTTCCTGCCGTTTCGCTTCAGCAGCAACACGAGCTTCCTCTGCTTTACGGGCCGCTTCAATTCTCGCCTCTTCAGCTTTACGCGCTTCTTCTGCACGTTTTGCTTCTGCTGCTAAACGAGCTTCCTCGGCCTTGCGAGCAGCCTCAATTCGTGCTTCTTCAGCTTTACGAGCTTCCTCAGCCTTGCGAGCTTCCTCAGCTTGGCGTTCAAGCTCAGCCTTTCTAGCTGCTTCAATGCGTTTTGCCTCTTCGGCTTGGCGCATTTCTTCAGCTTTCTTAGCTTCTAAAGCTGCTTTTTCTTTTGCCGCTTGAGCTTCTTGAGCCGCTTTTAATTCAGCGGCCTTGCGATCAGCTTCGGCTTTTTCTGCCATTTTACGCTCAATTTCAGCATGTTTGGCTTCTGCAGCCTTCCGTGCTATTTCTGCTTTTTCAGCAGCTAATTTAGCTTCTTCCGCTTTCTTACGAGCTAATGCCTCTTCAGCCTCTTTCGCCTTTTTAAGTTGCTCTTCTTTTTTAGCTTCAGCTGCTGCTTTATCACTTAACTTTTTAGTTTCTTCATGAGCGATATTCTCTGCCTGCTTACTAGGTGTCAAAGTAGATTTTGTAGTATCTATAGCACCTTTATTGCTATCTTTGCCGCCTATAGGGCCTACCGGAATTTGCGTAGCCCCTTGAGTTGGATGACCTAAACTATCTTTTACATCCTTAGGAACATTAACAGCAATCGTTTGATGTTTTTGTGGATTCGCAAGAGATTCAGGAATTAACAGGAACCGTATCGGCAAGTTAGATGCCCCTGCAGGCATAAAGTTTAATGTTAATAAATCACCAGCGTTATAGTTACCCATGAGGCGACTATCTAAAATAGTCCCATCCCCAAGTGCAGAGATACCATCAGCACCACCAATATGATATGTCCGTGTATCTGTTTGACCACGACGAGCACCTTGTTGGTGCAATGCTTTCACCGTAAAAGAGCCAGAATAGGGGCCACCAAGAGGGTTAAAATATAATCTGAATGGTTCATTACCCTTAGTAGGAATTTTTAGTGTATAAGATACACCATAGTTACCACGATTGCGAACAAATGCTTTATTTTGCATTTCGTCTACACCGTTAATAAACATATCTTCACGGTCATTACCGATTTCTACAAAAGCACCGCCTAGTGCCGTATCAAATGGTGTAGTAACCTCCATATTACGTTTAGACCCAGTATAGGTACCACGCAACTGAATTTCATCAATAGGTAAATTTTTCGCCCAATGAGATGCATCTACAGCATCCATCCCCATAGGTAGCATCATAACACGAGCAAATATAGGCGCTTCCGTTTTAATATCTACAATCCCTGTAAATAATGCGTCTTGATATACAGGGGTATTCTCTAAATCACTAAAGATTAGTTGACGACCTTGTGGTGGAATACTCAATGAATATAATGGTTTAGCATTAGGGCTTTCATTAAGAGGCTGTTCTAAATCTTTACGCGACAAATCACGACCAGCCGCAAAATAATCAGGTGTAGCTACAGACTTTAACTGCCTCATTACATGGACTGTATTAGGATATGCCGTTTGATTTTCAAGGACAATAGCAATTTTATGAGGCTGATCCATTTCATTTACATGATAAAAATAGATACGCCCATTACCATTAATTGTACCTGCACTAAGCGTGCCACCTACAGGCCCTACGTATTCAGGGCTATCTGATAGGAGTAATGTATCCGTTTGAGACACCAATGTAGGTGGTAATGGAGAAAACTGAAAATATCCAATTGATTGTAAATCTATATCACGAGCCTCTACATGGCCTGTAAGAGCAGCCATGGCGGCCATAGCCGCAGCTACACAATATCTTGATTTATAAGAAAACATATATTATTACCTCTATATTTCTTCAAGCCCCATCGGGTCATATGTAAGTGCTAATGCTTCAATCTTTTTAAGACGGTGGCCAATGCCCGATTTAGACAATTTACCATCCATTAACTCTTCTAGCTCTTTTAAACTCGCTTCAGGATTTTCCCACCGTAGCCTTGCAACGATTCGCAATTTTTCCGGCAATTCTTCAATACCGATTTCTCTATCAATAATACGGATAGCTTTTACCTGACGTACCGCCGCATCTACAACCTTTTGTAAATTTGCAGTTTCACAGTTTACTTGTCTATTAATCTGATTTCGTACAGTCTTCATAATCCGTACGTTTTCAAATTCCATAAGAGCAGATTGAGCTCCCATAATTTGCAAGCAGTTCGTCACGGCATCGCCTTCTTTAAGGTATACTACATACTCTTCCTTGCGCTCCGTTAATCCAGCGTGAATGTGAAAGAGCCGCAACACATGGATAATCTCTCGTGCAAAATTTTCATTGCCCGTCATAAACTCTAGGTGATAATCACTTTGTGGTTTATTGACGGATCCTCCCCCCAGGAATGCCCCCCGTAAAAAAGCGCGTCGAGCCTCCATAGTCTTGAGCCAACTCCGAGGAATTTGTTCAGTTACAGGCCATAGTGCAAGGTCTTCTAAAGCTTGACGTCCCTCCATAGATGGTTCTACAGATAAGGTGTACATATTTTTCTTACGCAAGTTTAAGCCTTGTCGTACTAATACATTGGTAGGCAATTCATATTGTTTTTTTAATATGCCTAACAAGCGACGAGCTACTGCATTATTTGCAGTAGCTAATCTAATACCAACAGCACCCTTCATCCCAAGAATGATAGATCCACCCATGCGCAATAAACAAGATGCTTCAATTTTCATGGCCACATCTGTATCACTAGAGGATTCATATTGGCATAATTCATTTTTTACATCTTCAGCAAATGACATAGGTATCCTTTCTTATTAATGATCATCACGTTGGAGATAATACTCTAGAATATGTGGTTCAGTATCTGATTGCATGGCGTGAATAATATCCATAATTACTTTACCTAGCCGCTCAGGATCATGAACAGCTGGCTTTTTCGGACTGATTAATGTAGCTCGAATTGTACGAATTCCTTTAGCTTGTAACTTCTTAGTATCTAATGCCACTGGTTCAGAACCTACGGCACTATACTGTTCGACCATTTGAATTGGTAATGGACCATCATTAGCCAATACGGTATCCACAATGCCTTCACCGCCATGAGCAATGAGAGCCTCTACATGATCACTTAATGTATAACCCGTCGTTTCGCCAGGCTGAGTCATAACATTAGCAATGTAAATTTTATTGGCTTTACTGGCTCTTACATGAGAGGCAATCTTATCAGTCAATAAATTAGGAATAATACTAGTATATAAACTACCAGGTCCAAAAATAATTACATCGGCCTCATCGATAGCACGCAAAGCAGCACCTTCTGGTTTAGGCTGTGCAGGTTCACTATACATATGACGAATGCGTTTACCAGAATTAGGAATATTACTTTCACCTTCTACAGTAGTACCATCTGTCATCTCTGCTACCAACTTAATAAACTCTGTAGATGAAGGAATTACACGGCCTCGTACGCGCAACAATTTGCTTGCTGCTTCAAGGGCTTCCTCCACATCACCATCATATACTTGAGCAAGCGCTGTAATAAAAAGATTACCAAAACTATGACCAGATAGCTCATTTTCCCCTTCAAAGCGATAACGGAAAAGATTTTCCATAACCCCTTCTTGTTCTGCTAATGCGACCAAGCAGTTTCGCAAATCACCAGGGGCAATCATTTTAAAGTCTTCACGTAAACGGCCAGATGAGCCACCATCATCAGCAACTGTAACTATAGCAGATAAATTAGATGTGTGTGTTTTCAATCCACGCAACAAATTAGAAAGCCCTGTACCACCACCGATAACAACAATTTTAGGACCTTTATCTAAGCGTATATTTTGGAAGATAATATCCGACACCTTACTATCAGGATTAGGTAATACAGCACGAATAATCGTTTTAACAACCTTACTGGTACCGATTAACATAAGAGCGGCACCTATCGACAACATAACCGCACCTACAGCAATAAGTACATTATAATTGTAAAAGCCCGTCATATTATAGGAGAAGGCCAGTACAATATCTTCAAGAACAGCAAGCCATTGATAGTTAAACATCAATGAAATGCCAATGATTAAAAGACCTACACCACAACTAAAGAGGGCAAGCCAACGTTTAATATTTAGGCCCGGAATAAGCCACCGAAACCATCTTTTTCGTAACATAATAACCCCTATCTAGTTACCAAGTGTTTTAATCTCATGAGGATTATAATCTTCTTCTACATTGTTTTTCATCATATCTCGGTGTTCTACAGAAACACGATACCCTTTTTCTAAAAGATGTGAATATAATGCTTCTGCCATAGCCACAGACCTATGCATACCACCAGTACAACCAACAGCAATAATGAATTGAGATTTACCTTCTTGTTCATAATTAGGCACTAAAAAATCAATAGTATCAAAATAACGCTTTTTAAATTCTTCTGTAACCTCAAAGGAGTGAATATATTCATTAACTGCTTTTACGCGACCTGTTTTATGACGAAAATCGGGAATATAGAATGGGTTTGGTAAGAATCTTACATCCCAAACCATATCAGCATCTAGTGGAATACCATATTTAAAACCAAAGCTTACAACTGTAATAGACATGCCAAGGCCTTCATCCACTTGAGTGAAACGGGTTTTTAAATATTCTTTGAGAGTAGCAGTTTTCATATTCGTTGTATCAATAATGAAGTCTGCTTTATGACGTACAGAATTTAGAATCTGACGCTCCTCTTTTAATCCTGTAGTGATTAGTCCATCTGGAGCCAATGGATGGCTGCGACGACTTTCTTTATATCGTCTAATTAAAGTCTCATCAGTAGCATCCATAAAGACAATCTCATAATCCACTTTCATTTCTTTTAATATTTCAAGAGAAGAAGAAAGGGCTTCAAAAAATTCTCCCCCTCGGATATCTACCACTAGAGCAACACGGTTAGTCCGTTCCCCACCTTGACGACAAATTTCACTTAATTTAGGAATAAGTACAGGTGGAATATTATCAATACATAGATAGCCCATGTCTTCTAAAGCCTGTAATACCTGCGTCTTACCGGCACCAGACATACCTGTAACAATTAATAAACGAAATGCTTCCATAGTTTTACTCCATTATAAAAGATTCTCTTCGATCCAACGAGCCACACCATCTTCATTATGGTGACCGCAAATTGCATGAGCTACTGATTTAACATAATCTGTAGCATTCTCTACAGCTACTGAATAACCGGTTTCACTGAGCATTGATATATCATTCTCAGCATTTCCAAAGGATATAATATTTTCTAAACCAATGTGATTATCAAAAGCTAACTGTGCCAAAGCACGCCCTTTAGATACATTCGGTGCAATGATTTCTAAAAAGTCACTTTGACTGCGAACTAATGTAACTACATCTCCCACCAAAGGCGTTAAGGTATCAATAATTCTATCAATGCCTTCTACCGTATCGATAGCAATTAATTTATTAGGTTCTGATGTTAAGCTATATAAATCATCTCCTAAAAACTCTGCTTTAGCACCTGTTTGGGTTTCATAGAGATCAGCCTGCCATGTTTTATGATGGCATAATAAGTGATCATTCACATAGGATTGAATATGCCAATTATATTGTTTAGCTAAATCAAAAATACGATGTACTGCCTGAATGGAAACAGTTTGTTCAAATAGCTTACGCCTCGTTTCTAATTCTTGAATAAGACCACCTGAAAATAAAATCATCGGTACATTACCAAGCTTTAAGGCTCTGCCAATGGGTTTTGCGGTCTGGTACATACGCCCCGTAGCAATAGTGATAGCAATGCCTTTCTGCTGTAAGCGGTGTAACACATCTATAGTATAGTTAGATACCGTATTATCGCTACGGACCAATGTTTCATCACAATCAATAGCCACCATTTTAATATGAGAAAAAGAAGGATTCATCTATGCCTCCTTTACAGGAAAATCTAATACTCTTTATTATACCATTTATGGCTGTTATATACATAGAAATAAAGCTATTCCATCGTTGAAGTTAATTAATAATTATATCTAAAATATAGTGTTAAAATCTATTAGCAACTTTATCTTTTATAGGCTTCCATTAAGTATAAACTTCATAAAACAGCAAATGATTTATAATCATAAATAGCAAAATAAAAAGTATTATATCAATTTCACATAATTTTATATATTTTACGCATAATAAAAAGAGACTCCCGAAGGAGTCCCTTTTATATGGTTAACTATCAAATTAGAATTTGTAGTTAAGGTCTGCACGGTAGAAGTCACCGTATTCTGCACCGTCTTGATCTTTCCAGTTGAAGCCATAGTTAGCGGACAAACCAACATTGTTTTGCAATGCATAGTTAACGGAAGCCATCCAACCTTTAGCATCTGTAGTGTAGAAGTGGTTGTAAGTAGTATCAACGATAGGAGCGTTAGCTTTAGCATTGAAGTATTGAGCTTTAACGTCCCAAGTACCTTTTTTAGCGATGTTGTAGTTACCATAGCCAAGACCTGCAGTCCAAGCTTGAGAATCATCTACATTGGAGTCTTTCAACCATTCGCCACCAACCCAAACTTTGTCGAATTTAGCATCAGCGTTGAAACCGTAGATGTTTTTGTAACCATTAGAAGTATCTTGGTTTACACGATCGTAGAAACCGCCAACTGTAGTGTGGTTACCTAATTTACCGTTTAAGCCAACGTAAGTGTTAGTTACGTTTTGGTCTTTAGTCAATTTAGTTGTAGTAGCACCTTCTGCAAGAGCTTTATCACCAGATACCATGTAACCATAAGCTGCTTGGAAGTTAACTTTGTCGTTACCAGCATTGAATTGAGCACCGTCGAATGTGCCATCGAATGCTAAGCCGCCACCAATAACTTGGTTAAAACGACCAGCTTTCAAGGATACGCGTTCGCCGAATTTATGGTTAACATAAGCGCGGTCGATTTGAGCGTCTGCATTACCACCAGTAGTGGAGTCACCCAATTCGAAGTTGCCAGAAGTTACACGAACTACAGCATCAGTGCGATCGTTTACTTTTGCGTTGAATTGTACACGTGCACGAGCGTCGAATTTGGAGTTAGCATCTTCAGCATCACGGTAACGAAGGCGAGCATCACCAGTAACTTTTACGTTACCAACACGGTCTTCCAAACGAGCTACACGAACGCCCAAGTTGTTCAATTCGTTGGAGAATTCATCAGCCAAACGGTTGATCATAGCTTGTTGTTCAGCGTTAGCGCGGTCTTGGTTAGCCATAGCTTTAGCTACCATTTGAGCCATTTCGTAACGAGTGATGTTGTTTTGGCCTTTGAAAGTGCCATCTGGGTAACCGTTAACGATACCAGCAGCTGCTAATTGAGAAACTGCTTGGTATGCCCAAGAATCTGGAGTTACATCGGAGAATGGGTTAGCTGCGAATGCAGTAGTTACACCCAAAACTGCTGTTGCTGCAAAGATTGCTGCGAATTGTTTTTTCATAGTTGAATTCCTTCTTTCTGAAAAAAAAATAGAAAATAAAATGTTACAAGTTATAACATTCACATTCCACTCTGTTCTTCAGATTAAGAATTTCTGGGAGTGTCCACGTTTCCTCGCCACATTCTACATCGAAGTTCTTCGTTTTATGTGTTTGTTACTTCTTGTAGGGTGATATTAGCATAACCTAATTTTCGTGTAAACCCTTTTTTCTCAATTTCGTTCTCATTATTTAAAATTTATAATTTAAAATGCCTTCAAATTTAGATAATATCTAGTTTTATGAGGAATAATTTTTTTCAATAAAATTATTAAATTTATCAAGATTCTGTTTAAATGATATTATTTATCATCATTATTATTAAGTAAAACTAATTAATAAGCCCGCTATTAATAAATCGTTAAAGATTTTATGCAAAAATAGTTCATAAATACCTCATACAATATATTGTGTAATAAATCTGACTAAACACTAATTAATTCGATTTTCTCTCCTATATTATATATAAATTTATTTTACTATATATATACTATTATATACAAAATATATTATATAAGACTTTTATGCAACAAAAAAAGACTTCCGAAGAAGTCTTTTTTTGTTTGTGAGGGAATTAGAATTTGTAGTTTAATTCTGCACGGTAGAAATCGGAAAGATCATTACCGCTTTGGTCTTTAGAGTTGAAACCATACCCAGCAGATAAGCCTACGTTATCTTGTACTGCATAGTCTACGCTAGCCATGTAACCTTTGTAACCATTAGATGTATTTGTTAAGTCATATGCTTGATCCCAAGTGGAGCTTACGATTGGAGCGTTAGCTTTTTGGTTGAAGTATTGACCTTTTACATCCCATGTACCTTTTTTAGAGATATCATAGTTGCCATAACCAACACCAGCTGTCCAAGCTTGAGAGTTATCTACGTTAGAAGCTTTCAACCATTCACCACCAACCCATACTTTATCTTTACGGAAGTCCGCATTGAAACCGTATACGTTTTGGCTATCGGAAGCTACTGAAGAACCATTGTGATTCAAGTTGCCGCTAGATAATTTGGAGTAGAAGCCACCAACTGTAGATTCTTGACCAACTTTACCTTTAACACCTACATAGGCTACAGAAGGATTATCTGATTTGGAGTTGCCATCAGCAGCGCCGTCCATCATGTAACCATATGCACCTTGTACTTGAACTTTATCATTGCCTACATTCAATTGAGCACCGTCGAATGTATCATCGTACATTAAACCGCCACCAATTGTTTGTTGGAAACGACCACCTTTAGCGGATACGTTATTACCAAATTTGTGGTCTACATAAGCACGATCGATTGTTGCATCAGCGCCTTTAGTAGAATCACCAAATTCATAGTTACCTTTCACACGAACAACTGCTTCAGTTTTGTCATTTACTTTAGCATTGAATTGTACACGTGCACGGCCATCTGTTAAAGATTTACCATCGGAGTATACGCCGCTATCTTCAGAACCTTGTTGACGAAGACGTAAGTCACCAGTTACTTTTACATTACCTACGCGGTCTTCCAAGCGAGAAACACGAACGCCCAAGCTGTTTAACTCGTTAGAGAACTCATCAGCTAATCGATTAATCATAGCTTGTTGTTCTGCATTAGCGCGATCTTGGTTAGCCATTGCTTTAGCTACCATTTGAGCCATTTCATAACGAGTGATGTTGTTTTGGCCTTTGAAAGTGCCATCTGGGTAACCATTAACGATACCAGATTGTGCTAATTGGGATACTGCTTGGTATGCCCAGCTATCTGGAGTTACATCGGAGAATGGGTTTGCAGCGAATGCTGTTGTTACACCTAATACTGCTGTTGCTGCAAAAATTGTAGCAAATTGTTTTTTCATAATGAATTCCTTCTTTCTTATAAATAAGAATTTATATACGCAGAAGACATTCACTACATAATTAGTATCACTATGAAAGATCTATTAGGAGTGTCCACGTTTCCTCAACTAAATTATCTATCTTAGCTCAACCTCTTTGTGGTGTTGCCTTTCTGTGATGTGAATATACCACCACACCAAAAGTTTGTAAAGTATTTTACGCAACTAAATTTGATGAAATTTCGTTCATGAATAAAAATAAGCTTATAAACATAGATTTTTACTGTATTTCTTAAAATTAAATTTGATGCAATTTCATTTTTAGAATTTATTTTTTTAATTTTTTCATACAACTAACACGCCCTATTAATTAATTTTACTAATTTATAGTATTAATATTAAATATTTTTATTTATAAATATGTAGTTTACTATTCTTATTTAAAATATTTCCTTCTTTTAGCTTTATACAACTCTAAACGCCAATGCATACCTCTATATACCTTTTACAATATTTTAGGGTTATCATAATTTTAAGAAAAAAACCTATCTACGATGTTACTACATCAATAGATAGGCTTTTACCATTGTTAAATTGCATAGGATACAAATCCTAAAATATGATCTACAGGAACAGGGCCGATAAAACGACTATCGCTAGAGTGATTTCGATTATCCCCCATTACAAATACATGCCCCTCTGGAACTGTTACTGGCGTAGACCGAGTATAGTTCATTTTGGGCTCTTTAGTATATGGCTCTTGTAATTGTTCCCCATTACGCCATACATGACCATCTTTAAATTCCAAGACATCACCAGGACGGCCGATAACGCGTTTTACCCATACATCATTAGTTTGAGCCGCTTTATTAAAGATAGATGCATAGTTCATCAATGGTTCTTTCACATCATCTATCCAAGTGCGAGGACGGTTAACACGACTATCAATGATAACAATTTGACCGTAATCTGGCATTTCGTTCATAATATGGTGCCATTTTGTGACGATTAAATATTGGCCATTGTGTAATGTGTCTTCCATAGATTCACCAGACACACGTGTTGGTTGAATCAAGAAGATGTGAATTACCATAGCAATAACCAATGCTAACACGATAGCATAAATCCAATCTAGTATTTCTTTTATTATTGTATTACCTAATTTATTACTCATATTCCCCCCTTAATGACCATCTTTCGTAAATCGTCCACCAAAGACATCATGTACATCTTGAATGGTAATAAACGCAGTTGGGTCTACTTCATAAACAGTATCCTTTAATCTTGTAATCTCAAGACGAGTTACTACAGAGTATAATACATGCTTCGGTTGTTTTAAATAACCACCTTCACCATACATGATTGTAACACCACGATTGAACTTCGCATTTAATGCATCTGCAATATCTTTAGAATTATCCGCATCAGTAATAATCATAACGCCCTTAGATTCTTCAAGACCTGTAATTGTTACATCAATCATCTTATAAGCAATGAAATAAGCAATTAAAGAATACATTGCACTATTCCAGCTGTATACAAAGCCCGCTACACCAAAGATGACTAAATTCATAGCCATCACGATTTCACCTACGGAGAAAGTCGATTTCTTAGCAAAAATAATAGCTACGATTTCAGCACCGTCCAAAGAGCCACCATTTCGAATGATAAGACCTACCCCAATACCTATAATAATACCACCAAAGATAGCACTTAAGAATGGATCTGTTGTAATAGGTTCATAATTATGGACAAACTTAGAAAATACTGCCATCCAGACAATAGAGAATAATGTGGATAAGATAAATCCTTTACCAATTGCTCTATAGCCTAAATACAAGAATGGTAAATTGATAAGTACTACAAAGATACTAAAGGATATACCAGATAGTTCCGCAGCCATCAAAGAAATACCTACTACACCACCATCGATGATGTTATTGGGTACTAAAAATAAATCTAAGCCCACCGTATAGATTAAGGCTCCTAAAATCATCATTACACAACGCATAATAATGTTTAACCAGTTATGCGTTGACATTTCACTTTTCATGTATATCTCCTTTTCCGTATAAGTGCTCCATAGCATGTAATCGTTTTTCTTCTAACTCACTAGAGCTTATTGTCTGTTCTTTTACTTCTGCGGCATATTGAGCCAACTGCTTTGTATAGCGCAATCCAATAACAAGAGCTGTTAAATCATCTACAGGTTCAGGTGGAAACTGCATAGATGTGGGAACAAACTTACGCCACCCTGTAGGAGGATTATATGCCCAATATAGTTTTCGCGCCTCTTCTGTACTGTGAGACTCATCGATTAAGCTTGTAGTAATTTTATGATTACGTCCAATTTGTTGAAGTGATGGATACAAATGTCTATGATTCGTACCATTACCACATACAATATGAACGATTCCATAATATTCTGTTAATAGACGTTCAATATCATCATTGAAGGTCTTCGTAGAAATAATGTTGCGACATACCATAACCCCACTAGGTGTCACGATAGCCACACCAGTTTTTTCACTACCTGGATCTACTGCTAAAATATATACATTTTCAGTCATTTAACTATCCTCATTGTAAATACAATAGTTATATTTTAACACAAAAAGAAGGTCTTATGTGAAAATTTGCATAAGACCTTCTTTTTTATAATATAAGAAACCAATATATCTTTAGCAGATTAATAAGTTTGCATTTTAGCCTTATCATTAAAAACAGGCATTTGGGTAATGCGCAATTTAAGATGTACAGGGCCAGAAGAATACGTATCACCATCAACGTATGCTTCTACATGAACCTTACCATTCATTGTGCTGACACGCCTAATAGCAGTAAATAAATCATCCCCTGGTATCGTCCCAATATCTCCAGATAAAGAGTCTGGAATAATGCCTTTCGCTCTCGCCTTTTCATTTACTTGCTTTAAAAATTGAAGCATAGCAGATTGAGCATTAGGGCCTCCATCCATTACAGCAGAGTGGATTACTTCTCCATTTTTAAATATAAATTGTTGTGGATACACTTGGATAACTGCCACTGCAGGCTCACCAGAAATAATATTTCCTGCCGCTACAACCTGAACAACCATAGGTGTCTTAGAATCAATTAGCTTTTGAGTAGCAACCTCAAGATTTTGACGATCAACATATACTACAGATTGTCCTTGATCTTCTATCCCTAGACGGCGCAATACTAACTTATTAGTATCATCAATAATGTTTTTAATAGCTGCATTGCTATCTTCAGCACTCAATCCAGGACGAACGACAGCTTGGGCCAACAATTGATCTACTTGGAATAATATTGTCCCTTCCCGTAAATGAATGATGCCATTTTGCAACTGCTCTTGTGTACTCTGTAGATTCTTAATATGAGCTTCCATCTTAGCTCTTATTGCTTCTAAATCAGCTAACTTTTTAGACACTTCATCATATGAAGATTGAAGTGTTGCTAACTCAGCTTCAGTCGCATCTTTAGCAGCCTGTGCACTGGCGAGCTCAGCTTTAGTTGTTTCAACTTCACTGCGAATTCGTTCTATCTCAGCCATTCGCTCCTCAAGCTCTTGTTTATTTTGTTCAAGCAAAGCTTGTCCACGAATAAGCTCTTGTGTCTTAGCGGCCACCTCTTCATTCAGTTGCTTCATATCAGCTCGTAACTGATCCATACCGAATAATGCAGTCCGTACACTTTGAGAAGTGAAGGTTAAAACGCCTACCGTAGCTGCCGCAACTAAAAGCCCTGTTACAATCGTAACAATAATTGATGTATGCTTAGGTCGTAATCCAAAGAGGGACATGCGACGCTTACCAATTTTGGTACCTAACTTATCCCCCATGTAGGCTATTAGACCACCCATAAGGGCAATAATTATTAAAATTTTAACACCTACTAACATCGAGTCCCTCCTTTCATAAGATTACAATAGTTCAAGTCAATTATACTACTAGATTTCGTAATTCTAGTTTCGCTCTTTCTCCTAGGTTACTTCGATACGCGCCAATTTAAATATAAACCTGCAATGACACCTAATGTATTAGGTATTAGTGCTGCCAATAAAGTCGGCAATGCACCACCTTTACCTAAAGCACCGGCAAATGTCATCACACCATAGTAGATAAAGATGATTAAAATACTAATACCAAAGCCGATAGATGAACTAGAACGTTGCTTTTGAAGACCTAATGGAGCACCAACAAGAGCAAACACAAAGCTCGCAAGTGGAATTGTAAAACGTTGGTACAGTTCCATTTCTAGCTTATTAGCATTTGTATAGGCTGCCTTATAAGCTTTAATTTGATGACGCAACTCTTTAATCGTTAATTCTTCTGGTTTACGTTGATCTTCTTGAATATCCTTTGGTGCAGACTTAATCGGCAAGGATTGTTCCTTGAACTTCATAGTTCTCTCTACGCCATCACCAGCAGATAAATCATAGATGATACCATTCTGCATCACCCAGTATTGACCATTCCAGATAGCCGTATCAGCATTTTCAACCTGCTGCAACTTACCGCCTTCGCCAAATTGTTGCACCGTAATCATGCTCAACTGTTTCGTTTCAGCATTATAGCTCTTAGCATACATCAATGTTCCCAACTCATCACCATTCATCGTTTTCAAAACAATATGATTTTGTGTTTGAGGTGATGCATTTTTTATGATTTGTTCGCGTACAATCGTTTGATACATATTGTTCGTACGAGGTACGACGAACTCATTAAATGCTACGGCCCCAATAGAAATGATGAGGGCAATGATATACACCGGCATCGCTAAACGCAAGAAACTAAGGCCACCGGCACGCATAACAACAATCTCACTAGTACTACTCAAACGACTAAAGGTCATAAGAGAAGCCAATAGTACCGACATAGGGAATGTTAAGATAACAATGCTTGGTAACGCCAAGACAAAAGCTTTCATAACAAGCAATAATGGTGCCCCATATTCAGTAATATATTGAGCAATTCTAAATAATGTGCCTGTACCAATAAAAATACTAGTAAAAGCAAATACACCAAATAGGAATGGGCCTACGAAGGCTTTTAAAATATATTTATCTAATAATCTCATAGTCCCTCCTATAATTTAAAGTTATCCCCTAAATAATGCTCACGAGCGATTGGATTGTTCGCGATTTCATCAGGGGTACCCTCTAGGAGAATTTTGCCACTACTCAAAATATAAGCTTTATCTACAATCCCCAATGTTTCACGCACATTGTGATCTGTAATCAAGATACCTATACCTCGATTTTTAACATGTAAGATTATTTGTTGAATGTCAGCTACCGCAATTGGATCGACACCAGCAAATGGTTCGTCTAAAAGGACAAAATTAGGCTCTAGAGCAAGACAACGAGCAATTTCTACACGACGTCGTTCACCACCAGATAATTGCATCCCCATGCGATCTCGAACATGACCAATATTGAACTCTTCAAGTAACGACTCCACAATAGCCTCAATTTCATCAGATTTCTTTGATGTCGTTTGTAACATTGCACGAATATTATCCTCTACGGTCATAGATCGAAAAATCGAAGCTTCTTGTGGTAGGTATCCAATACCTTCAGCAGCTCGTTTATACATTGGAATATTGGTAATATCCTTACCACCAACGGTAATAATACCAGAACTAGGTCGTTCAATACCTACAATCATGTAGAATGATGTAGTTTTCCCCGCCCCATTAGGACCGAGGAGCCCTACGACTTGCCCCTTATCAACGCGCAGACTCACCCCATCTACCACATTGCGACCACTAAAGGTTTTGACTAAGTTTTTGGTTTCTATATACATATTTTATCCTTATTGATTCGGAACAATGATAAGTGTACTACGTCCACCTAATGTTTCAGCAGAATCATCAGCTAAACGTATTTTAAGCTCAGGTGCATTAAGCACATTGCCATTTTGAACGGCGTGTGCAGAGCCAGATAATAGTACTACCCCATCATTTTGGTTAGGTGTTTGTGTATAGGTAGCTCGATCGGCAGAACCAGATACATTTCGTTCTGGATTAGAGAATGTTACATTCCCTTGTGCTACTGCGCGAATTTCGTTTAGCCAGCCTTCTACTTTATCGCCTGTCAATGTAGTACCTTCTGCAATTAAGCGAGCGTTACCAGTTACAAGGCCATACTCTGTATCTGTATTATATTCAACTTTGTCGCCAAAAATTTGACGATCACTACGTTGTAAATGAACACCGCCATCAGCAGTGAATTTATTATTATTATAGCTGTGCACTGATTGTGCAGACATAGCCATATCAGAACCAATCATAGATACGCCACCATCAAGATTTGCTTCTTGAGTTTTTGTATTGTACCAACCATTCGCACCAGTCATTGTTTTATCAGCTTGAGTGATTACTACATTACCTTTTGCATCAGCACGTCCTGTATTACCGTCATAAGATAATGTATCTGCACTAATCATTAATGGATCATTATTTGCGGCCCAAGCTGTAACAGATGCTGTCATAAGTATAGCTAAGATAGCCATACCTATCTGTTTTTTCTTATTCATCATATTTCCTCTCAATTACTTCTTCGTTAACTTCGCGTTGCCAATAGCTTTAATAATCTTCAAGGACATATTGCCCTCTAACTTATCCCCTGTTAAAGTTACGTCCTTACTGTTATAGGTGAATGGTGTTTTAGATGTCAACGTTTTCGTTTTATTATCAAAGTGAAGGGCTTCAGTTTTAAATTCTGCCCCTTCCGTATTGGTAGCTGTAACGCCTTGATCAATATCAAGAGAATTACGATCTCCTGTCAATACAGCATGTGGTGCTGTAATAGTAGTAGTCACATCATCTTGATAGAAAAGTCCCTTCAAATTAGTCAAAACTATGGCCTTTGTCCGTGGGTCATATTCAATCTTTTCAGCTGATAAAGCCCACACTAACTTGCCATCCTTTTCCTCTTGTAGGTCAGCACCTTGGAAATTAACAAGTTGACCACTTTGATTTTGAGTAGTACTAACCTCATTAGAGTCTTTCATAATATATACGATAAGACCCACTAAAGCCAACACTATAGCGGCCACAATGGCAATTAATTTTTTATTGTTTTTCATGTGCCCTCTCCCGTGCAGCTATCTTCTTGTCATAATCAATAATTTGATCCATCTTAGTCATCCAACGATGTTGGAACCAAAGCCATTCATCTGGATGCTGACGGATAAAGTCTTCAGTAACACGTACACATTCCTCAGTTAGACGATACATATCTGCATCTTCATCACCAGTTTCAATATAATGCAATGCTGGTAAAATGTTAACAATATGTCCACCTTCAGGTTTACGAGATGCAAAAATTGGAACTACAGGGGAACCAAATTTTTTCGCAAATGTAGCTGGCCCAATAACCGCTGAGGAGTCTTGACCTAAAAACGGAACTGGTAAACCATTTATATACCCATCTTGGTCAGCTAAGAAGCCAAGCAGTTTTTTCTTTTTTAAGGCCTTTGCAGCGGAAACGATTTCGTTGCCACCACTAGCAAATACATCAAGCCCTACCATCTCACGATACTCATTCATGAGACGTGTAAATTGAGCATTCGGTTGTTTCTTAACAATTGTAGTAGATGGGTATCCATGAGCCGCCATAGCCGCGCCCATCCATTCCCAGTTTCCTACATGACCAGTAAGAACGATAACACCTTTATCTTCAGCAATGGCGTCTTCTAAATATTCGACACCACGCATTTCAATATGTTTATCGATAAAGGATTTTGTTAGGTTTGGCATGTATAGTACTTCCATAGCACTACGACCGAGATTTTTGAACAGCTTATCAATTAATTGTTCTGCCTCTTGATCATTCATGTTCATGCCAATTTTAATATTTTTTATACCTCTAAGTTTTTGCTTCTTCGCTATGAATCCATATACAGGACCTAAACTAGCGCCTATGAGCAAAATGAGCTTGTACGGCAGTCGGCAGACAAGCCAACTAATGCCTTTAACTAAATGGTATTGCCATTCGTTATTCATTCTGCCCACCTCCTTTATTGTCCATGAGCATGGGCCTCTCGTGCATAGTCTGCTACGACAGTTTCCCATAATCCTTGATTTTTCAAGATATATTCTACAGCTTCTCTTACGGCACCTTGACCGCCATTAACAGTAGAAATAAATTTTGCTAATTGTTTTACCTCCGGTACCGCATTATTTGGCGCCATTGGTAAACCAACTATTTGAAGAGCCCCCAAATCGTTGAGGTCATCTCCCATGTATGCAATCTTCTCTAAATCGATTTGATGTTCTGCACAGAGAGTTCTTAATGCTTCTGTTTTATTAGCATGGCCCATAAGGAGTACATCAAAGTGAAGCTCCTTAGCACGACGCTCAACCATCGGGGAAATACGAGCTGTAATAATTGCAAGTTTAATCCCTGATTTACGAGCCGCTGTTAAACCTAAGCCATCTTTTACAGAAAAAGATTTTAGCTCTTCTCCACTCGATGTATAAACTAGAGATCCATCAGATAAAACGCCATCCACATCGAGAACAATCCATTGAATATTCATTATACAATGCCTCTACGCAATAAATCCGTAATATGAACAATGCCAAGACATACATTATTACCATCTACAACGGGTAAAACAGTAATTGGACGAGGTTGATTTTTCTCCATCAAGTGAAGAGCTTCAGCAGCCAGTTTGTCCTTAGTAATAGTGCGAGGCATAGCAGTCATCATATCCTCTACAGGCCATTCTAAGAAGTTACTGCCAGAATCAAGACCACGGCGAACATCACCATCAGTAACAAGGCCTAATAAGTGCCCTTCTTCATCGATTACATTAGTAGCGCCCAATCCTTTTTCTGTCATTACAAAGAGTGCATCACGAACAGTAGCACCTTTAAATACAGTAGGATTATCTTCACCACCATGCATGATATTTTCCACAGTCAGCAATAGCTTGCGACCTAAAGAACCACCTGGATGGAATACAGCAAAGTTTTCCGGTGTAAAATGATGACGCTCTAATAAGCATACAGCTAATGCATCGCCTAGCGCCAATGCAACTGTAGTACTTGTAGTAGGCGCTAATCCTAGTGGACAAGCCTCACGTTCTACTTCAGCCAACAATACGATGTCGGAATTCTTAGCTAATGTAGATTCTGGTTTCCCGACAATGCAGATTAATTTTGCACCTATGCGACGCAAGGATGGCAAAATACTAATGATTTCACCAGTTTCACCGCTATTAGAAAAGGCTAATACTACATCATCTTCTGTAATCATACCAAGATCACCATGTACGCCTTCACCAGGATGCATGAATAATGCTGGAGTACCAGTACTTGCTAAGGTAGCCGCAATTTTACGGCCAATATGACCAGATTTACCCATCCCTGTACATACTACACGGCCCTTACAAGCCAAAATCATATTTACAGCATTTACAAAATTGTGATCCAAACGAGAACTTAATTCTTCTATAGCACGAGCTTCCTCATGAAGCACCTGTGCCGCTTGTTCTAAAATAGTCACAAATACCGCCCCTAACCTTTTACGATTTTATCAATAGCTACTAAATCGCGTAGCACAGCTTCGAATTGATCTAAATACAACATGTTTGGACCATCGGATAATGCTTCCTCTGGGTTATCATGTACTTCAAAGAATAGGCCATCTACGCCACTAGCTACAGCTGCGCGAGCCAAGTTAGGTACAAATTCACGATTACCGCTAGATTTAGTACCTGCACCACCTGGTAATTGAACGCTATGAGTAGCATCAAAGATTACAGGATAGTCAAAAGAGCGCATAATAGGGAACGATCTCATATCTACTACGAGGTTGTTATAGCCAAAGCTAAAACCACGTTCTGTAAGCATAAGATTTTCATTACCCGTTTCTTTCATTTTATTAAGAACATTTTCCATGTCCTTAGGTGCCATAAATTGGCCTTTTTTAACATTTACGCATTTACCAGTTTTAGCAGCCCCATAAACAAGGTCTGTTTGTCGGCATAAGAAAGCTGGAATTTGAAGAATATCTAACACTTCAGCAGCAGGCTCTATTTGCTCAATAGAGTGAATATCACTTACAACTGGTACGTTGAGTTCTTTCTTAATAGAAGCGAGCATTTTTAAACCTTCGTCTAGACCTGGGCCACGGAAGGAGCCAAAGCTAGAACGATTAGCTTTATCGAAAGATGCTTTAAAGATGTAAGGGACACCTAAACGCTCACAAATCTCTTTTGCCCGTTTACCAATGGCTAATGTGCGATCATAATCCTCGATAACACATGGTCCTGCAAGAACAAATAAGCCTTTGCCACCACCTACTGTAATATCTTTAATTTGAACTGTTTTCATTTATTTCTCCTCTTGCTCGTAAATTGCATTTACACGAGCTAAGTCTTCCGGTGTGTCCACACCGATAAATCGTTTATCTGTAAGAATAACACGAATAGTATAGCCATTTTCAAGAGCTCGTAATTGTTCTAACGATTCTGTTTGCTCAGCAGCAGTTGGCTCCATCTTGGCGTAATTTAATAAGAAACCTCTACGATACGCATAGATTCCAATATGTTTTAATGGAGTTCTCACAAAATCATGGCGAGGATAGGGAATTAAAGATCTTGAAAAATACATCGCATCATTACGATTATTTAAAATGACCTTTACCGCTGAAGGTTCATCGTATTCCTCCTCTAATAAAGGAGTAGCTACGGTAGCCATTTGTAAGTTTGGATCCTCTTCAAAAAGCTGGGCCAAGTCATCAATAAGGTTTGGCTCAATCATAGGCTCATCACCTTGGACATTGATAACTACATCTAAGTCAGTATAATGACTAGCAACCTCTGCTAATCGATCAGTTCCTGTCGGATGATTAGGATCTGTCATCATAACAGTTCCCCCAAATTGTTGAACTGCAGAATAAACGCGGTCATCATCAGTAGCAACAATAGTACATGATGTTTTTGTTGCTTGAGACACCCTATCGTAAACGCGTTCAATCATCGGTTTTCCTGCAATATCAGCTAATGGTTTACCAGGTAATCTAGTAGAACCATAACGGGCAGGAATGACACATCCAAACTTCACAATAAAACCCCATTTCTGTTATTCGTGTATCTTATTATTATACACTAAATCTCTAAATTTTCTATGAATTCTTGTTTCCCAAAAACAAATTCAATCCCGATAGATAGCACTAGAATCGGTATTTTCAAGTCTTCGATTGCATGCAACTGACTTAACTTCACCGCATCCTTTTCTGTAATGCAAATTGCATCAGCTTGATGTGCAAACGCTTCTTTCCAAATGTCTACTACATCATCATTGGTGAAGTCGTGATGATCACCAAATGGTAAAGTATGAACCACATTATATCCTACGTCAGTCAAAGTTTGCGTAAAGGAGTGTGGATTACCGATACCACTAACAGCCATAATACGCTGATCCTTATAGGAGTCTACTGGATTACCAGCTGTACCGTTAGCCCACTCATCCAACGTATACATACATTGAGGCTTATGTGTAGTTTCATAAACAGGTATATTGGGAACCAGTTGAGATAAGCGCTTACGAACAGCCGACACAATACCTGGTGCCACTTGATCTACCTTCATAAGGACAATAATATTAGCCCGTTGTAAACCACTGAGTGGTTCACGCAATAAACCACGTGGTAATACATGGTCATAGCCAAATGGATTAGACGCATCGATAAGTACAATATCAATATCTCTAGCTAATGCGCGATGTTGAAATCCATCATCCATTACTAGACAGTCGGCTCCGAGTTCATTAATAGCAATCTCTGCTGATTTCGATCGTTCACGGCCAATGATAACATTAGATTTTTGCAAAACCTTTGCAAGTAACCAAGCTTCATCACCACTAATAGTTGGTTCTACAAGTATTGTGCCATCTTTAGAAATAATGATGTTCTTCTTGTTATCTTCTGCTCGATAACCACGACTAAGCACGGTAGGATGAAGACCCTTTTGGGTAAGCACATCACAGATAAATCGTACCATCGGTGTTTTACCAGTACCACCAGTCGTAATATTACCAACGCTGATAACAGGTACAGTAACTTTTGTAACGCCTTCGCCTTCATCAAATTTAGCATTGCGCATAGATATAGCCTTCTCATAACCTTTACTTAAAAAACCTAAGCTAGAACGAGCTATATCACCTAATATGGATTGATTTTCACCACTAACTATGGATTTAAATAATGCTTCCCCACTCATAGGTGACCCCTCCTATTATGAAATATTATGGATTAAAGAAACAAATCATATCTATCTTATGGGACAATATGATGTTTTTCGAATAATTGACGCAACTCTTGTGTATTACGTTGAGTAGCACCGCGATTCTCACGAATAATATCAAGGCAATTTTGACCCATTTCTGCTGCCAAACCTTTGTCTTTACATAAACGTAACACCATAGTGGTTAACTCTTTACCATTCTTCACTTGCTCACAAGCATGACGAGAATTTAATAAACTGAAAATCTCTTTGAAATTGAACATATATGGTCCTACAAGAATTGGTTTGCCATGTGCTGCAGGCTCGAGAATATTATGTCCCCCAGTTTTTACAAGAGAACCACCCACAAAAATGATATCCCCTAAACTATACAAACGACCTAGTTCACCAATAGTATCTAAAACAACTACAGGTATCCCTTCATGAACTGGCTCGGTCATATCGCTACGACAAATAGCATTCAATTCATAACGTTTTGCTAAAGTTTGAACATCATGGCCTCGATATATCTCACGAGGTGCAATTAGTAAGCGAGCCTGAGGATATTCTTGCAAGACTTGTTTAAAGGTCTCAAAGATAGTTTCTTCCTCACCCTTATGTGTACTACCTGCGATGATGATAGGGTGATTATTGCCAAAACCAAACTCTTCAAGAAGAGACTGTTTTTCTTCATCTGATACGCTAGCATACGTTTGATCATACTTCATATTACCCGTTACGGTAATATCAGATCTTTTGGCTCCTAGTACTTCAATATGTGCCTCATCAAATTTTGATTGCATGCAGAAACGCTCTATGGGACGCAACATTTCCTTAGTGAAAGCACTAATATATCTATAGCGTTTCACACTACGATCAGAAATGCGACCGTTAACCATCATAACCGGAATACTTTCCGATTGAGCAATACGCAAAAAGTTAGGCCAGATTTCAGTCTCTACAAGCAAAATAGTAATTGGCTTGATAATATGCAAAATTTTGCGTGTTAAATATGGCAAATCTAAAGGGAAGAAAATAATCCCTTCTGCCTCAGGAATGATTCGATGTGCCATAGCATGACCAGTTGCAGTAACAACAGACACAACTACAACAGCTTCAGGAAATTCCTTTTTAATCTCTTTTACCAATGGACTAGTAGCCACAATTTCCCCTACAGAAGCAGCATGAATCCAAATGGCACGGCGTCCTTCAATTTTCTTTAATAGTGAGGCTGGCATATAGCCTGCACTCTGTTTGATACGCTCATAGAAACCTTCTTCAAAGGCGAGTCGGTATAAAATAACCGGTATCAATCCAATCCAATAGATTATGAGCAATATATTATATATCCAGTACATGGTTATCCTTTGTGGGAGAATTGAACGGAATAGAGATGGTTGTACAATCCGCCGTCAACAGCTAATAGCTCTTGGTGAGTCCCCTGCTCTACCAAGCGACCTTGATTAAGTACAACAATTTGATGAGCATTTTGAACAGTGCTCAATCGATGGGCAATAACAAATGCTGTACGCCCTTTCATGAGGCGATCGAGCGCCTCTTGTACAAGTTTTTCACTTTCTGTATCTAATGCAGATGTAGCTTCATCTAAAATTAAAATACGAGGATCTTTCAAAATAGCACGTGCAATAGCAACCCTTTGACGCTGACCACCAGATAAGGAGCTGCCTCGTTCGCCTACGAGGGTATTGAGACCATCAGGCATCTTTTCAACGAATTCAAGCACATTAGCAGCTTTAGCCGCCTCATATACCTCTTCATCAGTTGCATCTAAACGACCATACAAGATGTTCTCTTTAATAGTAGCATTGAACAATACAGTTTCTTGTGGTACAAGGCCGATTTGCTCACGCAAGGACTTGAAGGTAACATCCTTAATATCGTAACCGTCAATGGTAATAGATCCACCTGTAACATCATAGAAACGAGGTAATAGGTTTGCCAAAGTGGTCTTGCCCGCACCAGAAGGACCTACGAGGGCTACACTTTCACCTGCCTTAACAGATAAGTTGAAGTTTTCTAGTGCCATCTTTTCTCCATCATAGGAGAAGGATACATCTTTAAATTCTACATCACCTTTAATATTAGGCAATGTAATGGCATTAGCTTTTTCTACTACATCCGTCTTAGTATCTAAAATTTCAAAGACACGATCCGCCGCAGCCAACGCTTTTTGAATATTGCCATATACTTGGCTTAAACGTTTTACTGGGTTGGACAAGTTGATAGCATAAATCAGGAAGGCGATCAAAGAGCCCGCCGTAATTGTACCAGTTACTACGGAATAGCCACCGTACCAGAGAATAACCGCTATAGCGATAGCTGCAGAGAACTCAACCATAGGACTTAACAAACTAGTTAATTTAGTGGCTTTAATAACGGCTCTAAAGTTACGATCATTTTCGTCTTCAAAGCGCTTGCGCTCAAAATCTTCACGAGAGAAGGATTTTACAACACGAATTGCACTGATGACCTCTTGTAAAAGTGCCGTAATATCAGCGATACGACCTTGTACATCATGGCCTGCAAAGCGAAGCTTTTTACCAAATACATTAATAATCACCAATACCACTGGTACGGTAATAAAGGTAACGAGTGTCAAGCTCCAGTCGATGAGAAGCATAGACACCAAGGAACCAATAAGTGTTACAGATTCCGTAATAAAGGAAATCAAATTATCTACTACGGCGGTTTGCAAGGCAGCAACGTCATTCGTAAGATTACTCATGATAACGCCTGTTTTACGGCGATCAAAATAAGATAGACTTAATTTTTGTAAATGATTAAAGATGGCCTCACGTACATCGATAATGACGCGTTGTCCAATGTAGGACATATTATAGGTTTGACCATATGTAGCAAAGCCACGAATTAAGAATATTAGAATGATAGCACCTACAATGAGGTTCAGCATAAACATATTCTTTTCATCTAATACTTGGTCTACTACATTTTTAATAAGCCAAGGGACTACCAAGTAGGCCGCAGCAGCAACAATCATGCAGAATACTGCAAAGATCATACGCTTATAATAAGGCTTTACAAAGTATAAAAGCCTAGAATAACTATTCATTACATTTCTCCTTACCGAGATCATATACAAGATGTGCTACTCGTTTTACGGCACCAGGCTCACCTAATTTATGATGTACCTCACGCAATTCGCTACGCATAGCTTCGTTCTTTTCTACATCACTAATGAGTGGTTCTACTAAGGATACAATTGCCTCTGGTGTAACAGCATCTTGCAACAATTCAGGAATTACTTCTTTACCAGCCACAATATTAGGCAAACCTACATGTGTTACATTGACCACCATCTTACCAATACCATACGTAATTGGAGATACGCGATACAATAAAACGGTAGGCAATTCCATCATAGCCGTTTCTAATGTAGCTGTTCCTGATGCGGCAAGGCACACATCGCAAATTTGCATCAAATCATATGTATGGTCTTCTGTAATCGTAACAGGCACCTTATGAGCATCGATGAAAGTTTCTAACTCACTACGATCGATGGTGTGTGCACGAGGCAAGAAGAATTGAATATCTTCATGGTTTGCCATCAATTGCTCACCACTTTTTAACATCGTATCAAGTAGAGATAAAACCTCTTGCTTGCGACTACCAGGCATGAGTAATACCTTTTTAGCGTCTTTACGAGCCCCAAAGTATTCTTCAGCCTCCTCTTTAGTCATCGTAGGATGTACGATATCTAATAATGGATGACCTACGAACTCTACATCGCATTTATATTTGCGATACGCCTCAGCTTCAAAGGGGAATATGGATGCAACCTTTGTTACATACTTGCGAATTGTATTTCCACGACTGCTGTGCCATGCCCAAATCGTAGGAGCAATATAATACAGAACTGGAATACCCAGTTCATGTGCTACAGCAGCAAGTTTCATATTAAACCCAGGATAATCTACACAAACGAGGATATCTGGTTTTTCCTTCAACATGACGCGTTTTAAGTACGTCCGTAACTTAAAGAATTTTGGTAAGGATTTCACAATTTCAACAATACCAATAACGCCAAGGTTTTTAATGTCATATACAATGCGAACACCAGCGCGCTCCATCAAGGTGCCGCCCATGCCAAACATGTCTACAGAAGGATCTATTTCTCTCAATGCATTGGCAACACTTGCCGCATGAGTATCACCGGATGCTTCACCGGCAGAAAACATGACTTTCATTCTGCATCCTTTCTGGAATTTACAAATTCTTGGTCTACAGCACAAATAACAATACCATGACGATTGGCCATATCAAGTACATCTTGTTGTTGTACAAAAATAGTTTTTTCAGCTTCAACAGCAAGCACTTTACATCCGCTATCAATCATGGACATCAATGTCTTTATACCGACTGCAGGCACATCAAAGCGCACATCTTGATTTGGTTTCTCTGTTTTTACTACAACAGCCTCACCACGGCCAAGCTCACCACCGCGCAAAATACATTTATCAGTACCCTCAATAGCTTCAATAGCCATCGCCGCTTTATGCTTAACAACAACAGTTTGCCCAATATCAAGGCCGCCCATTTGTTTCGCTAATTCAAAACCAAAGCAAATATCTGCCCATTGTTCTTCGGTTGGCTGTGCTTTTGAAAATACACCGACCTTAGGCATAAATGGTTTTAAGTATACTGTCTGATCTAATACTTTAAAACCTTCTCTTTCAATTTCATCAACAATGGCAAGCATGATCGTATCATCCTTGCGATTCTTTAACCGTTTAAGAATACCTAATGTTTTCAAATCTGGAAAGCTAAGGCCCTTAAAAAGTATTTCCTTAGTTACTTTGCCTAACATAGTTAACTCAACAACACCTTCATTTTTTAAGGTCTTGAAGATTTTACCTAACTTAGCAACACTAATATCATAGAAAGCATCGGCCTCAGCTTTTAAAGCTGGGTCAATATCAGGTACCACACCAATAACAACCACTTCGTGGCCTAATACATGAGCGGCACGCATGAATTCTACAGGCAAAGCACCAATGCCCGCAATTAATCCTACCTTTGCCAAGACTTTACCTCCTAGATGGCTCTATGGCCTATATATCAATTAGTAATCTCAAATTTATAATGATTTGACTAAAAAAAGACATAATCATATACAATATATTGTACTATAAATAGCCACTTTTTACCATTAAAACACCAAGGTTTATGCCCTTTTCTTCATCATTTTATCAGAATTTTTTAGCACACAAAAAGACCTCGCACATAATACGAGGTCCTTACATTTAGTCGCGACGTGTACGCATAATGCCACGATCGGCATTGCGCAAGAAGCGTAATAAGTTTTCAATTTCTACGGAAGAATCTAGTTGCAGTTCCATCTCTTCAATAGCTTTGGACAAACTAAAACCAGAGCGATAAATAATACGGAAAGCTTGTTTCAAATCTCGGCGTACTTCCTCAGAAATACCCGCACGAGATAAGCCTACAGAGTTAAGACCGATAACACGTGCTGGTTGACCATCAGCGATAACATAAGGTGGAATATCTTGTACTACCTTAGCCATCCCGCCAACCATTGCATTGCGACCGATTTTAACAAATTGGTGAATGCCAGCAAGGCCGCCAATTACCACGCGATCTTCAACGATAGCGTGTCCAGCAAGACCTGCACAGTTACTCATAATTACATTGTTACCAACGATACAGTTATGAGCCACATGTGTACATGCTTGAAGCAAGCAGTTATTGCCCACTCGTGTTTCTTCACCTTCTCCAGTAGCACGGCTAATAGTCACGAATTCACGGATAACCGTTTCATCACCAATATTACAATAGCTTTTTTCGCCTTTAAATTTTAAATCTTGCGGTTCCAACCCAACAGATGCGTTTGGATAAATTTCACAACGCTTGCCAATGGTTGTCCAACCACCAATTACAACATTTGCACCAATTTTTGTGCCGTCGCCAATCTCGACATGTTCGCCGATTACAGCTCCGGGGCCTACGATTACATCTTTGCCCAATTTAGCATTTGGATGGACTATGGCTGTACTATGGATGTTGGATTCTGCATTTTCCATGCCTACAACTATCACTACAATCACTCCTCATTCTATTATACAAGGGCAAACATGTATTCACCACTAGCGCACAATTTATCGCCTACATAGGCACGGCCTTCTACCTTGCCCATTTTGCCTTTAATCTTAACGATTTCAACTTCCATGCGCACTTGGTCACCAGGTTTTACTGGATGACGGAAACGTACTTTATCAATACCTGTAAACATTGGAGTAAGACCACGGTTTTCTTCTGGGTACAATAAAGCAATACCGCCAACTTGAGCAATTGCTTCTATAAGCAATACACCTGGCATTACTGGGTTACCTGGGAAGTGACCTTGGAAGAACAATTCGTTGAATGTAGCATTCTTAATGCCCACAGCACGTTTCATAGGTTCTAACTCAACAATTCGATCTACCAAAAGCATTGGGTAACGATGAGGTAAAATTTCTAAAATATCTTCGTGATTAAGAATCATGGCTGTGTCTCCCTTATTTCTTCCATTATACTGCGAGCCAATCTAGAATTTAATTCATGACTCGATTTCAAAGCAATTACATGACCTTCTATTGGTCCTAATAAGAATAAGTCACCTATAACGTCTAGCGCCTTATGACGAACTAATTCATCATCAAAGCGTGGTACAGATAAACATTTTTCATCATCATAGACTAATACATTATCTAGGCTACCGCCTTTTGCAAGGCCCATGGCCTGTAATTGTTCTAACTCTTTCATAAAGCCAATAGTCCTTGCAGCTCCAATATGTTCTTTAAAATATTCAGGAGATACTTCAAAGTCACATTGTTGTGTGCCAAGCAACGGATGACTATTAATAGATGTGAAAGTCATTCGATAGCCATCATATGGCAAAACGACTACAAATCGATCACCATCATAAATACCATGTGATCGTTTAACTTTATATACTTGACGTGGTTTTGCTTGTTCTTTAATACCAGCCTCTTCAATAAGGCCTATAAAAACAGCACTACTGCCATCACCTACAGGAGGCTCTGGAGAATTTATTTCTATATAACAATTATCAATATTCATAGCACTGAACGCTGCCATCAAATGCTCTACAGTGAATACCTTTGCCTCACCATTTTCCAATGTGGTAGCGCGCATAGTGTTCGTCACATTATCAATGTGTGCTCGCACAGAAGGATGACCTTCAATGTCCGTGCGGACAAACACAATTCCTGTATCTTCAGGTGCAGGTCTGAAAACCATATGTACTGGTTCACCGCTATGAAGGCCAATCCCTTGATATGAAACAGCCTTTTCTATTGTTTGTTGGGGCTTACTCATAAGAATGTCCTTTCATAATCTGAATTCACGTTTACTATACACCAATATGTATTATACCCTATTTGCATAGGTGTTACAAGAAATTTACCACATATTACGCTATTTTGAAAGGCTATTCTTATTCTTTAAAATTAAAATAGCCTATTTTTAAATACTGCGTAATAATTTCCAAAATAAAAAGAGATTTCATTTATGAAGCAGGAATCAGTTCTATCTAGAATATTCTTACTTATACATAAACAAAATCTCTTTATAATTATTTATTATTGGTATACATCAGGTGGTATTTCTATTTGTTCGCCATAGAAACGACGAGTCCACTTCCAACGGTTGTGAAGCCAGAACCAATCTTCAGGATAACGTCTAATATAGTCTTCAATAAACTCATTAAGTAGAGTTGTAGTAACAGCTATATCGCGTTTTTTATCATCTGTACGTTCCACATAAATCGGTGGATGAACTTCAATCTCATGTTTTCCAGAGTATGGACTATAATGTATGGTCACAAAGATAATCGGTACGTCCTGCATACGAGCCAACACAGCGGGGCCAGCAGCGGTTAATGTTTCATAACCAAAGAATGGTACAAGAACTCCATCATCACCTGGATCTTGATCCATGATAAGCCCTAAAAAAGCGCCCTTTTTAAGTTCATTAATCATTTCACGTACACCCGTTTTATACGTTACATGTTGGTTCATAAGACGACGATATTCATTGATAAACTTGTCTGCGTCACCATTTTGTTTCATGGCTACTGAAATCAATGGATAGCCTTCAGATGCGAGTACACCGCCAAGCAATTCCCAGTTGCCACTATGAACAGCTGCTAAAATAGCCCCTCGACCGTTTTCCAAAGCATCATCTAAGTACTCGCGATTAATAAACTCTACCATATCTTTGTATGCGCCATCTTTAATCTCAGGATATCGCAATACATCAATAATCATACGCCCAAAGCGTGTCGTACTAGCTTTAGCAATACGACGCGCTTCTTTAGGATCATCCGTAATATTACAGAATAGAATTTGGCCTATTGCTAGGCGCTTGCGTTTTGGCGGTACCGCCAACCACGCAATTTCACCAAGCAATGTTCCAATAGCATATTGCAAACCTTTAGGTAATAAGCAAATAAAGGCACTAAAGATTTTCATAAACCTATACATGGATTATTAGCTCTCCTTAAGCTGTGCTTTCAAAGCATCAATTTCTTTTTGTAATTGTTTTACAGTTTTCACCATATCTGGCAAACGAGTTTCATAGGCTGCCAATTTTAACCACTCTTTATGCGGTCTCATCGGATAACCCGCCATGATGGAATTAGATGGTACATTACCTGTAATACCAGTTTTACCGGCAAATTGTACATTATCACCAATTGTAATATGACCAGTACAACCTGTTTGACCTGCAAAGATTACATGGTTACCACATTTTGTACTACCTGCAATGCCAACTTGAGCAATCAAGAAGCAATCTTCACCAATTTCAACATTATGTCCAAGGTGAACAAGATTGTCAATTTTTGTACCACGACGAACTAATGTAGAACCCATTGTAGCGTTATCAATGGTAGTACAGGAGCCAATTTCTACATCATCCTCAAGGATAACATTGCCCACTTGCGGAATGTGAGTATGAACACCATTCTCCGTAGCAAAACCAAAACCTTCACCACCAATAACTGCTTTAGCGCGTAATACAACACGTTTACCTAAAATACAGTTTTCATGAACAATAGCACCGGCATAAATATCGGAATCTTCACCAATACGCACATTATGACCAATATAGACATAAGGGCGAATCGTTACATTATCACCGATAACAGCATTATCATTAATAACACAGTAGGCACCAATGGCTACATTTTTGCCAAGAGTTACATTATTGCCAATAATTGCAGTACTATGTACCTCGCGAGGCACTACAACAGGTGGATGGAAGAGCTCTAACACTTGTGCAAATGCTGCTTTTGCATTATCAACTATGATTTGTGCCATCGGTGCATCTTTCACTTCAGATTCAACGATAACAGCACCCGCTTGGCATAATGCGATATGTTCAACATATTCACCAACAGCAAAAGTGATGGATTGTTTTACAGCTTGTTCAAAGCCACGTGTCTCTGTAATGACAATAGACTCATCGCCTACAACGCGACCACCTACCAATCTTGCAAGTTCCTGTAAAGTTTTTTCCAAGGTAAACTCCTCCCCCTGTGATAATCCTTAATTATTGTGCACTCTCAGTGGTAACTGCTGTAGCTTGACCTGCTTGTTGAGCATTTTGTTGAGCTTCTTGTTGCTCTTCAGCTTTTGCAGCCTCTTCAGCTTCTTTAATTTGAGTATCAGAAGCTTTGCCCATTCTAGTGATCAACTCTTCAGTCACATCAGATCCACCACCAACAACAGCACCTTTTTCAATAATAACATCAAGGTTTTTCTCTTTTACAAGCTCATTGATTTTTTGCTCTTGATATTGGTGATATTCTTGTGCTTTTGCATTTGTGAAAGCAGTTAATTCTTGAGAAGCTTGGTTATATACGTTTTGTTTGGAAGCATCATCAGCAGCTTCAATTTTCTTGTTCAACTCAGCTTTTTTAGCGTTAATTTCTTTAGTAATCTCGATACCTTTTTCAGTGCTGTTAGCTACTTTAATTGTATCAACATAACCGATATTATTGGAACCACAGCCACCTAAAATCGCCATGGAAGCCACTAAAGTTGCACTCAATACTAAAGATTTAATACGTTTATTCATTATATAACTCCTTATTGAACTCGATAAGATGCCTTTACTGCATCTGTAATATCAAGCTCTTTAATATTACCACCATCATCAATGATGACTAAATCTAAATGTTGTTCTTTTGCAATTACAGCTACGCGCATGCGTACATCTTCTAAAATAGCTTCATGAATAGCACTTACTTCAGCCTCTTTATCAGAAAGCTTTTTCGCCCACGTATCATTCCACTCTTGCGCTACAGGGAGGTTATTATTAGCAATAATCGCTTGTGCTTGTTGTTGCACCATAGTATCTCGTTTTTCAGCTAATTCCTTCTGCAAAGACGCCGCATATTGGTTAAGTTCTTCTTGCCCTTTTTGTTGCATTGGAGCTAACTCAGCTTGTACCTTCGCCTTAATAGAGTTAATATCTAAATTTGATGGTTTTCTCTTAGCTAATAATTCTTTAAGTCGTTCTTCTTTCGCAGCTTTTTCAGCCATTGCAGCCTGCTTTTGAGCATCATCAATATATACACGTGCATCATAAGCATACAAGTCTAATTGAAGATTTACGATTTCTAAGTCGTATTCATTAGTACTAACCTTTAACTCAGCTAGGTATTTTTGAGTTAATTCGTTACGCTTAGCATTTAATTGCCGATTTAATTCATTTTCTTTTGTTGCAATACGCGTTTGCAATTCCACCGTAAGAGCATCTGACAAAGTTGAATCCAGTGCAAGTGTTTTTAATTGTTCATCTTGTGTCTCTGACTTGGCATTTAAAGCTTGTTGTTCAAGTTCATATTGACGTTGTAATAGTTCTAGCTCATTCTTAGCTTGTTTATAATCCTCATAGGATGGATTAAATTCTAATACGTCATCAATACGCACAACACCTATTGATACCCCATCAAGGCCCTGTTGGCGATTTGTTACAAAACCATAGGCCCAAACCATAGCACTTATTGCAGCAACGAGAAATATGACTAAACCTATATATCGTTTTCTCCCGTCCATTGTCGTTCTCCCTTACATAGAACTACAGCTTATTATTTTGCATCACTAGCTAATTTTTTCAACACTTGATCCGTAATATCTACGCCACCGTACAATACAGTATCTTTAGACATAACAACGCTCAAGCCTTTGCCCTCGCCAACGGCTTTTGCCGCTTCCATAGCTTTATCTTGGATGGATTTTGCAATTTCTTGATCTTTTTTAGCCAAGTTTTGACGCATTTCGTCTACTAATTTTTGTTTTGTTGCATCATCTTGTGCAGCATCAATTTTAGCTTGAGTTTCTTGTTGTAATTGACTTTGATAACTCATGAACTCTTGTGCTGCAGACACAAATAATGGATTATCTTGAGACATCATACGAGATGTATCGATAACACCAATTGTACTAGACCCACCATTACCACTAGGCGTAGCCATTTGCGTATATGCTAATGCACCAATACCGATAATAAATATCGTAGCAATGACGATGGAAAAAATCTTCACATTCGTCTTGTTATTCATCATTCGCATCATAATAGAGTGCCCTCATTTCTATAAAATTTCCTGTAAATTAATGCATCAAAGGATGCCATATAGAGATATTGGTGAAAGCCTCTTCGAAAAGAGGCCTCCACCATATACATTTACTATATTAGAATTGTGTGCCGAAGCTGAAGTGGAATTTATTTTCGTGTTTACCCACACCATAATCAAGCTTAACCGGACCAATAGGTGTTGTAATACGAACACCAGCACCAACGCCATAGTTAAAGGATTTTTTACTGTTATACCATGTAACATTAGGCGCATCCCATGCATCGCCGATATCAGTGAACAATACGCCACTAACCTTTTTAACGATTGGGAAACGGAATTCCAATGTAGCATTGTACATGTACTTACCACGGAATTGATCATCTTCGTAACCACGTAAGGAGTCAGCACCACCCAATGTAAATAATTGACTATACGGTGCATCACCTTGGATGAAACCACCACGTGCGCGGAATGCCAATACGTTTTTAGCACCCAATTTTTTGTACATACGCGTTTCTGCTGTAAATTTATAGAAGTCAAAATCACCGCCCAAGCCATGACCAGCCCATTGCGCTGTATAGGAAATACGACGACCACGAGTTGGTTCATAAATATTGTCACGGGAATCGTATACCTTTTGCCATGTAATGGAGTTAATTCGTCCAAAGTTATTTTTTACGTAATTATTAGATGCAAAATTCCAGCTACCACCAGTATTTGGGTTTGTATTATTCCAATCATTACCGCTACCACTTGTATTAGAGATATCATCTGTGTCATAACGGTAGCCAGAGCTATCATCACTATCCCATTTATAGGTATCTTTACGGGATTCTAATGTCAAGTAGTCACGTGTATATTCCCCAGTTTGACGGCCGAAGGAAATATTGAAGCCACGAGATTTCTTGTTGTATTCTGCTACTTCATCACCATCTTCGTTGTAATCTGTATATTCATCTTCACGGTTGAAGAAGGAGAAGCCAAGAGATGTGCCTTTGCTATCAATCCAAGGTTTCAAGTAAGAGATTTGGTAGTTTTTATATTTTTTCTTACCACCGATTTCCCAATGAACCTTGAATTTATCACCAGTACCGCGGAAGTTATCTTCACCAAACTCAATAATCCCCATCAAACCATCAGATTTGGAGTAGCCCGCACCTAATGTAATAGTACCAGTTTTATGTTCCAATACGTCGATTTCAATGATTACATTGTTAGGATCTTGTTCGCCAGGCAACATACGAACATTTACGTCGTCAAAGAAGCCTAAGTTGTATACACGTTCTACGGAACGACGTACCAAGAATTTATTGAAAGGTTTGCCTTTCTTTTGAACAAATTCACGTGTAATAACTTTATCGCGAGTTTTTTTGTTACCAGCAGGAATGATATCCTCTACAATGCCTTCTACGATGTGTACATGAAGCACGCCTTGATCATCTACACGGATACCGTCTACATGAGCCAACATGTAACCATCACGAGCGTATGCAGCGTTGATACCTTGAATTTTTTGACCAACGTATACAGAGTTAAGGACTTGACCAGGTTGGATATCCATGAACTTAGTCAATACTTCAGATGTGTAAACAGTATTACCTTCGAAGGATACGCCTGTAGTAATTGGATTTACTGTTACAGCAAAGTCCAATTTAACGCCTTCAGGTACTGTTGTGAACACAGGGTTTACTTCGGAGAAGTAACCTGTATTACCAAGATTAGTAACATCTTTAAATACACCATCTACAGATACGGTATCGCCAATTCGTTCAGACAAAATAGGCAATAAATCTGCTTGTTGTTCAGCTGTAACACCAGAGATAGATACACCTGTAATCAATTTACCTACATATGGATTTACAGTTTCTGCACTAGCAGAAGAAACATATTGCGCCTCTACAGTTGTAACAGCTTGCGTTTGGCCATTTTCTGCAGCCTTATCAAGGTCAGTACCACCTGTAGTTTTAGATACCATTTTTACTTGTTTGTCATCAGTTTTTAAAGCTGCATTATTTACTGTAACAGTGCCGTCAGAACCTTTTACTATAGTGCCATCGCTGGATACTGTTGTATCACCACGAGCAGCTAAAATAGCCGCATCAGTTTCATCTTGTGTAGTTGTAGTAGTTGCATCAGCATTATAAACAGCTTGAGTAGTGGCTGCATCATTAGTAGTAGCAGCACTAGTTGTTGTTGTGCTATTTAAATCTGGAGTATAGCCAGCTTGTACCTCAGCAGCAAAGACACTGCCTGTCCCCATGACAGCCGTCAACACAGACGCTGCAAGCATACTTTTATAGGCTTTTGGTTTAAACATAAATTCCTCCTAGAACTCATCCCCATAAAGAGTTTACTTCTTGTTTTATAAAGACTAATAAATCTTTATCATTATAGCATAAATTATGTGGAATGAGTACTACTATAAACAAATTTTATGAAATTAATATGACTAGAATGTGCATACCTATGGGATTTGCACACTCTAGTCACACACTTAGAAGCTTCGTGTCCAACGACCACCCAAATAATTGTTTCCTTGCGATGTATGCCATGCAGTGAACTTAAGATTTCGTTTAACAGAATACTCTATACCATATTTATTTTGCTTGTTATTGATACCTTGAGAATAGGTCAACATAACTCTCGGTAATACATACTTACCAATTTCAATATTGTAGTTACTTGCCGTGTCCTTATTGGTCGGCTCATCAGGATCAATAGAACCAGTAGTGATATTGATTCGATCCAAACCTAAGGTATTTTGCAACGCATCTTGTACATAGCCAAAGGCAAACATTTGAAGACCAGCAGTAGCCACAGCATTAACGTCATCATTTGTCAACGTACTACTATTAGAGTCAGCACCGCGACCAAAGGTCAACATAGAAATAATTTGTTTACGAGACAGACTTGGATTAGACGTCAATGTTAAATCCATATGATCTACTGTCCCTTTTACTCCCAGCATAATATTATAATTGTTTACATTAGTTTCAGCTTCTAATTGTAAATTTGGCAAATAAGAACCACCCAAAAAATGAGCTTTCCCTTTTGTAATATTAAATACATGGCTCAAGTATTTGAATGTACCATTTCTTACATCGAATTGACCACTAGCTGTTGGATTTTGCAAGGTACCACCAAAGTGAACATCACCACTGATAAACATGTCATACAACGTGCGATCATACAAGCGTACGCCTTTACCTGCACGAACAGTGACATCGATACCCATATTTCTAGTACTTTCAGTAGATTCCATGGAAAGCGGAATTTTAAATTGAACCTTTTCTAGATTTAAATTCCCCATTAATGTAGGCAAACCATCTCTATCTACAATATAAAGCTCACCATTTAATGGTCCTCGAACATATTCGCTACGCACCTCTAAATCATCGAGCTGAACTGCGGCCTTATAATTAGTAACACTATGTCCAGACCAGTTTACTTTAGCCGCTAAACCTGCAGAGCCTTTCCCCATATTAATACGGGATTGGAAATCACCTTGTTGACCAGAGAAAATTAAATCTCCATCAATACCTGTGATTTCATTATCCACACTAGCTAACTTCATCGTGCCATTGCGAACTGAAACTGTACCATATGCTTCAGGTTGATCGATAGTACCAGTAAGTCTAATAACACCTTTTAACGGACCAGTTGCATTTTTTACACTCGTCGTAACAAGAGGAATAACCGCCATATCAGCTTCATTAAAGTCAATTGTTACATCCATGGACTTGCTGTCATTTGCCGGAATATAGCCAGACGTATAGATAGCGGCTAACGGAACCTTACCGTAGATGCTTAACTTGTAACCACTTTTAGTACCTTGAATTCGTTGAATTTGAATGACTTGATCTTGCATTGTAGCCAATGCAAAGCCTTCATCGATACCAATACCATTAAAGGAACCAGATTCTACAGCACCAGATAATTCTACTTTAGGATTTTTCGTTTCTCCAGAAACGTTTATAACACCCGTTACCCATCCTGTAGCCTGAATATCCTTACCTACTAACGGCAAGAACGGTACAATATCAACATCCTTTAAAGCAACCTGTAAATCCGCTTGACCATCAAGATCTAATGTACCACCCATGGCAACAAGGCCTTCGTCAACAGGCAATTTTAAGGTTGTAATTTTGAACTTACGGTTTGCAAGACTAGCATTAATTGTAGCGTCACCTACAACCTTGTCATCAATACTTACATCACTAATCTTACCTACTACATTAACACTTGGATTATCCTTTGTGCCCCCAATTTCTACAGAGCCATTTAACTTGCCATCAAGATGTTCATTTGAGCGATCTAGTAAGTTTAATAAATTGTTTACGCTACCATTAGTAACATCTAAAGCGCCAAATAATTGTTGGCTATCGTCAAGCTTCATGCCGCCTCTAGCAACATATCGACCTCCATCTTTTTCAGCAAAGGTAAAGTCTTGTACATTTACTACCGTTTTATCTACATACACATGACCATGAATATCATTTAATAATACCCCATTAATCGATAATGCATCGGATAATATGTATCCATTAAATTGAGGATTATCCATAGAACCCGTGATAATCCCGCGCCCCGATAATAAACCATCAACTTGATGGTCTGTGTTGATGAGCAATCTGCCCATATCAATTTTCTTACCTTCAAAGTCAACATTAATGGCGTCTTTAGAGATTGTACCTCCACCAGTGATAGTTGCACCATAACCTTCGACATCAAATCGATATAGCTCTAATATATCATTCTTATAGTTGTATTTTACAAAGGCATTAGTTACAAGTTTTCCATACGCAGAACCATCCCATAAATGAGCACGACCTTCTATAATAGGATTCGCTGCAGTACCTGTAATATGATTATCTGTTTCAAACCAACCTGTAATTGGAATATCTGTAACTGTACGAATTAGATTTTCAATACGTACTGCACGAGCTCGTGCATTTAAGTCTAATGCATCAGTATTAAGGTCATACCAGCCCGTTACATCATAGCCACCACCAGAATCGCCAACATGTCCATTGGTGATGGTAAGAACATGATTATCCAACTGAAAATCCCCATGGATATTATCAAATCGAGCCCCTTTATAGTGAACCTCTTGTCCCCATACAGTGCCGGTCACATTTGGATTATCTAAAATACCTTTTATTGTAATAGACGTATTCAACGTCCCATCTACATCTTGTCCGATAATAGGGCTTAATGACGTCAATGGTAATGCATTACCAGAAATAGTAGCATCTACATTGCCATTTTGGATATAACCATATCCACCAAACGTACCATCCCCCATATTTCCTACAATGGTAAGATTAGTTCGATTGTCACTATGTGTAAAATTAGCTTTCACAGTATCAATTACTACACCGCGAATACCAATTTGGCGCCCTTCAACTGCGCCCACTATATCCGTAACTTGATTGTTTTTTCCTAAGATACGAACCTCACCGTCCACATTACCTGTAATAGGGGTGGATAGATCTTTTGTAAAAGTATCCAAAGGTAAATTCTGAGCCTTTACGGTAGCATCAAAATCGCCTGTATCAACTACATATTGACCATTAATCTTTACATTACCTTCGCCAACTGATAAGCGTGTATTTTCAAGGCGAACTAATCCATCATTAAAGATAATATCGCCTTGTACGCGATCAACATAATACCCGTTATAAGAAATACCATCACTGCTAATCGTAGCATCTACACTAGGAGCTACCGTTGTGCCACCAATATGTGCACGACCACCTATAACACCAGTTACGCCTACATCGGTAAGCGCTTCTAAAGCAACCTTATCAGCCACAACATTGAGATTTAGATACGCTTCCTCTTTACCTAATGTAACAAGACCATTAACCTTGGCTACTTGATCATTAACACGCCAAGAGCTACGACTAATAACGATTTGGTCACGATTTAGCATAATGCGGCCCGAACCATCGGTAATATTATAAGTAGTATTACCACTCTTATAGGTACCTGTTAAGCCCTTAAAACCGACATTACCACTCATAATGTAATTTCCATCTTCGCTTTTAATATTGAGATGTAAGTCTTGTAATTTCCCACCCGTTACAGATAAATCTTTATGAAGTGGTACAAAACTCACGATACCTGCCGTATCAATTTCATCTGCTTGTACAAAGAGATCAAAATTAGATACATGGTTCATATCAATGTTGCCATTTAATACAACAGAAGAACCATCAACATCAGCAGTAAATGCCCCTTTAGACAATCCACCCATATTAAGTGCCATTGTACCATCGAGACTTTCTACATTTCTCTTTATTCCATCTTTGGTTCGTACAGCTACGCGACCATCATGTATTGTAATAGAACCATCAAAGCTACCCGACTTATTAGGATCAGATGGTTTTACTAACTTTTCTACACTCCACGATCCATCAGCTAGCTGCCAGATATGAAGATCCGGCGCCTCTACAATCACACTTGAAATAGCCGTTACCCCTGATGTATTACTTGTAATAATACTAGGTAAAGCAGATAGCTTAATTCCTACTGCTACCTCTCGTGCAGTCCCTACTAAATGATTATCTCTATCTTTAATAGTAACGTCCGTTAGAACTACATCACCATTCCAGTTAATACGTAGAGAATCATAGTTTACAGATCCGTTTATGGCATTATTTACTTGTTCTTTAACCATAGGCGCTACATAGGTCTGAGCTATAGGATTTATACTAGCACCAGCTGCAGATATTCCTAAAATTGCGGCTCCTATGAGACACCACTTTTTACGGGTCATAATGATCTCCCATACACATTATAAATACTATAAATATATATATTAATCTTACCACAGACACAGTAATAACTATAGTGTTTTAGGGGTAAATTTTATAAAACTAATATAATTTCATACTAATCAATTTCTGCTATAAGTATACTGCCAATACAGTCGCTCTAATATAAGTACATTAAGTTATACGACTATACATATATCAGCAATTAATTGCTTTTTTACAATAACATAATCAATCTAAACTAATATGAAATACTCATATAAAATACTGAAGTAAATACTAATATAGAAAAAAAGACGACCTCGGTCGTCTTTTTAGGTTACATATTATATTATTGATTGCTGCCAAGTTTTGCTAATTGTTCAACTGCACCACTGTTTGCAATAATTTCAGCCCCTTGTCCAACTGGCGTATTCAATGGAACACCTGTCAATTGTTCAAGCTCTGCAATGCTAATATTATAGTTATAAAGAGCTTCTACATAGTTATTACGAGCATCTGTTAATGTAGTTTCAGCATTGAGTACATCAAGGCTTGTACCAACCCCTGCACGATAGCGAAGTGTTGCAATACGGAAGTTTTCTTCACCTTGATTAACTGCAGTTTGAGTACTGTTAATTGTTTGCTCAGCAGAGCGCAAGTTCAAATATGCTTTTTGTACAGCTAATAATACAGTATCAATAGCAGCTAAATTAGCTTCTTTAGCTTGTTCAAGTTCTGCATTTGCTTTTTTTATGGCATTTTGTGTAGCACCGCCATCCCATAAACTCCAAGATGCACTAGCACCTACGCTCCAAGATTTTGTACTTGTACCAAAGTACCCATCTGGATCAGTATAACCACGCCCAATGCTTACATTTACTGTTGGCAGGTAGCCCGCTTTTGCAGACTTAACAGCTTCTTCAGCAGATTTTACATCAAGGGCAGATTTTACAAGAGCGGAACGATGAAGCATAGCATACGCTTTAGCTTGCTCTAATGTGACATTGTACGGCTTATATTGTAAATTACTTTCTACCGTAGTAATAGATGTTTGTACAGGGTATGCGATGACTTTATTTAAGTTAGCTTCTGCTAAATTCGCAGTGTTTTGTGCTTTTAGAAGTGTTGTTTCAGCATCAGCAAGATTTGTCTTAGCGCTCAATACATCAGAACTAGCTACTAAACCGACATTATATTGAGCCTCTGCATTTGTTAACTGGCCTTGATAATTTTTAACAGTTTCCTGAGCCACATCAACCAGGTTACGATTCATAATCAATGTATAGTAGTTGTAAATAGCATCGTATTTGGCTTGTTGAAGTGCTTCTTCATAACTAGCACCAGTACCTTCACGTGTATAACGAGCAGAATCAATGCTTGCATCAAGTTGAGGATTAAATACAGGCGCTGTAATAGAGAAATTATGGCTACCAGACTTACCACTACCAGAATCGCCACCATTTCTATTTACGCTCCAACCATAACTAACGCTTGGATTTTTACCAGCTGCTACCTCGCTAACTGCAGATTTTGCTGCCTCATAACCCCACTTAGTTTGTTTTGCAGTACGGTTATTCGCTAATGCTAACTCAATCGTGCGCGACTCATCGAGGTCCAATTTGCTCTCATAGGTCTTGCTATCTTGCACAGATTTTTCAGCTAATTGCTTTTGTGTTAATTGAATGGCTTCTTTTTGATATTTACTTAATTGATCTCCATTATTAACAGAAGTTGTAACTACATCAGCAGCCATTGCACCTGTAGTAGCCAAGGAGAGCATTACGCCTAATGATAACACCTTTTTATTCATAATATGTACCTCCATATTCATCCAACGTGAATATATTAATCTTTAGAATACTTGTTTGATACCAAAGTAGGTACCACCATTCGTGGAACCGAATGGTCTTGTCATTTGAATAACCCCATAAGTATCTTTATGTAAACGTATATCACTACGAATACGATATTTACGATTGTTAAGATCATATATAGCTGCGGACAAGGAAATTGGACCGCCTAAATTATAATCAGCACCTAGGCCTAATTCACTTTCAAATATACCGCCGCGCACTAACCATTTAGAACTAACGAATCGACCTACATTCAAGTCAAATTTAGTACCATCTCCAATATTGGAAAGGCCAAGCTCAGCCATTCCTTTATCATTAAAAGCACGAAGTCGGCCATTAATGCGGAATTCATCATCTGTTGTGTTATACAACAAATCTACAGATGGCTCGATTTTAGTAGACGACTTTTTTTCAATATTATTTCCGGCTACAACATTTCCATTTGCATCAGTTTGATACGACGTCCCCCCCATTAATTTATTGATACGAGCAGAGATTTGCGCCGTATTATGTAATGTTTCCTTAATATTTTCTTGTGCCTTAGAATCTGTTACGGTAGACTCCATGGAACGAGCCATATTATCTACGCGATCCGTAGTTTGTTTTAAATTAGTTAAAATAGCACGCATATCATTACCAGCATTACCATCAGCGTTAAATTGCTGAGCAGCTTGATTTAACTGAGCAGTAACATCCGCCATATTTTGCGTAATGGCTACTGCATTATCAGCCATCACCGCCGTAGATTGCAAGGAATGCTTAAGCGCATTTTGTGTTGCTGGGTCACCAATAATACTATTGATAGACTGCAACATTTTTTCGGTGCCTTCCATTAATTTCTGAGCACTTTGCATGGCTTTATCCATAGCATCAGCGCCTTCCCCTTTAACAGAGTCCCCATCTTGTAAATATACTTTAGATTGGCCCGGTGAAATTTGAATAAATTTATCACCCAAGAAACCATCAGAACCTAATGTGAAAATAGAATCACTTGGAATCTGAGCTTTTTCATCAAGTTTCATCTCAACTATAACGCCATGCGGTGTAATTTCAATATTAGAAACTGACCCAATAGCTACGCCAGAAAACTTAACTTGATTACCATTTTTCAAACCATTTACTTGGGCAAAATCACCAGTAATTGTCATTTGTGGTTTAGCCCATATATCAATGCGTCCTACAAACAGTATGCCCGCAATAAATAAAGCTATACCTATTATTGTGAAAACCCCTACCTTGGCCTCCGTCGTCCACTTCATTATATATCTCCCATCGCAGATACGTTAATCGGTTCTGCTTCGCCATTAATAAACTGTTGTACCTTTTTGTTTGTAGAATTCTTAAAGTCTATTGTATCAGAAATTTCTACAAAATGCCCCTTATCAAGTAAAGCTATGCGATCGGCTACAAAAAATGCAGATTGCATATCATGTGTTACTACGATAGAGGTACAACCAAGCCGATTTTGCATCCCTTTTATCAGCATACTAATTGTACCTGATGTAATTGGATCTAAACCAGACGATGGTTCATCATAAAGAATTAAACTAGGATCTAGTGCAATAGCACGAGCTAAGCTAACACGCTTCTTCATACCACCAGATAATTCATTTGGCATATAGGACTCATATCCCTTAAGACCAACCCAGTCGAGTCGCTCTGCCACAATGCGTTTAATCTCGTCTTCCCCTAACTTCGTATGTTGACGTAGACCAAAAGCTACGTTTTCCCCCACCGACATAGAGTCAAAAAGAGCAGAGTATTGGAACACCATGCCCATTTTTCTACGTACTGTATTAAATTCATCTTCAGATAATGTTGTTATATCTGTGCCATCTACGATAATCTGACCCGATGTAGGACGTTGTAAGCCAATCAGCAATCGAAGTAGTGTACTTTTACCACTACCACTACCGCCTAATATAACTAATGTTTCCCCATCATTAATAGTGAGATTAACGGAGTCTAAAATCACACGCGACTCATAGGCAACTACAACATTGCGTAGTTCTATCATAAATTCCTCTAAAACCTCTACTAATATAACAAAGTAGATAAAAAGTAATTTAATACAAATACTAAAATGATACTAGTTACTACAGAACTAGTTGTGGAGAAGCCTACTGCTTCTGCGCCCATTTTAGTTTCCATCCCCTTATATGAACCTACTAACGCAATGACCGCACCGAATACACTCGATTTAACTAAACCTAATGTAAAATCAGAAATAGTAGAGAACATTTGAATGGAATCTAAATATGTACTTGGGGCCAAACCTTTAATAGCAGTAGCTACAAAGTAACCACCGGCAATACCAATTACCATACCGTAAAAGGCTAAGATTGGCACCATTACCATACAAGCCACGACACGAGGAACTACGAGGTAACCTACTGGATCAACAGCCATAACCCGAAGAGCATCAATTTGCTCGGTTACCTTCATAGTACCAATTTCTGCAGTAATGGCAGCACCTACGCGGCCAGCTAGTACGACACCTACTAAAATAGGTCCTAATTCACGGCCCATAGCTACCGCCATAAGACCACCAACTGTACTTTGTGCGCCATACGTAATTAACACATCTGTGATCTGCAAAGTCATAACCGCCCCTGCGAAGAGCAGCGTCAAACTTATAATCGGCAATGAATCCACCCCTAGGTGAGCCATCTGCTGCAACACATGCCACAGATTAATCATTTTTAGTTGTCTTATAGTGTGCCATACCAATAATGTAGCACTACCCATCTGCGATAGGCCGTTTATTACAGTTCTACCTATCGATTCAAACCACTTCAACAGATTCACCCATTCCTCTTACAGTCTTAACTTATTCAGCTGAATTAGTACCATCAACATTAGACTCGCCTTTTTTATCAGCCTCTTTAGACTCCTTTTTATGGGAATCTTGTACATCCTTTTTATCGGATTTTTTAGCTTCTTTTTTATCAGCTTTGTCGTTCTTTGCTTGATCTTCCAACTCTAGTTTATGTTCCATCTTGATCTGATTTTTAACTTCTTTCATGCGTTTAGCTAATTCTTTATCGCGATCAGCTGGCTTCATAACATGAATTGTAAATTGACCATCGCCCTGTACGATGTACTCAGTATCAACGGCAGTCTTTTCGATTTTTTTATCATCATCTTTACCAGAGCTCAAGTCTTCTTGACCTGTTTTCTTTTGTACATCCCCTGGCATAGGTTTTGACTCAACATCTTTGATTTTTGCTTTTTTAACAGATTTAGAACCATCCTCATCAACTAGACTAATGCCATCTTCCAAAAATTCTACGACGATTTGATTATTTGTATCTGTTTTTTGAATTTCATCGAAAAGCTCATTAAAGTCTTTATGAATTTTCAAACGACGCAAAATTTCATCTGTTAAATTATATTTTTGTTTTTCTAACACATATGGCAATGGAATTTCCCCACCACCACGTACCTCTAAGGTATACTTGCCAATTGCTTGATCTTCTGGAACCTTAAAGAAGATTTGTTTAACAACCTTTTCACCGCGGAACGGTTCTAAAGTCACATCTACAACAATTGTATCCCCAGGAGAAACAACAGTAGATGATGCAGACGCATCAATGAGCTTTGCTGTTTTCTTATCTTGTGTTACCTCTGTCTCTACAGAGATATCGGAAATTTCATAATTAATAAATCGGTTATTCATAAGAACATCGATAACATTATAAAACTCATCAACAGCTTTCTCTGAGATAGAATCAGAACTATAGAACATATTGGTTCGTGTCAACGGTTTATGCTCTTTACCTCTTGGTGTAATCGTATAAGAAATTGTAGCTGTACCAGCTCCACTACGATCCAATGTTTTATTCAACATATTATATAGAGATGTAGCCGCTAGGGTCGGTGTCATTTCACTATCTTCAATGACCTTAACAGAGCTAGTTTTATCACGGCCCATATCAAGATCTTTCAAATGGAATCTCATAGGAATCCCTGGCGAAATCACACCAGAAACACCAGCAATACCAGCACCTCTATCTTCAGTTACAGAGCCAACTTCCTTGCCCATAGAGCCCAATTTAAAAGCAGCATCATAACTCTTAACAACTGTAAAAATACTCGCATTATGCATGAAGTAGTTTGAAGTTCCATGCTTCAAGAACGGATGACCAAAGGCTACGATTTTTTCACCATCTACATAAGTAACAGTACCAATAGCCCCTAATTTAAGATCTCCATCAACTAATAATGCTGCTACGGATCCACCAGCCTCTAATGGTTTAGCAATTTCATCACCACTAGCACTGGCTGTATCATAAGTTTCATATTTATATTGTGGCAACTTGGATTTGAAATAATCCATAGATGCTGCATCAAAACCATAAGCCATAAGTGGAGTTCCAAGAGGAATCAATTGTTTATCGTCCCATGGTCTAGATAGATTTTTCTCATATGGAATATTCCATAATTTTACCATATCTTCGATAGGGGTAATCATCCCAATCGTACCATCTGCAAAGCCCCAGCCATAAGCAACAGCGCCAACGAGCTTGTCATTTATATATACAGGACTACCACTCATGCCGTGAGCAATACCACCGGTTTGTTCCATAACAGGACCGGAGAATTTCGCCAAAATAAGATGACCAGATGGTCCCTTATCCTTCATGACACCAAGCACCTTTACATCAAAGGTGGAAATAGTATCCCCTTCAATTACAGTTTTTGCAATGCCTTCCATACCTGTAGTTACATCATTGACAGGCATGAAATCGACAGCCTGTGCAGCTGTAAGTGAAGTACAGAAGAAAAGCGCCAGTATCGTTTTTCTATACCGACGCCAAGAATGAGAAAACTTCATTCCTTCTCTCCTTATTTACTTTCTACGGTGACAACGATTTGATCACGAGAAACGTCTGAACCCACTGTAACATTAACCGCCGATACAGTACCAGTTACAGTAGATTTAGCAGCCGCCATAGGGCCCGCTAATGTTTCGACAGTCACCAATGTTTGGCCTTCTGTTACAGAAGTGCCAACAGAAACTGTAGAAGCAACTTTACCTGTTAATACACTTTGGTATGATACAGGGGCCGCCATTACAGAGCTAACACTAAAAATGCCTAGCGCAGCTAAGGCCAACACTACTCTTTTCATAACGATCCCTCCTTTTACAAAATTAGTTATGTATGTATAGTATACTAAATTATTAGTAATTTTTCAAACAAAATTGTATGCAACGAATTCATTTTATGATTACTATATCTTCATAGCTCGTAGGTGCGGAGGATGATTTATGTACATAATCATCTTTAATAACTAAATCAACACTCCCTTGGTTAGACAATTCAGCACCATCGACTACACCAAGCTTAGATAGTAGATTTGCTCCTTCCTTTTGAGTAACGCCAACAGATTGAAGGCCTGCTTTATCAACAGCTAAGACTACTAAATTATTGTCCTTTGTAGTGCCTATAAAGCTACGCGCTTTATTATTAGATGAATCAGCCCCTACATAGCGACCATTTTTCATTACCATTGTCCCCACTTGTAGACTAGCACCACCAGTCGTGCTTACTTGAGCAAGCTCTTGACGATTTTGAATCGTAATAGGTGTTCCCACCTTTAACTTCCGCAAAGCCTCGCGAGCCTCACCATGACCAGATAATACATATTGGTTTTCACCTAGCTTAGAGTTACCGTTTTGTCCACTAATAACCTTACCATTGGCTACAGTCACTTCGTACCCATAGTCATTAGTCTTTGTAGAAGATCCATAAGCATTTGTATACAAGGTCAAAGCATTCTCTTTACGTGGTGCATTTACAGCAGTAATCATAAAGCTTTCTTTTTGCGTTTTAGCTTGTAATAAAGGCTTTTTCTCTTCTATGAAATAACCTCGATTCGGAGTATACCGCAAAGTACCACGATTAGAGATACGCTCTAAATCGATAGTGCCATCACTAGCTACAGAATAAGGCCTCTCAAAGCTACCACCTTTTACCTTAGCCCCTATCAAAGCTGTATGAGCCTGACTGACAGCGGCCAAGGTTTTTCCTTCTGGAACATGGGCTACGACCATAGGCGAATCATTATCTACGGTTAAAGCATAGGCTTGAATTTTACCTTCAGGCACGGTGTTATTAATCTTACTATACGCCACAGATTTATTTATATCTTTTGTAGTCTGTTGAGAATAGCTAGAAAATAGATCTACAACGATACGTGTCGGTTTTTCCAAGGTAAACTCATGATGTTGTACATCTTTATTTGCCGTTAAAGTTACTTGTAAATTTCCATTTACTGGCTGCAAAGCGATACCTTTTAGAACACCTGTCTTTGTATCATTTTGACTAATAGGCCCTGTTAGACCATTTGTAGTCCCCCCTAAGTTAAGGGTCAGCGCATGAGTTGCTTCATTATAGGATCGAGTCCACGACACAGGCATTTCAGATACATCTAAAACTATACGACTAGTGCCGTCATGATTAGATACACGCACCCCTGTTAAATTACCTGCTTCAGCATAAGGAACTGTGCTGCCTAAGAAACCTAAAACAGCAAAAGTCATGTATAGATATCGTTTCATATATAATTCCTCTACAACGATAAACCATATAAATGGTCATATATTTTATATCAATTTTATGCAATATACTTTTACTATAGTATACATCATAAAGATGAAAATTTCAAAAAGATAAAATAAAAAACGAAGTTACTAGCTATAGAAAAATCATTAAATAATGATCAAGCCATAGTTAGTAACTTCGTTACTTTTAACTTATATTAAAGCGTATATCATTGTAAGTCATCTAATGTGTCACGAAGTTGTGACATTTCATCAAGAGCCTTCGCAACACCCTTAATAACTGCATATCGTGGAGATTCTACTATATATGCCGCAATACCAACAGAACGGGTTATAACGCGATCCAAACCATCAATAAGAGCGCCCCCACCCGTTAGGATGATACCATGATCATTAATGGCAGCCACAAGTTCAGGCGGTGTTTTCTCTAAAATAGATTTAATACCCTCTAAAATATTCATGACTTGAGCCTCTAACGCACGCTGAATCTCTAAAGAGTTCACTGCTACCATCTTTGGTAAACCAGTGCTCGCATCGCGTCCACGCACCTCTATAGTGCGTTCCTTAGCACGGCGATCCACAGTCCCTACAGAAATTTTAATCTTTTCTGCTGTTAATGGTCCAATGACAAGACGCTTCTTCCGACGAATATAACGAATAATAGATTCGTTAAAAGAATCTCCGCCTATACGGAGAGATTCACTTACAACGACGCCTGTATCACATAGAACAGCGATGTCTGTTGTGCCACCACCAACGTCTACAACCATGGCACCTACTTGCTTAGCATCGTTGAGACCAGTCCCCATAGCAGCAGCCAGTGGCTCCTCAATAAGAACAGTCTTTTTAGCACCGGTTCTAAGCAAAGCCTCTAAAATGGCGCGCTTCTCCACAGGTGTAATACCTGATGGAACACATACGATAATTCGTGTTTTCATCAATCGCGAAGCAGGTACAACGGAGCGAATGAAGTACTTCAACATGAATTCCGTCATGTCATAGTCCGCAATAACCCCTGCTTGAACAGGACGAATAACAGAAATTCCCTTCGGTGTACGACCAACCATCGCTCGAGCTACCTCACCTAAGGCAAGAACATCGCCTGTTTTATCATCCCGTGCAATATAAGCCGGTTCGTCTAACACCAAGCCCTTCCCTTTAGCATATATAAGGACATTAGCGGTCCCCAAATCAATACCTAAATCAAAATTTAAGGATCGATTCAAACGTCCCATCAAATCTCCAACTTGCTCTGGACGTACTAAACGTTTTAAAGTCATAGCCGGTGTTGTTTTAGCAATGGCTACCGTCTCTCGACTTCGTCTTTCAGCGCGACGCATCTTTGTAACCTTAACCATAGCCTCACGCATATTAGATGCTAAGTGATTCGCTTGTTTAGCTACGCCTTCTGAAAGTTTCGTAGACTTGCGCTTTGTTCTACGCAAAGGCTTGCGAGTCGTGCTCGCCTTAGAGTTTTCAACCTTTGCAGCACCTAGGTTTTGTTGCTCGTTGTATAAAGCCGGCCCTTTAGAGCGCCGGCTTCTTTTCTTTTTATTCTGTTTTGGCTCTGTACTCTTATTCGTCAACCCGAACAATATCAGCACCTAACCTTTGCAATTTACCTACAAAATCATCATAGCCACGGTCGATATGATGTAGACGACCTACCTCAGTTCTCCCCTCTGCAGTCAATGCAGCACAAACAAGAGCTGCACCAGCACGCAAGTCAGTAGCATTTACTACGGCACCGTGCAAGCGAGGCATACCTTCTACAATGGCCTGACGATTGTCAATATCGATATGAGCACCCATCTTACGAAGTTCGGCAACATGCATAAAGCGGTTCTCAAATACCGTTTCTGTTACTGTACTTGTACCTTCTGCAATCGTAGTAAGCGCCATAAATTGAGCTTGCATATCTGTTGGGAAACCAGGATATGGCAATGTTTTAATGTCAACAGCTTTAATGCCTTTACCAGTGCTGATAACGCGAATACCGTCAATTTCTTCCTCTACAGTAACGCCAGCTTCTTTTAGTTTAGCTACTACTGGTTTCAAATGTTCTGGTAACGCATTTTCTACGAATACATCACCACCTGCCATAGCTGCTGCAATCAAGTATGTACCAGCTTCGATACGGTCAGGAATAACTGTATGAATAGCACCATGCAATTGAGGTACACCTTCAATACGGATTACATTTGTACCAGCACCGCGGATATTGGCGCCCATAGCATTCAAGAATGTTGCTAAATCAACAATTTCAGGCTCTTCAGCAGCATTTTCAATAACTGTTTTACCTTCTGCCATAGAAGCCGCCATAATTATGTTTTCTGTAGCCCCTACACTTGGGAAGTCCAAATAAATTTGAGTACCTTTAAGGCCTTCAGGAGCATGAGCATAAACATAATCTTCAGTAATTTCAATTTTAGCACCTAAAGCTTCAAAAGCTTTCAAGTGAAGGTCGATAGGACGTGCACCGATAGCACAGCCACCTGGCATAGAGATTTTAGCTTCTCCTTTACGCGCCAATAAAGGCCCCATTACAAGGAAGGATGCACGCATTTTGCGTACAAGTTCATAAGGAGCTTCCGTAGCAGTCAATGTAGATGCATCGAAAATAATTTCATCATCTGCTTCATTACGAGTAATTTTAACCCCCAAAGACTCGATAACTTGACAAATCGTACCTACATCTTCCAAATTTGGAATTTCAAGTAATTTACTAGGCGTTGATGCTAGCAAAGTACCGGCAATAATAGGGAGTACCGCATTTTTAGCACTACTAACACGTACACGGCCTTCCAACCGATTGCCACCTTGAATGATTAGCTTTTCCAACAGAATTCCTCCTACACTTTATATCGATCATCTTGTATGAACTACAAGACGTTGTATTTATAACGTCATATACTAAATGTTATTATACTATTTTTCGATATATCTCATCAAGAGAGTGAGAGAAAATACTGAGAAAAAAGCCCCTCTTTTTTGAACAGTTCACCGAAAATATTGTTAATTTTTAGGTCCCGTTCATGTAGAGGGGCTTCTTATTATTTTGCTTTTAAGGATTTCAATTTGTCATCCATATGCACTGTATCAAGGAAACGCACAGTACCAGTTTTAGAACGCATTACGATAGTGTGTGTACGCGCACCACCTGGGAAGTACTGAATTGCATTCAACAAGTTGCCACGAGTAATAGCAGTAGCCGCAAAGATAACATCATCTGTACGAACTAAATCATCTAATGTAAGTACTTGGTTTACATCGGTAATACCCATTTCATGACAACGACGAATTTCTTCGTCAGTTTCTGGTTTTAAGCGAGCTTGCATATCACCGCCTACACATTTTAATGCAGCAGCAGCCAATACACCTTCAGGTGCACCACCAGTACCAACAACCATATGTACACCAGAACCTTCGATACAACATTCCATAGCTGGGTTAACATCGCCATCAGAAATTAACATAATACGCGCACCAAGATCACGAGCTTCTTTCATCAAACCATGATGGCGCTCACGATCAAGCATAACAATTGTAATTTCATCTACACTACGTTCCATTTTAGCAGCTACATTTTTGATATTCTCAGTCAAAGATTTTGTAATATCGATAGCACCTGCACCGCGAGGACCAACACAAAGTTTCTCCATGTACATATCTGGTGCATGTAATAAACCACCTTTTTCAGCAATAGCCATAACTGCAATAGCGCCATTTTGACCTTTTGCAATTAAGTTTGTACCTTCAATAGGGTCAACTGCGATATCTACTTCTGGACCACCTGCACCTACATGTTCACCAATGTAAAGCATAGGCGCTTCGTCGATTTCACCTTCTCCGATAACTACAGTACCAGAAATGCGAACAGAGTCAAAAGCTTGACGCATAGCGTCTACAGCAAGGCCATCAGCTGCGTCTTTTTGACCGCGGCCAAGCAAGCGACCACTGCGCAAAGCGGCTGCTTCAACGACACGAGCAAATTCCAAAGATAATGTACGATCCATAATGGGCCTCCTTATAAGTCCTCTATGTTTTGATATGACTCCTACCCAGAGTCTTTACTTAACTTATTGATTAGCTTGTTTCCAGTCTTCCATAAACTTTGCAAGACCCGCATCAGTCAACGGATGTTTCATAGCTTGCATAAGCACTTTAAACGGAACGGTTGCAATATGAGCACCTGCTTTAGCACATTGAATGATGTGCAATGGTGTTCTCACACTAGCAGCAATGATTTCAGTTTCAATTTCATGAATAGCAAAAATGTCTGCAATATCTTGAATCAATGTAAGACCATCCATGCTGATGTCATCAATGCGGCCAACAAAGGGACTAACATACGTAGCACCTGCACGAGCCGCCAACAACGCTTGGTTAGCCGAGAAGATCAACGTCACATTTGTTTTAATGCCTTCTTTGCTTAAAACTGCAACAGCTTTAAGACCTTCAGGAGTCATAGGCACTTTAATAACTACATTAGATCCTAATTTTACAAGCTCATGCGCTTCTGCCACCATGCCTTTAGCATCAGTGGAAATAACCTCTGCACTAACAGGACCGTCTACAAGATTTGCAATTTCAGAAATAACTTGCTTTAAGTCCCTTTTAGCTTTCACGATAAGAGATGGATTTGTCGTAACACCATCAATAAAACCAAAGGCATAAGCCTCTTTAATCTCATCAAATTCTGCTGTATCAATAAAGAATTTCATAGAATGCCCCCTTTTATTTAGCAGGTGTAATAACTTCAACGCCACCCATGTAAGGTACTAAAACTTTTGGAATCACTACGGAACCATCAGCTTGTTGGTAATTTTCCAAGATAGCTGCCACTGTACGCCCCACCGCAAGACCCGAACCATTTAATGTATGAACAAATTCAGGTTTGCCTTTAGGACCACGACGGAATTTAATATTAGCACGACGAGCTTGGAAGTCAGTCATATTGGAGCAAGAAGAGATTTCTCTGTACTTGCCTTGTGCTGGCATCCATACCTCTACATCATATGTTTTAGCAGAACCGAAGCCCATATCACCTGTACAAAGAGTGATAACACGGAATGGCAATTCTAATAAACGTAATACTTCTTCTGCATTATCGGTCAAAGTTTCTAATTCTTTGAAAGAGTCTTCAGGTTTAGCTAATTTTACCATTTCAACTTTGTTGAATTGATGTTGACGAATAAGTCCACGAGTATCGCGACCTGCAGAACCTGCTTCTGCACGGAAACATGCTGTGAATGCAGTGTAGTATTTAGGTAATTCCTCTTCGCTCAAGATTTCACCACCATGGTAGTTAGTCAATGTAACCTCAGCAGTAGGAATCAAGAAGTATTCTGTATCCTCTACATGGTACATATCTTCCGCAAATTTAGGTAATTGACCAGTACCAGTCAATGTTTCACGAGTTACCATGTATGGTGTCATCATTTCAGTATAGCCATGTTTATCTACATGAAGATCAACCATGAAATTGATAAGGGCACGTTCTAAACGGGCACCTAAACCTTTATAGACTGTAAAACGGGCACCACTCATTTTACCGGCCCGGTTAAAGTCTAGAATATCAAGACTTTCACCTAAATCCCAATGAGCTTGTGCTTTAAAATCAAATTGACGTGGTTCACCCCATTTGCGTTGCTCTACGTTCTCCTCTTCATCAGCACCAACTGGAACAGATGGATCACACATATTTGGCAACATTAACGCTGCATCACGCAAAGCAGTTTCTACTTCGCGAATACGGTTATCAAGGTCAGCAATTTCATCGCCTACTTTTTTCATTTCCGCGATTTTATCATCCGCATTTTCTTTATTGCGTTTTAATTGGCTAATTTCTTCAGTTACGGAATTGCGAAGGGCTTTTAATTCTTCTACCTTACCAATCAACTGACGACGTTCATCATAAGAGGATACAAAGGTTTCCAAATCGCCTGTTGTGTGACGATTATCTAAGTTTTGTTGCACTAAATCAATATTTTCTCGGACAAATTTTAAATCTAACATGCTATAAACCTCATTTTCCAACTATGCTACGTACAATATATTCAATACGTTTAAGTATACCATATATTGGTGTATTTATCATTAAATTATACGTTATATACTAGTCTTTTCATCAACTTTTTTTACTATTCATCATCTTCTTCATCGAGCAAATAATCTTTCGCCATCCATTTACGAGTGCCTGTGAAAGAAATGGTTACCCACTTCTCCGTGGGATTGTCTCCGATTTCTTGGTCAATTTCGTTGCGAATTTCATCAATTTCAGCAATTGTCTGATATGGGAAATTCTTGCGAACTAAAATATCAATCTCGATGATACGGGTATTACCATATACTTGCACACTCGTTACATAATCTTTGAAGTTATATTTCTCCATAAAACGATCCATAATTTCTTGTACTTCATTATGTAATGAAGATGGCGCCCACCCCAATATTTGCTTCATAGATGGCACAATTATATGAATAGCAGACGGTAACATATATACGGCTAATACAATTAATACAATAGGATCGATATAAACTACCCATTCAGCATACTCCGAACCTTCTAACATGATAGCCACTACAAAGCTTATCAAAATAGCGACCTCTAGCAAGGCATCTACATACCAACTTACATTGTCAAACTTAACCAAGTTAGACTGTAAACTTTTATTAATACGACGTACATATAAATAATACGCAGTATCTACAATGGTAAAGAATATAGCATAATAAATAGCTGGGCCAAAGTCTACATGACGGCCACCAGATAAGAGGTCTGTAATGCCACTCGACAAAGCATAGATGACGATAAGTAAAATAAAGAAACCTTCTACAGCTAACACAAGCGGTTCAAATTGCCATCAAGGCAACAGACTGCATTAATAACTTTTGTTCAATAGAGCGCCTTGCGCCTAATATATCCATTAAGTTCCCCACTTTCTTAATTTTTACATTTTTTTATTATACACCAAGTATTTTGATACACAAAAACAGCTGATTTGAATGCGTTCCAAATCAGCTGCTTTTAATGTATCCATATTCTTTTTCTATAAGGAGTAACTTTTCAATTTTATGGTATGCATTTAATCTTTATTTAGTTTGTAGGCTTTGGAGCTACTTTACCAGCTACATAGCGTTCCACGATGTGTCGATCATCGCCTACGTATAACCAGCGTTCCAGTCGCTCTTCTAAGGAGCGTTCATTAGGATCAAATAACGTCGTATCGTCTATAACAAGGGCATCAAATTCACAACCTTTTTCAAAGCTGCCCACCTTACCGAAGAACTTGCCGCCCCCCTTTGTAGCCATATAGAAAGCTTCACTCAATGTAAGTGGCGCATACGTTTGATCTACTTCCACCCATTTCATCTTGGATAATCCAATCGCTTCTGTAAGAACCTTTGCCATGGATACAATATGTCCACCAGAAATATCAGAACCTAAGCCAATAGGTATTTTCCGTTCAAACAATTTACGAATCGGTGCAATGCCACTAGATAAATTCACATTTGAATACGGACAATGAGACACCATAGTTTGTGTTTCTGCCATGCGGTCCATTTCTACATCACTTAAATGAATACAATGAGCCATCACTGTGGGAACCGTCCCCATGAGATGATGTTCATAGTACACCTCTGTATAATTAGCTGCCTCAGGATGCAGGGCTGCTACCCAGTCAATTTCTCCATGATTTTCTGATAAGTGAGATTGAACCGGCACATTATACTCCTTTGCCAATTTCCCTAAACCACTCATTAACTCGCTTGTACAGGATGGAACAAAACGAGGGGTAATGATTGGTTTTACTAAAGGACCAAATTGAGTTGATGCTTCTAGCCACTCTTTAGTATCAGCTAAGGATTGATATGTGTCTTCAACCAAAAATTCCGGACTATTGCGGTCCATATTAACCTTGCCTACATAGGCAGATAAACCTGCTTTTTGTAAAAGCTCCATCAGTACTAATGTACTGTTTTTATGAATAGTACCAAACAAGATGCTCCGCGTCGTACCATTTCGCCATAAGTCGTGAACAAAGGCGCCATATACTAAACGAGCATACTCTTGATCACTAAACTTTGCTTCCTCTGGGAAGGTATACGTTTCAAGCCAAGGTAAGAGTTCCTTATCCATACCTAACCCGCGATTACAATATTGCGGTGCATGAGCATGAGTATCCACAAAACCTGGGATAATGAGATGATCTCCATAATCCGTAATCGAATGTTCTGCATACGCTGGCGGTATACTTTCACCACAATGAACCACTATACCATCGACGGCAATAACATAACCTTGTTGAATAGCTACAAATTTTGATGGTCGTGGTGTATATAAAATATTTCCTTTTAGAATAATTGTTGAATTCATATAACCTCCTCGCATGTTTAGGATTATAGATGAGTCGCTCACTACCACATGCTAGATCAATTTTCAATCATTATACAATGCTATATGATTCATAGTATAGGCATTTTAGATGGCAAAGTGAATAATAAATGCCAATGTCATGATATACATAATAGGATGAATCTCATGATGACGACCTGTAGTCAATTTAATCAATGTATAAGAGATAAAACCAAAAGATAAACCTTGAGCAATACTGAATGTTAAAGGCATAAGAAGAATTGTTAAGAATGCTGGCAATGCTTCTGTAAAGTCTGTAAAGTCAATATGTGTTACCTCACTCATCATAAATACACCAATTGTGATAAGTACCGGTGCTGTCGCTTGTGGTGGCACCAATAAGAACAATGGTGCAAAGAACAAGGATACCAAGTATAAAAGACCTGTTACAACTGCGGTAAGACCTGTACGACCACCGTCGGCAACGGCTGCCGCACTTTCAATGTAAGAAGTAACTGTAGACGTACCTACAACGGCACCTGCTGCAGCCCCAATAGAAGTACACAGCAAAGCTCTGTCTAAACCTTCGAACTTACCATTTTCATCTACCAAATTCGCTTTTCTTGTTACGCCAATCAATGTGCCGATATTATCAAACATATCTACAATAGTGATGGAGAAAATGATAGAAAAAATACCATATTTAATAGCCCCCATTATATCTAGTTGAGCAAATGTATCAACTGGAACTGGTGGCACCAAGTTAAAGATATCTGCACTGGTAGCAGGCATCTTAGTTAAACCTAAACCCATTGCTGCAATTGTAGTAAAAGCCATGCCGATTAATAGGCCACCTTTAACTTGTTTTGCAAGCAAAATACTAGTAATAAATAAGCCTAATAAAGTCAATAATACCGCTGGATCTTGCATATTACCTAGTGTTACAAAGGTAGCATTATTAGGTACGATAATATGAGCATTTTTAAATCCGATGAAAGCAACGAATAAACCAATACCTACACCAATAGATGTTTTCAGCACTTGAGGAATACCATCTACAATTTTATTAAGAACTTTAGTAACCGTTAAAATAACAAATACTGTACCAGAAATAAAAACGGCACCTAATGCAGTTTGCCAACTAAGACCCATGACACCACAAATAGTGTACGAAAAGAACGCACTAAGACCGAGGCCTGGTGCTACGATAACAGGAACATTAGCTACTAAACCGATAAGCATGGTCGCAAAAGCTGTTGTTAATACAACCGCCGCCACTGCACTAGCATGCGGCATGCCTGATACAGATAATAAGTTGGGTATTACTGCCAGAATATATACTGACGCAATAAACATCGTAACACCTGCAAAAAATTCAGTTTTCACTGATGTGCCATGTTTGGTTAACTTAAAAAAGCGATCAAGAAAACCATTTGCTTGACTAGTTCTTTCGTACTCCATTGAACTCATCTCACATTCCTCCAAACTTTTAGAAAAGAAATAAAATAGATAAACAAAAAACGACTACAAGAGCATCGTAAAGAAGCTCTTGTAGTCGTAAAATTCGGTTTACGCTAGAGAGCCTTGACCCATCCCGTCAAGGTTATACAAGATTAGCAATATGTCTATATAATTAATCCTTATCTACTATTTTGTATTGATAAGGCTAAATGAGAAATCTCCACATTTATGATTTTTTCTCATATATATTATGCCAATAATACAATCTATGCACTTAGTATAAAATTATTTTTATGCACTGTCAATAACTATTAATGAATAATTACAAGAAATTTTAGTATCCCTAAAAAATATTTTCTATAGATTTTACATCTAATAAATTCGTTATTTATATATGTATTAACAGATAACATTATATGCCTATATACTAGTACATACTATTTATAGATTCTCTATCGTATTATCCCGATGTATAATTTTACATTTCATATTCTTTTTTCAATACATAACCATAGGCTTTTTTAGAGCCATCTGGTTGTTCAATAAGGTATACACCTTGTATCTCTGGAGCAAAGCCAGGCAACTGGTTAATGCCTTCTTCTAAAGCAAGGAAGTAGTCACAAGCAGTCTGAGACCATCGTTCTCCAGGCTGTACGCATAATACACCTGGTGGGTACGGCAAAGCACCTTCAAGAGCAATGCGCCCTTCTGCCTCATCTAAAGGTACAAGCTCGCCCTTATTACGTTGAAACTCAAAGTTTGCCTCTTGTGGATTCATTACATATTCTGGGAAGTACGCCTTGGAAAATAATCGTTGTTGTAGAGTACTCACGTTTCTATCTTTATAAAAGTCATGCATTTCTTGACACAGTAGGCGAATATGATACCCTCTATATTTATCTATGTGGCTAAAGTAAATTGATGGTAATACCTCTTCCATAGGGGCATTGCGATCTATCAGCTCTTCAAAACACACAAGCTGATCGACCAATGCATCCATTTTCCCTTTAGATTCTGCAGGAGTCATAAGGAATAGAATCGTATTGAGATCACACTTTTCTGGAATAATTCTATTTTCCCGTAAATAATTGGCCAATATATTGGCATGAATACCAAAGTCTTCATACTCCCCTGTTTCAACATTAATACCAGGCGTAATCAACTGGAATTTACAAGGATCGATAAAATACTGCCCTTCACCATAACCTTTAAAGGAATGCCATTTTGCATTAGGTTCAAAAGCAAAATAACTCACATCATTAGCCATCTCTTGTGTATTGCCTTCTTCCCACTTCTTACCATGTACTATAGGTGGCACCAAAGGTCTAAGATATTTGCATCGGCTTAATACCGACTTACGGGCATCAATCCCTACTTCAATACATTCACGCCACAACTGCTTCCCCAATTCACCTTCATGTATTTTGGCATTTACATCGAGAGATGCAAAGAGTGGATAAAAAGGAGATGTAGAAGCATGCATCATAAAGGAGTTATTAAAACGTTTATGATCTACATAGCGGTCTTGCCCTTTGATATGTTTATCTTTCTTATGGATTTGAGACGTTTGAGAGAAACCAGCTTGTTGTTTATGCACAGATTGGGTCACTAAAATTCCAGGATCATTAGGGCCTAATTCCAATAATAGGGGGCTACAATCTTTCATCATAGGAATAAACTGCTCATATCCAACCCAGGCAGAGTCAAAGAAAATATAGTCGCACAAGTGACCTATTTTATCAACTACTTGTCGCGCATTATAAATCGTGCCATCATAGGTACCTAATTGAATGACGGCTAACCGAATTGGACGGTCTGCTTTAGCTTTATTAGGATCCTTCTCACCGATTAAGTTTCGAATATAGCTTTCATCAAAACAATGCTCTAAAATGCCACCAATGGAGCCAAAAGGATTCCGTGCAGTCTCTAAATATATTGGTGTTGCACCGGACATAACGAGCCCACCATGGCAAATAGATTTATGATTATTGCGATCATATAAAATAATATCTCCTGGTGTTAAAAGAGCATTGAGTACTACCTTATTGGCAGAAGATGTGCCGTTTAGTACAAAATATGTTTTATCCGCATTATAAACTGTAGCTGCATGAGCCTGCGCATCATGAGCATACCCTTCATGAATCAAAAGATCTCCGAGCTTTACATCCGCATTACAAAGGTCTGCACGGAAAATACGGTCTCCAAAGAAATCATAAAAGGCACGTCCCGTAGGATGCTTAACGAAAAACTGTCCCCCTTGATGTCCTGGACAGTCAAATTGAATATTGTTATCTCCTACGTAATCACATAAGGCTTTAAAGAAAGGTGGCAAAATCGACGCTTCATAACTTGCTAAAATTTGCTCTATCATCTCTTTATAGTCGTTTATACTATTAGAGGTAACATCTATTACCGCCGAAATTCGCTCCATATCAAAAGGTATATTATGGGATGAATCTACTACCATTACAATAACAGGTATCCCAAAAGAACGGATTTGTTCATTATCGAGTACATTCAGTTCAGCGGAGCTCACCACAACGGCACCTATGTTAGTAAAATCCGTTTCATTAATAGGTATACAGGTACGTTTCTCTATGGAACTAATCCAAGGTTTTACACTATCTGTAAAAGCAATTTTTAAATGTTTCACCATAGCCTCCGCGCTTAATATTAATATTTAATATGCTCATAGTATGTAACTTAGTACATTAAAGTCATGTAAAAAAGCTCCCTACTCAAAGAATAGGGAGCCTTTATATGTTAGATTATTCAGCTGCTTCTTCTTCAGCTTCAACGTGCTTATGCACTTCTGGTTTCATCAATGGGAACAACAATACATCACGGATGGATGCAGAGTCTGTTAAGAACATAACGAGACGGTCGATACCAACACCTAAACCAGCTGTTGGAGGCAAACCATACTCAAGAGCTGTAACAAAGTCCTCATCCATACGGTGAGCTTCATCGTCGCCAGCTTCACGTTCTTTTAATTGATCCAAGAAGCGTTGTTTTTGATCGATTGGATCATTTAACTCGGAAAAGCCGTTTGCCAATTCACGACCATAAATAAACGCTTCAAAACGTTCTGTAGCCAATGGGTTTTCACGACTGGCTTTAGCAAGTGGAGAAATTTCCTTTGGATGACCATATACGATAGTTGGTTGAATCAAGTTTTCTTCAACATAATCTTCGAAGCAAAGATTCAAGATTTTACCAATGCCATCATTTTCTGTATATTCTACATTTAGACGATCAGCAATAGCGCGAGCTTCTTCAACAGTAGTTACTGCATCAAAGTCTTCACCAGTGTATTTTTTTACACCTTCCGCCATTGTGATGCGATTCCAAGGTGGAGTCAAATTGATTTCTGTACCTTGGTATGTAATTTCTTGTGTACCTAGAACTTCTTGTGCACAGTAGGACACAAGGTTTTCTGTTAAGCGGATAGCATCCTCAACATCACCATAAGCTTGATAGGATTCAATCGTAGTGAATTCTGGGTTATGACGGTTGTCTATACCTTCATTACGGAAACAACGGTTCATTTCGAACACGCGATCCATACCACCAACGATTAAACGTTTGAGGTACAATTCAGGAGCAATACGCATGTAGATATCAATATCAAGCGCATTGTGATGTGTAATGAACGGACGAGCAGCCGCACCACCAGGGATAGCATGCATCATTGGTGTTTCCACTTCCATAAAGCCATCACGCATCATATATTCACGAATTTTAGCAACGATTTGGGATCGTTTAACAAATGTATCACGCACTTCAGGATTTACGATCAAATCAACATAACGCTGACGGTAACGCAATTCTGTGTCTTTCAAACCATGCCATTTTTCTGGCAACGGACGCAAGGATTTAGACAACAAAGTCAATTTCTCAACTTTAATTGTAATTTCACCTTTTTGAGTTTTGAACACATGACCTTCGATACCTACGATATCACCGATATCGAGCATTTTAACGTATTTGTAATTATCTTCGCCCAAGACATCTTTACGGAAGTACACTTGAATATCGCCAGATTTATCACGCACATTCGCAAATGCCGTTTTACCATGGGAACGGATAGTCATCAAACGACCTGCAATTACCACAGGTTGACCGTCGTATTTCAAGAAGAACTCATCTTTAATGTCTTTTGCATGATCTTTTACAACAAAACGTTGGCCAAATGGATAGATCCCATCTGCTTCGTATTCAGCCAATTTATCGCGGCGAATTTGCATTTGCTCATTCAGCTCTTCTTGTACATTTTTAATTTCTTCACTCATGTTATCGCCTCTTCGTCAGTAAATGTAAATTATTGGATTGCTAACACTTTGAATGTAACAGGACCATCTGGTGTGGAAACTTCTACTTCATCACCTTTACGTTTGCCCAAAATAGCTTTACCTACAGGAGATTCGTTAGAGATACGATTGTTAAATGGATCCGCTTCAGAGGAACCAACGATAACATATTCTAATTCATCATTGTACATTGTATCTAATACAGTTACTTTGCTACCTACGGATACAACATCACCTTTTACGGATTCGTCGATGATTTTCGCAGTGTTAATTTTATTTTCTAACTCTACAATATGACCTTCGATGAAAGCTTGTTCATTTTTTGCATCATCATATTCAGAGTTTTCACTGATATCGCCATATTCAATAGCTGTCTTAATACGTTCAGATACTTCAATACGACGTACAGATTTATAGTACGCTAATTCTTCTTCTAATTTCTTCAAACCTTCGGCGGTAAGTAATGTTTCTTTTACGTCTGCCATGGGTACCCCACTCTTTCTACATATAAATAATAAGAAAAAGTGTCACAGTAAGATGACACCTTATCTTTTGTTTCTAAATTATCTCAACCATTATATAAAAATACTATTCATTTGTCAATCTAACTACATTGTAGCTAGTATTTTACGGTATGATTCTAGCTCATGGTGAAAGCTTGTTACAGTATGAATTGTATTCACACGATTGCGCCAATATGCAGATTCAGGAAGTCCCTTCATATACCACCCTGCATGAGTTCGTATTTCCTTAACGGCCATACTTTCACCCTTATATTGGCATAACAAATCAAAATGCTTCAATAGCATATCGAGACGCTCAATATCGGTAGGGGCCGGTAATATTTCACCAGTCGCCAAATAATGGTGAATACGACCGAAGATCCACGGATTCCCCTGTGCACCACGGCCAACCATTACCGCATCACACTCCGTTTCATCAAGCATGCGCTTCGCATCCTCTGGCTCCACTATATCGCCATTACCAATAACCGGTACAGACACAGCCTCTTTTACAGCCTTAATATAAGACCAATCGGCATATCCACTATACATTTGTTCTTTAGTACGACCATGTACAGCAATTGCCGCAACCCCTGTAGACTCGATGCGTTTTGCAAAATCTACCACATTAATGGAATCACTATCCCAACCGATGCGCATTTTTACGGTTACAGGTACATCGACAGCCTTAACTGCAGCCTCTGCAACACGAGCTGCTAAATCTGAATTTTTCATAAGCGCAGAACCATCACCAGAGGTTACTACCTTTTTCACAGGACAGCCCATATTAATATCTACAATATCGGCACCTGCATCAGCTACTACCTGTGCACCTAACGCAATTGCATCTGGATCGGAACCAAAGATTTGCATAGACACGGGTCTCTCTACCTCTTCAATGCGCAACAACTCATGGGTGCGCTCATTTTTGTATTTAATGCCCATGGCACTGACCATTTCGGTACAAACCAAGGCGGCGCCATGCTCCTTAGCAAGTAAGCGATAGGCAATATCGCTTACCCCTGCCATAGGCGCTAATATGGCTTGACCATCGATTTTGACGTCCCCTATTTGCCACTGTTTATTATTCATATAATTCTATATCCCCTAACAAAAAGGGTACAGCATAAGCTGTACCCAAATGTACACTACTTCGTTACATATACGTAACTATATTATAGTAGCATTATTTATTTCTTTCGTAAATAAGGCGTAAACCTTCCAGTGTAAGCATAGGTTCTACATGTTCAATGCAGTTTGTAGCACTGCTAATAAGTTGTGCTAAACCACCGGTAGCCACTACCGTTACATGGTCACCCATTTCTGCTTTCATACGAGATACGAGGCCTTCTACTTGACCTACATAGCCGTAGAACATACCGGATTGCATAGAGGATACTGTATTGCGGCAAATGACTTGCCCTGGGTCTCTTACTTCAATACGTGGCAATTTAGCAGCCCGTTGGAATAGAGCCTCCGCAGAAATTGTTACACCTGGAGTAATAACACCGCCCATATAATCGCCATTACCTTGTACTGCACAATAAGTAGTTGCCGTACCAAAGTCGATAATAATCAAGTCACCCTTGTATTTTTCATGAGCCGCTACAGCATTTACGATGCGGTCCGCACCAACCTCACGCGGATTATCATACTTAATAGCAATACCTGTTTTAGTACCAGGTCCGACGATAAGAGGATTCACATTGAAATAACGCAAACATACGCGTTCTAAGGTAGGCATCATTGGAGGCACAACAGAAGAAATGATAATATCTTTAATATCTTTTACATCCACCTTGCGATCGTGGAAGAATAAGTTCATCATCAACATGCCATATTCATCAGTGGTGCGAACCCTATCTGTGGAAATACGCCAGTGACCCACAAGATCTGTCTTGTCGTATACACCGAGAACAATGTTGGTGTTCCCCACATCAATTACTAATAACATGAAAGCCTCCTATTTACGCGGACGAATTGATACGTCCCCTGCCACAACACGTTTAACAGCCCCATCCGGGATTCTTACTAATAAATTACCATCTTCATCAATATCGGTTGCTACGCCTTCATAGGTACTACCAGGAGCACGAACCTCGATTTCTTCACCGAGAGTCACCGATAATTGACGCCATTCATTGAGCGTATCCTCAAAGCCCCTATCAAGAACATCATAATATTGCTGCTCTAAGGCTTCTAATATAATTCTAAATGCTTCTGTCCGCTCAATATCGATTCCTTCCATCGCGAGGGATGTAGCAATTAATTTTAATTCTTCGGGTAGTTCTTCTTGTTTTGTTTTAACGTTGACACCAATGCCCATCACAATATGAGAGATTTCCTCCATAGATCCAGACATTTCTGTTAAGATACCTACCAATTTACGGCCATTCACTAGAATATCATTAGGCCACTTAATACCCGCATCAGTGAGCCCCATTTTATGGAATGCCTTTGTTAATGCCACTGCGGCCATCAAAGTACACTTTGGTGCTTCTACAGGCGCAAAATCAGGGCGCAAGATAAGACTAAACCATAGACCTTTACCAAATGGAGAATACCAGCCACGAGATAAACGACCACGACCAGCTGCTTGCTCTTCTGTAACAACAACAGTACCTTCTTCAGCACCTTGTTGAGCTAATCGACGAGCCTCAAGGTTTGTAGACTCTGTAACATCCATATAAACATATCGTTTGCCAAACACATCAGTCTTTAAGATTTGCTTCATGGCCAATGGACTTAACAAATCAGGTTCCTCCAATAATCGATACCCCCTCTTGGTATAAGATTCAATTTTGTAGCCTTTTTGACGTAACGCCTTGATATGTTTCCAAATAGCTGTGCGCGAAACATGGCATGCTTCGGACATATCTTGTCCCGATACGAAACTACCTTGGTTTTGTCTCAAGAATTCTAGCACTTCATCACGCATAGTTTAGAGCCCCTTTCTTTGTCAACCTAGGTTTACAATTCGATTGTACAAGTGTCCCCTATAAAATGCAAGGATTATTTATAATAATTAATGGTATAATACTTATAGTATTAAGTTATACATTATATAAGAGATAACAATAAGGCTGTTTATTAATATCTGGTGAAATACATGCAACAGTTTACATTAGAGGAAAAAAATACGGTTTTAGAAAATCCATTTATACATATTCATAGGAAACTTGATGTCCTACTAAATATAGGGAAGCTACTCATGGAGTGCGGTGCAGATACAAACCGCATTACCGAGGAAATACTAAAATCAGCTACCTTTATGGGCATTCCTCATGATTATTTAAAAATACATATATCTTATACAACGCTCATGATCAACTTACATCACAATGAGCATAATATAACAGTATTCGAAAAGATGCCAGTTCATGTACCTAATATGGCGATGATTAACGCCGTATCTAAGCTAACATGGAGAGCATTTGAGCGACATTATTCACTTACAACGTATGAGCAACTAATTTCTAGATTAGAATCAACTATACCTGTATATCCCGATTGGGTTAAGGGCATCGCCTGTGCTCTAGGTTCTGCGGGGCTAGCCTTCTTATATAGTGGCGATATAATTGCTTTTATGGTAACCATTATTTGTTCATTAATCGGTTATTTTGGACGTACCTTATCAGTACGCTTTGGTTGCAATGAATATGTAGGCATTACAATTGGCGGCTTTACAGCCATGGTTTCAGCTTACGGATTCTACTCACATATAGAACAAGATTCTCTAGTTTACGTTCTTGTTTGTTGTACTTTATTTATGATACCTGGTGTACCGCTTATAAACTCCGTTATCGATACCATCAACAACCATATTTTATCGGGCATTACAAGAGCTATTAGAACAATCCTCATCGTTGGTAGCATGACCTTAGGGATGGCCATGGCATTACACTTTAGTCCTATGCCTTCTTTTAGTTTTGTAGATATCAAACCTCATGTATTATCTATTGAACAAATCATTGGTGCATTCACAGCAGCTGCTTCCTTTGCAGTACTCTTCAACGCTCCTGTGCGATTACTAGTGTCCATTGGCATTGGCGGTGTATTATGCGTATTTATTCGCAATTTATTAGCTGTTGAGTTTGGCTTCTCTATTCCCGGTGCTACCTTTGTAGGCGCTGCTGTAATGAGCGTGATTTATGTAAAAGTTTCTACTTGGCTAAAAACATCTAGTACAATCATCATCGTCCCATCTGCTATAGCCTTAATGCCTGGTATTTTATATTACAGATTCCTCTTTGATATACTCCATATCAACGCGCTATCAGAATCTGGTTTACTTCATATGGTCCAAAACGGTGTAACAGGCATCCTCACTATTGTAGGTATTGCGGTTGGCGTAGCGATTCCAAATGTACTGGCTCAAAAATATTTAAAATCCCTAAAAGAGCGTAGAATCCAACAGTACTTGGCAACACGTCACATCAACGACGGCCAATAGCTACACCTCACCAACTACATCACAAGTTTCACAATATAAATAGAATACTAAGTAACTATAGCTAGTAATAGGTAATTATACTCCAAAGAGCATATACAAAAAGGGGCTGTAACAAAACAGCCCCTTAAATTTAAAAGCTCTGAGTTGATTATAGAAATCAACTCGGAGCTTTTGTATTTCTAAGCAAAAAGGACCCCGAAGGGCCCTTTTCATTGGTATAATTAAATTATGAAGAAAAACCATACCAATGAACCTAATTATACCAAACTAGTCATGCCTCGCCAACTAGTTTTACCATTGGATTATGGCATTTTGATAAAAGAAACAG
>NZ_CAUTZP010000005.1:0-106284 GCF_963543145.1 uncultured Veillonella sp. | reverse complement strand
CAAATAACAGCATATCCGCACTGCTATCAATCCATTTTTCTGCATCTGCAGCACTGCGGACTTGAATAGCTTTCCAAACCTCTACATTAGACTGTTCTTTTAGTATTTGGATGAAAGACTCATCTTCATCTCCATGAAGTTGAATCACATCAAGTTTTACGTCCTCAGCAATCGTAAGTAGGTTTTCTACCGTTTCATTTACGAATACGCCTACAGTTTTAATTGCGTATTGCTTATGGAGTTCGTCCACTAATGTCTTAGCTTGCTCCACAGTGACTTGCCGTTTGCTCGGTGCAAATACAAGGCCCATATAATCAGGCTTAGCATTGACTACAGCAGGGATTGTTTCCACCTTGGAGATGCCGCACATCTTAATCTTAGGCGTATAATATGTAGGCCCATACAGATAGGCTAACTTCTCAACCTTGTTTGGAGAGCGCATGAAGGTTTCCCCCATCAAGGCGACGCCGATATTGTTATCCCGCAATACTTGAATATCCTCTGGCGTTTCAAGGCCGCTTTCAGATACGAAAATCACATCGTCCTCAACGAGATTGCGTAAGCGCACACTATTTTGTACATCCACCGTGAAGTCTTTCAAATTGCGGTTATTAACGCCAATGATACGGGCACCGCAATCGATGGCCATTTGTACTTCGTGTTCGTCGTGAGCCTCTACTAAGGAAGACAAACCAAGAGAATCGGCTAACTCACGGAACTTCGTCAATGTAGGCACATCGAGGCAGGCACAAATCAAGAGGATGGCACTAGCGCCCCACACCTTCGCTTGGTAGATTTGGTATTCATCGATGATGAAGTCCTTACGAAGGACAGGGATTTTTACAGTGCTTGCAATTTCTTGCAAATATTTTTTATCACCTTTAAAGAAGTCTGGCTCTGTTAATACAGAGATGGCCGCTGCGCCGGCTACTTCATATTCTTTAGCGATATCTAAATAGGGGAAGTGCTCCGCAATGATGCCCTTAGACGGAGATGCCTTCTTTACTTCGCAAATGAAGTTAAAGTCTTGCTGACGAAGGGCTGCTTCAAAAGGAAATCCTGTATCAGATGGTAACGCCAAAGCCGCTGCTTTTACAGCCTCAGGCGTTTCCACCTGTTTTTCTTGGGCTACCCGAATTTTGGTAGCCTCTACAATTCTATCTAAAATCAATGATTATACCTCTTGGGTTGCTTTCACAAACTGTTTCATTGTGGCAAGAGCCTTGCCAGAGTCGATCATATTTTTCGCCTCTTCAATGCCCTCTGCTAATGTAATACCCTCTTTTGCAAGGTAAATCGCCATGCCTGCGTTGAGGAGAACCGCCGTGCGTTTGCCACCTTGTTCACCACCGAGAACGCGGCGCGTAATCTCAGCATTTACCGTAGCATCGCCACCTTCAAGCTCAGTTTTATCAGCGTATTCGAAACCGTATTCCTTTGGATCGAATTCGTAGCTTGTGAAAGTACCATTATTAATTTCGCATACATAGGTTTTATTGGTAGCCGTAATCTCATCAAGACCGTCGAAGCCGTGTACCACAGCACCGCGTTTAACGCCAAGATTAGCCAATACGCGAGCCAATGGTTCTACCAACGATTTATCGTACACGCCCATCAACTCTACAGTAGCGCCTGCAGGGTTTGCCAAAGGGCCAAGGATGTTGAACACCGTACGAACGCCCAACGCCTTACGTACAGGGCCTGCATATTTCATCGCTTGATGATACACAGGAGCAAACATGAAGCACATATTGGCTTTATTGAGCACTGCCTCGTTTTGTTCGCCATTAAGCTCTAATTTAGCGCCTAATGCTTCGATCAAATCAGCAGCACCACATTTACTAGATACACTGCGATTACCATGCTTTGCTACAGGAATACCTGCAGCAGAAATGACGAAACCAGATGTAGTAGAAATGTTAAACGTATTAGCCTCATCACCGCCAGTACCTACGATTTCCACAACAGTACCTTTGTGAGGTACAGAACCAGCCTTCTCGCGCATAACCTCAGCAAAAGCCGTAACCTCATCTACAGTAGGGCCCTTCGCCGCCAAAGCGCACAAGAAACCAGCCATAGGAACCTCGGCTACGTCGCCGCTCATAATCTTGTTCATTGTATCTTTTGCAAGGTCGTAGGATAAATCTTGACCATGCGTTACTGCATATAATGCGTCTTTAATCATTTTATATCTCCTTTTGAGGATATCTATTAAATTGATACCATATCAAACTGACTACTACCGATTGGGTTATGTCCTCAGCCTCCAAGTGGCCACCCCCCGCTATGCGGGGCGCCAAGTCGGCTTCGCACATAACCCAATCGCACCTATCAGCCAAAAAATCATACCAATTTAATAGATATCCCTCAAACAAACTATTATCAAATGATCCTGCGCATTATATGGAGTAACGCACAGGCCATTTCTTTATAAGGGGTGGGAAAGGTGGTGCTTTGCACCACCTTTCCCTATATTAGGGGTTCTGATTCGCATATTTCTTTAGAAAAATATGTCTATCGTTTAAGGTATGTGCTGTAGAGGGGCTATTGAATGAGTAATGCCAAGGTTGAGTTGGCAGGAAATAAGGTCTTAAGGAACGACTTGGCGGCCCCATGTAGTGGGGCGGTGGCCACTTGGAGTTCCGAGGGACCTTATTTCTGCCTTATCGTTCTAGGACCTATAAATAGCCCCTCGATACCTAAATTAAACAGTGATTATTTTTCTAAGAAATTGCGAATCATTTGTTCCCCGTTCGGTGTCATGATGGATTCCGGATGGAATTGCACGCCGTAGATTGGGTAGTCTTTGTGTTCTACGCTCATTACTTCGCCGTCGTCTGTAACGGATGTGACGATGAGTTCGCTTGGCATGGTTTCGTCAATGATCGCCAAGGAATGGTACCGTGCCACTTCAAATTGTTCTGGTACGCCTTTAAGAATTTTGGATGGGTGTACTTGTTTGGCTACGCTTTGTTTGCCGTGCATAACTTGTTTTGCGTAGGATACGGTGCCGCCGAATACTTCGCCGATAGCTTGGTGACCGAGGCATACGCCGAGGATTGGAAATTCGCCTTTGCATTCGCGCAATAGGTCTTCGTATACGCCCGCATCAGCTGGTCTGCCAGGTCCAGGTGAAAGTATCACATAGTCTGGTTTTAAAGCGCGGATTTCTTCAACTGTTAATTCATCGCTACGGATGACTTTAATATCTGGATCGATAGAGCCTACTAATTGGTATAAATTAAAGGAGAAGCTATCGTAATTATCTATAAGGAGTACCATTATTCTACCTCCTGTGCATCTGTAATTGCGGAAATCATGGATTGGCCTTTCATCAAAGTTTCGTTATATTCACTAGCCGGTACACTATCACGAACGATACCAGCGCCAGCACGAACATAGACTTTACCACCTTTATTCATGGCCATGCGGATACCAATACATACGTCCATGTTACCGGAGAAATCGATGTAACCTACAGCACCACCGTATACGCCACGTGGGCTTTTTTCAAGTTCGTGTAAAATCTCGATAGCACGAATCTTAGGTGCCCCAGATAAGGTACCAGCTGGCAATGTAGCACCGATAGCATCAAGGGCATCTTTGCCGTCTTGAATGTCTCCGCTTACAGTAGATGTAATGTGAATGACATGAGAGAAACGTTGCAACATATGTAACGCCTCTACTTTTACAGAACCGAATTTAGAAATTTTACCTAAATCATTACGACCAAGGTCAACGAGCATATTATGTTCAGCCAACTCTTTTTCGTCATTGATGAGTTTTTCCTCAATAGCGAGGTCCTCTGCTTCGTTTTTACCGCGGCGCATAGTGCCCGCAATTGGGAAGGTGTACATTTTACCATCTGTTAGTTTTACCAAGGTTTCTGGAGAGGCACCTGTAAGCTCTACATCGCCACCAGACAAGTAGAACATGTATGGAGATGGGTTCAACGTACGCAATACGCGGTATGCATTTAGCAAGCTGCCATCGAACTCGGCTTCGCGGCGATTCGATACAACACATTGGAAGATATCCCCTTCCTTGATGTAGTGCTGTGTCTTTTTAACAACTGCTTCAAACTCATCCTTTGTAAACTCAGATGTAAAGTCTGTTTTAAGAATGCCTTTTGGAATATCCGCCTCTTTACCGTTCACTACGAGATCTGCTAATGCTTTTAACTCAAGCTCAGCCTTGTTGTAGTTACGCTCTAAATCATTTGTGCTAATATTAGCAATCAAATAGATTTTATTTTTGTAATGGTCGAATGCAATAACCTTATCAAAGAGCATAAGATCTACATCGTTTACCATCGCTGGATCATCATCTGGTGTTGGGAAGTCCAATGTGGGCTCGATGTAGCGAATATATTCACAAGCGAAGTAGCCTACAAAACCACCTGTAAAGGTTGGCAACTCTTCTAAACGAGGGCTTTTATATTGGCTCAAAATATTGCGAATTTCTCCAGCTGGGTCAGAGCATTCAAAAGTACGTGTTGTACCGTCTTTGATAGTCATTTTATGATTTTTGCAGAATAGCTCAATCTTAGGATCATAGCCCAAGAAGGAATAACGGCCCCAATGATTACTATTATCCGCACTTTCAAGCAAGTACGTATGACTGCTCACTTGTTTTAATGCTTTCAACACACTAATCGGTGTGCGTACGTCGGATAAAATTTCCATATATACAGGCACGATATCGTAGCCCGGTGCGATAGCTTTCACACGGTCAAGACTAGGGAAAATCATGAGAACCTCCATCTGGCATTTGCCAATAAAAAAACTCGCCCATGACAATATAACGTCAAGGACGAGTCTATAGTTCTATTATTACAAGAGTATTCGAAAACCTTGTATTATGCTATAAATCGCGGTACCACCTTGTTTGAATGCAGTGCATTCCCCTTTCGCAGGATACTAACATATCCCTCACGACTAACGCTCGTGTGACGTCGCACCATACTAGGAATGAAAGTTCATTCTGTTCCCTGCGCCCTCGGTGGTCCATTTAATAAGCTGCGTACTACGGGTTCTCAGCTAATCCCGCTCTCTGTGAGTGCATTTCCTATTTTTATCTCCACCTCATCGGTTTCTTTAGGCGAGTATAAAATTATAATTTGATTATAATGTTTCTATAGAATGAAAGTCAAGAAAAATCTTAACTTTCACCTTATCCTTAGATTTATCAATTATCTGATATCGTTACTTGTAATTAAATCATGTACCCCTATTCTCCTTAGCAAATTCAGAATATTTATATTGTTTTCCTATAAATACTAATAGTATACTGAAATTACATATGTTATCAGCCTCTACTGATTATTATGCGGAGGAGAGAATGAGTTTTTATTTTACTGATCAAATACAGCGGTCTTTCAATAAAATATTCCATCAATGTAATAAAGATATCGCTTGGGAGGGCAAGGCAGAGCTTGAGGCCCTTGTGAAAGCCGACGAGGAAGGTCAAGAGATTCCAGGTATTGGCGATGTGTACGCTATTTTGGCGCGCGTTTATTCTGGCCCTCAGTTCACGTGGATTGAAGCAGGCTTTCCTGAGGATGACACAAAGGCGTATAGTTACTTGCATACCGCCATTCGTCGCGGCAGTGCTATCGCTATTTTACAGGCTATGCGTACCTCAGGAGCCCTTACACCAACCATTGAGAAAGAGTTACCTATGACGAAGGACGAAGCATTCCAGCGCGTCTATGAAGGTGCCCAAAAGGGTTGTTCTTATTGTGCGTACGCCATTGCCAATGTATTCCAATGGGGAGATTACCACATCTTACCATCGGCTCAAAAGCTAGTCAATGAAGGTGAACCATCTACCTTTACCCGTTTCTTAAAAGGCTTATTTGTACAAGCAAATCAACGTAGATTGGCAAACAAAGTAAATGCTATTGCTCAAGAATGGCTCCGTAAATCTGCCGAGGCTGGTCTTGTTATTGCATACAGCAACTTGCGCGTTACCTATGTAGAGCAAGATAATAGGCAAATGGAAGAACAAACCATTTTTAAAGGGGCCGAAGCAGGTTTGCCACTCATGTTGTATCTAGCAGGCGATATTTGTAAAGCTCGCGGGGAACATGAACGAGCTCTTGAATATTTTGAGCGCGGCGCAGCCATGAATAATGGCCTATCTTTACGGGAAGCTGCCGAATATTACGCAAAACCACAGTTGTCTAATAAAAGAATCCCGCAGAATATTCAAAAGGCTCTCAGATACTACGAGCGCGCTGCTATAAGCCCAGATTATTTAGACTTTGACGACCATGCTTATGTTACATTGCAGGCCATCATTATTCGCACATTGAATATCGATGGTCAGTCCCAAGACTGGTCTCGCATTGCTCACTTATTGCAACAACCAGCTATTTACACTCTCGATGCTATTTGGCCATATCTCGCTTATGTATTTACTTTCAAAAAAGGTAATACCCCTGCCATGAGAACCGCCATAGAATGCGTTAATCCGGCTAGCAAATGTCACGACAGGTACGGTAGTTACGACTATGCGGATCATCTATGGCAACTGGCGGCCGGCTATTGCTACGAAATCGGTGCCATTACAAAAGAACCGGATTTAGACCAAGCCGTTACGTTCTACGAGCATGCTCGTGAAAGTATCAACCGTCTCAACACTAGAAATGATAATTGGTTAGGTAATGGTGAGCCCTTGGTAATTCCTGACGAAGCATCTGAACGACTAGAAGCCTTTGAGCTCGTTAATGGCCACTACCAGTACAAAGAAGGCATAACACAATCTTCTACAACTTGTAATCCTATGCCACCTGCATGGCCTCAAAACTCTGTTGATGTATTAGAAATCTTCGAGGACTCTACTACTGGTTGGCGTACTAATAAATACGATTGGGATTTCATTGTGCGCGAATGGGATACACAAAAATACCTCAGTTTTATCATCTATGACAATCGTCAATCCATAGAAAACGTAATTCACGATGTGTACAGCATTGTTATGTTCCACAATGAAGATAAAAACTCTTGTACAATCTATCTATACGGCTACAATGAGGATACCAGTGAACCAGATGAAACCTTAGAGCCTACAGTATATGAAATACGATACTTTAAAGAAATGTCCATTCCTGACGGTTTACGTTTAATTAAAGACTTCTATGATAATGCTACATTACCTGTTATTGATGAAAGTTGGGAGAAACAGTACAAAAATACAACACCTCCACGAGAATATGTATTAACTGTAGATAACGATATCTTCCACCTCAATCAATATGAACATTCCAATCAAATGATTAAGGATGCCTTAGAAGGCGTAGCTAATGGCAAGTATGATATCATGGCGGTTCGCCCATCTAACCTCGACGATCAAGATATTAGCTACTTCATCGAGCGTGGAAAAGGTAAAAACTTACACATTCGACTCTTTATCACTATAGAAGACGACGTAGGAGACAACATCGTATATGGCTTTGAACGAGACTCTTGCAACTTAACATCCATTAACTACTGGATTCAAGAATCTATGACAAGCAGTAAACTTCCGGACTTAAGCGATTGGGAAGAAGTTAAAAAGAAATAAAACTAAAGGAGGGATACTTTGGAAACGTGGAAACGAACGGTGTACATATGCGCATTCTGCGTATTCTTTATGTCCCTTGGGATTAGTCAGGTAAGCCCTATTCTCCCTCTATACTTCCATAATATGGGCTTAAGCGATACAGGCTCGATAGCACGATGGTCCGGTGCCTCCATGGGCATCACCTTCCTCATTGTCTGTTTAGCTGCTCCCTTCTGGGGCCGATTAGCAGACCGTAAGGGACGTAAAATTACCCTCATACGCTCTAGTCTCGGTATGGCTATATGTAGTTTCTTATTGGGCTTTCAGACTACACCAGAAGGTGTTTTCCTCGTTCGTACGTTGCAAGGTTTAGTAAGCGGTTTTTACTCCGCATCGGTAACACTGATTGCGTCAGAAACACCGCAAAACCATACAGGTTGGGCACTAGGGATTATTGCCTCTTTTAACCTTGCTGGCTCACTAGCAGGTCCCCTTGTAGGTGGGTATCTCAGTGATGTAGTAGGCATTCGAAATGACTTCTTTATCATCGGGGCCCTTATGCTTATCTCCTTTGGCTTAACGGCTATGCTAGTACATGAAAACTATGTTCCAAAGCCGCTTGTAGAAAAGCAAACTTTTAGAAATCTAAAAGCTCACTTACCAGAGTTTTCTAGTTTAGTCGCTTTATCTACAGCCTCCTTCTTGTATGCCATTTCGGTGACCGCCATTTCCCCTATTATGACGGTTTACATTAAAGGAATGCTACCAAGCAATACGGAAAATATAGCCTTCATATCTGGTGCTGTATTCTCCGCCATGGGTATCGCCCAGTTCTTTAGTAGCTCTCCACTCGGAAAATTAGTAGACCGCATAGGCCCTAGAAAGGTACTCATCTACTCCATGATCTATGTAGGTCTGCTCAATATACCGCAAGCCTATGTGGACTCTGTGTATGTACTCGGGTTTATCCGTTTCTTACAAGGTTTTGGGCTTGGTGGTATGTTACCAGCCCTTAATACCTATTTAGCATCAAAAACACCTAAGGAATATACGGGCCAAGTATTCTCGTACAATCAATCTTGTTTGTTTATGGGTTACTTCCTAGGCTCCTTTGGTGGCTCCATCGTAGCCGCTCAATTTGGCTTCACAACCCTTTTCTGGGCATGTGGCCTTACCTTTATCGGCGCCGCCCTATGGGTTGCATCAAAATTAAAATAACCCGAAAAAGCTGTCCCAAGAATTCAGATGGATTCTAGGACAGCTCTTTTATTATGTTCTTTTATATCTTTTATTATGTTCTTTTATATCTTTTATTATGTTGTTTTGTGAAAGTCTGAAAACTTTCACTACCTAGGGGATAATCATTCTATAGGTATAGAATAACTATATTCTCTAGTTTATTGTCTTTAGTTAGGTATTATAGGATACCGATGATTTCCCACCATGCGTAGCCTACTGTAAGGTTTACGATGAAGCACACGATAGCGAAGATACCGCCGATAACCCACCAGTTTTTAACTGTGTTGTAACCTGCACCAAATACAATCGGAGCCGCTGCACCACCGTAGTGGGTCAACGCACCACCGTAGGAGTTTGTAGCAGCTAATAACAAGGACAAGGCCATTGGATTTACGCCCGCCACTTTACCTACAGTAAGGAATACTGGAAGCATGGCTACAACGTAGGCACTACCAGAGGCGAACAAGTAACGAACAGCGATACTGAGAGCGCCTATGATAATTAGAGCCATCATCGGGTTGTCGCCGAAGCTGAAGTGTGTACCCATAAAATCAGCTAGCCATTCAAAGAATTTAACCTTGGTCAACGCACTGGACATGCCGATGATACCACCGAACCAGATCAACGTATTCCAAGCACCTTTTGATTCAAGCATATCTTCCCATTTGATTGTGCCTGTTATAAGCGCTGCTACCATGGCTGTAATAGCTACTGCTGTTGCATCAAGAGAGAATTTAATACCAAAGCCTTTCATCAAAATGGATGGTAATGCCCAACCCACTAAGGCAAGAATAAAGATAACGATGAGAGATTTTTCCCGACCAGACATAGGTCCTAGTTCTTTTAAACCTTCATCAGCAATCGCGTGAGAGTCGATGTGTTGAATAGATGGTTTGTCTAAGTAATATACCAAAGCAGGTGTAATGAGAAGCATTACAAGACCTGGTACTCCGAGCGCTAATGCCCATAGTCCCCAGTCGAGATCTACACCGAGGATTTTGTTCATGTAGTCAGCAGCCAATAAGTTTGGTGCCATTGCTGTAGCGAACATGAAGCTTGTTACCTTAGTAACCATGTATGTGTTAACCATGAGGTAAGAACCAGCTTTTTTAGCGGTTTCACCAGGCTCAGACCCCAAAGCTTTTGCTACAGAGTTCATGATTGGGAACACGATACCACCACAACGTGCTGTGTTGGACGGTGTTACTGGGGAAATAACCAAATCTAATAAAGCAGTTACATAGCCAAGACGCAATGTAGTGTGACCTAAAGATTTAATCAATAGATAGGCAATACGACGGCCTAGGCCTGTTTTTACGAACGCCACACTGAGGGAGAACGCAGCGAATACTAACCATACGGTTGTAGATGCATAACCAGACAATACGTTTTTCGTAGCATTCAAGAAAATTGCAGAACCTGCAATAGATAATAACAAGATAATTGGTGCTGGCCAAGGTTTAACAACAAGACCAACGATAGCCATTAAATAGAAACCTAATAGTCACCAAGCTTCAACGCTCAAACCTTCTGGCGGTGTAATGAACCACATTGACAGAGGAATGGCAAACATAATTGCAATTTTAAGTAGCTTATTCATTCTTACTCTCCTTTAACATAAGCTATGCCTTTCATGATCGGTCGCGCTGTTCTAGCGACGCCCGCCTTCTCCACATGCCAACCATTATCATGGGTCAAGCATATTTCGAAATCAAATTTCCCTGATGGATGCGCTAAAGTAACGCGATTTGTTTCCTTAGCACGTTCGCTCACTACTTCGTTTGCCACAGTACCCGTAATAAGCGCTGCCGTAGCTGTACAAATACCACCTGTAACAGCATACGCTTTATGCATTACAGCTAGTGCCTTTGTACGGGCTACAATGTCTATGCTATTCCCCTTGATAGTTCGACCATCGCTTGCCACGTAGGTTTGTGGTGCAGACACCATGCAAACCTTTGGAACTGCAGGACTCACAGCCTCTTTAGATGGAGCAAGGTCCATCATCACAGCCGCAGTAGTACGAATATCTTCAAGTGTATTGAGTAATACACCGCCATCCGTTTCTGTGAAAGCCGGTAATTCCGTACCTTCATAACCAAGGTCCGTAGCCTTTACAAAGACAGCTGGATTAGCTGCGTCTACGAGACTGACTTGGATTGTGCGACCATCAGCCAATGTAATCGTGTCTTGTACATTCCCTGTTGGTAGTAGCTTACCCGTCTTAGAACCACCTGGCTCCAAGAAATATAATGTAATACGAGCACCTGTACCAGGTACACCGTCGATAGCAAAATCACCGTCAATAACAGGCTTGCCATCTCGAACTGGCACATGCGCTTCAATCACCTTATTTGTATTCGTGTTAAAGATACGAACTACTGTTTCTGGTTCTACAGCTTTCACAAAGCCTTCCATAATAGCAAATACCCCTGCACCAGCAGAAATATTGCCACAGTTACCTTCATAATCCACTACCGCATCAGCGATGCCTACATACCCAAAGGTGTAGTCGACATCTGCATCATCGCGGTCAGAAGGATTTACGATAGCTACCTTGCTCGTCAATGGATCGGCACCACCAATACCATTAATTTGACGTGCATCAGGAGAACCATATAAATCTAAAATCATACGGTCTCGTGCAGCTGGATCAGTGGGAAGCGTATCTTTTAACAGATACGCCCCTTTACTAGTACCACCGCGCATATAGGTAACAGGAATTTCTTTATACCCGTTCATAATGTACTCCTTTATGTTCACCACTTACGCTTTACTATTTGCATAGTAGTTGATGAGACAACCTGCTGCGATAATATCTTTTTCTTCATCGCTGAGATGACCTAAATGCAATGTAATCTCTGCTTTCTTCACGCCACCGCTGATAACATATGCTTTGTAATCATCGGAGTCAGAGAATAATTGGTCACGCACATTTGGCACATATACATAGTCGCCTACTGCCATAGTTTTGGAGTCTTCTTCGCTAGTTACGAACGGCAACATGCCCCAGTTAATAACATTGCTGCGATAACGTTTTGTAGCATATTCAATAGCAATATTAGCACCACCACCCAATACGCGTTGGCAGGATGCTGCTTGTTCACGAGCAGAGCCATCGCCAGGGCGATTAGCGTACACCATACTGGAAACGGCTGTAGATTTAGCCATATCCTCTACGGAATCTGTAAGACCAAGCGCTTGTTTTACCTCTTCATAGGCAGTTACTAAATCGGCTGCACTTTCACCTTCTTGACGAGATTTTTCCCAATCGCGAACGACTTTCGCACGACCTACATACTCAGGAACCTTACGGCTCAAAGCAAACTCAGACAATGCATATGGGTCAGAACGGAAGGAAGATGTTTCACCAGATGGAATCAACTCATCTGTAGTCGTTACAGGATCGTCGATATAAGCTGCTACTTTGAGCAATACATTTGGTGTCAATGCTTCGATAGAAGGCCATGGTTTGATAGATGGACCATACACGAGCTCAGTATCTTTATTAGGTTCGTTAAAGCCATTATATACCTTGCTTTCATAAGGTTTATCATCATAGTGGTAAGCTGGCACCGCATCATCATATTCGATATCAGTAGCCGCCGTTAACGCACCACCATTAATAGCCGTAGCCGCTACAGAACGGGCGTCTAACAGTGCAACGGAAGAGATTTGACCATTCCCTGGTTTAGACCCTTCACGATTTGGGAAGTTACGTGTCGCATGACGACCGCTGAGGCCCGTATTATTAGGTGTATCGCCTGCGCCGAAGCAAGGACCACAGAAGGCTGTACGCACGATGGCACCAGCACTCATAAGGTCAACGAGAGCACCATTTTTCATAAGCTCTAAATAAATTGGTTGGCTAGAAGGATATACACTGAAAGCGAAACGACCGGAGCCTACGCTCTTACCGCGTACGATATTGGCCGCTTGCATGATATTTTCATACAAACCGCCAGAACAACCAACGATGATACCTTGATCTAAGTGTAATTTGCCGTCAAAGTGTTTTTCAGGCAATTGCAAGGACAAGGATTTATTATCTAATTGCTCAACCGCTTGACGTTCGATTTCCGCTAATAAATCGCGACCGCCTTCGTTGATTTCTTTAATAGTATATACATTACTTGGATGGAATGGCATAGCAATCATGCTTTCCACTGCGCCAAGATCAACCTTTACAAGGCCATCATAGTAAGCCACATCGCCAGGGTTAAGCTCTTTATACGCATCACCGCGACCATGAAGGGTTAAGAATTCTTTTGTATGGCTATCTGTTCTCCAGATTGTTGTAAGACATGTAGTCTCAGTAGTCATTACATCGATGCCGTTACGGAAGTCCATGGATAGGTGTTCAATACCAGGGCCTACGAATTCCATTACTTTATTTTTTACGAACCCATTCGCAAATACAGCTTTTTCAATAGCGAGAGCCACGTCTTGTGGACCTACGCCGTGTTTAGGTTTACCATCCAGGTAAATCGCGATAACCTCTGGACGTTGTACATCATAGGTACGACCGAGCAATTGTTTTACAAGCTCTGGACCGCCTTCACCAATCGCCATAGTACCAAGCGCACCATAACGAGTATGGCTATCGGAGCCGAGGATCATTTTGCCGCAACCTGCCATCGTTTCACGCATATATTGGTGAATAACGGCAAGATGAGGTGGTACATAGACGCCGCCGAAACGTTGTACTGCGGATAAGCCAAACACATGATCGTCTTCATTAATTGTGCCCCCTACAGCGGCTAAACTGTTATGACAGTTTGTCAAAATATAAGGAATTGGGAATTTATCTAGACCACTGGCAATAGCCGTTTGGATAATGCCAACATAGGTGATATCGTGAGATGTTAAAGCATCGAATTTGATGCGTAAATCTTCATCCCCTTCATGTTGTTGGTGGTCCATTAAAATACGGTACGCCATCGTTTCCTTATAGGCGCGCTCTTTATTAAAAACTTCTTGCTGATCAAGGGCTGCACTAGAATCTGCAGGAACGATATCCGTACCATGATATAAAAATACACCATTTGGAATTAACTCAACCATAACTTGCTCCTTTATTACTTTCAGGCATGTGTAAACCTTTACAAACACTATACTTTCACCATGTTTATGGATGAAAGTTACATTCCTCTTACATGTAACTAGTCTTTAGTTATATCTAATCTGTATAGCCCTAGCCGTCCCTCATCTGTACCAACTCTACGGGATAGAGTACAATAATACATATGTAAAGGAGAGTTTATGGACACGAAAGATTGTACAATTTTAAAAACCTTAGCAGAGGAAAATAATATTACTTATGCGGCACGTCGTCTATTTATGACGCAACCGGCATTGAGTGAACGAATAAAAAAATTAGAAAAGGAATTTAACTGTCCTATCATCAACCGACAAGCTCGTGGTGTAGAGTTTACCTATCAAGGTCAACGCCTTGTGCGGTACGCCGAAGATTTGCTCAATTCCTATACTTCGGTGCGCCAAGAGCTATTAGCTATGGGTAGTGAACCACGGGGTACATTAAACCTAGGATGCTCAAATGTATTCGCCAAGTATCACATTCCCCATATCTTATCCACCTTTAAAGAGGCGTATCCCCACATTGATATCATCATGTATACGGGACTTAGCTATAAGCTGTACCATGACTTCCTTGAAGGTCGCCTACATGCTGCCATCATCCGCGGTGCTCACACTTGGACAGAATCGAAAGAGCATATTTGGTCTGAACCATTCTGCTTCTTTAACAAAACGCCTTGTGCCGTAGAGGACTTACCTCGTCTGCCCTATATTCACTATCAAACAGATCCGAATTTACAGCAAACCATAGATGATTGGTGGTATTCTCACTACTCACAACCACCGATGCGCACCATCGAGGTGAACGACATCGATACCTGTATGAAGCTCGTCAACCAAGGGCTTGGTTTCACCATCCTCACCCAAAGCTGTGGTAACGATTACCCTAACCTATTTAAGGAAACCTTGAAGGATCTTGATGGTCACATCATGACTCGTGATACATGGATGTACACCCGTCATAGTGCCCTTGAGTCCAAACCAGTACAGGCTTTTTACTCATTTATGAAAACCTGGGCTGTCACAAAGGTATAGTATATATTCCTTTAATACATATAATATATTATGAAAGTGCAATAAAAACAAATTGCTCTTTTCTTTAGTATCCATAAATTTTACTTATACCTTGTACCTCAGCATAAAAAAGAACCCGTCATGACGATGATCATGACGGGTTTTCTTTTATGAAAGTTTTTCTTTTATAATTGCTTTTATAAAATAATGTCTCTACTATTACACAATCAATATATCTCAGACTAGAGTAACAATAGCATAATCACAACTGTAGCAATGATACATGGCACAGCATTACGTTTTGCCATTTCCATAGGATTGATTCCAGCAATCCCTGCGACGATGATACCGGCACCTGCTACAGGACTCATGCTACGACCGATACCTGCACCGATTTGTGCCATGGAGCCAAGTTCTATAATACCATAGCCGAAGTCTGCTGCGTGTGGTGTTACAGCACCATTAAAGGCAAGGGCTGCTGCATTACCAGAACCAGAGATAACAGCCAACAAGAACGGACCAAAGGCCGCGCCAATTTGAGCGATTTGTTGAGAGTTCTTCATGCCATCAATAAGAGCACTCGTAAGACCGATGAGTTGCATACCAGCTGTAAAACATGCAGCAGCAGCCATAAGGCCTACTACATCACACATACCATCACCAGTACCGCGGAAGAACTTCTTCACCGCTTCTGTTACATTAGGACGAACTGCTACGATACCAATGGCTGTGCCGATGAGCATAGATACAGGCACAGAAACTTCTGGAATTACCGCCACTTGTTTACTGCCGAGTACAAGCAATACAAGTGGAATAATAGGGATAATAGCATAAAGATAATTTACTTTAAACTCTTTACTGTCCTCAGTAGTATCATTTTTCATCACATACCCTGTATGCTCTTTCTTAACAATAGCTACGATATTCAGTAAAATTGCGGCTACTACGATACCAATCATGGCTTGCATGGAGAAGCTTGCAATAACCGTCATTACATCTACACCCGCTAGTTGTGCCACTTGAGGGTTAAACATAAGGCCTGGGCTCAAAGAGCTACCCCAAGTACCTAGGAAAATAGCAGAACCCGCCATTGCTGGATGTACACCAGAGCGAATGAGCGCTGGGATTAATAGAGCACCTACCGCCGCCGCACAGCCTGCCGCTGTAGGCAACGCAATGTTGATTAAGAACGTAATAATAACTGCGCCAGGGATGATGATTTTAGTCATCTTCTTAAGTCCAGCAGAGATGAAATACACCATATGTTCTGTACATTTTGTATATTCCATAACATAACTAAAACCAAGAACAGTACAAATTGTCGGCACAAGGCCTGGATTTGTAAGTTCTTTTACAAAGGCCGTTGTACCCGCACCAAGCTGTCCACCAATAAAGCACATCAAAAGGCCCGACAATAATAACACGAGCCGCGTTTCATACTGTTTAATAATAGCGATAAAGGTCGCTACTACGATAACAATACCTGCAATAACCATAATCTCTCCAATCTGTGTATTCCCTGCCAATCGCAAGTATTCACTGCTAATTCTATTACACGAAATACACCCTTCTAACCAAGTAAAATATACGGCCCTAGCTAGTTAATACACATCTAACTAGATTATATGTACATAACATATTTCACAGTACTCAATCTAATTAAGTTTAGTACTACCTAATTCAGTTTAGTACTACCTAATTCAGTTTAGTACTACCTAATTCAGTTTAGTACTTTCTAAGCTAAGTTTTCTAAGCACTGTATCCAATACCTTAGCACCCGTAACGATGTCATCCATATCTGCAAATTCAGCCGGATTATGACTGATACCTTCACGGCATGGAATAAAGATCATTCCTGTTGGCACATCATCAGCCCAGTGCATAGCATCATGACCAGCACCACTTGGCATAGTCATATAGTCTACACCGACGGACTTAACAGCCCCTTCAATTTCTCGAATCATAGCAGGATGCATCGCTACTGGATGATCTTGTGCAATAGGCTCAATCGTATAGGATAAGCCTCGTTTCTCTGCAATAACATCAATAAATTCCTTAATAAGAGTGACTACAGAATCACGGGCCACCTTAGAAATACTACGGATATCTACACCTAGTTTCACCGCACCAGGAATGACATTCATCGCCCCTGGCGTAACCTCTACAACACCGACTGTACCAACTACTGGAGGCTCTTCTTGCATGGATGCAATCTCCTCAATACCGAGGATAATTTTTGAAGCCCCACAGAGCGCATCATGACGCAAGTTCATCGGTGTAGCACCACTATGATCTGCATTACCACGAATGGTCACATAGAACCGCTCTGGTGCCGCAATACCAGTTACCACTCCTATAGGTTTTGCTTCGTGCTCTAGTACCTTACCTTGTTCAATATGAATTTCTGTGAAAGACTTTACAGGTCTCTTATATTCCACCTGTTCAATGTCGTCAGGATTTAAGTTGCGACCTTTCAAAGCCTCATACAAGGAAGTACCTTGTTTATCTACTAAGCGATGTAAATCTTTCAAGGTCAATTCACCGCGCATCGCCTTACTACCTAAAGTGGCAGCTCCAAAGCGACTAGACTCTTCGCACATAAAGTCCACTACTGCAATGGTATGGTCATGTTCAAACTGATCCTCTGTCATGCTACGCACGGCTTCGATAGCAGACAACACGCCGACAACACCATCATAATTGCCCCCATTAGGCACACTATCCGTATGAGAGCCCACCATGACTACTGGTAATTCTGGATTCTTACCAAGCTTATAGCCAATGACATTGCCAAATCCATCCGTTTCAACAATGAGTCCCGCATCAATCATGCGATCCATAATGTATTGACGACCTGCCCAGTCTGCATCGGTGAAAGCAAGACGATTAATGCCTTCACCAGGTGATGTCAACTGTGCCATAGCTTCAAAATCCTTGGCTAATCGCTCTCGTTGAATCATATAACACCTCACAATCTGATTCCCATATTGCGATGCATACATCTATAGGGGCATGCACCTATAGTTTCGATAAATACATCGCAATATCTCAGTCAATACATCCTATTTTAAATAGTGAGTTGCAATTGTACCTAATGCAACAATGCCGTTTAACATATCTTCTTCATCGATATCAAAGAGCGGATTATGATGCGGTGCTTTAATAGCAGAGCCCAATACCATATAGGTTGCTCGACCGCCACGATCAATAACACGGTTCAAGAAGTACGCACAATCTTCACTGCCACCACCGCTGTAATCAAATGGTACTTCTTTAAAAATACCTAATGGTTCAATGATGGATTGTACCTCACGAGCTAAATCATCGCTAATACGACCCGCTGGTGTTTCACCTTGTTTTGTAATTTCAAAAGTACAATCATGCATTTCTGCAGCGGCTTTAATAATAGTCTTAGTGCGTTCAATCATGTAATCATTGATTTCTGTAGTAGCACCGCGTGTTTCAAGTTTAAGTACGGCTACATCAGGAGTTACATTGCGACCTGTACCACTTTCAAAAACGCCTACATTCATACGAGAAGCACCTTGACTATGGCGGGCAATAGCTTGTAAGTTAAGCACAGCTGTACAGCCTGCGAGCATGGCATTTTGTGCTTTTTCTGGAGAACCGCCAGCATGAGCAGAATAGCCATGGAACACAGCATCAAGTTTTGTAGTTGCTAAGAAGCCATGGTCACTACAAGCAAAGCAATTAGATAACGTTTCATTAAATCCGATATGCATACCGAACATCAAGTCTACATCATCTACTACACCTGCCTCTACCATCGCTTTAGCACCGCGTACGCCTTCCTCTGCTGGTTGGAAGATAAGTTTAATAGTACCTTTCAATCCATCCTTATGGGTAGCAATATATTCAGCAAGGCCAAGGCCCATTGTCATATGTGTATCATGGCCACAAGCATGCATAGCTTTATCGTGGCGAGAACGGAAACCATTCTTAGCAGGAATATGGTTAAGTTCTTTAGATTCGATGACATCATTAGAATCCATATCTGCACGGAATGCCACTACAGGGCCATCATCACTAAACTTCATAGTGGCTACGATAGCTGTTTTACCATAGCCCATTTTCTCTACTAGCTCAGGATCTGCACCTTCATCCATGGCACGAGCCATTGCTGCTTTCATAACATCTTCACTAGGTAAACCCATACGAGAATCTAAATCGAGTACATCTGCGCCAAGTGCTACATCATAACCCAAAGTAATTAACTTTTCAGCAACTTTAGCAGCAGAACGATATTCAAGCCAAGCTGGCTCTGGATACATATGAAAATCACGACGCATAGCGATAAACTCATCACGTCGTTGTTGTACAAAATCTTTTACAGACATAGGACCCTCCTAAAAATTAATTAGTACTTATATATTAACTATATGAATAGATAGATAAATAGTCAACTAAATAGGTCATGTATACAATATATGCATGGATTATGCTATATAACAGAGTTACAAAGAGTGAAATTATTTTTTGAAACGCTCTTAGAATATCATATTTTATAGAACAAAAAGACACATATATCACGAGAATTATCTCATGGTATATGTGTCTTTATTTCTCTAATTAATTTCTGTTTTATTCAGTTTTTCCAGTACTTCTCGTTTGATTTGTCGTTGCCGATCCCAAGCAATGATAAACACAGTGGCAATGATACAGATCATACCAAAGATGCCGATGAGGGTAAATTCATTCCCCAGCAACGCCCATCCAAATAAGGCAGCGGATATCGGTTCTAAGGATGAAAGTATAGACCCTTGTACGGCCCCAATGAGCCTTACCCCTTCCATATAGGCATTAAAGGATACTACTGTACCAAGTATGATGATGGCAAACAACCCAAGCCACGTCATACCGTCCCAAATCGCTTCAGATTCAAATTGTTGGAACATAGCAACAGATAAGATACCGCAGATAAACATGGCAAAACCAACTATAGACGTAGTACCATATGTTTTTAAAAGCTCAATGGGCTGTAATGTATAGACACAAATGCTAGCCGCCGATACGAGTCCCCAGAACAAAGCTTCTTCGTTGAAGGACGATAAATCTAAGCCTTCTTGCATGACAATACAAACGGTACCAACCATAGCAAGTACAATACAAAATAGCTCTGGTATAGATGGCTTTTTAAAATACCGTAAGAATAGGTAAATAATAATCATCGTCGGTGCTACATATTGAAGCACCGTAGCCACCCCAACCCCAGAAATAGCGATGGCTCTAAAGTATGTATACTGTGCTAAGGCAATCCCTAATATGCCAAAAATCAGTAGCTTTCCTATGTCTTTTGGCTCTTTAAAGATAGAGAAAATACGCTTCCCCTCTTGTACATAGGCTAATACAATGGTTAAGATCCCTGCTATAAGCAAACGCGCCTCTAGTAACCACTCTACATTAATGTGCTTTGCACTTTCAAGAAATTGTACAGATGTGCCTGAAAGCCCCCAAAACAGAGCTCCCATAATGGCAAGGCCCATGCCCTTCCATTGTTTTTCCTCCATAGGCCCCTCCCATGACGAATACTTTCACTACCCTCTTTTTTCTAAAGCAATAATAATAACGGTAGCAATAATCATGGCCATGCCAATTAACCCTAGCATGCTAAATTGATTATCTAAAAAAGCCCATCCAAAGAAGGCCGCTGAAATTGGTTCAATAGATGATAAGATGGATCCTGGAACGGCGCCAATGCGTTTAACCCCTTCTAGGTACGCATTAAAGGATACGATAGTACCTAAGAAGATAACGCAAAAGTAACCAAAGACCGTCCATTCATCCCATAGGGCAAAGGAGTTTGGCTGGTGGAACAAAATCGCCGCCACAACACCGCTTAAAATCATACCAAAGCCTACTGTCGGCAAGGTACCGTACTTTGGCAATAAGCTAACTGGTGCCAAGCTATAGACTGCTACACCTACTGCAGATAAAGTGCCCCATGCAAGCACATCAAAGCGGATACTTTCAAGAGAAATACCACCTTCATTGCCCATAAGACAAATGGTACCAACTAGTGCCAAAATAACAGAAATAATTTCGCCCCTAGACGGTCGTTTACCATAGCGCATAAATACGTAGATAATAATCATAGACGGCGCCAAGTATTGGAGGACCGTAGCGATGCCAGAACCGGCGATAAGAATAGCATGGAAGTAGGTATACTGACACATGCCCATCCCAAAGATACCAAAAATAAGAAGTTGCAGTAAGTCTCGACGATTTTTAAAAACATCAAAGATAGACAGACCTTGTGTAAAACCTGCATATAATACTGTTAACATACCAGCTAGTAAAAGTCGAGATGTCACAAGCCACTCAAGATTCATCCCTCGATAGTTACCGAGAAACTGGACGGCTGTGCCCGATACGCCCCACAAAACTGCACCTAGCAGTGTTAAGAAAATACCAATAACATGATATTGATTCATATTACTCTCCGAGCAAGGATACATGAACCTTTACAACGACCTTGCGGATTTTAATAGGCTTATCGTTTACAGCAATTAGCGCGCGATGGATATCGGACGGAAAGAATACTGTATAGTACCCTTCTGGACAATGGATTCGGCCTTCATCGACAGCTTCATTTGGGTAAAAATAACAATCCCGATCTGGATAAGACTCTACAGGTTTTACGAGGCCTTTATCTACAAAAAAGCCCATATTTTCTTCCCCATCTACCATGAATTGAACATCTACATAATTGAGATGAGACTCAGGTTTTGTAGCTTCAAATAATTTTGTTTCTACATCGTCTACATTGGCGTACATCATGTCCCCTTCAATGGCATGACGACCACCAGGCAATGCTTTTAAATCTGTATTTTTCAAGAAATCCAAAGCCCGTACAATGGCTTTAGGATAGCCCATTTTTGTGTAATCTACAGTAATACTAGAGAAAAACATATACGATCCTTTCACACTATCAATTTATATAGCAAGCACATATTTATATAGTAAATACATATTTATATTGTAAGCTTACGGTTGTCATTATATTTACTCTCTATGTTAGCACATATGTACACAAAGAACTAGTAAAAGCCCTCCATACGCTACATATATGGAGGGCTAATGTAAAATACTATTCAGATTTATGACTTTCGTCAATTGTTATGTTATGAAATTGTTCATTATGCAATTGTCTATTCAGTTGTAGTGATTCTAACTGTATTACATACAGTATGTGGACATGGTCTTACATTATTCTTGAGTTTTATGAGCAGCGATAATTTCTTCCGCTTGCTTATGTGGAACCTCTTCATAAGTATAGAACTGACGATTAAATACGCCTTGTCCTTGAGTGATGGAGCGCAATGCAGTCACATAATCGGCCATTTCAGCCAATGGTACTTGCGCTTTAACAACAGAAATACCTGTTCTTTCACTTTGTTCCATGCCTAATACACGACCTCGACGGCTATTTAAATCACCCATGATGTCGCCCATGAAAGCATCTGGTGCAAACACGTTAACTTCATAGATTGGTTCTAATAGGACTGGTTTCGCCTTAGGAATTACATCCTTGATAGCCTGTGACGTAGCTACTTTAAATGCTAACTCTGAGGAGTCTACACTATGGTAAGATCCATCCAAGAGTGTCACTTGCACGCCAATCATAGGATATCCCGCAATTAAGCCTTTATCTAGGGTTTCTTTGGCACCCTTTTCCACTGCTGGTATGTATTGTTTAGGTACAGCACCACCAAAGATTTTGTCTACGAATGCAAATTCGCTTCCATCGTATAATGGGTCCACTTGAATCTTAACGTGACCATATTGACCATGACCGCCACTTTGTTTTTTATATTTAGACTCGGTTTCAGCGGAGCCTTTGATAGTTTCGCGGTATGGAATGTATGGAGTCACAAGTTTAGCTTGTACGCCGTATTTGCGGTCCATTTTATTGAGAATATGCTCGAGATGAACCTCGCCCATACAATCGATTTGTAATTGGCGGGCCTCAGCATTTTTCACTACCACACAAGTAGGATCTTCTTCTGCAACTTTTAGAACAGCACCAGCTAATTTTTCCTCCTCACCTTTTTTCACAGGTTCCAATGCCACTGTGTATAGAGGTTGAGGGAAGCGGATAGCATCGTATGTTACTTTAAAGTCAGGAGCAGTTAATGTATCTCCAGTCTTAGCATTAGCCAATTTCGGTATCACTACGATATCGCCAGCTTTAGCAGAAGATACAGGGATTTGTTGCTTCCCGATAAGGGTAACCATCTTGCCCCATTTTTCTTCTACCCCTTGATTTACATCAAAGAGGCGATCGCCTTCTTTGAGTTCACCAGAGAAGATACGTACAAAGCTTTGTTTGCCTGCGAATGGGTCTAACAACGTTTTGAATACGAATGCAGTTAATGGTTTATCTACATGTATTGCCCGTTGTTCGCCAGTTTCTGCATCAGTTGCGGTCATAACCTTTTTAGTTGCATCTGGCATGTAACGGATCATACGATCCAATACTTGATCTAAGCCAATACGAGATGTGGCACTACCACACATGATTGGGCACACACGGCCACTAATCATACCTTCACGCAAGCCTTGGCGAATTTCATCTAAGGATAATTCTTCGCCTTCTAAATATTTTTCCAACAATTCATCGCTACCTTCAGCCGCGGCTTCTACGGTTAATTCCCGAATTTCTTGAGCCTTTTCCATAAGGTGAGCTGGTACAGCGATTTCAGTTGGTTGGCCGTCCTTATAAGTAAACGCAGTCATTTTAGCTACGTCTACGACGCCTTCAAAGTTGGCGCCTTCACCGATAGGAATCTGCAACGGCATGATGCCTTTGCCAAATAATTCCCGCATTCTTTCAATAGTACCGAAGAAATCGGCACCATCTACATCCATTTTATTGATAAATGCCATGCGTGGCATTTGTAATTCAACTGCATAATCCCATGCGCGAACTGTGTCAGTTTCTACACCAGATGTGGCAGATAGTACCATCAACATACCATCACACGCACGCAAAGCGGCACGAACTTCGCCATGGAATTCATTGTAACCTGGAGTGTCTACGAAATTAACCTTATGGTCATGCCACTCACATGGAGCCATGCCCAACTGGATAGTTACGTTACGTTTAATTTCTTCCGGTTCAAAGTCCATAATATGTTTATTATCTTGACCTTTACCTACGAAATCAACCGCACCAGAGGTTAACAACAAGGATTCAACAAGAGCTGTTTTACCTGCACCATCGTGGGAAACAACAGCAACGTTTCTAATTTTATCACTACTGTACTCTTTCATCGGAATCGCCTCCTTATTGGCAAATTACGGCTTTTGCTAATACATTTCGACACCATAATAGAAAAGTCCTCTTTTTCCGAAAAAATTTCTCGAAAAAAGAGGACTCTATAAAGCTAAAATTTCCCCGTCCGCTTACCGTAGTGTTTGGAGTCACCATTTTGCTTCCAGCCAACGGTATCACCGATAGACATTACGCGACGCGTTAAGCAGTCTTTACATTTATCTGCATTATCATCTACGCAAGGTTTGTTATCGTATAGCAGGTATTTTGCCCGGTGTTCAGGAATCGTAATGATAGGCATCAAAATATTTGCGCCTGCTGCAAGGCCTTTTTCACGGCCCAGTTTATCAAGCGCTTGTAGAGCCGTTGTAGCCGCAATGTTTACGTCTTTCAAGAATAAGCGAGTCAAGGCAATCATCTTAAGGCCTAGTTGAACGCGGTGGAGCTTGCCTGCTTCATCATCGATGCCCATCGCTAGAGCCTCTTGGCCTAGCGGCGTATCGTGATGTACTACATAAGGTCCCATACCAATCATGTCGATATCCATGTCGCGATAGAACAAGATATCATTTACAAGGTCTTCCTCAGTTTGACCTGGTAAACCAATCATAACGCCCGTACCTACTTGGAAGCCTACGCGGCGCAAACGACGCAAACATTCAACGCGCGTTTCAAAGGAGTGTAATTCATCTTGAGGATGAATTTTGTGATATAGTTCTTTATTTGTAGTTTCAATACGCAATAGGTAGCGGCTCGCACCAGCTTCACGCATGCGGCGGTACGCCTCTTCGCTTTGTTCTCCTACGCACATCGTAATGCCTAGAGAGCCATCGCCGATGGCCTTAATATCGCGAATGAGATCTACCACATAATCGACGAACATATCGTCACAGCGTTCACCAGATTGGAGTGTAATAGAACCATATTCATGGTCATACGCCCATTGAGCCATCTTGATGATATCTTCACGATTCATATCAAAGCGTTCCGTCTTATCATTTTCACGACGGATACCGCAGTAATTACAGTTTTTGATGCATCGGTTCGAGAACTCGATGAGGCCACGATAATACGCTACAGGCTTTACATATTTCGCTTTCACTTCGTAAGCCTTGTTATATATTAACTGCAACTGTTCTTCATCAGTTACAGACATGAGAAATCTCAGTTCTTCCTCGGTCAACCATTCATCGCCGACGAGGTCTTTCGCAAGAATGTCTTGCACTTGCAAATAATCACTTCCTTTCATAACGAACCGTCATCGATTCGCTTGGTATGGTAATGGATTCAATGTCAGTAACACAGGTAAATCCATTAACTTCGCGCGGCAAATCACACACATGTTTCACTTGTCTTGTTAAACATTCGTGAGCCATCACACCGCGACTCATTTTCGAGGATGTACTCATCTGTTTAAACGCATCGCCTCGTAATTCCCAAAATTCAACGGTTACCACCTTTGGATGATTCACCATTTTGGCATATTCTTTAGACGCTAGATTTAAAATCCAATCTTCTTGGTGAAAGTATGCATCCACAGCTTCCCGCCACGTATCGTATAAATTAATACCTACCTTATCAACCATATCGAGCCGATAATCGCGGACGCCCATCGTAGGCTCTACGACGCCGTACAACGCAGACATCACAACGAGGTGGCTTTCACCAAAGGCCTTGGCCTCATCAGACAAGTTCTGCCAGTCTAAATATTTGAAAGCAATGCCATCGTAGCTTTCACAAGCGATACCTACTGGATGGGACTCAAAAGCTTGATAAAACTCAAAGACCGCTTGTGCCTTATCGTCCTTTAGTTTTAAAGCTTTACCAAGAGCCGTCACATCGAGACTTTGGACATGTTTTATGATTTCACCTGTGATGCAGTGCTGAAATTGTCCATCTCGAACTGCAAGATTGACTGACCCATCGCTATTAGCAGCATTCGTAATTGTTTTTGTCTTACTAGGAGAGAGGACGATTTTCATGGGATAATTCCGCCTTGATAGTTTCCTCTGTCAAATTGTCAATCAACTCCGGATTCCACAACATGAGAGGTACGGCCACAACGTGGCTCGCTTTCAGTTCTTTACATAATTTAATGCATTCTTTGAGGTAGTCAGAACCTTCGTCCACAAGATCACATACGATCACTACGTGACGACCTTTAAGATTTACACCTTCGTAATCGATGCTTTTCGCAGATACAGTAAGTATACCGGTTTCTAATCGACCTTCACTCATGTCGTGCAAACGAGACATCAACACGTGCTCAAGCATAGTAGATACAGGTGTTACTACGTGGCCAATACCAAGAAGAGCTTCTGGTTGTGCATGAACGATAACCGTTTTCTTCCGCTTATCCGTTCTGTACTCAACGAGGGCTTTTTCTAAAGCACCGAAGAATACGAATAATTGCCAAGGATCAAAGGAACCAGTTTGGAACATGTCGATAACAGAACCGTCCTCGTCAATATTAAGGCGTGCCAATAATTCCTCTGCAATGTCGCTTACTACAGCAGTAAAATCAGATTGCATTGCATCTTGTAATTTAACTTCCTTTGCCATTAGGTCCTCCTAATTTCCATATATCACACTGCTAGATATAATCTAACAGATATTACACTACCCTTAATTGTACCATACTTTATACCCCTCTTGGGTATTCTAAGATACGCTTTTTACATAATAGATACATAAATGGAAAAAGGACTAAATAGAAAAGGACCGCCAAAGCGGTCCCTTTACCCCACAATTAATAAGTAAATATTCATAACTGTAACGATGATACCGATGCCCCATAAGAGCACATTTGTAAATGTGCGGTTCGCATATTCCCCCATCACCTTGCGGCTACTTGTCATGAAGAGCTGCAAGAAGATAGTAATCGGCAATTGCAAGCTCAAAAACATTTGAGAAATCAACAGTGCTTGGAATGAGTCAGTAACGAATACAATCAGCAACAATGCTGGAATGTAGGTTAACGCCAAGCCTAAACGAGTATGGAAGTCTTTCATATCGTAAGACTCACCAAACATACCTGCAAAGATACTCGCTCCTGCCATGCCTGCCGTAGCCGATGATGCAAAGCCTGCAAAGAGCAAAGCTATCGCGAAGATAGTACCAGCTGCGGGACCGATGAGAGGTCTCAATAATGCCTCAGCTTGTTCAAGTTCCGTAACCTCGATGCCATGAGCGAAGAATACAGCCGCTGCTAATAGAATCATAGCGGAGTTAATCATCCAACCAATACCCATGGAGAACAATGTATCAAGAAACTCGTAGCGCAATTGGCGTTTCATAATAGTCGGATCCTGCGTATTGAACTGGCGACTTTGGATGATTTCAGAATGTAAGAACAAGTTGTGAGGCATAATAACAGCCCCTAAAATACTCAAAATAACGAGCATCGACTCGTTTGGTATCTTCGGATTCACCCAACCAATTCCAGCGGCGGCCCAATCTACATTAACCATATTGACCTCAACGAGATACGCCAACGCAATGAGAGATACAAAGCCGGCTATAATTCTCTCTAGCTTGCGATAGGAGTTAGTAATGAGCATAACCGTACAAATAACAGCGGTCAGAATACTGCCTATCAAGATAGGAATGCCAAAGAGCATTTTTAGAGCGATGGCGGCACCGATAAACTCAGCTAACGCTGTGGCTGCTGCTGCAATGCCTGCCGTACTAAGTACAAAGCGAGACACGTAGCGCGGTAAAAATTCATAAGCACATTCTGATAAGCATTGACCGCGTACAATGCCTAAATGAGCCACATTATGCTGCAATAAAATGAGCATAATCGTAGATAGTGTTACTACCCATAAAAGTTCGTAACCAAAACTGGCACCAGCCGCTAGATTTGCTGCCCAGTTGCCAGGGTCGATAAAGCCGACCGTTACGATAATGCCAGGCCCTATAAATTTAAAAGCCTCGCTTACCTGTTGCTTACCGTTTTGATGGACCGTAAACAACTGTTTCTTTAAAAAGTCAATCATTATAACTCCTTATTAAGGGTTATAGAGTAAAGGTCATCTCCGTTTGCATGCGCGCATCTGTTTTGGACTTCTTATCCTTGGAACCAGCGTAACGAATGCGTACTTCGTTATTCACCTTAACGCGAGAGTCATCAATTTTAAATTTCTTCATTTTTTCTTTGATTTGCTCGTCTGTTAAAGCACGCTCTTCTGGTTTTGCTACGTCATCATTAGCTTTATCAAGAGCTGCTTGTTGTTCTTGAGACACTTGGTACGTCTTGCCAGATTTCTTAGCCTTTTCAGCACGTTTTGCGTCTAATTTTTGGCGGCGCTCTTCGGTAACTTTCTTATCGCGAGCAATGCGATAATCCATTACATCACGCATGTTTTCTTGGTAAATACGCAACGCATATTGACGATCATTGTCGTTCATTTGCTCACGTTTTGTAACCACCTCATCGATAAGAGGCATGAGCTCATCTTTTGTATAGCTTGTATTACCATCAAAGACAAAACCATGTGTATCTGTAATAGCACCATGTTTGATAAGTGTTTGCAGTGCCGTATATGTCCAATCATTCGGCGTTACCACGTCTGAACTTACATGATGTTGTGCTTTGCTAGAGCTACTAATTGTCTCTACATCAGCACCGATACCATCAATCATAGGACGTGCGCTTGGAATGGCAATACTTTCAGCATGGCTATAACCTACAGACGCAACGAGGCACAATGCACCAATCCCTAATGCGCGACGAATAACATTCATTTGACGTGTATATTTTGTATTCATAAGAGTCTCCTTAAAATTACATTTTATACAATCTATTATATGAGTCCCCTTGTGATACGTCAACTCTATACCCTTACACACCTGTGTAAAACACTAACTATTAGACCCTAGATTCACCTGAATCCTTGCAATAACAGGGCCCATAAAATTAAACCACAAGAAACAAAAAGACCTTACACCGGATGATGTAAGGTCTTTACATGGCGGAGGATTAGGGATTCGAACCCTAGCGACGGTAACCCGCCCTAACGATTTAGCAAACCGTCCTCTTCAGCCTCTTGAGTAATCCTCCATGCTTTACTGGGTAATCATATCATACCCAATAAGGCATTGTCAATCGTATTATTTCAACATAGATTCGATGAACTCAAAAAACCTCTAACTACTAGTTACCTAATAGTTAGAGGTTCATTTCAGCCTATATTATATTCTTGTATAGTATTTTATAGTCCTACATTAAATATAGTATTCGATGTAATCATCAGGAATTTTCTTTTCCTCAACCTCACCCTTATTGGTTCGACGAGGTTTACGGACATACATATTTTCTGGATCCGTTTCAAAGATAACCATGTCTTTAGGGATATCATGTTTAATAACGAGATTACAACCAATTTTTGTGCGCGCCCCGATAGTAATATCCCCTAAGATTTTTGTGCCTGTACCGATGAGTACTTCGTCTTCGATGGTAGGATGGCGTTTTACCTTTTTAGAAGACATACCACCTAATGTTACTTGATGGAATAAGGTTACATTATCACCTACGATGGCGGTTTCACCAATAACAACGCCCATACCATGGTCAATAAATAGGCCACGGCCGATCGTTGCGCCTGGATGGATTTCAATGCCCGTTACGTGTCGAGAATGTAGTGCCACACGACGAGCCAAGGTTGGCCACCCCGCCTTATAGAGGCGGTGCGCAAAGAAGTGCCAGAATAAGGCCGTAATATGAGGATACGTCCAAATGACCATCAAAACGCTTGTTGCAGCTGGGTCAGAATCCATTACGCGCTTAATATTATATTGAATTTTGCCCCATAATTCGCGCAAACCTTGTATCATAGTGACTCCATCTCAAATAACTCTACTCATATATAATATATAGTATACAACATATGTGGTCTGTATTCCTATACATAAGATATTTTATCTATCCGAAATCTGCTACTTTACGTATTCATTATTTGCAAAGTCCAATAGGGATAAGTATTTTTCCACCCCATCTGGCGCAATAACGACGATATTTGCATTTGGCATATCTCGAGCAATACGCTTAGCCACTACGATGGCTGCCCCCGCTGAAAGCCCGATGGAAATACCACTTTCACGCATGAAGGTTTGTACCTCGCTAAAGGCTTCTTCATCGCTTACAGTTTGTACGCCGTCCATCAAGCTTTGGTCGAAGTTCTCTGGAATAAAGCCTGCACCAATCCCTTGAATTTTGTGAGGACCACCCTTACCCTCTGTAATGGCTGGAGATCCAGTTGGTTCCACAGCGATAGCTTTTAGATTTGGATTATGTTCTTTCAATCGTTTAGTAACACCTGTGAAAGTACCACCTGTACCGATGCCTGCCACAAATACGTCTACATTCGGCACTTGTTCTACGATTTCAGCGCCCGTAGTTCGGTAATGCATATCTGGGTTCGCAGGGTTTACAAATTGGCCCAAGGTAAAAGCATTAGGATATTTTTCTAAGATTTCATTGGCTCGTTCAAGAGCGCCCTTCATGCCTGTTTCTTTAGGCGTTAAGATGAGCTGTGCACCATAGGCCTTAATAAGTTCACGACGTTCTTTACTCATGCTTTCAGGCATAATAATTACAGTTTTAATATGTAAGATAGCGCCCACCATGGCAAGAGCAATACCTGTATTGCCACTGGTAGCCTCGACGATGATGCTATCCTCATGAAGGCGTCCTTTTTCCTTAGCATCTTGCAACATGCCAAGTACAGCACGGTCTTTCACAGAACCGCCTACATTATATTTTTCAAGTTTTACATAAATATTTGTATTCGGTAATTGGTATACCGGCGTTTTACCGATAAGTTCTGTAGTTTGATTTGTTACTATGCTCATCTGATCCTCCCTCTAGTGACAGATGATAAAAATCGTCCTCAGGAATATCCCAAGGACGATATGTATTTCACCTTGTTACTCACTATACACTGGGTATAAACGTTTATGTATTCCGATTAATACAACCATACTCTAACACCTGAATCAATTCATTGTCAAGAGAATGAGAATAGCTTTTAAAGCCCCAAAAACGCAGGAAATAACTAGGTTCATCTATTTACTTGTAAGCACGTTCACCACGACATCCCAAGTGATAGGCACCAATATAATGGCTAGGGCCAATCCAATAAAGAGAACGGCCCCCACAAGGACAGCAATGCGAGGAACTAAGGATATAACAACGCTCTTGGCCAAACCAGATATTTTACTAAGATCATGATGCAACGCTACATGGCCCCACAGGAAGCCTGCTACTACATAGGAAATAACATACGGATCTAGCAGTACATGCGTAGACAACTCATTATTTTCATGCATAATGCGGTTGATAAGGGGTGAAACCAGTACATTCACTAGCATAGCTAACACCTTGAACCATACAACGCAGATAATATATGTCCACATGCTCCGCTTGGTCATCCAGAGCATGTATAGGAGCCCTATTATACTTGCTCCTAGCGAGCCCTTCTCAGCTTCTAGGTATCGCTCCATCCAAGATGGCTGCTCTTTGCCTTCCTCTAATTGGCTGTAGTAAAAGGATAGATTTCTTTCACCATGGGCGACATCAACAAGCCCCAAAACTTGGAATACCACAAGCAAAAACAGGATAGCTACGACAACTTGGAAACTTTCACTAAAGAAAATATCCATACAGTTAACATCGAGATGGCCTATGTTCATAAGGTTGCCGTATAGATCGTAAAATCCTAGATATACAGCATTGGTTAGGAACAGGTCCATAACAAATAGAATCAACACAAAGATAATATAGCCGTTCCAGCAGGTCCATTTGCCTTGTGATTCTATATAGGTATTCGTCCCTACCATAATGGACGCAGGGTGTATAGACAAGGTCACACCGACCATAAAAAACATTATGAACGATGTGACCATTGTTAAATATTCGTATGCCATATTAACGGTATGCTACGCGCTCAGGCTGCATGTCATGGAAATGAAGGCGCTCTTTTGCCGTCTTTTCCCACTCTGTACCAGGCTTGCCGTAGTTTGCGTATGGATCGATGGACAAACCACCGCGCGGCGTAAACTTGCCCCATACCTCGATATACTTGGGATCCATCAACTTGATGAGGTCTTTCATGATGATGTTGATGCAGTCCTCGTGAAAGTCCCCATGATTGCGGAAACTAAATAGGTATAATTTCAAAGACTTGGACTCTACCATTTTTTTATCTGGTACATAAGAAATGTAAATGGTCGCAAAGTCTGGTTGACCTGTCATAGGGCACAAGCTAGTGAACTCAGGACAGTTAAATTTAACGAAGTAATCATTCTCAGGGTGTTTGTTATCAAACGCCTCTAACACCTGTGGTGCATAATCAGTAGGGTAATCGGTCTTGTGACCTAACATCGTTACCCCTTGTAACTCTTTTTCAGATCTGCCGGATGCCATAAGAAACCTCTTTCTATAAACTCTGTAACTCTATAATTAAACATATCAAATAATTCATGTAATACTTAATTATAGCATAAGAAATTCTAATTCTTATTTTCTAAAATGTATTTCATAAGAGGCTCTACCACATTATAATATACTTTTTCTTTACAACTTAAACGCTACAAAAAATTATAGTATTTCAATATACCTAGAACCGCTAAGAAATAAAAGAATACAATCCAGACTACATACATCTGCTTCTTTCTAGCCCAATCATAATAACGACTGTGTGATGGCTGCCTGAATAGTGTAGCTGCAATTAAAACTGGTTGTAAAAACCAAGCCATAACAATTGGCACTGCTATATAATCCATAAAATAAAACATACTTAATAGCATAAAGGGGTATGTGATAATTGTTGTCCAAGAGATAACTTTCATAAAACTATAATTAGCATTAGCAATTAAAGATACTAGTAATGGTGAAAGCTTTTTTCTTAAAAGTATTTTATATAGGATCCAATAGAAAACAATTACCGAGTAAAATATGACTACAAAAACTAAGGGTAAATGAATATGCACAAATACTAACTCCTTTTACGACTTAAATAGTTATAAATATAGGTCCATATCACATAGCTCAAAAGGATTACAATATATAGAGTAACAAAAAAATAAAAATCGACTTCATCCTCGATCATTTCAGGATTTGTAACAATAGTAAAAGGGATAATTATAAGAAAGAAAAGTATAACACCCCTCACAAAATAATTATAAATTTTTAAAAACATATATTTACTCTCACCATAAAAACTATAACTTCACAACACAACTAAAAACTTTATTTTTAATACCTCATAAGTTTTATAGCTATTAATATCATAAAAAATACGATTAGAAAAACATATTTCATATTGAATAGATTATTAATCTCTTTAAACCCATTTAGCTTAAATGCTTGTATTAATAACTTTACTTGTTTACGACTTAACATATATAAAACTATATGCAATGCTAGCCCCGCTAGTATTGCTGCTTTTAGATTTCCTTCGTATCCACCAGTTATCATTGCGCTAATAAGAGCTATATCCATAAGAATAATTGGAATGGTACATATAATAACTCTGTAGATAAAAAATTTACTATACATTAATTTACACCTTCAAAATAAGATACACTTTATTGAACAGTAGAGTAATATTGATCTGCACCCATTTTCTTGGACAGATATAATCAATACTGGAGAAATATAAAATATATTAATGTATTAATATATTAACAAAACAAGATTAAATATCAAAACCATCAGCAACTATATAAGCAATAAATAAATAGCCTGTCTTAAATACTATTTCCTCAACTAAATGTATTCCACACATCATATTCCCCAACTTTACTAAGATTCTTAAAAGCACCGACCACTATGAATTGTATAAAATTTAAGTTTATAATAAAATATTCATATATATTTGGTAACGTTAATATATTCAAAACGATATAACACCTTATGGAGGTCCCTTATGAAATTAAAACAGCTTATTTTATCTAGTATCGCTGTAGGCGCATTAGCTTTCACATTCGGCATGGCACAGCCTGCACAAGCGGCTATCGGCATGGAAAGTCCTGGTCCAGCTATGAACCTTGAGAAGCCTGCATCTGTAACAACACAATATCACATTAATGTAGATGGCAAGGTACTTGAGCCTATTAACGGGCAGCAAAACGTAATCTATGTAGACGGCCAACCGCTCGTTGCATTGCGCCAAGTATCTGAAGCATTGGGCTATAAAGTAGCATGGGATGAACCTACTAAAACGGCATTGGTAGATATGAGCATCGCTACATTGGCAATTCAACCAGACTCTGCTGATGTTATCCGCCATGGCAAATTAAAGGTTATCAACCTTGATACATCTGAATCCTTCCTACCAGCAGCTCGCAAGGTAGACGGCACCATCTTTGTAAAACCACAAGTGTTCAAATTATTATTGAACGACGTAAAAATTACAAAGGATGAAATCTTCATCGCCCCTCAGCGTGCACAATTGGCGTCGACCACAGACACAGACGTACCTCATAAGAATGAACTCAACACCTTCTTACCACCATCTCAAAATGACGTAAAGAAAAAAGAAGATCCAAAAGCGACAGAAAAACCGCTTATAAAAATCAAAAAAACATCGGCTAAAGACTCTGTAACTACAACAAATACAGACGCTACAGAAAAATCTGAATACCAACGTGCTAATGGCTTAGATCGCTAATCCATATTCATACATCAAAAGGTCCCTCATGAACTGCCCCCATTAGATTTAATCTTAGGGTGTACAGTCCATAAGGGACCTTTTTATTCTGTAAATATAACTAAAATGACTATGTCAAAATCAATTATTTACCAAAACCATAACGGTTAAGTGACGTATTACCATTACCATATAGAGCCATAATCTTCGCCATGAAATAATCAGCCACTGCTACAGAGTATGCTGCAATATCATTGTAATCGGAATATTTAGGAGCTACATTAGTCGTATTAACGCTTTCAATAGTTACATTTTTATTACTAGTTACAGGTGTTGCTAGTTTGTTTGTAGTAGTAGCAGGTGCAGGATCTGTAACTGTTACAGTGGAACCCATAGCTGGATTAACATAACCTGTTGGAGTGGATACTGGTGGGCGTTGGGAGTCAGTATATTTATAGCCATAAGATGCGTTCGCTTGTTGTGGCGCCAATGTAGCTACACCGAATGCAAGAACAGTGGCTGCCAAAACGATAGATAATTGTTTAGATGCTTTCATAAAAACCTCCATAGCAAGTACTAAAAGAAATGCATTATTATCAAAAATTCTGATAACAGAAAGTCATTATAAACCATATATTTAAACGCACAATGAAAGCATATAAATATCATTTACACTTCATTTATCAATTAATTTTGACACTTTCAACACTATCTTTCACAGAATCCATTTGTCGCTTTAAGTCTTTAATAGATCCTTTTACATCGTCAGGAATCTTGATATCCTTAAGACCTTTGGCCGATTCCGAGGCACGCTTACTATTTTCACTAGCCTCTTTCATGCCTTCTTTAATTTGGTCCATATTCTCATCTATCTCATCAAATGAGTCTTCATCATAGAGAATAAAATTGCTGCCCCCGTGGGATGTAATATTGAGTGGCCCCATCGTAAGCTGTCCATCATCGATGCGCAACGCATTTGTAGAAATCGAAGTGACCTTTGTATTTACTTTTACATCACTAAAGGACAGGTGCCGCCCCTTATTGTGAAAGTTTCCCGTAATGCTTTGAATTGGTATGAGCATATAATGGCCTTCTCCGGACCAGAAATTGCCCCATACCTCCATATCGCGAGGCATACCGTCGCTTTTAAAGTTCAAATTTGCTGATACAGGTACGAGAAACTCCGGCGTTTTAAGGGCTATACTGCTATCTAAGTCCTTCGCTATGCCAGTGATTGTATAGGCACGAGTATCCAAATTATATACACCTTTCGCCTCTAGTTTACCGTTGAACACATTGGCATTCACATTAGAGAAATTCAAAATACCATCTTGGTATGTCACATCGCCTACTACATTATCAAAGGTCAATGCAGGGATTCGCAATATAGGCATCGTTACGCGACCTTTCGCAAAAGGTCTATTAAAATCACCGGTTACCTTTGTAAGCAAGGTCATGGCATCGTGAATGTTCTCACCGAACCCAAGGGATGATGGATCGACACCATGCACATCAAATTGAAGGTCTAGTTGTGGCATGCGATGTTTTAGCACATCTTTCAAGTCTACACGGCCTTTTAACACGAGACCATCCCCAATAGCAGTGCCACCAAATTTTCCCGTCTCCATATCGATGTGTATAGCACGATTGCTATCTAGATCAATCCGAGCATTTACATCTTTCATCACATAGTGACGATTTCTATTAAACACCTCTAATTGGCTATTTCTAAGCCTAATCTTAAGGTCTAAGTGTTGCCCTTGCCAATTAAAATTACGCACCTTTTTGGCCAATTCCTCTTGCCGATCCTGAGTTGTCTTTTTAGGCGGCTTAGGACGAGGCTCCACCTCATTAAGAGGCTTATTCACATCAGGCGAAGCAGGCACAAAATCTAGCCGATTATTCTCGTCCAAATCGACAACAATGATGGCATCGTTTAATTCAATACCATTAATAGCGGATGCCTTGAAGTTACGGGTTACCACATCCCACATATTAACCCGTATCTTACCATCTGGAACCGTTATTAACCTTCGTCCATCCGGGTCCGTCCATACCAAATTCGTAAAGGACAAGGTGCCCCACGGAGTAGCACTTAAACTTTCAACAGTTACGGTCCCTCGCATCATAGTCTGACGAGCCATTACCTCATTAAAAATAACGCCCATTCCACGACTAGCAATAGTGGCCAATACAAAGAAAACGACGGCTCCTATGGCAAGAAAAGCAGCAATGCCTTTAAGACCTTTCTTATACAATTGTTTATATTTTGTCCAATAGGAACGCATGTAATGTTTCATAGCCTTATTATATCACGATGCATTTATAATTTGACTCAACCTCTTCTTTTGTCTATTTAAGTATTCAAATATTATGCTTCGTCATCGGTTACGGCTTTGGTTCCTCTTGTACCTGTACGTATGCGCATTGCATCTTCTACATCATATACAAAAATTTTACCGTCCCCTACTTCACCAGTTTGTAACGTATTTCGTGCTGTGTCCATTACAAGATCAACTGGCACATCACACACAACGGTTTCCACTTTTACCATAGGAATGAGGTTCACATCATATTGTTGGCCCCGATATACTTCAGTATGCCCCTTTTGTAAGCCACAGCCAAAAACTTGTGACACCGTCATGCCTTGAACACCAATTCTATTTAAAGCCTCTTTTAAATCTTCTAATTGCTCAGCACGAGCGATTATATCTACCTTTTTCATTCGTTTCATATGCTTAACTCCTATTTAATAATCGTAACTCATAATAAGGACGTTTGATTGGACGAAATAAATCGACCAGAGCTTTTAAATTCAGATTGATTATAAGCGCTTTCCCCATGTTCACTAATATCGATACCTAGTGACTCAGAGCCAATGCTAACGCGCATATCCATGAAAGCGCTGACGATTTTAAATAGTATAAATGTACCTACAATGGCAAACACATAGGCAATCACTAGTGAAAGTAATTGAGGCCCTAACAAGAAACCACCATAGAACAAGCCATTTGACCCATCAGGATTAATCGTAGTCGTAGCCCATAAACCTGTAGCAATAGCCCCCCACGTTCCACCTACACCATGAATGCCAAAGGCATCAAGAGAATCATCGTAACCAATACGGTTTTTAATGATTGCTACGGCTAGGTAACACACGACTGCACCTATAAAACCAATAATAATGGCCGCCATAGGCGTTACAAAACCTGCGGCTGGTGTAATTGCGACAAGTCCAGATACACCACCAGAGGCAGATCCTAACACAGTAGGTTTACCACGATGCAACATTTCTACTAGTACCCATCCTACAATCCCTACAGCTGCAGAGATTTGCGTAGTCAAAACTGCATTAGCTGCAAGGAACCCTACACCAAGAGCAGATCCTGCATTAAACCCAAACCAACCAAACCATAGAATAGCGGCCCCGAGAATTGTCATCGGTAAATGGTGAGGCAACATAGGCATCCGTCCATAGCCTCGGCGACGACCTAGCAACATGCATAAAGTCAACCCAGACACACCGGACAATACATGAATTGCAAGCCCGCCCGCGAAGTCTAATGCGCCCAAATTACTAAGGAATCCACCACCCCAAATCCAATGGGCCATCGGATTATATATAAAAACAGACCATAATAAAGCAAATATTACAAATGGTAAAAAACGCATCCGCCCAGTAATAGATCCACTCATGATGGCTGGTGTAATAACAGCAAACATACATTGGAAGGCTACAAAGGCAAGCTCTGGAATATGTGTATTAATTAGCACTGTTGTCTCTGCACCACCAAGACCAAACTTGCTAAAATCACCGATGATACCATATATATCATCACCAAAAATCAAAGTATACCCTACCAAAATAAACTCAACAGAAATGACACCAATCAAAAAGAAGCTCTGCATGATTGTACTTAGCACATTTTTACTACGCGCCATTCCACCATAAAACAACGCTAAACCAGGTGTCATAAAGAATACTAATGCAGTACACAACAATACCCATGCTGTGTTACCAGTATCAATCATATTGACCATAAGAAACTCCTTTCCATACAAAAAGCGCCTTGCTTACAGAAAGTCTGCATGCAAGGCGCCGTTACCTAACTATTTTATTGTAGTAATATACATCACTACATACATCGTATATTACATTGCTATTCATGTCAATAAATTCTATAGAATTTTAATCGATATAATCTAATAAATTTCTATACAACACACTACTCATCGGTAAAAAAACAAAAGAGCACTCATAACGAGTGCTCTTTTAGATATTTGATGCAACAAGCTATTATGCTTTTGCTTGTTTACCGTATTTTACAAGGCTTTCAGCTTCAATTTCAGCTTGAGTGCGATAGTCTTGAGGAATGTTAGACAAGCGAATCCAGCTGCGAACTGCTTCTACTAATACGATAAGAATCATGAGGAACATAGCAGCACTGAAGGCTACTAAAATCCATTTACCAGCAGGAATGTAGCTGTAGAATACGTTTTCATAATCTGCAGCGATCGCAACGATAGCCATTAGGACACATGGAATACCTGTAACCCATGCATAGCGTTTGCGGCCAAGTCGCATGATAACCGTAGTACCTACAGCCAATGTCATAGTACCTAATAATTGGTTAGATACGCCAAATAGAGGCCAGATAGTACCGATGTTACCTTGTAGAACTAGGTAGCCCCACAATACGCATATCAAAGCTGCACAACCATATACGCCAGGAGCCCAGTGTTGGTCGTTGAATTTAGGATGGAAATGACCTAATAATTCTTGAAGTAAGTAACGACCTACGCGAGTACCAGCATCGATCAAAGTCATGATGAACAAGGCTTCGAACATGATACAGAAGTGATACCAATAACCCATCAAGTGATCCATATTAGGCAATCTGGAGAAGATATGAGCCATACCTACTGCTAAGGATACGGCACCACCAGGACGGTGCATCAAGTCTTCACCAACCATTGCGGACAATGCTGGCAATTCATGAACTTGAAGACCTAGTGCTTTAAAGGATTCTACTGTGGAGTTAATAGCAAAGTAATCATCTGGATGCAATGCAGTCGCAGCAATCAACGCCATCATAGCGATGAAGGCTTCTGTTAACATCGCACCATAACCGATAGGTAAGATTTCTCTTTCATTAGTAAGCATTTTAGGAGTTGTACCTGTAGCAATTACTGTATGGAAACCAGATAAAGCACCACATGCAATAGTAATGAAGATGTAAGGGAATACAGAGCCTTTCAATACAGGACCACCACCCCAGATATATGGAGTAACAGCTGGCATTTGAATTTCAGGCATTACGATGATAATACCGAGAGCCAAGGCGCCAATAGTACCGATTTTAAGGTATGTAGACAAGTAATCACGAGGAGCAAGCAATAACCATACAGGCAATGCTGCTGCAAAGAAACCATACACGGCAAGCATAATTTCAATAGTTTGCAAGTCGTATGTGAACCAAGACGCATATTCGCTAGCCGCTACGTTTGGACCATAAATGATAGCTGCGAAGATTAACGCTACACCAATGACAGTAGCCTCTTGGATTTTACCAGGACGCAACCATTTTAAATAAATACCGATAAAAATAGCAATTGGAATTGTAGCGAATACGGAAAAGAACCCCCAAGGAGAGTTATGCAATGCGTTTGCTACTACTACGGCCATACCAGCAAGGGTAATAACCAATAGGAATAAGGTAGCAAGCATAGCACCGAAACCAGCTACTTTACTGATTTCTTCGCGCGCAATATCCGCGATAGACTTACCGTCATAGCGAACAGAAGCGAATAAGATAACCATGTCATGTACAGCGCCGGCTAATACGGAACCGATAAGGATCCATAATGCACCAGGCAAATACCCGAACTGGGCTGCAATAACTGGGCCTACGAGAGGACCTGCACCTGCAATGGCTGCAAAGTGATGACCAAAGGTTACCCATTTGTTAGTTGGCACGTAGTCGTGACCATCGTTGTGAATCATAGCTGGTGTCGGACGATATTGGTCCAAAGTCAACACCTTAGCCGCTATGAAAGCCCCATAAAAGCGGTACGCTAAAATCAGAATACACGCGGAGGCAATAACTAAGTAAATACCATTCATAACCATATAAACACCTCCATTTGTTTCGTGACATGGAGTATATGAAATTGCTGATAAAACTTATGTTTCCATGCCACTTTGGCTTGTAAAAATGTTAGTACTTACACTTTCATTGTATAACTAATCAAAGGAGTGTCAATTACTATTTAGTCATTTTGAAAGCCCTCTATAACTTTTAGGCATAACAAAAAGGCATTTCCCTTATAGAAAAATGCCTTAATTATCGTATTTAGAAGGTTTCACCTATTGTCTTACGACGATACCAGATTCGTGGAGAGACTTCTTAATGTCTTTTATAGTTAATACTTTATTATGCAATAACGCACCAACAAGAGCTCCTGTTACATTAGTTTTTGTAAATAAATCCACAAAATGCTGTACATTACCTGCACCACCGAAAGCTGTTACAGGAACATCTACCACTTCTTCTAACGCTTGATATAATTCAATATCAAAGCCAAGGCCTGTACCATGTCTGTCGATGCTCGTTACCAACAATTCACCTGCACCGCGTTCTACGGCCTCTTTCGCCCATTCAAGAGCATTTCTACGTTGCGCCCCTTCATCATTAGAAGATCCATGTCCATAGGCATACCATACCTTTTCAAATGGATTATACTTTACATCAAGGCATACGACGATGCCTTGGTTACCGAACTTCTTAGCCCCTTCTGTAATAAGGGATGGATTAGCCAAAGCCGCCGTATTAATGGAAACCTTATCAGCACCAGCTTTCATAAGCTGCGTCATATCCTCAACAGACGTAATGCCACCGCCTGCTGTGAGCGGCATGAATACCTTATCAGATGACTTGAGTACCATATCAGTAAAGGTCTTACGGCCCTCCGTGGTCGCCGTAATATCTAACAATACAAGTTCATCGGCGCCTTGTATTTCATAACGTTCTGCACATTCTACTGGATCACCTGCGTCAACCATATCGCGGAACTGTACGCCATTCTGTACACGACCATTCGCTACACTAAGGCAAGGGATAATACGTTTCGCTAACATTTAGTCGCCCTCCTATTTTCTAGATGCTGCATACGATTCTGTAATATTACCAAATGTACGCAACAAGTTCAGACCTACAATACCACTTTTTTCAGGATGGAATTGCATGCCATATACTCTGCCACGCTCAACTACACCAGGTACATCGATACCATAGTTAGCTGTGGAAATGATATATTCAGGATCTGTATCTACATAATAGGAATGAACGAAATAGGTATATTGATCGTCCACATTGCTGAAAGCACTGTCAGGGTGATGAACTACGTTCTTGTTCCAGCCCATATGAGGCACGTTAAGCCCAAGGTCGCGAGGAATTTCTTTTACCTTACCAGGAATAAGACCAAGTCCTGGAGTTGGGCCGTACTCTTCGGATTCCTCAAATAATAATTGCATCCCCAAGCAAATACCTAATAGTGGAATTTCTCGCTTTACTACTTCATGAAGTACATCGACTAAACCGCGCTCTTTTAGAACCGCTACAGCCGATGCATACGCGCCTACACCAGGCAAGAGAACGCCATCAGCGTTTAATATAACCTTAGGATCCGCTGTTAGCACTGCATCGAGGCCGATGTAGGCTAACGCTTTCTGGACGTTAAATGTGTTCCCTGCGTCATAATCTATAATGGCAATCATAGTAAACTCCTTTCAACCGCCTTAATGAGCCCTAGAGAAAAAACTAGGGCTCAAACATTCACGCATTCACGTTGTTTTCGATATATATATTCGTCAAAAGAAAAAAAAAGTCCTGCCTATAGATTGCGTAAAAGCTAAACTCCATTCTATAGAATGAAATTCGATATCAAAACGCTCAAATTATTAGTATAAGTGATATATTCTTAATGATTAATTCATGAATTGTTTTAATATATGACGCATTACATCTCCATCTTGAGCCATCGGTATGGTAAGGCGCAACCAACCATCTCGTTGACCTCGGCGCACTTGGTATCCCTCTTTCAGCCATGCATCAGCGAGGCCATTCGCATCCGCATCAGGAGCCTCAAAGAATATAAAATTCGCTTCACTTTTATAGTAATGAATCCCTAGTTCATCAAATAGAGCCTCCCATTTAGCCCGTTCCTCTGCATTTTGGGATACTGTTCTCGCCAAGAACTGTTGATCATCAAAAGCGGCTTCTGCGGCCACTTGGGACAATGTATTGAGATTATAAGGCAAACGAATGGTTTGCATATAGTTTGCCAATTCTAAAGGAGTCATCATGTAGCCTACGCGGTAATTGGCAAGACCATATGCCTTCGAGAAGGTTCGCATGATAGCTACATTAGGGAACTCATCTAATAAGTCACGTGCTGTAGGAATTGCGACAGATGTAACAAAGTCAATATAAGCCTCGTCTACGATAACTAGTGTTTCCTTTGGCACTGCTGCTACGAATTTACGAATGTCTTCTACGGACTCGTAGGTCCCAGTTGGGTTGTTGGGGTTACAAATCCACACGAGGCGTGTCGTTTCATCGACGGCTTTCACAAGAGCTGAAAAATCATATTGTCCTGTTTCAAAATTAGCTGGCACCTCGCGAATTTCAGCACCTTCTACGAGACCATTTAAGGCATACTCGGAAAAGGCTGGTACACTGACCACGATAGAGTCACCTGCACTAATCAAAGTTTTATTGACCATGGCGATGACCTCATCAAGGCCTACACCAATAACGAGTTGCTCAGGTTGTACCTTCCAATAATCAGCTAATTTCATGCGCAAATCCGTGGCGTTCCCATCGGGGTAATAATTAGCATCATTATGTGTGACATAGCTAAGGATAGCCTCTCTTACCAGCGGAGAGGTGCCGTATGGATTTTCATTGGCAGACAAACGCACCAATCGGTCCACACCGAGGCGTTCCTTTACCGCCGCAGCAGGCTCCTCAGGTATATAAGGTTTTAACGTGCGAATTATCTCTTTCATAAGCTATCCTTTCTAACTATTTTCTTTATGCATATAAACTCGTCGAAACTAATCTAAATTGGTCCAAACGTATCTAAATCGGTCCAGCCTCATCTTAATCTATTCAAGTTCATATGAATCTATCCAAAATCATACTACGATGTACATTATAAATTTGTAATCTCTGGGCGATCCGTAGTTTTGCTGACTACCCCTTCACGGCTAGCAAGTTCTGCCTCAATAGCTTCGTAAGGAATATTTTTCTCTGCTAGTAATACGAGCAAATGATACAATACATCTGCTGTTTCATAAATCAATTCTTGAGGGTCTTCATTTTTGGCAGCGATTACAACCTCTGTTGCCTCTTCGCCGACCTTTTTCAAGATTTTATCGAGCCCTTTGTCGAATAAATAATTCGTATAAGAACCTTCCTTTGGCTGAGCCTTGCGGTTCTTAATAATTTCGTATAATTCGTTCAATGTTTGCTGTGCCATGCTTAACTCCAATCCACATCATTAAAGAAACAACTTGTGCGCCCCGTGTGACACGCAGGACCCTCCGGCTTGACTTGAATGAGCAAGGTATCTCCATCGCAATCGAGGGCCATACTTACCACATGCTGCACATTACCGCTGGTACCACCCTTATGCCATAACTCCTGACGAGAACGAGACCAGAACCACGTTTCCTTTGTCTCTAGTGTTTTGTGAAAGCTTTCTTCGTTCATCCACGCCACCATGAGCACGTCCTTTGTGTCCGCATCTTGCACAACCGTTGGCAATAAGCCGTTTCCCTTTTTAAAATCAGGTTTCATAGTATAATCCTTTAATAAAAGTAATGTTTTCTATGTTCAATATTTTATTTAGTACTCTTACCATACTATCAATGTTTAGTACCTATATCGTACTATCAATATTTAGTACCTTTACCGTACTATCAACATTTAATTCCTTTACCGTACTATCAATATGTAATACCGTTACCATACTCCAATTAGTGAAAACAACTTTATCGTACAGTAATTCCGTGAGCTCGTAGCTCTTCTTTAAGATCTGGGATTTTAATTTCTCCAAAGTGGAAGATAGATGCCGCCAGTGCACCAGTAACGCCGGTTTGCTCAAATAGGTCTACAAAGTCCTGCACCGCACCTGCCCCGCCGGATGCAATGATAGGCACATTCACTACAGACTCAATAGCCTTATATAAATCGATATCAAAGCCAGATTTTGTGCCGTCCTTGTCCATGCTCGTTACAAGCAATTCTCCGGCCCCGCGAGCTACGGCTTCCTTAGCCCAGTCTAGGGCTTTCCAATCGGTACGCTTACGACCGCCATGGGTATAGGCATACCATTCACCCGTTTCTTCATCTGTTTTCACATCGATGGCCACTACCATACATTGATTGCCAAACTTTTGAGCCCCTTCTGAAATAAGTTCAGGATTGGCAAGGGCTGCAGAGTTCAAGGACACCTTATCGGCGCCAGCTTTCAACAAAGCCGTCATATCCTCAACACTCTTGATACCTCCACCAACGGTGAGAGGCATAAATACTTGGGATGAAATCTCTTGCACCACGTCGCGCATGGTGGTCCGTGCATCTACGGTAGCAGTAATGTCTAAAAATACGAGCTCGTCCGCCTGTTGCTGCTCATAAGAGGCCGCAATATCTACGGGACTGCCTACATCTACGAGATTAACAAAGTTAACCCCTTTTTTAACGCGCCCATCGTCCACATCTAGGCACGGAATAATCCGTTTCGCTAACATACATTTCCTTTCTATGAAGTGTATCTCAATTTATATCGTCTGTTTTATTTCGTCCGTTGTATTTCATCTATTTTATTTCATCTGTTGTATTTCATCTGTCATTCCATACAAAATTGACTTTTAAGCAGACATATTTCTATCATTTCTATTTTATCGTTGGTTATACTCAGCAATTTCCTTTAATGTAATCGTTCCTTCATACAAGGCTTTACCGACGATACTGTCCATGACGCCTTTTGCTTCAAGGGATTTAATATCTTCTAAATTACGAACGCCACCAGACGCAACAATACGAGCTGTAGGGAATTCTTTTTGCAAATCACCGAGCAAGTCTTCGTTAGCCCCCTGCATAGTGCCGTCCCGGTCCACATCGGTAACGATGAAATACTTTGCGCCCCCTTCAATCATGGCACCGATCAAATCGGTCATAGGCACATCGGATTGATCGAGCCAACCTTCAGCAGCGACCTTTCCATTTTTACCATCTACACCAATAACGATGCGCTCTGCACCGTATTCAGCGATAACCTGTTTCGTAAGTTCAGGATTTTTGAGGGCCACAGAGCCTAAGATAACTCTGTCTACGCCTAAACCTAGATAGAGGTCAACGGCTGCTTTATCGCGGATACCACCGCCGATTTCAAGGATACCTGTGAAAACCTGACGCACTGCTTTTACAATGTCCACATTAACAGGCTTGCCCGCCTTAGCACCGTCTAAATCGACGAGGTGGAGTGCACCAACATTAGCTGCTTCATATTGTTTTGCTTGGTCCACCGGATCTGGATTGATAACCGTTTCCTGTGCGAAGTCACCTTTATAGAGGCGAACGCTGCGACCATCTTGTAAATCTATAGCTGGAAAAATCATAGGTTCTCCTTTATTAAATGACGCCCTTTGTAGAGTTTACTCCTTGAATATCTGGGTTAATAGTAACGGCCTTGCGCAATGCGCGGCCTGTAGCCTTAAACATGCTTTCAATGATGTGGTGCGTGTTGCGACCATATATATTGCGCACATGTAAGTTCATAGCGGCACTCATGGCTAGTGCTTGGAAGAAATCCTCTACAAGCTCTGTTTCAAAGTTGCCACCAAGAACTGGGGTACTCCATTCGCCTTGGAACACAAGGTATGGACGACCACTCAAGTCGATTACAACCTGTGTTAGTGCTTCATCCATAGGAACCCATGCATCACCGTAACGCTCGATGCCTGCCTTATCGCCAAGGGCTTTCACCAACGCCTGACCTAAGGCCAATCCAATGTCCTCCACAGTGTGGTGAGCATCTACGTAGGTATCGCCCTTTGCCTCTACTACAAGGCCAAAGCGGCCGTGTTTCGCCAATAGCGTCAACATGTGGTCAAAAAAGCCGATTCCTGTGGAGATGGAGCTCGTTTGTGCCCCATCAAGGGTAAGTTCTACTTTAATATCTGTTTCTTGAGTGGTGCGTTGCACCGTACCTGTGCGTATCATAACGACCTCTATACTCCAAATCTATTTTTCAAAACGTACTTCGATGGCGCGAGCATGGGCTTCAAGGCCTTCTGTACGAGCTAATGTTGTAATATGTTTTGCTACTTCTTCTAACCGTTCTTTTGTAAATTGTGTAAAGGATGTACGTTTTACGAAATCATATACACCAAGGGGAGATGAGAAGCGTGCTGTACCACTTGTAGGCAATACGTGATTTGTACCGCCTACGTAGTCGCCCAATGGCTCAGATGCATAAGCGCCGAGGAATACAGAGCCTGCATTTTGAACAAGGCTCATATAGTTCATTGGGTCTGGCAATTGAATCTCCAAATGCTCTGGCGCTACTTCGTTCATTACGGTGAACATATCTTCAACGCTATCCATAACAGCAATATAACTATTATTTTCAATAGCTGGGCGGGCGATGCTTTCACGAGGTAACAATTTTAATTGACGTTCTACCTCGTCAGATACGGCATTTGCCAAGCTTTCACTAGTAGTCACCATAATAGCGCGCGCCCGAGGATCATGTTCCGCTTGGGACAAAAGATCTGCGGCAAGGTGAACTGGGTTAGCACTGTCGTCGGCAATAACACCGATTTCGCTAGGACCTGCAATCATGTCGATATCGACTTGACCAAATACTTGGCGTTTTGCAGTGGCTACGTAAATATTGCCAGGGCCTACGATTTTATCAACCTTTGGAATGCTTTCAGTACCATACGCAAGGGCCGCCACACCTTGAGCACCGCCAACTTGGTATACCGCATCAACACCGGCAAGCTTTGCCGCACCTAATACAGCAGGATTGATACCATCCTTTTGAGGAGGTGTGACCATAACGATTTCTTTAACCCCTGCGATTTTAGCTGGCAACGCAGTCATAATGATTGTAGAAGGATACGCCGCTGTGCCGCCAGGTACATAGAGGCCAACGCGAGCCAATGGAATCACCTTTTGGCCACGGATGATGCCTGGTGTATCCATATCCACAAAACCTTGCTCAATTTCACGACTGTGGAACTCAGTGCTATTAGCCTTTGCCTTTAATAAGGCAGCTTTCAAATCATCAGATAAGGACTCATAAGCGGCGTCGATTTCCTCTTGAGGCACCTTGAAGTCTTCGATAGTAACGGCATCGAATTTTTCAGAATACGCCTTTAACGCCCCGTCACCATTGGTACGAACGTCAGCGATAATATCGTACACGCGGCGTTCAATCTCCATATCTGTAGTTTGTTGTGTATAATCTCGCACGATACTAAGCATCGCATCTAGTGATTCCTTATAAATTTTCATCAAATGTCCTTCTTCCTACTTAAGCTATCCGTATCACTGGTTAGCTCTATTATTCATTCCATATAGCAATAGTTTTATCTGCTATTAATAGTTTTATCTGCTATTAATTCTAAATCTTGCTAGCCGGATATATGATTCGCTCTACATCTTATTATTTAATTTCTTCTGAAAGCTGATCTATAAGTTTAAAAATGGTATTTCTCTTTTGTTTTAACGCCAATGGATTCGCTACTAAGCGCGTAGAAATCTTTTGTAACCAGTCAAAGATTTCTAAGTTGTTCTCCCGTAAGGTTGTGCCTGTTTCTGTAATATCTACAATGGCATCTGCTAGCCCTACTAAGGGAGCCAATTCTACGGAGCCTTCAATTTTGATGATTTCCACATCTTGAGCCCCAAAGTACTGTTTTGTAATGGTTGGATATTTCGTGCCAATACGTTGACGACGCCCTTCTTTAGGGTCATAGCCTGCAAGAGAGGCCAAGATAAATTGGCATTTACCAGTTTGTAGATCCAGCATTTCATAGCTTGTATCATCTTGTTCGTCTAGTACATCACTACCGACAATGCCGAGGTCTACTACACCGTTTTTCAAGTACGTTGTTACATCTGGCCCTTTTGCTAGGATTACCTCAATGGAGTCTCCAAGCGAAATGATGAGCTTACGCGCCTTGTTGCGCAATGGCTCACAGTCTACGCCACAGGACTCCAAGAGAGGAATGAAATCCTTCTCTACGCGGCCCTTAGTCAAAGCGATACGCAATTTACCATTATCTTGATTGTTGCTTTCACCATTCAAGGTTACATCGGTCAACACATCAATATTAAAAGCCATACCAACGGCCGGCATCGGTGTACCATCAAAGCTAGATAGCAAGCCATCATAACGACCACCGCTGACGATGTATTGGGACACACCGTCCACGTAGCCTCTAAAGGTGAGGCCTGTGTAATAGGATTGAAGCGGCTCTGTAGACACATCAATGCGAACCTGTTGGCCTGTTTGTTCCACTTGGTTAGCCATATCTACGAGATTATCTAGAATGCGTTGCGCTGCTGCTGGCAAGATAATTTGATTAAGCTCATCCTTAATATCTTGAACCGTGCCAAATAGACGAGGCCATACAGTTAAGAATGGATATAGCGCACTATTTTTAAAGTCGGAAATCAACTCGTTGTAACGAGGTAAATATTTAGTAAACAAAGCATCTAATAGCTCTGTTCTTTCCTCATCACTAAGGCCTAGCGCATCGGTGATAGCACGAGAAAAACGAGCATCCCCAATCTCAAGCAATAAGTTATTACCAAGCTGCGTTTCGTTTACCTCTTTAATAATGGCAAAACACTCTTGTTCGGCTTCAATTCCTTCATAGCCAACCATCTCAATGCCGCCTTGTGTTACTTGGTTCACATCGCCGCGATGCTTCTTATTTTTCATGAACACATCACCTAAGTAATAGAAGGTGCGAGGTAGTTCAATATTGGTGGTCGCCAGAAAACGACCGATTGGCATGGTCAAATCAGGACGAATTACGACGGACTCATCGGAACTATCCATGAACTCGTACATATGCTGACCGCGCCCCATTGCATAGCCATTAAATACATCTTTATACTCCACAAGAGGCGTAGAGATCTTTGTGTACTGGCGGCTACGACATAGACCGAGCACATATTGGCTCACATCATCCTTGCGCTCTGCTACGGCCCCTATATCATCACGGAACCCCGTAGGTAATTGCTGCTGTACCATCGTAAACATCCTTTCTATCATTTCGTCTTATTAATTCTCTTATCTGTGAAAGCATTATATAACTAGTTTTAAATGTATTATATGAACCTTCTATTTACTATGAGAAAATTTCTATCTATATCGATGCTTTTCTATTTTATCACTTTACCTAATTAAAGTATGAAATTATGATATAACGGTTCTATAGAATTGTCAATAGAACCGTTATAATTTCACGTTATTAATATAAAGATAATCCGCCTATGACTTACATCCACATGTTACAAAGAGCGGATCAAAGTATAGGCCTACTGCTATTATCCCCAAACGCGTTCTATATCCGTTACGCTATGTGCATCAGAGCCAAGTACAAATGGCACACCAATAACGGCAGCCATACCTTGGATGAAACGGCTTGGATACATTTCACGGCAGTCTGGTTTGAAGAAGCCACTCATGTTGTAGTCTAGCTCGCGACCTTGTACGCGCATGATATGCAAAATATCGCTTACAACTTGCGCATTGCGGCGATCTAAGTGATGCTCAAAGCCAAAGTGGTGTTGGTATTTCTTAATTAAATCAAAGTGACCAATTCGTTTTGGCGTATATTCACCGAGGTCAGCACGTACGGCTTGGCGCACGGTAGAGTAATATTTGTAATATAACTCATATTGCTTTTCAATCCACGGACCAAAGCCCTTTTCAAATTCCTGAGGGCTATAGTCTAAGCAGTAAAAGGCATTATTAACGCCTTCCATAAAGTGAACGGATAAAATATTATCGTCCGTCAACGGACCATAGCGGTCCAGGAACTCTTGAATATCCGTCTCAAAGCCCGGAATATAATCGACTTCAAAGCCGAGGGAGATATCGATATGCGTGCCATAAGCACGTTGTAATTGACGACCTAATTCTAGATAGGAATCTACTTGGTTCAATTTCAAAGATGCCGTATCATAAGCCTTTTGGTCACCACCATACTCAGCTGCAAAGGCCGCAGGCAATGGCGCATGCTCAGTGAGGCATACCTTTTCAATACGCAACTCGATGGCCTTTTCAATCATCAACGCAGTGCGGTCTCCACTACCATGGGGACACAATTCTGTATGTACATGACCGTCCACAAGTCGGCTACGATACTTACTATAGCCAACGAACTGCCGTTCATCTTTCATGTTCATTCAATCACCCTATTCGCCCTAACCCGTAGCGAACCCTTATCTATCACCTGTACATTATTAATATATCTAACTAATATATCTGATTAATATATCTAACTAATATATCTAACTAATATATCTAACTAATATATCTAACTAATATATCCAATTTATATACCGTATTATTATCTACGTTTTATTATACCAATAATGCGTATGTTTCGGTATCCTGATATTTACCATGTTTGAAACCAACTTGAGGTGTTAGACCACAATAGGTAAAGCCAAACCGTTCATGTAGTGCTGTACTTGCTGCATTTCCAGCAGTAATAACAGACACCACCGTATGTAATGCGTCAGTTGATTTTGCATGGTCTAATACATGGGACATCAACTTAGACGCCACACCTTTGCCACGATATTCTTGATGGATATAGATTGATAATTCTACGGTGCTTTTGAAAGCATCCTTCGTTCTATATGGTGAAAGCGATGCATAGCCTACCACAATATCATCTATAATCCCTACAAAAATGCAGTGCTCAGACGTTTGATGTGCCTCAAACCACTCCTGCCACTCTGACAGCGTACGAGGTTCAAGATCAAGGGTGGCCACGCCATTTACAACCTCGTGATTATAAATATCTAAACAAGGAGGTACATCATCAATTCTAGCACGACGAATATTTAAATTATTCATAGTAACTCTTCTTTCATAGATTACTGAGAAGAACTCAATATAGATCTCTTTAACTTAAAATGCTCTGTTTTACCTACTTTTTGAACTTTAAGATGTTCACGTGGTATATGTTTAATACGTTCATACACGGTTTTTTTACTCTTACCTAAATTTTTCCATAACTCTTCTCTAGTTATTCCTGGTCCAATCATAAATAAAGATGTCTGTAATAAGATGTAATATATATCTCTAACAAGTTCATCTGTAATTCCTTGGTTGATAAAAAACTGATCTAATTGATCACAGGCATTACGTAATCGTTCTAACCGTGTATTAAGCAATTCACTTAAATTATCAACTGTATCAACTAAAAAGGTTAAAAACTGAATAATGAAAGGAGTCAAATCGCCTCCGTTGCGTTCTGACGTAGTATTAACAAAGCTTTTATAATATTTAGAACGATTAGCCTTTATTAAAGCAGATAAACGCAAGGCTACCAATGGATGAAACTCCTTTGATAAATACGAAGAAGAAATATACCTATTCACACGACCATTACCATCATAAAAAGGATGAATATACCCAAACATATAATGAAATACCGCCACACGAATTGGTAATTGTATCTCATCATTATTCAAAAATTCTAGTGCTATGGTCATAAGTTTGATAATTTGTGATTCCGGCGTAGTTCCTATATGAATCTCTCTATCATAACCATCATAAACTGAAACAGAGTCGCGTCTAAAAATCGCTCCATCTAGTTTATTTTTCTCTTCAATTTCATTTGATACTAACTCATCATATAGGGCCCTAATATCTTCATTTATATAAAATTCCTTCTTCCCTGATGTATTTAATATATCTCTGTATTTTGAAACAATACTACTAAACCTTTTTACTTCAGTAATATTTGTATCAATAGCCTCTTGAATTTCTCTTCTGCTACTATGAACACCTTCAATATCATTACTAGCCTTGATTTCTTCTACCAAGAATGTGTTTAGTAAGTGAGGGTGCATAATTAATGGAACTTGCTTTAATAAATCTAAAAAAGCTGAATGTTTCCGCTCCAATTGGATCATTACATCAAGAATATCCTTATGATACATAAAAAAAGCAGAAAAACTCTTTTTTCTATTGATTTGTGCTATTGATATATTTATATGTTGCGTATTTTCAGATGCATATCGTGCATCAAGAAGCTCTTGCCACTTTTCTTCGCATTTATAAAACACTTTATATAAAGGTTCATATGACATAGCTTTTCACCTTTCACAACCCATTAAATGTAAAAATTGTAAATTTTACCTCTATACCCTCAATATAACAAAACTGAGTGGTAAAAACAACGTTTTTTACCACTCAGTTTATGCATTTTGAAGTATATATAAGTAAAAAGCTCTTATTTTACTTATATGTTTAAAAAGACACCTAGAAATTTAATCCTTTCTAGGTGCCTTTTCAGGCGTACCAATTAAGATACCCCGTACTCTTCAACTGAATTATAACACTATTAACGCTATGAATTTGCCTAGTTCTATCTATTACACAATTGCGAATAAAAGTACTGTAATAACAATCAAAGCGCCAATCACAGCGTAGTCCATAGTTTTCAAACCTACAGACGTTGCGAAGCTATGTGTAGGGCCACCAAAGCCACGTAGTTCTAAGGACAACGCCATTGTTTCAGAGCGTCCCAAGGATTTTAAAAGCAATGGTTGGATCACAGATGCGTAAGATTTCATGCGCTTCAAGAAATTGCCTTCTAAGGATAGACCACGGCAAGCTTGTGCCTCTTGTACGGCATGGCTTTCAGCAATAAAGTCAGGTACAAAGCGAAGCGCAGCAGTGAACATAAATGCATATTCATAAGGAATTTTGCATTGTGTTACGAGAGCGGCTGTAAGGTCTTGCAATTTTGTAGTCGCCAATAAGCAGATAAATACAAGGGTCATAGCGAGCATACGCAAGCCAGATACGACGGCAGATGTTACGTCGCCACTACCGATAAATTGGATGATACCAAGGAATACGGCAAAGCTAGTCAATGCTAATACGGCTTTGTGTTGTTTAAATAGCAAACCAGCTGCAAATAACACACCGAGTTCTACAACGACTAAGACCAATAGAGATACCCAGTCGCGCAATAGAATGGCCCACACAGATACGGCGAGGGTCATCAAGATTTTTGTTAACGGTACTAAACGTTCCATATATCCCTCCTACTTTCCGCTCAACTGAGCCACTAACTTAGATTTCAATTCATCCATGGATTTGCAATAGCCTAGGGATGGTACCGCTAGTGAAAGTTCCACACTAGGCGGTTTTGTAAGGCCTAGGTCTTGCAATTCGTCCGTAGACTTCTTGAATAATTCTTCTGGACTGCCATCAAAGGCAACTGTTTGGTTACCCATGATGAGTGCACGGCTACATTCGCTAGCCATGATTTCCATATCATGTGTAATGAGAAGGATCGTAATGCCTTCTTGATTGAGTTGACGCAATAAAGCTAGCAGCTCTTTAGTTTCCTTACCATCTTGACCACTTGTTGGTTCGTCGAGGATGAGGATTTTAGATTGCATTGCAAGTGCAGAAGCGATGGCAACGCGTTGCTTTTCACCGCGGCGCAATGTTGGAGGGTATGCTTCACGCAAGTGAGCGATACCTGTGCGCTCTAGCACTTCATCAACAATTTGTTTTACTTCGGATTTACTGCGGCCTAATGACTCAGGGCCGAACGCCACCTCAGTGGCGACTGTTGGTCTAAACATTTGGCGATCTGGCTGTTGGAATACATAGCCGATAAATTGACCACGTTTAGATGGCGGCATAGACGTAATGTCAGTACCGTTATAGTACATGCGGCCTTCGCTAGATTTTTCAAGACCAACGAGCAAACGAGTGATAGTCGTTTTACCACAACCGTTGCGACCACCGATGGCGATATATTCGCCGCCTTCGATGGTGAAAGTCACATTCCGGAAGATGTCTACAGATGGCACATAGCCAAAGCGGATATTTTCAACCTTAAGCATGAGCGCCACCGTCCTTTCCTTGTACATCATCAACGCGTTGAATTGGTTGTTTATTTTCTACCGTATTAGATTGATTGGCTGTAGAGCTGCTTTCACCATGTACCTCTTTTTGAATAGCGTGAGCCATTTCAATTTGGTGCAAGCCCTTAATAGCAGACTCGATGCTAAGCCAAGGCTCATCACTGTGGAAGCCTGCTTGTTCAAGTTCCATGTACGTAGTGAACACGGATGGCAACGCATCTACGTGAATATTGTGTTCATACATGTAACGAAGTGTAGTTGGTACGTCCGCATCACATGCAATAGAACCATCCACCATGAGAGCCATGCGGTTTGCATACGGCAATACAGCATGTAAGTCGTGGTCAATAACAACAACGGTAATACCGTGTTTCTTGTTCAAATCACCTACGAGACGATATAATTCTGCAGTCCCATCTGGGTCGAGGGAGCTCGTTGGTTCATCAAGCACAAGTACAGTTGGGTTTGTAGCCAAAACGGAAGCAATCGCCAAACGTTGGCGTTGACCACCGGATAAGCTAGTAATTTTGCGGTCCTCTAAACCAACGAGACCCACTTGTTCAAATACGGTTTGAGATCGTTCTTTAATCGTTTCACGGTCATAACCGCGGTTTTCCATGGCAAAGGCCACTTCCTCACGAACTGTCATCGTTACGAGCTGTGTATCGTAATCGGCGAGAACGACACCGATATGGTTTGCCAGTTCAGGAATTTCCATTTGCGTAGTCGCTTTGCCATCTACAAAGACCATGCCTTCAAGGCGTCCACCGTAGAATTTAGGCACAGCCCCTACCATGGCCATGCAAAGGGTACTTTTACCACAACCTGCAGGACCTGTTACCACTAAAAAGTCACCTTCATGTACATCGAGATTGATGTTTTTAAGGGACGGCGTAGTCGCCTTTGGATGGTAATAGTTTACATGCTCAATGGAAATCTTTGCTTGGCGCTCAGGTAAGATCGTCATATGACTATGGTCAGACGTCAATTGATCTGTGCTTGGCAACATGCCTCGTTTAGAGAATAAACGTTGCGCCGGAATGTACAAGATTGGCGTAATGGCACCGTTCAAAGCGCCTACGATAAGAACCATGGGCCACATACCATACATGTATACATTGTCTGGCAAGCCCAACACTTTCCACAAAATAGTAACGAAGATACCGCCAGATACAACGGTCGCCAAGAAACCAGATAGGATTGGCGTCAAATCAAAGCCACCAATTTTGCGGAACTTCACGGACAACATAGCGCGCGTTACGAGAGCTGCTGTCAACGCACCACCTGGTTCAGACAACAAGTTGCCGTACGGGAATGCTGACTTAGATGTCAAAACATTGATGAGGGCCGCCACAAGGCCAATCCCCAACGTTTGACTCAAACTAGGACGAGTCAATAAAATAGCTACGCAGTATGTAGCAATCGTCCAGTTCGGCGTTACCCCAGCCACACTAGGGCTCACCAAATGCAGAATCGTGCCCAATGCGAGCATCAATGTGCTGACAGTGACCCATCTAAACTGGCCACCCTGCACATGCGTGTACACAAGATCTTGAATCCGTTCCATAATAGCCTCTTTTCTAAAAATGAATATATAATCTATATTTTATCACTCTTCGAGGATTTGTGAAAGTCTAGAGGCTATCCGTAATGTTAATGTACAATCACCTAATTAATACATAAACATGAAGAAAATAATTTTATACACTTTCCATTTATATAAAAGAAAGAGGCTACCTAAGTAGCCCCTTATCAATATTTTAATATACTATCGAAATATATTAAAATCAGAAAATCCTATGCCATATATCCAAATCTACTATATACACACTCAAAAAGTCCCTGTGCGCGCCAATATAAAAAATAAAGCAACACCGAATTAACGATGCTGCCGCTTGAAACCAAAAATGGTTTTTCTATGTATCTAAATATTACCTTATACAGAACCATGTGTCAATAGCTCTAATAAGCACATTAAATGTAGATTTTATATTATCATGTAATCTATAATCATTATCTCGGAAAAAGCGTTTCTTAAGTTCATCTAATTCACCGCATATATGTCGATGAACCCCATTACTAGTACATATTCTCTGATGAGCATACATTGTAGTTAAGATTTGATATGTAGAAATATGACCCAAATGTCTACGTCTGCTAGATGCTGACCGTATAAAAGCAGTGCACTCACGCCCCAAATCAGCATTAATCCGTTTATTATGTTTAGAATTTATATCATTGATAATACAATTATTATGAGCACATGCATTACGTAGGCTTTTAACGGTATACATTAAGTATAATCGTTCTGTAATCTCAGTATTTTTCAATAAGTCTGCACAATATTTATAGAAGTATAAATATTGTCCAAAAGAAATCATTTCTAGAAAAGCCCATACAGGACAACGTTTATTTTGATTCTCAATATATTTAGCATATAAATTACCACAATATAAGCTACCACTATTTTTCCATAAGTCATGCTGCAGTTGTTCAAAATTAGATTCCTCTAGCTGATTCATATAATCCTCAACTACATCATATGGATCAATATTATTCTGTTGTAAGGCAGATAATAAATGAACTTTTGAAAAATGCTCAATCCCAATAGCCATTTCTAACATGATTCGTCTCAATCTATTATCAATACATGCTAAATCAATTAAGTAGCTAAAATCTAGATTTACATATTTTCCAGTTTTTGTAGATTTTAAAAAATTCTTTCTAAAGGCTCTAATTTTAAAATAGTTGTTATTCTCAACTAAATATTGTTCTGATTCCACTTCAGAAATATTATGAAACGTAATACCTTTATTAATACAATGCTCTACCTGCTCTCTTGGTGTTAAAAAAGGACCTTCTGACATACCTTCACTCCCTCCATTATCGATACACAACATACGTCCAAAATAAAACTATACATTACAAGTATAACACTAGAAAGTATTTGCTTCACCGTCTATTCTAAAAAAAAAATGACCTAACATCCATTTAAGGATATTAAGTCATTTCCAATCTTAATCTTCCAAGTTTTTATCATCACGCGGTTTCTTTGATTTCTTTAGCCACACCCATTGTAATATCTTTTACTTCATGTGACCTTTACTCTTTAAATTCTACGACCATATCAAATGGCTTGCACTGTTTTTGATACGGTACCGCATCAGGCACACCTAATGCGATGGCTCCCACCAACTGTCCTTTCAGATTCATATAATCGACTAGTTCGGGATACGCAAAGCATGTATTGGCAATCCATAATGTGCCATAGCCTAACTCAGTGGCCGCCAACAATATGTTTTCTACAGATGCACCGATAGCTAAGGAGTCAGAAATCTCTGAAATGCGCTGCGCCACATCAATTGGTTCATACGGCGATGAACCATTGGTATTCTCAATCATAATTACAACGGGCGCTTCATTCATAATACGTAATGTATTAAACGCATCAGGTAAGCAATAGCGAAAGGTTGGTAAAACAGCCTCTTCACCCTCTTCTCTCTGTAATCCCTGTTCCATGCAGGACAGAATCTGTTCCTTTGCCGTCCCTGTATATACATAGTACTTCCAAGGTTGTCTATGTTTAGCAGAAGGTGCTAGCAAGCCTGCTTGTAAAATGGTATGAAGATCTTCTTTGTTTACAGGTATATTTTTATACTTTCGTATGCTTCGCCGTTTATTGATTATATTCATAGGGCCTCCACCATATAAGATTGCATTATAATAATATATAGTTCATATAGTAATATATTTTATCCATCCATACAATATGATTCAGACTTACAACACCCCTTGGCATCTAGAATAATCAAACATTAGCGCATCTTATGCTGTATTCTTCATGTCACACTTGTAATTATATGGTATGATATACGAAATATCACATTAATATTGGAGGGACTTATGTACAAATACATAACAATTCTAGGAGCCGCGGGCCAGATTGCACAAAAGTTGACTGCTACATTATTAACATATACAGATATGCACCTTACATTATATGGTCGCCAATTATCTACGCGTTTGCATCCAGAAATCCTCGAACACGAACGCGTTACAGTCATCGAAGGTTCTTTCCAAAACCCTGCCAAATTAGAACAGGCTGTAACAAACGCTGAAATCGTTTTCGTAGGTGCAATGGAGGCTGGCAGTGATATGGCAGCTATTGTGAAAGCATTGAGCCGTAAAAATGTACGCCGTGTTATCGGACTTTCTATGGCTGGTCTTTCTGGTGAATTCCCTGCAGCACTTGAAAAATGGACCTTCGACAACTTGCCGATTAGCTATGTACAAGGCGAGCGTCAAGCACGCAATGTGTTACGCGAATCCAATTTAAACTACACAATCTTGCGCCTCACATGGCTCTACAACGATCCAGAAAACACGAATTATGAACTCATCCCTGAAGGCGTTCAATTCAACGATGCCCAAGTTACACGCGAAGCTGTAGTAAAAGCCATCTTCGACATCTTACACGTAGATGATGAAACACCATTCCACCGCGCAAGCATCGGTATTGGTGAGCCAGGTACACATTTCGACAAACCTAGTTTTCACTAATATCTAACTGTATAAATTATTAAAGACTATCTACTATTGTGGGTAGTCTTTTTAGATTATAATATATTACTCTTTTAAAGTGGTATATCCTTTTTCTGCCGAGTACATTTTTACTCATGAAAGGCCGTTTTAGGATATACCTTTTCTTATTCCTATATTTTATAGTTATTTATATAGATAAAGTCGGTTATTTACGCTATACTAATAAATGATTAAGATACACTTATAGGTATGTGAAACTAAAGGCCTTTATGGTCATCGATTATATTTATATATACAATTTATTGTATATGCAACATAAATTTCATGTATAAAGATAATTGATATCCGTTTTCTGTCCCACTTAGGGCAAGGGCTGATTAAGGAGTTATTATGAATCGCATTGTTGTTATAGGCAGTTGCAACATGGATATTGTAGTCCTCGCGGACAAACGCCCCACTGCAGGTGAAACAATTATGGGCAACGAGTTGCACATCGCACATGGCGGTAAAGGGGCCAACCAAGCGGTAGCAGCTGCACGTCTAGGTGCAGAGGTTACTATGGTTGGTTGCATCGGTGAAGATGCATACGGCCAAATGATACTGGATAACCTGAAAGAAAATCATATCAATACAGACTACATCGTTACAGTTCCAGATACTACAACAGGTACAGCCCACATTACATTAGCAGAAGGCGACAATAGCATCATCGTTATTCCTGGCGCTAATGCTAAGGTAGATCAATCTGTCGTAGATAATGCTTGGTCTGCTATCGAGCAAGCAGATCTCGTACTGGTACAAAACGAAATTCCTATTCCCACAATCGAATACATCGTACGTCGTTGCCACGAGGCTAATGTGAAAGTCCTCTTAAACCCAGCTCCAGCGGCTGACCTCAATCCTGAATGGTTAGAATTGGCGACCTATATTACGCCAAACGAGCATGAATTATCTGCTCTCTACCCTAACCAATCTACAGAACAAACATTATTGGCTAATGAGAATAAAATCATCGTTACCCTTGGCAGTAAAGGTGTAGGCTACGCTGACAACGGCAAAATCCACACCGTATCCGGCTTCAAGGTTAAGCCAGTAGATACAACAGGTGCAGGCGATACCTTCAACGGTGCCTTCGCAACGGCTATCGTTAATGGTAAAAGCTTAGCCCACGCTTTGCATTATGGCAACGCAGCTGCTGCCCTCTCCATCCAACGTTTGGGTGCCCAAGGCGGCATGCCTACGAAGGACGAGGTCGACGCATTCTTGGCTAAACAGTAACGAACGGAACAGGACTTTAAAAGCTCCGCCGGCCGGGTCTGACTTCGGCCTTCGCCCTCTATATAGTAAATTTAACAAATCAGTACGTGAGGCTTAGAAAGCCTTATGTATTGAAACGATAAAAAGGAGTTTACCATGCAACGACACGGCATTTTAAATAGCCATATCGCTAAGGTTCTTGCAGATCTTGGTCATACAGATACGATTTGTATTTCTGACTGTGGTTTGCCAGTACCTGAAGGGGTTCAAAAAATTGACTTAGCCTTAGATTTTGGGGTACCAAGCTTTGAACAAGTGGTATCCATCATCGCTAAACATATGAAATCCGAAGCCATCCATGTGGCAAAGGAAATTAAGGAACATAATCCTGAAGCTTATGACTTCTTGGAGTCTACCTTCCCATCCAATCAATACGAATGGATTGAAACGAGCCATGAAGCTTTCAAAGAAGCCACAAAACAATGCAAATGCATTATTAGAACTGGTGAAGCATCTCCGTATGCGAACATTATCTTGCGCGCCGATTGTATTTTCAGCGATCGTCCTTAGAGCAATAGCTTAACCAACTAGTTTTATACATTAAGCATCCGAACCTGTGAATTAGGCGACTCGGCTTACAAAATTTAACTAACTATCAGATCTATTACATACATTAGAGATACTTTCACCAATCATATAGGAGTAGTTATGGAAATTGTTATGTCAGGCATTGCGAAGGCATTTGGTACGAACCAAGTACTGCGCGATGTAAGTATTACCCTTAAGGAGGGCGAGGTTCACGCCTTGATGGGTGAAAATGGGGCCGGCAAGTCCACCCTCATGAATATCCTTACGGGCATTCACAAGGCAGATGCTGGTACAATCACCATCGACGGCGTAGAGCGCACCTTCCCGAACCCGAGAGAGGCCGAGCTAAACGGTGTGGCTTTCATCCACCAAGAGCTCAATATTTGGCCAAATCTAACATTGTTAGAAAATCTATATTTAATGAGACCAAAGCGCAATACATTCGGTATGCTCGATAAAAAAGCGATGCTCACCGAGGCAGAAAATACATGTCGCGAACTAGGCATCGAATTGCCACTCACAAACGAGGCAGGCCTTTGCTCCGTTGGTCACCAACAAATGACGGAGATCCTTCGCATCTTGATGTTAGATGCAAAGGTTGTCATCATGGACGAACCAACAGCAGCCCTCACAGAGCGTGAAACGGCAACATTGTTCAAAATGATGCGCAAAATGAAAGCACGTGGCGTTGCCATCGTATATATCTCTCACCGTATGGAAGAGGTATTTAGTGAATGCGATACGATAACAGTTATGCGTGATGGTCACACTATCATTACAAAACCAACAGCTGAGATTTCTGTAGACGAAGTGGTACGCCACATGGTAGGCCGTTCTATTGACGAGTTCTACCCTGCTCGTACGACAATACCAGGCGAAGTGGTCATGAGCGTAGATAAGCTAAAACCAGAAGGCTTTGACAACGACATTTCCTTCTCCTTGCGCAAAGGCGAAATTCTCGGCGTAGCAGGCCTCATGGGTGCTGGCCGTACAGAAATCATGCGCGCCATCTTTGGTGTAGATAAACATAATGGCGGTACCGTAACAGTTAACGGCGACCTTCTCAACTGTAAAAAACCAGAAGATGCCATCAAAGCTGGCATTGCTTTCATCACAGAAAACAGAAAAAGCGAAGGCTTGATCCTCGATTTCTCCATCGGTTCCAATATTACATTGCCGAGCCTTGGCGAAGTTTGCCCATCTAATATACTTGATAAGGGCAAACTCAATTCCTTTGCTGACGAATTGTCTAAAAAACTAGGCGTTAAAACACAATCTATTCACGAACCGGCGTCATCCCTATCCGGTGGTAACCAACAAAAGGTAGTTATCGCGAAATGGGTTGGTAAAAAGCCATCCATTATCATCATGGACGAACCAACACGGGGTATCGATATCGGTGCGAAACGTGATATTTATGATTTAATGAACGAATTAACGAACGATGGTGTGTCCATTATCATGGTGTCCTCTGAGTTACCGGAAGTGCTGGGCATGAGCGACCGCGTTATGGTCATTCATGAAGGTCGCGTAGCAGGTATCTTGGACCGCAGCGATGCAACACCAGAATCGATTATGACATTAGCCACAGGAGGACAATAATGGACAGCAAAGCGCTACAATATGTAAAAAAATTAGGCCCCCTCATCGGCCTCATCCTTTTATTTGTAATTATCTCTGTCATGAACGACAGTTTCCTTGAATTCTCTAACTTGCGTAACTTGTTGCGCCAAGTATCCATCAATGCGATCATCGCCTTTGGTATGACGTTCGTCATCTTAACGGGCGGTATCGACTTATCCGTTGGTTCCATCCTTGCCCTTTCTAGTGCAGTGATGGCTCAGCTTATCGTAACTGGTACTGACCCTGTATTGGCTATCGTATTAGCTGCCGGTGCCGGTCTTGTATTGGGCGGCATTAACGGTCTCATTATCACTTATGGCCGCGTAGCTCCATTTATTGCTACCTTGGCGACCATGACCATCTACCGTGGTGCAACGCTCGTATTCACAGACGGTAACCCAATCTCCGGCCTTACCCAAGATCCTCTATTCCACGGCTTTGGCCAAGGGGATATTGCAGGCCTTCCAGTTCCAGCAATCACAATGTTCCTAGCTTTCATCGCCCTCTGGTTCGTATTGAGCCGCACATCCTTAGGTCGTAAAACATACGCCGTAGGTGGTAGCGAAAAGGTTAGTTACATTGCTGGTATCAAGATTGACCGCGTTAAAATCTTCGTGTATGCTTTGACTGGTATGCTCTGTGGTATCGCTGGTGCAATCATTACTTCTCGTCTTAACTCTGCACAACCTACAGCAGGTGCAGGCTACGAACTTGACGCTATCGCAGCCGTAGTTCTTGGTGGTACAAGCCTTGCTGGTGGTCGTGGTCATATCGTCGGCACATTAATTGGTGCCCTAATTATCGGTACCCTCAACAATGGGTTAAATATTCTCGACGTTTCCAGTTTCTATCAACAAGTTGTAAAAGGTATTGTTATTTTACTGGCTGTTCTTGCAGACCGCAAGAAAGCCTAGGAGGTTCCTATGAAAAAACTATTGTTACTGTTGGCGATGGCTATCATGGTTATCGGTCTTGTAGCAGGCTGTGGTAAAAGCGCTGATAACGGCGGCGACAAAAAATCCGGCACAATCGGCTTCTCTGTTTCCACATTGAACAATCCATTCTTCGTATCTATGAAAGAAGGCGTTGAGGCTCAAGCTAAAGAGCTTGGCCTTAAAGTTAAAATCGTTGACGCTCAAAATGATCCTGCAAAACAAGCAAATGATATTTCCGACTTGATTGCAAGCGGCGTATCCGTATTGATCATCAACCCTGTAGACTCTGCAGCTATCTCTACTTCCGTAGAAGCAGCAAATGCTAAAAACATTCCTGTCATCACTGTTGACCGCTCTGCTGACAAAGGCAAAGTAGTGGCTCACATTGCTTCTGATAACGTAAAAGGCGGCGAAATGGCAGCTGAACTTATTGAAGATAAAGTTGGCAAAAAAGCAAAAGTAGCTGAAATCGAAGGTATCCCTGGTGCTTCCGCAACTCGTGAACGGGGCCAAGGATTCCATAACGAAGCTGACAAAGACTTAATAATAGTAGCAAAACAAAGCGCTGACTTCGACCGTACAAAAGGTTTGAACGTAGCAACTAACATCTTGCAAGCTAACCCAGACGTACAAGCTATCTTCGCTCATAACGACGAAATGGCATTGGGCGCTATCCAAGCAGCTAAATCCGCAGGCAAACCAATCTTCATCGTAGGCTTCGACGGCACTGCTGACGCAGTAAAAGCTGTTCAAGACGGCACATTGGCTGCAACAATTGCTCAACAACCAGATAAAATGGGTAAAATCGCTATCGATACAGCTCAAAAAGTTATCAAAGGCGAATCTGTAGATGCTAAGATCCCTGTAGAGCTTAAAGTTGTTAAAAAATAATTGTATATAGAAACTGGGTACAGAAAAAGAGGCTGTAACAGAATGCGGTTTTACCGCATTCTAGTTGCAGCCCCTTTTTATTTTGGCTCTCGCTCTAAAAATTCTTTAAAAAACGCAATAAACCTTGGCAAGTATGTTTGATCTAAACTTTCAATAGTCATATTACATTTGTAATTCCAAGTGGTACAGATAGTAACATCCACTGTCAAAGCACCCTTTTGGTCTAAAGAGAATGTTAGCGTATCCCCTTCTCCCGTCAGAATATTTGTAAAGGTTGCTTTACCTTTGCAGTTTTCATACAAGTTAACTAATGCTTTGTAACCAGCATGAATCCCTGACCAATCACTAGGGTCAATATATCCAGAACAAATATTATATCCCCGTTTAATATATATGCCAAACACACCAAATGGAGATAACTCTGTATCCATATCAAAGGCAATTGTTACATTTGGTTCATTTACAATTTCATACATTCTATGTCACGCTCCACAAACAACATTTTTTGTTTATTATAGCACTGTATTTGTGAGTAAAATAGAAATTTTTGCCCATCTATAGCGTCTTCTTAAAGAATATGGTAGTATGCACCTTCCCAGGTAGTTGTACGCGCTTATATTCTTTAAAGCCAAAGTTTTCGTACATTTTAGCAAGCCACGGGTGTTCTGCGGCGGTACCAAGGGTTACAGCTGGTGTTTTATATACATTGCGGAGTAGCGCTTCTGCTTCGGCGAGGACTTCACGAGCATAGCCCTTTCCCTTATGTTCAGGAGCTGTTACAAAGTGTGCAATGTGCGGGTATACGTCCGGTGTAGCCTTTGGTATCCAAGGCATGCGGAATGAAATAGAGCATACCAAAGAGCCATCTACATAGAGACCATATACAGGATATTTTAAGATCCATGCGCGAGACTCTTCTTGGCTAAAGTTGATAGCATCAAAGGATATAGGGTAGTTCTTATTCTCTGCATATCCTGCAATCAATACCTCGTGGTACTCAGCCGCATCATCTACGGTTAATTGTCTAAATTCTTTCATTATGTACCTCGTTTAAAGCGACCTAACACATCAAGTATTAGGCCGCTGTTAATATCTATATTACTAAGATAGCACGCATTATTATAGCTCTGTATTATTTATAGCACTGTACTATTTATAATGCTGCGCTATCGAGAGGCAATTCACTATCGAGTGTAAGGTAACGGCTCAAGAATTTACGTGTTCGTTCTTCTTTAGGATGTTCGAGGACCACCTTAGGGTCACCTTGTTCTACGATGACGCCACCTTCCATGAATACTACTTGGTCTGCTACTTCTTTGGCAAAGCCAATTTCGTGGGTTACGATAATCATGGTTACTTCTAATTCTTTAGCAATCTTGCGGATAACGGCCAATACTTCCCCTACGAGCTCTGGATCAAGGGCTGATGTAGGTTCGTCAAAAAGGATAACCTCTGGGTCCATCGCAAGGGCACGAGCGATGCCGATACGTTGTTGTTGGCCACCGGAAAGTTGTACAGGATAGTAATCATCATAGCCTTCCATGCCCACTTCCTTGAGGAAACGTTGGGCAATCTGACGGGCTTCAGATTTTTTCATCTTTTTAACTGTTACAAGGCCTTCCATGATGTTTTCAATAACTGTCTTGTTAGAGAACAGATTATAAGACTGGAACACCATGGATGTATTGCGGCGTACGCTTAAAATTTCCTTATTAGACGCTTTATGTAGGTCTACAGAAATATCATTTAATTGCATCGTCCCTGCGTCGGCCTTTTCAAGGAAGTTAAGCGTTCTAAGGAACGTCGTCTTACCACTACCGGATGGACCGAGGATAACCGTTACAGAGCCCGTTGGCACATGTAGGTCGATGCCCTTTAAAATTTCACGGTTCCCGAAGGATTTGTGAACTTGTTTAATATCTATCATAATGCATTACCTCGTTTATACTTGCTTGCATAGACTTCTAAACGATGGAAGATAAATTCAAAGACAATCCCCATCACCCAGAATAGACCGGCCACCACGATGTAGGCCTCAAAATACTGCGAATTTTCCTCTGTATATAACTTTGCTGCGCCAAACAATTCAATAACCGTAATAACGAATACGATGCTCGTACTCTTCATAGTGTTAAGGAACTGATTAGTAAATAGTGGCAACGCAAAGACTGTCGCTTGTGGCAATACGATGCGACGGAACGCTTGGAACCAAGTCATACCGATAGCTTGAGCCGCTTCCATTTGACCTTTCGGCACCGATTGCAACGCAGCCCGGAAGATTTCACTCAAATACGCCCCTGTATGTAATGTTAAGCCTATAACGGCGACGAAGATAGCTGGCACCTTTTCAAAAGGCACATGCACACCCGTTTGATCCTCTAAGGCGAGGAATAGAATTGGCAATCCATAGTACACGAGGTATAAGAGAATCATATTTGGAATACTACGGCACAATAACACGTACAAGTAACTGAGCTGACTGAGCACAGGTACTTTATTTTGTTGTAGCACGCAACTTAATAGCCCTAGGATTGTACCCAAACCAACGCTGAGGAAGGTAATCATGAGGGTTACTTTCACATAAGGAATGACAGCAAAGAAGGTGCCATAAATATAGGTTGAATCAATAATGTGTCCCATAAGCCCCTACTCCTCACTGATCAAAATGCGTTGCGTTTCCTTGCCCGCAACGGTAAAACGTTTTTCAAGTAATCGGCCCAAAAGGGACACGATGATAATTAAAATGCCATAAATGATGGCTACGGCGACGAATAATTCAAGATAGCGTTGGCTATTGCCGCCCATGAGGTCTGCCTTACGCATCATATCTACAACGCCGACATTAAAGATGAGGGCCGTCCCTTTGAGCATGCCGATAACGAGGTTCGTCAATGGCGGAATGCTCATGGTGAAAGCCTGCGGCAAGATAATGCGCACATAGCTTTGGAACTCGGTCATACCAAGACTCTTAGCGGCTTCCTTCTCACCAGGCGCAACCGCATCAATACTGGAGCGCATGATTTCAGCGCTATACGCCGCAATATGCAATGTAAATACGGTATATACGAATACGAGGCCCGGCACATTTCTCATGTTAAGCCCCATATGGGACATGATTTCTGGCACCCCAAAGTATATGAGGAAGAGCTGTACCAAGAACGGTGTACCGCGCATAAAGGAGATAAATACAATAAATAATTGGTTTAATACTGGTACCTTCTTGAGGCGAATGATGGCTATGATAGAGCCCAAAATAACACCTAAGATGGCAGAAATAACGGTGATGAGCACCGTTACATGTACATAATTCAAGAGCTGTGGAAACGCTTGGATCATGTAGGACACATCAAAATACTTGCCCACAGTAGCACCTCGTTTCTAGACATAATAGAATAAGGCCGCCAAGGCGGCCTATTCGTTATTTTTGTGTTGGATCGAATGTGTAATCCCCACCAAGATATTGTTCAGAAAGTTTTTTCAACGTACCGTCAGCACGCATTTCTTTCATCGTTTTATCGATTTTTTCGTTTACTTGTTTCATGTCATCTGTACGTTTAGACAAGAAATATGTTGGTACTACTGCCAATACATCGCCTACGGCTTTGAGTGGCAAGCCACGGTCCTTAATAGCAGAGTTAATAACGTATTCGTACTCACCTGCTGCATCGGCACGGCCTGTAGCAACGAGATTCAATGTTTCGGCACCTGCTTTATCTGTGTAGATAATATCGATTGGTGGATTAGCTGTTTCGTTGAATTGTTTCACTAATTCATTGAACTCAGAAGATGTAGTAACGGCGATTTTTTTGCCTTTCAAATCATCTAATTTAGAAATGTCATTACGATCGTTTTTAACTACTAATTTACGTGTAGAGTAGTTATTAACTTCGTTTGTGTAGTAGTATTTTGCTTCACGTGTAGGATTGCGGCGCATTTGGTTTGCGATCATGTCCACTTGGCCTGCATCCATCGCTACGAAGGCAGCGTCAACGGCCATAGGTTTAAAGTTGAAGTGAAGGTCTGGATTACGACGTTCAATTTCTTTCAACAATTCTACGTCAAAACCTGTAAGGTTGCCGTTATCATCTGTGTAGGAATATGGGCGAACTGTACCGCGAGTAGCTACGTTAACCACTTTAGCATTTGGGTTCACTTTTTGTTCTTTAGATGTATCATCACCGCAGCCAGCTACAACGAGTACGCCTAGTGCTAATGCGCCGATGGCAAATAATTTCGTTAATTTCTTAGTATTAAACATGTAAAACTCCTTCTCCTCGCAATGTTTGCAGGAATGGCTCTACCCTATCAGTATTGGTAAAAGCCTCCATTATTCTATCTATTTGGTCAGCCTTCAAGGTCAGACCTAGTTTTATACGTATATCCTCTAGGTTGAGGGGATTCTTCGGTGATCCTTTCGGATTGTTCACCGTTTCTGTGAAAGCATCTCCATTTTTCAATGTAACGGTTACCTTTGTAATCCGTTCACTTTGAGATACCTTCGGCAAGTCATAAACCCGTTCTATCCGTGACATATAGTCTCGAATTGATTGGTCTATGGTATCTATCTTAAATAACTCATCCTGTACCGCCCCATAGGCAAGGACTTGGTACACGACGTACTCTATGGAAAACTGCCCTTCTCGACCCGTGCTAGGTAATGTATAGCGCAATGCCGCATCAGCTCCAGGCGGGAAATGAACAGTCACTCGATCTATATCATCCCAAAGGAATAAACCTGAGGCATTACATAGATTACATTTTTCTTTTTTCTCTGTATTTGCTAACACAGGGAGTGGGTCGGGTGTAGCACATAGTCTACGTTTACCTTGTTCCTCTGCATCTGGTGAAACGTTGTAGTGCTTAGACACATACGAAGAAGATGTATATATTCTATGTGCCACGACCTCTGCTGCTTCAGCGCCACAAATGGCTGCCGAGCAATATGGATGGACTTTCATCCACAAACCAGGCTCAATGAGTTGCCCTGGTACTAGCCAACGGCTAGCGATGTCATTTGATGTAACGGTAATATTACCGATAGTGTTAAACCAACCCCGTTCAGGGTCAAATGGTTTTGTACTTGTAGTTAGTGATGTATGTTTCAACAGTTCGTAAGCCCACACACCATTGCGTGCTGCCAGTCCAGCATGGAGCGGCTTACCGTCTGTACCACTTTGAAAGAACATGCCCGCCGATTGTGTGGCAGCCAGAGACAGGAGCTGAGCCAAACTTTCACCATGAAGGCCTCGCAAAGCGCCTATAGCGGCCGCCGCCCCAATCACACCAACGGTGCCCGTAGAATGCCATCCTTGGGTCCGATGGGCAGGATTGATGAGAGAACCAATAATTCCCTCTAGCTCGGCACCGATGATATAAGCACGAAGGAAATCATGCCAAGTATCGGTGGGCTCGAGCACTGCTAATAAAGCAGAGTATAAAACAGTACTGAAGTGACCCGCTAGATTCGCCTGTGCATCATCAAAATCTAGATAATGTGAAGCGAAGCCATAATACAAAGCCTTGTCATCCCCAACAAACCGAGCCAAGTCTTGAACAGCTGGCTCATCCTCTGCAGGTGCTAAGGATGCTAAATAATCTAGAAAGGCAATGCGAGCCACTGATAGGAGGTCCTCACGGTTCGTCACATCCGTTTGTTCTATGTAGTTCACAATCGTCTGTGTTACAGAATCCATGGGCCCTCCTATGAGCTATTTATAATTAAACAGGTTATCTATCAAGTATTTAACAATGATATATTTACCAAAATAATTATCTATCTAATTATCATTCTAATTATTTACCAAATTTTTCAGCACGGTCATTTGGTTCTAACCAAATAGCGTCGTCTGGACCTTTTGGAACGAGGCGTGGTAGATCTTCAAATGGCGTATGGTCTACATAGTAGAAACGTTTACGCATAGAGTCGAAGTCTGTTGTGCCTCCGAATGCTGGATTGGAGTACAAGTCCTTTGCGTAGTTCCAAAGGTTTGGATAATCTACGAGGCGTTTTTTATTAACCAAGTATTTTTGGTAGAATACGAGGTCAAAGCGAGCCAATGTTGGGAAGATACGGATATCTGGATCTGTAATCGTATCGCCCATCAAGTAACGTTGCTTGCTGAGGCGTTCTTCGAGCCAGTCTAAGCGAGCAAAGATACGGTCGTAGTAGTACTCGTAATCTTTTTGATTTGTTACGAGAGCCGCCAAGTTTACAGCCAAGTTAAAATCTGCGTAGATAATAACGTTCAACGCATCAATATCGGCACGTAATTCTTCTGGATAAATGTCTGGTGCATCAGGAGAGATGAAATCTTTGAAGCCCAATGCTAATTCAGTGGTTAACGCATGGTAGTCGTTGTTGACTACTGCACCAGTTGTCACATCTACAATGGCTGGTACTGTAGAACGTGCGTCGTAGTTAGGATCACCTTTGCGATACGCTTCACCTAAGGAGTGAATGCCTAGTACCGGATCTTTTTCATCTTTATCAAGGGTAAAGAACCAATCTGCAATAACCCCTGCTGGACGCAATGGATCAACAGTGCCCTTAGAGATTACTTTATCTAAGCCAAGCAAATCGATGGCAATAGCAATACGGTGAGCCCAAGGACAATGTTTAGACCATACAAGACGGTAACGGTCTTTTTCTACAGGTAGAAACCCTGGTTCACTCCCAAAAGGTGTAGTGAATTGAGGTTCTTCGCTATCAGAATATTTTTGACGACGGTTAAAATTCGATGCATCTTTACCTTCATACTCCTTTTGCTCCCCTTGAGAACGAGGGTTACTAGATTGAAACTCAGAAAAATCGATAGGACAAGGATTCATAGCACGTTGGAACTCAACTTCTTTTCGAGCTGCCGCGATACTAGGATCCTTGATGTTGCTTACATCTACTTGTTCACTCATTCTATTCTCCTTACAGAGGTCATCGCCATTAGCCTTGCCATACATCTCATGGTAAAAGCTTTTGTGATATCCCTCACTTATTCCTACTAATTTAATATGTTTATGTGATTATATTACATTATTTAAATACCCATGTCAATAGTAGGTATTTAAAATTTATAATGATTATTGAAACCAACATATAATGCTCTACTTTCAAGCAAAATAAAAAGCCCGAGCCATATCTTTTTAGATATAACTCGAGCTTTATTTAGATTATGTGTTATGTAGATATTATATGCTACGTAAACTATGTAAGTAGTATGCGTTATATAACTACTATATGGTATATAACGATTATATGTTATACAAACACCATATATTAGAACATAAAGTTTACATCTGTACGCCAGTAATCACCTAATTTATTGCCATCCATGTCTTTATTGCCAAAGCCATAGTAAGCGCCAATCGATACATTTTGGAATGGTACGTAGTTTACATTAGCTACGAAACCTTTGAACCCATTACGTACATGAGCTACGCCTTTAGTATCTACATAATGTTGATTGTAGAAGCTATAGGCAGGGGCAAAGGCACTACTGAAGATTGGAGAGTTTCCTTCTTGATAGTAATATTGACCACGTACGCTATAAGTATGAGCTTTCTTAATGTCATAGTTACCATAGCCAAGGCTAGCCATCCATGCATGAGAATCGGAAACGCCTGGTGCTGTAAGCCATTCGCCGAATACATTCCAACGGTTAAAGTTCATATTTGCATTAAGTCCCCAAATGTTTTTGTATGGAGAATCAATAAAGGATTTAACTTGTTTACCAGTAGCCGCATCAATATCTTGGCCTTGGTACAATTTACCATTATGGAAGCGACCATACATGCCGCCAAGGGTAACATGTTTATTAAGTTTACCCTTCACTTCTAACATAGCAGCAGAGATAGTATTCTCCTTATTTTGGTACGTACCTGCACCACCCCACCAGTAACCATAACTAGCGGATACATCGAGCTTACCATGTTTATACATGAGGCGAGCTCCATCAACGAGATCGTCATACATGAGACCTAGGCCCGGTGTATAGAGCTGACGACCTACGCGCAATGTAGTATCTTTACCAAAATGATGATCTACATAAGCAAGGTTAATTTTACCTTGTGTCGCATTGCTATTACCAAGTTCGCTAGAGCCTTGAATACGTACAACTGCATCAGTTTTATCGTTAACCTTAGCATTAAAGATAACGCGAGCACGATAATCAAAGGAGGAATGTTTACCATACGCATAGGCATCATCTTTCAACTCGCTGCCACGGTAACGCAAACGGTAGTTACCTGTCACCTTTACATTCCCTACTTGGTTTTCTAATTTTGCTACCCGTACGCCCAACGTGTTAAGCTCAGAACTAAATTCATCTGCCAAGCGATTAATCATAGCTTGTTGCTCAGCATTAGCTCTATCTTGATTAGCCATTGCCTTAGCTACCATTTGAGCCATTTTGTATCGCGTAATAGGATTATTTCCTCTGAAAGTTCCATCTGGGTACCCATTAATAATACCTGCACTTGCTAATTGTTCCACAGATTGATAAGCCCAACTAGAAGCGTCTACATCGGAAAATGGGTTGGCTGCATACACACTTACAGAACCCAATACCATACCGGAAACTAAACTTGCTACCAACTTTTTATTCATTAAAAAGACCTTCTCTCATATAGATATCACACAATATCTTTTATATTAATTTTACTTTATGTACCCCACCAGTACATTTGAAAGCGACAGGGTAATCAAGACCTGAATCAATCGCTATGGCGTCTGAGATATTTATTCGTGAGGTGTTGTATAGTTAATATCTTGTGCCTTGTAGCTTTTACCATGAGCTAATACGTGAACAATGGTTTCCAATGTAGTACGTACTGTTTCAACAGACATGCTCGGTTGATCTGGCTTGTTCACCACTTGGGATGGCAAGTACGGAATATGCATAAAGCCTGCTTTAACATTGCCTTTTTGAGCTGCATAATGCAACATACCGTACATAATATGATTACATACGAAGGTGCCCGCTGTATTAGACACTCTTGCAGGAATCCCCGCTTGGTGCAATGCATTAACTATATCCTTAATAGGAAGTGTAGCAAAGTAAGCACTTGGGCCATCAGCCACAACAGGTTCATCTGTAGGTTGGTTACCACCATTGTCCGGAATACGGAAATCATCGCAGTTTATAGCTACCCGTTCAATCGTAATGTCTGGGCGACCACCAGCTTGACCTACACAAAGGATGAAATCAGGATTACATGCATCAGCTGCTTCTACAGCAGTTTTAACAGATGAATAACGCACAGTTGGCACCATTTGAGTCACTACTTTGTAGTCTCCCTCTGTGTAACCATCCATTGTTTTAACAGCTTCCCACGCAGGATTGATGCTTTCACCACCGAAAGGATCAAAACCAGTAATCAAAATCGTTTTCATCATACTACCTCTATTATTCTTTCACAGTAAAAATGTTAAATAAAGTAATACATTAATAAGATATTTAATAGGAGCATAACTAATGCAATTGGAATTTGTGCTTTAATAACGCCGTATTGATCGCGCATTTCAAGGAGTGCTACCGGTACGATGTTAAAGTTTGCTGCCATAGGTGTCATCAAAGTACCGCAATAACCAGCAAGCATTGCAATAGCACCAACAGCGGCTGGGTTTGCACCATGAGCCACAACGAGCATTGGAATACCGATGGCACTAGTAATCATTGCAAAGGCTGCAAAAGCGTTACCCATGATCATTGTAAAGATAACCATACCAATGCAGTATGCAACAACTATGAGGAACACATTATCTGCTGGTACTACACTTGCTACGGCACTGGAAATAAGTTTACCTACGCCAGCCAAATTAAATAGATAGCCTAAAGCAGCTAATAATTGGGACAAAATAGCAGTCCAACCAATCGCATCGATAAGGCGGCGACCTTCATGGAAGCCTTGGTTAAGTGTACCTTTTGTAATGTAAAGAGCGGCACACATCGCGATGATTGCTGCAATACCTAGCCCCACAAGAGCACCTAGCTTAGTAAAGAAGCCAATTACGAAGGTAATGATACCCACAAGTAAAGCCGGTACGAAAATAATATTACCAATACGAACTGCTTCGTCTTTTTTAAATTCGATAGGAGATTCGAAGTAATGACCTTTGCCGAGTTGTTTTACAAGGACGATAGCCGCCATGGCAATTACAAGCCAACCATTGATTTCTTTAGAAAGATAAGAGCCAAAGATAAAGGATACGCTGTACAATAACCAGAATAAACCTGTGCCAATGCGATATTTATGTTCTTTATCCAAAAATGATTGGATCCCGAAAATAAATAGAATAATACCTGTAAGAAGGTATACATAATCTAAAGGCTGCATTTTATAGAGTATTTCTAACATATTAATTAGCCTCCTTCTTTAATTCTTCTGGGGTAACGAGGATATTAAATTCATTTGGTACTAATTTACCAGCTTTCATATCTGCTTCGTCACGAGCTACAGAGGCTTGAATTGTTTTATCAAAGATAATAAAACGAATAAAGTTAACGATATAGGCGCAAACAGCCGTTGGCAATCCGTACAATACCATATCTGTTAATTCCACAGAATAACCTAATTGTTCCATAACACCTTTGATGAGTAACAAGCCACCAGCAGCAAGGAATAAGTTTTGACCGAAGAAGTTACCACAGTTATCTGCAGAAGCAGCTATACCGCGTACCTTATCAAGTGTACGTTGAGACACAGGACGGCCTTGGGCAACTGCAGCCTCACTCATAGGCGCAATCAAAGGACGAACCATAGCCACCATACCGGACATGTTAATGCCAAAGGCTACTGTGACTTGACGTACAAATAAGTAAATCATAAATATACGGCCCGCAGTAGCAGCATTAATCTTACCGATTAAAATTTCTGCTCGTTCACGCAAACCATGACGTTCCATAAGGCCAATAACAGGTAAAATCAAAATAAATAATGACATATAACGATTTTTAACAAAAGCTTCGCCTATAGCACCAACGATATCGTTAATACTGAGACCACCTGCAAGGCCCGTTACAAACCCCGCGGCTACGACAACTAACAAGGCATTAAAGCGTAGCATCAAGCCGATGACCATCACTAAAATACCAGATAAGACTAACATAGTCTCACATCCTTTCAACAAACCATCTATAAACGTATAGTTCATAGATATACTATATATATTTTACATTATATACCCAAATATACATTTTTTACATAAATAAACCCTATACATTACTCCATTTAATGTGGCTTTTAAGTCTTATTATTAAGACAGTGCCTATTAAATGAAATCATGTATAGGGTTTAGCTAGTTTTTATAGAAAGATTTACTATAGTAAATCTTTTTTGAATAAAATTGTAGTGTGTTGTTTTCCTCTGAAATGAACCTTATCATACGCAGTAAACCCAAAGGATTCATACATTTTTGGCAACCAAGGATGTTCCTTAGCGGTCCCCAAGGTTACAGCAGGTGTTTTAAACTGTTCTTTTAAAATCTTTTCTGCATATCCCAACATTTCCCGTGCATACCCCTTCCCTTTGAAAGCTGGTGCCGTTACAAAGTGAGCAATATGTGGATATTTATCCGGTGTTGAATATTTCACCCAAGGCATGCAGAACGTAATGGAACTAACAAGTTGTCCATCAATATATAAACCATATACAGGGTAATTTTCGATCCATTCTTTAGATTCCTCTTCTGTAAAATCAATGGCATCGAATGAAATAGGATAATCTTTAATCGCTGCATAACCGTCAATTAAAACCTTGTGATATTCTGCGGTATCTGCTACTGTTAATTGTCTAAATTCTTTCATGGTCTTTCCCTCATCTTTATATTTATATTCACAAACTATGTATATTTATTTATCTGATGAAAGTTATTATACACCCATATGTATTTACTTGCAATATTTTTACATAAATATTATATGAAGTTTTAATACCTAATACAGAACTGCACTATGAGATATAGTAATAATAAAAAACAGGATGTATCACAGAGATACATCCTGTTTTTGAGCTTTCACGAGCTCGAGGGAAAGTTGTTATCAACGTATTATTGATTGATACGGGAACCGTATACGTCACGTTGAGTTTTTGGTTCGTCGTTAACGCGAACACGTTCAGTTTTGTGACGATCGTTGTCAGCACCAGAAATACGATCAATACGGAAGTGGTTAAGACGAATATTTTGTAATTCAGGACCGAATTCATCCATCGCACGTTTCATGTTTTCGTCGATAGGAGCACCATTTTGAAGTGCACGATACAACATAGTTGCGAATTCGTAACGAGTCATTTTAACGTCGCCTTTGAATGTGCCATCAGGGTAGCCAACAAGGATACCATTACCAGCCAATTGGCTAATGTATTGGTAAGCCCAATGATTACGAGGAACATCTGGGAATTCAGCAGTTTTGCTAGGATCGATGGCATGTGGATTCAAGATTTGTAACAAGTTATTATATTTGTTTTCCATATCTTGAAGACGTGCATTCAATTCAGCGATTTCACGCCCCATAGCTACGCGAGAACGGGACTCAGGGGAACGTTTACCAAGACGAAGAGATACGCCTGCGTTCAATTGAGTTTCACCAGTACCTACAGTACCACCAACGGAGAACATTGTATCTTCGTTAGGACGGTAGAAAGCACCCAATGCAGCGGAGTTTGCATTGTGGTAGTGACCATAACCAGCAGCAACTGTCCATTTTGTATCTGGATTGAAGTCCAATGGGTGTAATGCAGCCAATGCAGCAGAACCTGCACCTACTTTATTAACGCGTTTTTCAACATCGCCTACACGATTAGAGATATTTGTAATTTGGTTAGTTACGTTAGAAGGTACGCCATTATTAATTTGAGTTTGTAAATCGTTTGCTACGGAGTACAATTGACTACCGTTTACAGCGTCTGTAGAAGTAGCGGAAATTTCACCTGCTGCTACGTTGTGGATTTGACGTTCTTCACCAGCTTGGCCAACGGATACAGAACCTACAGGACTAGTGCCTGCAAAACCACCAAATGTATGACCAGCTACAGTTGCGCTAGTTACATTAGTAGCAGAACGAGTCGTAGAATTAGCACCTAAAGCAATGGAGTTTGCAGTGGATGCATTAGCTCTGTTGCCGATTGCAATGCTGTAGTCAGCAGTTGCAGTTGCATCAGAACCGAATACGTTAGTACGTAGGCCTGTTGCTTGAGCGCCAGCACCGAATGCTTGTGCATGATCGCCAGTAGCTGTAGCAGAGGAACCAATAGCATTAGCATGGTCGCCATTTGCTGTAGCATCAGCACCGATAGCATTAGCTTTGTAACCAGTAGATGTTGCTTGGTGACCAAGTGCTAAAGAACGTACATCCTTAGCATTTGCGCGTGTACCAATTGCAATACCCCAAGTTTTATCAGCTTGAGCTGCATGACCGATAGCAATTGTTTCGCTCATATTTGCTTTTGCTTCGTTACCTACTGCCAATGCAGAACTACCTAATGCAGTATTTTCAGAGCCAATAGCTACAGAATTACTATTCCAAGAACCACCGCTTATCAATGTAGCAGAATCAGGCTCATTATCGTAAGCACGATCACGGTAATTTGTAGTTGTACCATCTACAGTATTGTTATAACCATAACCGATAGCATTTGTACCGTTAACCCTATTGCTATCACCGAAAGCTTGTGCAAATGCACCTGTTACAGTGTTACCATCACCGAAAGCATTAGCTTGGTTACCATCAACAGTATTTTGGTTACCATATGCGCTGCTAGAACCATTAGCGCTTGAAATTGTGTTGCCTTGACCTACAGCGATGCTTGTAGCTGTACCATTAGCAACAGTACCATAAGACACAGTATTACTTGGAGCAGGAGATGCTGTAGCAGTACCTGCTGCAGAGATGAAACCCTCTGCAGTAGTAATAGGAGCTGCACTTACAGGAGCAACAGCAGTACCTACTGCTGCAGCGGCAGCTAATACAGCAAACGCTAATTTTTTGGAATGTTTGTTTTCTCTCATCTTACACCCTCACTAAATTAAAATTCTTAACCAAATACAATACAATACAAATTTTCAACCTCTCTACTTTTCCGCCTCTCTCCTCGGGCCGATTAGGTTATATTCCTTATTACCTCTCAAGAAATACATCCATATCAGTTTAAGAAAAATTTATATTGTTAATTACTTGCCTAGCATATCAAAGTTTTACGATATATACAAGCCTTTTTACCACATAAACTTCATTAATAAGTCTTCATATTGCTAAGAAATAGCATCATTACTAATATTCTTTGTTATATCAATATGCTTATTAATTTTTATTATGAGTAACAAAAATCACATCTTTTTTTAGATTCTACAGAATATATACTGTATATCTAATAAATAATTATTAGATTTATAAGTAATACAAATATTTTTAAATCTCCTCTAGACAGCATTCATATTAATTTCATGAACGCTCTATGAATTCTAAATCAAAGAATAGTTAACTATTTTTCTGAATTTTATATTATTTTTATTTTTATTGTATATTCTCCAATATATATGCAAATATATAATTAAACATATAAATATCATTCAGAATATACATATAAGTTTACCAAAATAAGACCATAGTCCATATATGAAGTTTATATAACTTTTTTATATAGGGAAAGCAAAAAAGCTCCTACATTCTATGAATATTAGGAGCTTTTTATATTAATTTAATAATGCTTTTACAAGTTCTTCTGCCTTGCTAAAATCATCTGCATCTGGATTCCAGTTACATTTAATTTCTGGTTCCACTACAGAGAAGCCATATTTAGTTAATTCTTCACGAAGCACTTTTGTAGATTCACCAGACCAACCATAGGTACCAAATACAGCGGCCTTTTTATTTTTAAACTTCAACTCACGTAAGAAATCGAGCCAACCAGCTACGGCTGATAATACACTATTACCTACAGTTGGAGAACCTACAGCAATGGCTTTAGACTTAAACACCTCTGTCATGATGTCATTTTTGTTAGTTTTACTAATGTTAAAGATCTTAACTCTCGTATCAGGAGATTGTTTAGCAATTTCATCGGCAATTTTATGAGCTAATTTCTTTGTGCCATCCCACATTGTATCGTATACTACTGTGATTTGGTCTTCTTGGTACGCTTGAGACCATTCGTAGTATTTTTCTACAATTTGCATTGGATTTTCACGCCAAATAGCACCATGGCTTGTAGCGATAATATCGATTGGCAAGTTGAGCTTTTGAATTTCTTCAATTTTAGCTTTTACCAATGGAGAGAAAGGATTCAAAATATTAGCATAGTATTTCATCGCCTCTGCCCATAAACGACATTGATCAGCCTTATCGGCCCATAACTCTTCTACCGCAAAATGTTGACCAAACGCATCATTGGAGAACAAAATATTGTCGCCAGTCATATACGTTGCCATAGAATCAGGCCAATGAAGCATGCGCATTTCTACAAATACCAAGGATTTCCCATTGCCGATATCTACGGAATCACCTGTTTTAACAGTTTTAAAATTCCATTCTGGATGATGATATTGCCCAACCAAGGATTTAACTGCATTTTCCGTACAGTAAATAGGCGTGTTAGGAATTTTCTCCATTAATGCAGGCAAAGATCCACTGTGATCTACTTCGCCGTGGTTACATACGATGAAATCAATCTTATTTAAATCAATTTCAGTTTCCAAATTATCAATAAACTCAGAAGAATGAGGCTTCCACACTGTATCGATGAGAACAGTCTTTTCTTCCTCAATCAAGTATGCATTTTGACTAGATCCATTATTAATACTGTAATCAGAACCGTGGAATTCTTGTAATTCCCAGTCGATTTTACCAACCCAAGATACATTATTTTTTATGTGCTTTCTCATAATAACCTCCATTTTCTGTGAAAGTATAGGTTCTCACCTCACTCCTATCATATTTATAACCAAGGAATAGGTGAAACTTTCACCAGTGCAACCAAATCTATGGCCTAAATGTTACATCAAAGGATATAACACGAATCGGTCATTAACTATATTTTTATTATATCGAAAGCACAAAAGACTGTCTGTATCTGCAGATACGGATTTAGCATTTTCCCTGTTTAGAGAGTCCTGGTATGGCTTTATAGATATATAGTGCAATATACCCATCAGCCATGCTATGAATGATGGTACCGCCACCAACAAGTCCAAATACAACATAAATAAGATTGATATTAGGCATGGACGTTGTAGTATAGAACAAGAGACAAGCCAATACTTCGCCAATAGCATGAATAATACCGCAAACGATGTTGAAAGCCGTAAACGATAGTCCCCCTGTTAGTACAGAAGGATGATGTTTAATATAGTACGCCCCCATCAAAGCAAATATTATATGAGATGCAGCACGCATAACGATAACGAGAGGGAAGCCTGCTACGAAGAAGCCTAATGTGGAGCCTATTACAACACAAGCTGCCATCTTACGAGATAAGAACATTGCTAGGAATATAGGCACGTGACTGGCTAACGTATACGAAGCCGGCGGTATAACGACTTTCAAAGGCATCATAATAGGAATCATGATGCCTAACGCCATCAACAAAGCAGTAATGGTTAAATTTCGATACATCGAAGAATTCATAAAGGCCTCCTTCACCAGACCAGGTAGCATAGGTAATATAACTCCTCCTACAAAAAAGAGAGGGACTAGCCCTCTCTTATATAATAGTCTATATATAATATTTCTATATTATAAAGCATATGATAAGATTTTGAAATGCTTTAGCTCATATTATGTGCTTTCAAAACCTTGTTCTATACGATTATAGACGTTCGATTACGGCTTGCGCCATTTCTGTTGTACCTACTCGTTTCAAACCTTCACGGTAGATATCGCCTGTGCGGTAACCGTCAACAAGCACTTGTTCCACAGCTTTTTCAATGGCGTCAGCCACTTGAGGCAAATCAAGGGAGTGACGGCACATCATAGCGGCAGACAAGATTGTGCCCAATGGGTTCGCCAAGTTTTGGCCCATAATATCTGGTGCGGAACCGTGGATTGGTTCGTACAATGCAGTTCCTGTACCCATGGACGCAGATGGTAAAAGCCCGATAGAACCAGAGATTACAGCACCTTCATCGGACAAGATATCGCCAAACAAGTTTGTTGTGACGATAACGTCGAATTGTGCAGGATTTACAACGAGTTGCATCGCTGTGTTATCTACATAGAAGTAATCTGTTGCGATGTCTGGATTAGCTGCTGCTTTCTCTTGAGCGATTTTACGCCACAAACGAGAAGAAGCCAATACATTTGCTTTATCTACGGATACAACCTTTTTGTTGCGTTTGCGAGCTGTTTCCATAGCGATGTCCATGATGCGCTCTACTTCGTAACGGCTGTATGTTTCTTTATCCCATGCAAACTCGTTAGCACCTTCACCTTGTGCCTCTTCCCGTTCACCGAAATAAATACCGCCAGTCAATTCACGAACGATAACAAAATCTACATCTTGTACGAGTTCCTTTTTAAGTGGGGAATACTCTTGCAAGGATGGATAGATTTTTACAGGACGCAAGTTACAGAATAGACCAAGCTCCTTGCGAAGGCCTAGGATTGCTTTCTCAGGACGAATAGAAGGATCTACATTATCCCATTTAGGACCGCCTACAGCGCCAAGCAATACAGCATCAGCATTTTTACAAGCCTCAATTGTATCCTCAGTCAAAGGCACACCATACGCATCAATAGACGCACCGCCCGCTTTTTTATCAATCCAATTAACCTTTACACCGGCTTTCTCAAAAGCCACATCACACACAGCCTTCGCTGCAGCAATAATCTCAGTACCGATACCATCGCCAGGAATCAATACGATATTCTTTTCGCTCATATTACCTCTCCAATATATAGTAAATGTCTATTTGCGGTTTTTTGCAAAGTTCACAAGACCGCCAGCTGCCGCAATATCTTGAATGAATTGTGGCAATTCAGTGCCTTGGTATTGTTCGTTTTTAGTCAAGTTGTACACGATACCTTTAGACAAGTCTACACCAATTGCATCGCCTGCTTCAATGCGATCAACTTGTTCACCGATTTCCACTACTGGTAAACCGATGTTGATAGCATTACGGAAGAAGATACGTGCAAAGGAGTGTGCTATGATAACAGGCACGCCTTTTGCTTTGATAACACCTGGTGCATGTTCACGAGAGGAACCACAACCAAAGTTTTTGCCAGCTACCATGATTTCGCCTGCTTTCACATTAGGAGCGAATGTAGTATCAATGTCCTCCATCGCATGTTCAGCCAATTCATTCCAGTCAGCGATCGCCAAGTAACGAGCTGGAATGATTACATCTGTATCTACATCGTCGCCGTAGCGCCAGATTTTTTTGCTTTCAAAATCCATATTAAACCTCCTCAGGGCCTGCAATGCGGCCTAATACAGCACTTGCTGCTGCCACGTAGGGGCTTGCCAAATATACTTCAGAATCAACGTGACCCATACGACCACGGAAGTTACGGTTTGTAGTGGAAACTGTGCGTTCCCCTTCAGCCATGATACCCATGTAACCACCAAGGCATGGACCACATGTTGGGGTGGACACAGCGCAGTCAGCTTGAATGAAGATATCCAATAGACCATCTTTCATAGCTTGATCGTATACATCTTGGGAGCCAGGGATAACGATACAACGAACGAATGGAGCTACCTTGCGGCCTTTGAAGATTTCTGCAGCTGCTACCAAGTCTTCGTAACGGCCATTTGTACAAGAACCGATGATAACTTGGTCGATTTTAATGTCTTTGTCGATTTCGTTGATGTAATGTGTATTGGATGGCAAATGAGGGAATGCTACAACTGTTTGCAATTTGGACAAATCAATTGTCACGGTTTGAGCATACACTGCATCAGGGTCAGGATTAATAGGTTCTACAGGACGGTTTACGCGACCTTTAATGTATTCTTCAGTAATTTCATCATATGGGAATACGCCACATTTACCACCCGCTTCGATAGCCATGTTACAGATTGTGAGACGATCAGCCATAGTCATGTGTTGTACGCCTTCGCCAGCGAATTCAAGGGCCATGTAACGAGCACCGTCTACGCCGATTTTGCCGATTAGATCAAGAATTACGTCTTTACCAGTTACCCATTTGTTAGGTTTACCGATAAGCTCAACCTTAATCGTTTCAGGCACTTTAAACCAAGTTTTACCTTCCGCCATGGCAACGCCCGCATCAGTGGAGCCTACGCCGGTGGAGAATGCATTCACCGCACCATATGTACAAGTGTGGGAATCAGCACCGATCATCATTTCCCCAGGACCGATAAGGCCTTTTTCTGGCAAAATAACGTGCTCAATACCCATTCTACCGACTTCAAAGTAGTTTGTAATGCCATATTCGCGTACGAAGTCGCGCATTACTTTCGCTTGTGTAGCAGATTGAATATCTTTATTTGGTGTGAAGTGGTCAGGCACCAAGTAGATTTTATGACGGTCAAATACAGGTTTGCCGATTTTCAAGAACTCTTTACGAGCTGGTGGGAATGTGATGTCGTTCATCAAAACCGCATCCAAATGACATTCGATGATTTGGCCAGGTTTTACCACATCAAGACCCGCGTGGCGAGCCATATTCTTTTCAGTAATGGTCATACCCATATTATTCTTCCTCCTGTTGTTCTAGCTCCATAGCTAGGAATACTGAGTTAACTGCATTAATATATGCGTTCACACTTGATTTAACGATATCGGTGCTGATACCACGACCATGGTACAAGCGACCGTTGTATTCTACCTTAAGGGTTGCTTCCCCAAGGGCATCTTTACCGGCTGTAATAGCACGGATTTGGTAATCTTTTAAGCTGATTGGCAAGCCCACAACCCGTTCAACCGCTTTAAGGGATGCGTCTACTGGGCCGTCACCAACGGCAGCATCTGCTTTCTCCCCTTCTGGAGTCATGAGGCGAACGTCAGCATAGGCATAGCCTTTATCACCAAGTTTATAGTATTGAGCCACGAGCTCGAATGCTTTTTTGTGATGTAAGTTATCTACGACAAGGGCAACGATATCATCGTCGTATACTTGTTTTTTACGGTCTGCCAACTCTTTAAATTTACCAAAGAGGTCGTTGATTTTCTCTTCTGTGAAAGATTGGAAACCAAGTTTTGCCAAATGATCAGCGAAGGCATGACGACCAGAGTGTTTGCCCAATACGAGGTCTGTTTTTTCAGCACCTACAGACTCAGGAGTCATGATTTCATACGTTTCAGGATTGCTCATCATACCATGTTGATGAATACCAGACTCATGTGCAAAGGCATTAGAGCCAACGATTGCTTTATTTGGAGGAACTACAACACCGGTTAAACGGCTCACAAGTTTAGATACTTTCGTAAATTGTTTTGTATCGATGTTCACTTGAAGATCATCGAAATAATCATGGCGCGTTTTAAGAGCCATTACCACTTCTTCAATCGCTACGTTACCAGCCCGTTCACCTAGACCATTAATTGTGCCTTCTACTTGGCGTGCACCTGCTTTAATAGCGGCTAACGTATTCGCATTGGCAAGGCCTAAGTCGTCATGGCAGTGAACAGAGATAATTGCATTTTCAATGCCTGGTGTATGTTCTTTGATGTAGCGGATTTTATCACCGAACTCATTAGGGTTCATATAACCTACTGTATCTGGTACGTTAATAATTGTAGCGCCACCAGCAATTGCAACACCAAATACTTGGCATGCGAAATCTAAATCAGAGCGTGCCGCGTCTTCACCAGAGAACTCGATTTCATCAACCTTACCTTTTGCATATGCCAATACGGATTTAACCTTATCCAATACCTCTTGGCGAGTCATTTTTAATTTATATTCCATATGAAGTTCGGAAATAGCAATGAATACATGTAAACGGCTACGTTCCGCATCTTTCAACGCATCAATCGCTTTTTGTACATCCTTTTCATTAGCACGAGCCAACGCACAAATTGTTGCACCTTTGACTTCGCGTGCAATCGTTTGTACCGCTTCAAAATCTCCAGGGGATGCCGCTGGGAAGCCAGCCTCGATTACGTCGATGCCTAGACGTACTAGGCCTTTCGCAATTTCAATTTTCTCAGGAGTTTGTAAAGATACACCTGGTGTTTGTTCCCCATCACGAAGGGTTGTATCGAAGAAATATACGCGATTTTGATCCATAATCTTCACCTTTTCTATATTAATAAAACATAACACTTTATTATATCTATCCATTGTGAAAGTTTAGTAAAACCGCCAATTTCAACACTATTCGGCTAATGCCAACGCAGATACATCAAATCAGTAATTTTACTAGACTTTTACAATAAAAAAAGCCCCTCAGAACAACTGTCGTTGCTCAAAGGGGCGTTATATACATAACACGGTACCACCCTAATTGGGACTCGTTGCGGGTATAACGGAACCACCGTCGATGACTACTGCTGTATTCGCCACCAAAGCTCACGGGAGAGTGTCAGCGTACAACCTCTATTGCCTCGCACCAACCGGCAACTCTCTGAAAGCAGGATTTGTAAACCTTTATACCCATTCATAGCTTGTTTTAAGATATAAAGATATTATACGGTATTCTATAGACTGTGTCAACAGGGTGGACATGTGAGGTTTGTGAAAGAACAGTTTTATCCTTACAATTTGACATTCTCCATGCTTTCACGCATACTAAAAAATAAGCAGTACCAATGATCGGAGGAATTATTATGAGTGGTTCAAACAAATTCTTTTATATTTTGTCGGGTATTGTAAGTATTATCCTAGGGATATTCTTACTATTAAATCCGCTTATTAACCTCTTTGCATTCACTTGGGTTATGTCTATCATCTTCTTTGCCAATGCAATCAGTGGCATTATAAATTATTTTAGGTTGCCTTCTGCAATGAGAAGCGGCTGGCATCTCATTGGCGGTATTATCAATGCTCTATTCGGTATCTATTTAATATGCGGCGGATTTGCATTCCTACCATTAGTACTCCCAATCACAATCGGCATCTGGATGGTAATTGAAGCCATCTTTATTTTCATTAAATCCAGAAACCCAGACAGCATGGTATCACTCATGGGACGTAATGCAAAATGGCTTGCACTAATTCTTTTACTATTAGGCCTATTACTTATATTCGAGCCAATCATTTCCAGTAAAGCATTTATCTATTTCATCGCTTTCGGTTTCTTATTTGACGGTATTTATTCCATCAGCGAGGCTTTTAAAAAATAGAATATAACTAAATAATTACACTATAAAGTTGACCATGTACTGCCAAAGTAGCTGTCATAAATTACGATGTCTATTTCGTATTTGTGACAGCTATTTTATTTGAAAGTATCTATCGCAAATCATTTTTAGATGAATATAACGTACTTTAAATATTTATATATTTATCTATATATTTCTCTTTATCGCTCCTTCTAGAAGCGTATGTATGTGCGGTGTATAATCTAGTTGTTACTACTCCAATCTGGTAACAGAAAGGAGGTGAGACTATGTTAGACATTTTGATATCCCTTTTAATGTCTGTCGTAGCAGGTATAACTTGTCACTATATCTGCAAGTGGCTAGATAGGCATTCTCGTTAGTAACTAGCACAATAAAAATAGCAGGGCGGCCACCCTGCTATTTTTTCGTTCATATGAGACTATGTCACATATTGACATCCCTTGTCCCCTATAGAATAACACTTCACTTTAGTATAGTCAATGTGCCGTCTACACAATAAAGCTTAAAAGTTTATCCACTCTAAAGTCTCAAAATCATTTAAAATTCGTTTATTCATTTTTACAACTTGATTAGTAAGCTCTATTCGATTATTAACAAATGAAATATCTGTATACCATTCCTTTAAACTAGCATACACTTCATTCCCTAAATCAATAATGATGGTTTCAATAGGATCCCAGGTTTTGCATCTTACAGACTCTACCATAACCATGCTACTACCTATGAAAGTAACATCTCTACCATAGATCCAAAATGGCAATGGTTTCCCCTTTATGGTAATGGAATATATAGCATCACCACGAGGGGGTTCCGTTTCATATTGTGCACGTATTTGGTACCTTTCCATAATTTCATTAGTACCATTTTCTATATAGGGTAACTTTGAAATCTTGTAATTTTCTAAGTTCATAAAAACTCCGTTATTTTTAATATCAAGGACAACAAAGATGACTGTATATCGCTATTTGTGTAACGTATAGTTTGCTATACTGTAAGTGTTACCAATTCCTTTCCAAATCAGGTAACGGAAAGGAGGTGCATTTAAATCAACACAATCTGACAAAAAAGCCCTTGCTAGGACCGGCATCCTTTGCAAGGGCTTCTTTAGTGCATTTAATCAACACTTTGCTCTATCGATATTTTACCATAAAAAATAAAATATTGTCACTATGAATAACTTTATTTTCATATATGATGTAAAAAATCCCTCAGAGTTGCCGCTCCGGGGGATTTTGTAGTTAATTGCACAACTATCAATTGCCTATCTAGAATATACTACACTTAAAGTGTTTTTTCAATATTCTACACTGTTAATCATGTCTCTAGCCCACGTAATAGAAACGGGATTATTGAATAAGAACACATGATTTTGACCATCCTGCTCCCAAGATGCCAAATATACATCATCATCCACCATTCTATAAGTTATAATCATGCCATTCACTACATCTGTTTTCTGAGGCAAGTAATCCTTATAGTCACCAGCGATATTTCCGGACACAGTAGATACACGATATTTTATATACTTCGGCGTATTATCTACAGGGTCAGAATGTTTTCCTTTTAAAAGCTCATGATAGGCATACACGACTTGTAATACATCGTGATCCACAATAGACACATGTACAGGGCGAAATTCCTCTAATCCACTTAGCAACTGCGGTTTAAAGTTCAAATGTTGTTTAGCCTCATATATAGTATCAAACACCTCTAGTGATTGACCCTTTCGAGCACGTCCATAGTCACTATCAGTTATAGTACAACTACCAAGTCCGTCAGGACATGGGAACTCATTTCTGTCACCATAGGGCTGATCATAAATAGAATTGCCATTAAGACGAAACCGCATCAAATCATCTGCAGAGACAACATTGATAGAACCTATAAATGCTAGCGTAGCTAATGCGCATACAACCTTTTTCATAATACAATCCCCTGTAAATAAGCTACATATAGTAAGTTAATTATATCACCTAAAATCCTAATACGCTTATATTTATAAGGATTTAAACAACCTCGTTATAATGCAGAAACAGAAGCTGCTATTCAAGAAACGAAAGATATATTAGCAGGAAAAGTAAAAGCAAAATCATATGCTAATGTAAAAGAAATGATTAAGGATTGAGGAAAGTTTTAACCAATAAATATCATAAATCTATTGTATTTGATAATATCTATCGTAAATCATTCTACTATTCAAAATATCTGTAGATGCTATAATGAACTCATCAAAAGGAACAGATGCTCATATGATATTAAATGCACTATTCAAAAACTATAGTTAGTAATTATATGGAGGAAATAGTCATGACACATACACAATTAACGCAACTGGTAAAAGCTATATTAGATGCGCCAACAAGCAATGAAATAGTAAAAGAATTTGCTCAATCTTGGATCAATGCAGAAGGCAAACCTGAGCAAGAAGAACTTACTAAAAAACTCGTATCTGTAGCAGAACAAAATATTGCCCTCATCGATGAAACAATCGGCTTTGCAGGCTCTGAACTCGCTACACAAATTCTCGGCAAGGAAGGTGCTGCGAACCTATTGCAACATGCCAAAGAAATTAAAGCACAAGGCGCAGAATTCTGTGACTGCCCTGGTTGCGTAGCCGCAAAAAATATTATCGATTTGAAAGCGGAAATTTAATAACTATTATAGAAAAAAGAGACTCCACTAGAAGAGTCTCTTTTTTCTATACATTATCTATCCAGCTCTTTTCCTTTATAAAAAATCACTTTAGATACTTTATTTCTATTTTTATTAATAATTAAACTAATTCCATATTTATAATTATATTTAGACTTTGTAAGCTCAATCAATTTACGCTTATCTTCCGAAACTTTAGATTTATTCCACCAAGTTTTTACTTCTATCGCGATAAAATTATTACCTTTACCTCTCTTATGGATAATGATATCTGGTATTACATTCCGATTTAGTTTTTTAATAAATTTACACTCATAACCGAATCTATTATATTCACAATCCACATCATACTCTTCAAATAAAGGGGTAAGATATGAACCCAATTTATGAGTAATAGATCGTTCACTGACATGATTATTCCCTTTAGAACAAATCAAATATTGGTCCTTTTCATATAAATTATTTAAAGCTTCTTCCACCTTATCTAAAATATTATCTAAAATATTCATAAGACTCTCTCTTCTTAATCTTCAAATTGTGATAAATATATCAACAGTGTAGGAATAAATTTATTTACTTACTTCATATCTAATGCTTGCAATCTTTGAATAAGTTTATCAGCATACCCATAGATATCGCTAACATTTTCAATTGTATATTTAATTTGTTCACCATTTTCCACAATGCCAATATATTTCTTATTCTTTTTAATATAGATGCGACATAACCACTTAGTAATGTGATCATCTAAAATAATTGCAAAATAGCTTTCCTTGTCACTATAGGTAATCCGGTCTACGTTTATATACTTGCTTAAAATTGCTCTAACAATATAATATGATTCAAGTTCTTCTTCTGTTGTAACAATTTTACTTTCTACCTCTTCATTAGTATCTATTTCTTCATTATCTGATTGAGCAGCACTTGTTTCGGTAGTTTCAGTATTTGCAAATGCAGTCTCAATTTTTTTATTCAGCATTTCTTTTATAATATAGTCAAATGCGTTCTTTACAATAGGCGTATATTTCTCAATAACAGCCTGAGTTTTCGCGCGATTATACACACCTTTTCCAAGTATAAGTTTTACTAATTCTTCACTAGGATTTTCAATTTCTTCTTTTATAATCTGACGAATTTGAGCCTCATTTTTTAAGCCCTCTGCAGAATCATAAATTGCATCCTTATCAAAATTTTCTTTTGTAAAATGCTGTAACTTTGCAATTTGCTCATCACGTAGCTCTAATAAGTTAATTTCTAAAAATGGAGCTTCATCCATCTTATTAACTTCATCAATATCTGTATAGAATCTATATACGATACCATTTGTAAGAATAGCAAACTTAGCTGTTGTTGTCCCAAAATAACGATATAGTTGAGAGTCATGTTTCTCTAGTTTCTCATTGATTGATTTACACTCGACTAAAATAACTGGTTCATTATCTAACTTAATAGCATAATCAACTTTTTCTCCCTTTTTGAGCCCCACATCTGCTACGAACTCAGGCATAAATTCATTTGGATTAAATACGTCATAACCAAGGATTCTAAAGAAAGGCATAATAAGGGATGTCTTTGTTGCTTCTTCTGTCAAAATATCATTTTTTAAAGTTTTAATCCGTTGCACATGTGATTTGATAAGACCTTCGAATTCCATAACAAATACCTCCTAAACATTAATATACGCACTTCATCTTATTTATATATTTCTACAAAGAAACAAAAAATCCTGCATATATAAGCATAATTAATTTATAAAGGTAATAAACAGAATATAATAAATGAAAAGGCTGTAGCAGAATACGTTATTATTGTATTCTGCTACAGCCTCTTATTTTACAAACTTGCTTTCACAAGTTATGTATAGGTGTATAGTTTTAATGTATGCTGATTCGATTATTTAACTAAAGATTTTACTTAACAATCTGTGTTTTTACTAAGTTATTTACGAAATTATTCACTAAATTTTTGTACTAATATAGTTGATGTTTGCTTTTTATTGTTCCGCATATGGAATTGCTAGTGGATGGTTATCGTATGTACCTCTATGTTGGTCATAGATGGATTCTGCACCTGGTAGTGGTGGCAAGCCCAAGGAGTCAGTGCGTGTGAAAGCTTCAAATAGGCCTGGTGTTAGGTGCATGTTTGGAACATGTTCCGGAGTTACTTCGTGAACAATGGTATCACCTTTTCCAGTCATAATTTTATGACCAAATTCAGGATCTATCAAAGTACCACGGCCTACTGCGATGATGTCAGTGTAGTTTTCTACGGCATCACGAGCCGCTTCTTCGCTGAAGATGTTACCTACAATAATAAGCTTTGTTTCATCATCGAGAACTGCTTTGAATAAAGAGCCAAAGGATTGATCGGCGCCTTCTGGTTTAGAATCATAGCCACCCCATAAGGATAAATGGATGTAATCTAACTCTTCTTTTACAATAGCCTCTACGAGTTGAAGGGATTCTTTATACGTATAGCCAATATCTGTACCGTGAATTTCTTCTGGGCTCAAACGGTAGCCAATGATAAAGTTTTGTACGCCCGCTTCTTCTACAACGCGTTTTACTTCACGCACAACCGCTAATGGGAAGCGCATACGATTTTCTAAAGAGCCGCCCCATTTATCTGTGCGATGGTTTGTTAATACAGAGAAGAATTGTTGTAGTAAATAATGGTTAGCACCGTGAATTTCTACACCATCAAAACCCGCTTCAATAGCTCGTTTTGTAGCGCGACCAAAGTCAGCGATAATCTCATCAATTTCACTTTCAGTAAGAGCACGAACTGGGAACTTACGATGTAATTCGCTAGGCGCTACTACATCTTGATGATTGATAAAGCGGCCAATCGCCATGCGACCACCGTGATGAATTTGCATAACTGCTTTATTACCATCTTTCTTTAAGGCTCGGGCAATTTGCTTTGCTCCCTCTAAGTGAATATCAGAATAGATGCCTAATTGAGATGGAAAGCCAGGCATGTACGCTGGACCACCACTTTCACTAACATAATGGAATTCAGTAATCAATAGACCTGCTGCCTTAGAACGATGGTTGTAATAACGGATCGTATCGTTACCTACATAGCCACCCTCTAATGCAGATTGAGTTTACATCGGAGCCAAGGCAATGCGGTTAGGAATAGTCAATCCACGACGGAATGTAATTGTATCTGTTAAGTTGTGTTGTGCCATGATAGCCTCTTTCTCCTATTTTTATAGGTACTTTATTATATAATCTAGCTGATTACTAAATTCTGATTACTAAATTCTGATTACTAAATTCTGATTACTAAATTCTGATTACTGGATGCTGATTACTAAATACTGAATACTGATTGCTGAATCGTAATATCGCATTTACATATCGCGAATTAACGATACGTCAAGCTAATAAAAAAGCAATCCTATATAATCACACTCACTAGATCGTACTCATCGTATCAATATACTCGTGTTATCAATATAATCATCTGACTAGTAAATTATGTTACACATACTTATGTGTTATATATTCATGCTCTTTTATAATTCAGTTTCTACCAACTTTGCTAATTTCGCAATGGTTTCCTCGTTGCGTCGATAATAGGTCCATTTACCAATTCGCGTAGCAATCACTAAATCTGCCTTTTGCAATACAGACAAATATTGAGATGCTGTCGATTGGGTAACTCCTAATCTAAGCTGAATTTGACCTACACAGACGCCGACTTCCACCATATCTACCGGTTCTTCATGAGTAAAATAGCGCTTTGGATCCTTTAGCCAAAATAGAATCTGTAGACGTGATTCATTAGCAAGTGCTTTAAAGATCTCTAATTGATTCATCTTTATTCACCTCTAAGACTATTATATCGTAATTTCGCGATATATCAATCTATTAATGGCTAAAAAAATATATTCATAACAATCTTTAAGCTAAGTCTATACAAAAACGGCCCCTCATAGGAGGAGCCGTTCCATATAAAACCCTTACAGTGTCCATGCGAGTGCTTCACCACAGCTCGCATGCCTATCCCACTAGGCTGGACTGTTATATTATTTTGTATGTGATTTAGGTGCTACAGTGTTAGCAATGATCGCTTTAGCCATGTCACGAGTTACAGGGCGCTCAAAGTACATCGCATGGTTTTGACCATCTTTCGTCCAACCAGCGAGGTACACCATTTTTTCGCCACCTTTGAAAGTAACCTTTGTACCGTTTACTTTTTCTGTAGCTGTGACGCGGTAATTGTTGTAATCGCCGCTAATATCACCTGTTGCATTCCCTATGCGATACACAATGCGTTTGCCTGCCGCTTGATTACGAGTAGCATCTTCACCAGCTTGGTATACATAGATAACTTGCAATACATCTTTATTGATTGTATTTACAGACTCAATATTATAACCTACAGGCAATACCTTAGGCAATTGAGGTGTAATATTCATATATTTAGCGGCTTCATCAATAGTAGCAAATTCATGAATTGGGCTTGGCATGCCAACCATAGGCTCTGAATGCTCTACTACCGCAGGTTTAGCTGGATCTGGTTTTACATCAAAAGTACCTTGCGCACCAGCAACAGTGTAAGAACCTACACACGCACAGGCAACTGCTAGTAATACAAATTTTTTAACCATCGGTTAAATCTCCCTTCTCTCCACACAAAAATTATAAAAAACACATTTATTTTGTATGTGATTTTTCTTCACCAATGTCTGTAAATAAGTTTTGTAAAATTATATTTATCAAAATGCACTTAATAAGTATATCCTAAATGATATAAAATTTCAAGTAATAGATACTACCTATATCATGTTATCAAGCTTAGTATAATACCCTATTATTTCTTATGAACCATAAAGCCTGCCGCTTGTTGGTTCGCCATGATAGTTACATCGGAAATTTGCAAGCGTTTAGGTTGGTTAGTTACATACAATACAACATCGGCTACATCCTCTGGTTGGATTGCATCGATACCAGCGTAAACAGATTTGGCTCGTTCCGCATCACCGTGGAATCGTACTTCACTGAATGGAGTTTCTACGATGCCTGGTTGAATGGTAGTAACCTTAATATCTGTAGCTATAGTATCCATGCGAATGCCATCGCTTAATGTCTTTACCGCTGCCTTTGTAGCGCAGTACACGGCACCATTAGGATAGGCATAAATACCTGCAGTGGAACCCATATTTACAATATGTCCTTCATTTTTATCGATCATAAAAGGTAGTACTGCTTTTGTTACATATAAAAGGCCTTTCACATTGGTATCAATCATAGTCACCGCATCATCAACAGCACTATCTTGGAAAGGATCAAGCCCTTGTGCAAGGCCAGCATTATTTACGAGTACATCAACGCCACCAAAAGCCTCGATAGCAGCAGGGACCTTGCTTTCCACATCCTCCCGACTACGCACATCAAGAACTAACGTCTCAACACGTACGCCATATTCTTTAGACAAGCGAGCCTGAACCTCGTCGAGTAACTCACCGCGACGACCAGAAATCAACACATTATCCCCATGCTTGGCATACGCTTCCGCAATACAAAGACCAATACCAGACGTTGCACCAGTGACAAAAACATTACGAGCCATAAAAGCCTCCTTATCCTCAATCCGTTTTATTTTACAAGTTCATTATACCATTATGAAAATCAAAAAATTCTACCCTACCACCTATAATCGGCGGAAATTAAAAAAACAAATAGGGATACCTATTCGAAGCCGCCTTGGGCGCTTCTCCCCCTCCTAAAATGACATATTGGCGCATCTGAAGGGAAAACCTATAGAGATGAAAAGGATTACCGTTCCGGAAGCGACTTAGCTCGCTTTGGAGCCTTTCGGGACGGTAATCCTTTATAATCAGTTATATAATTTTATTTCAGATGCGCCAACATATCATGTAACACTTCCATGCAGTCCCCTACGATGCCGTAGTTAGCGTGTTGGAAGATTTCTGCGTTTGGATCGTTGTTAATAGCCACGATTGTGTCAGCACCGGAGATGCCGCTCACGTGTTGGATCGCGCCGGAAATACCAAATGCCAAGTATAGTTTAGGGCTTACCGTTTTACCAGTTTGGCCTACTTGGTACGGCAATTCAATCCAGCCTTTTTCAACAAGTGGACGTGTAGCGCCTACTACGCCGCCAATAGCTTCAGCAAGTTCGTAAAGTTTATCAAAGTTTTCTTTAGAACCCATGCCACGACCACCAGCTACGATGATATCCGCTTCTTGGATATTGTAACCATCTTTACCGAACGGAATAAAGTCTAACCGTTTCATGCGAATATCTTCAGGTTTAAGGTCAAATTGTTCAACTTGAATACGGCCCCAGCTATCTGCAATACGTTCTGGTCTCTTGAATACGTTAGGACGTACAGAGCCCATTTGTGGACGATGATTTGGAGAAATGATTTCCGCCAAGATATTGCCACCCAAAGCAGGACGAGTCCATTCTACAAGGCCCTCTGCAGTATCTACAGTCAAGATTGTACAGTCTGCTACTACACCGTTTTGCATGCGACCAGACATACGAGGTGCCAAGTCACGACCGTTGTTAGTAGCGCCGATTAAAATTACGTTAGGCTTATGATCTTTGAAGAAGTCAGTTAATACCTTTGTGTAGCCATCAGTTGTATAGTATTTCAAAAGAGGGCTTTCAAAAACGTGAACAATATCAGCACCATGTGCTACAAGTTCTTCTGCTTCGGATTGAACATGTTCGCCCAGCAACATAACTTGAACGAGTTGGCCTAATTCCTTAGCGATACGGCGAGCTTGGCCAATCAATTCATAAGTAACCGGATGCACCACATCATCGATGGTATCGGCTACGACAAAGACGTCTTTATAATCATCAAAATTTGTCACACCCATTACCGGTCACCTCCTTTGGAACCTTCATCACCTTGAGCGGCAGCTACCGCTTTAAAATCGCTAGGGGCCACACTTTCAACAGTAGCAGCCCGTTGCGCAGGATCTTTAACATCAACACCGTCATCATTAGTTTCCTCAGCCACAACAGGGGCGTCGCTTGGAACTAATAGATGAGCAAATTTTTCTGGCTTAATATTGTACGCCAATTCGAGAACTTTTTTAGCCCCTTCCTCAACATTTGGCAGCATTTCTACTTTACCGCGAAGAGGTGGTTGGTATACCTTGCGAACGCGCGTAGGAGAACCATTAAGGCCGATACGGCTTTCATCAATATTAGGCATATCTCGCAATGTAATATGCGAAATTTCATAACGTTTCGCATAAATAGAGCTCCAAAGACCTGGTTGGCGTGGCTCGTTAAGCTCAGCTGTAGCCGTTACTAATACCGGTAATGGCACCTCTACGATTTCGTAACCATTTTCATGCTCCCGTGTGACAGTTGCTTTTTGAGCCGCTGTATCTACGGAGAATTTACAAGCATACGTTGCTTGCGCCATACCGAGTTCCTCAGCAATTTGAGGACCTACTTGCGCTGTATCGCCATCGATAGCCTGTTTACCACAGAAAATAATTTCAAATTGACGGTTCATAGTCTTTTGAATATGACGGATGGCAGACGCAATGGTATAGCTAGTAGCCAATGTATCAGCGCCACCAAAAGCGCGGTCTGTAACGAGCACCGCATCATCAGCGCCGAGAGATAAACATTGGCGAAGAGCATCCTCCGCTTGAGGAGGCCCCATCGACAATACCGTTACACGGCTGCCTTCATGTTCGTCCTTTACCGCAAGAGCCGCCTCTAACGCATGCATATCATCAGGGTTTACAATGCTAGGCAAGCCTGTGCGGATTAGATTATTCGTTTCCGGATCCAGTTTAATCTCAGATGTATCTGGAACCTGTTTGATACATACTAATAACTCCATACACTCACCCCTGTCTAAATTCTACGCCCTTAGCGTTACGCGGATATTTCCAAGTTTTTACGATTGTTTCGCCACAGAGAACACGGCAAGTACCGCATTCTAAACAACCAGCGAAGTCAAAGGCTAAATCGCCATTTTCTTGTAATGTATATAGACCAGCAGGACAGCCGTTTACGAGTTTCATTTTCTCTTCGTGGCTGAAGCCAGCGCCATCCACAAGGATATGAGGAGACGTTTCATCTACATAGTATTTATTGGCGCCCAAGCGCTCTTCTAATTTCATAGGGAACGCACCCCTTTCAATGCATCACGAATCAAGGTTACAAGGCCAACGTCACCAACGCGACCCATTAATTTTTTCATCATTGGAACAGCACCATCACCATTTACAGTGAATACATCGCGCATCACATTATTCACGAGAGCTGGATATTCCTTGAATATACGAGGATTGGATGCAAGGAAGTCAGGCATGTTTTTATACAATTTCAAATCTTTATGCAACCAAGAGTTCTTGATTTGACGTTCATATAATTTACCGACACGCTCCATATTTTCATCGCGCAATGCTACGTTAACTGCATCGGCTGCACACATGCCAGATTCGATGGCAAGGTCCATCCCACGAATGGTATAACCAAGATTCATACACATACGCGCTGCATCGCCAACGATAATATAACCATTACCGCCCAATTGTGGCATCGCTTTATAGCCACCTTCCGGTACAAGATGCGCACTATGTTCTTTCAATTGACCATTTTTCAATAATGGTGCAATTCTTGGATGGCTTGTGAAAGCTGAAAGCATTTCATCTACAGATTTATTGGCTTTGCCAATATCCTCAAGGCCTACAACCATGCCCACGGAAAGGCTATCCTTATTTGTATAAATAAAGCCACCGCCCAATAGACCATCAGTCATATCGCCCAAAGTAAGCCATGCCATACCTTCGTCACCGGATAGCATGAGACGATTTTCAAGATCATCTTTTTTAAGTTTATATACTTCTTTAACGCCTACAGCCATTGTACTTGGATCGGTAGGACCTGTTAAGCCAGCTTTTTCCAATAATAATGTGTTGGAACCTTCGGCGATAATAACGAGTTTAGCGTAAACTTCATCATCATGACAGCGAACGCCCACAACACGGCGATGCTTGCCTTCCCCTTCAGTAATGAGGTCTGTGACCTGCACATTAGATACGAGGAGGGCGCCTTTTTTCTCAGCCTCTTCAGCGAGCCATTTATCAAATTTAGCGCGCAATACTACATAGGATTCCTCATTAGGTTTCCCATCTTGATTACTATACTCGATAGTAGTCATTTCATTACCAGTACTGATAGAAATGCGCTCTTTTGTCACTTTACGTTCCAATGGTGCACGGTCTCTAAAGTCCGGTACTAACCGCTCTAAAGAATGGGTATAGATACGTCCACCCATCATATTTTTAGCGCCTGGTGCGGTGCCACGTTCAATGAGCAGTACTTTTACCCGCTGTTCTGCGAGGCGTAGTGCCGCCGCAGAGCCCGCTGGTCCTGCACCAACGACGATGACATCAAATGTTTCATTACGATCAATTGCCATATACTCAGCTCCTTTATGTGAAAGCTTAAACTTACATAAGTTCATATAGTATATATATATTCTCTACGAAGAACGAAAACCCCTTTAAAAAATAACAGAAAAAAATGAATATATTCTATATTTTACGGAAATATCCTATAAAAGACTCTATAGGATGTATATATAATTATTATATGTTTATACTATTGCATACTGCCTTTTATAAATAGGTGCAATAAAATTCATCAATTCGTGAAATTTATAAGTTTTTCTAGCTTTCACCGTGAAAGTAGCGTATGATAAAAGTAGGAAAAACCCTATACGGAGCAAGACGCGTATAATACGACCGCATAATGCAAGTCCACGGTCAAGGTTAGGAACTCGTTATTTTTTTAGTAAGAGGAGGCCCTATGGACCCGTTAAGAATCTTGAAAGCATTATCCAATCCGCATCGGTTAGATATTATATTGTGGCTAAAACACCCAGAGCAAGAATTTGGTGCACAAGTACACACTAAAACTCTTATCGATTTCCCTCACAGTGTAAGCGTTAAGAGCATCCAAAAACGCTGCGGTGTATCTCAATCGTCTATTTCTACATTTATGAGCATTTTGGAAAATGCAGAACTTGTAGAATCTCGCAAAATTGATCAATATACCTACTTTCGTCGTAATGAAGAGGTAATTCGCGAATTTGGCGAATGGTACAACAAAGAAGTATCTATTCAGTCTGATCAAGTTGACAAACTATTAGAAACGGTTATCTTAGAAGACACTTCGTATCCAACAACAGAGGAAAACTCAATGCCTAGCGAGCAGCTCGCAGCCGAATTGCAAACTAAGGGACCACATCATGATGAAGAAGGAAAATAATTGCCCTTCCCTACGTATCGTACCTAGGGATAAAACAAAAAAGAAGCTATAACACGTAGTCGTATAGCTTCTTTTTTATTTGTATCAACACACATATTTATATCAACAGTTATCAAAAATGCCCTCCATACGGAGGGCATTCTTTTGTTAACGTTGTTCTTCTTAACTTTATGCTTCTTAACTTTATGCTTCTTAACGTTGTGCTTCGTAAGCTCTGAATAGTTTAGATAATAATTCAGGAGCCAAGCGTAATAAGTCTGGATTTTCACAGAAGGATACGCGCAACTGTGTTTTGCCTGGGTTATTATCGCCTTTTTTACCGCTGTAGAAACCATTGAGCGGTGCCATGAGAAGTGTGTACTCTTTACCATCATCAAGGCTTACTGCACCGTGTTCGGCACACCAAGAGGCAAACTCTACGCCATCAAAGCCAGGTTTAGCTACCTTGCGTACGTCGATTACAAAGTAAATAGACGCTTCAGGACGAGATACGATGAAGTCCGGCTCTACCTCTTTGAAACCTTCGTGCAGTTCAAAGATCATTTGACGGTAGTAATCGCGTTGTTGCTCATACCAGTTGTGTAATTGTGCGTAGGACTCGTGCTTCAACGCACCAAAGATATATTGGCCCAATGTATTAGCACTGAGGTTAGCTGTATATTCTGCAACAGATTTTTCGTAGCACAATTTATTATCTGTAATGATGGCACCAATGCGAAGACCACATGCATTCCAAACCTTACTAGCCGTTTCGAGACTGATACGGCGACCTTCAATGCCAGGTACATCCTTATCGGTTAAAGCCCAAATACTAGATGTTTCTTTCCCTTTTTCGTAAGCCAATTCACGATATGCTTCGTCAGAGATAATCCACAAATTATGTTTAACACATAACTTAGCATATTCAATTAGCGTTTCCTTGCTAAATAATTGACCTGTTGGATTATCGTAAGGAATGATGAGCAATGCGCCCGGTTTTGTATCGATAATGCGTTGCTCTACAGTTTCAACGGATGGCAATTCAAATTCCCCATCTTCGTTAAGCTCACGCTCAACAGTAACCGTTTTACGACCGATGCGAAGACCAACCGCATCATAGTTTGTATAAGATGGGTTGAACATCAAAAGAGGACGTTCCTCTTCGCCTGCACCACCACATACGCCAAGCATAATGATTTCCATCGCCATGGATGCACCGTCTGTTACGAGTACATTAAGACCAGTTGTATCAAAACCTTGGCTCCGTAAAATGTGAAGGAATGCTTCGCGACATTCATCAGTACCCGTAGTTGGTACGTATGGCACGATGCCATTATGGAACGGGCTATTCACACCGCCCAAGTTAAACAACCTACGCTGCATGGCGGGATGCATAGGACGCATTACATTACCAATAGAACCATTCACCAAGATAGGTGGGTTCTTACGTTCCAAGAATTTAATTTGTCCTAAGCGAATGCCAGACGGCTTGCGAGCCATCATATACGGCGACAATTCTGGTTGTTTCATTTCGATCCAACTCCTCTAAAAAGAAACCTCCTCCACAGGGAGGCTATGATAACTGTAAAAGTACAAAAACACTTACTTTACAAGGAAATATTTGATACATCACCAAACATAATATACAAATATATAGATATATATAGATACATAATATTATAGAGCTTTTACTATAGAAAATCTATAGTTTTATAACACATACTTATTTACACATACCCAATTTATCGGTTATTGAAAACAAATCTCATAGTGTTGTACTACTATACCACGATAAATTAATGTAAAAATGAAAGAGCCTAATTAAAGGCTCTTTCAGAATGATGATTATTATACAGTATATAACCATTAAAGGTCTATAAAGATATACATACATCTACTGTATTAATATATTAACGTTCATACACAAATTGAGCCATGTCTTGATATGACATCACCCAATAAATCGGGTGCCAAACCGATAACTAGGCCAATAACTATAAGGATACCTAAAAATACATAATTGAACATAATCCATTTTAAGGCTCCCAATATGCTCCTCTTTTGATTCATAAGCGCCCCTCTCTCATCTGCAACTTACGATTAACCGAATATTTATAGCTTTAGTATACGGTATCTATTGTATACGGTCTATGCAAGAAAAAGGACCAAGCATTCGCTCAGTCCTCTTGTATTCATAATGTATCGTCGAAAATATATCGTCTAAAATATATCATCGAAAATGTATCGTCGAATAATGTAATCACTATTATTTTTTAGCTTTATCTGCTTTTTTATGGTCTTTCGCGTTTTGAGTTTCTTTTACCTTTTTAGGTTTTTCTTGTTTAACCTTAGCTGGCTTTTTACCATTAACGGCAGCGCCTGCAGGTTTCACGAAGGCATTATTCAGGTTCGTCGCCACTTGTAATGCTACATCTGCATTTGGAGTAGTGACGATATTTTGACCCGCTACCGTTACTGTGCCACCATTATAAGATGCAGAACCTGGTGTCACTTGATTGTTGTGGTACATGCGAGCCAATTTGCCAGCCATGTAGAAAGCGCGTTCTTCCCCTGTATAGCGGCCGCTACCAGCTGGGGTATAGATATTATCACCATTTACATAAACGGTGCCGTTAGATACGTTTACATGGTTTCCAGAGTATGTGTACATGCGAGCAATATTATTGTTCACTCGATCAGTTAACTTAGGATGGTTATTAGGTGCCACTACTTGTGAAAGCCCTTCACGGTAATGTTCCCCAACTTTATTGCGAAGTACTAGCATAGAACCGGCTGCACCGCCCACATTATAAGGAGATTCGCTTAAGATTTGGAAGCCCAATTCATCAGCTGCTTTTTCTTGGCTCATGGTAAACACTTGGTTAGACAAGTAGTTACCTGCTACGTTGGATAAAATAGCAGCCCCTTCGCTACCGCCCGCAGCGATACCTACCGCAGTAGATAAACCAATTTGTTTTTTAGCGCCATTGATAATATCTTTATGCTCACCATGGGCAATTTCATGGGCCATTACGTACGCCAATTGATCATCATCAAGCGCATCCAAGGCACCTTTATTAACGGACATAACACGGCCAAGCGTTGCAAAAGCATTGAACTCCTCGTCAGGGTTAGCATATACAACGTAAGAACGTTTTACGCTCGGCGTAGCCTCTAAGGTTTTCATAATGCGATTAACACGTTCTTGCGCTGCACTATCATTCAAGTAACCTGTTTTTTCTTTTGTACGAGCCAAGCTCTCTTTTTGGCCTTGCTCGGAATTATCCATTTTATTTAAAGCAGTAGATACGTAAGCCATAGCAATAGCGCCACCAGCTAGTGATTGTACTGCCCCAGATGCGGCTTGTACAGGCGCTGTTTGCATGATCGCCGGTGCCATAGTCACCGCCATAGCTACAGATAACGTAGCCGCTGTAAGTTTCTTGTTCATTCTCTCAACCTCTCAAAATATAACAAGTAATAAATAGCTATATACAAGAAGAATATACAGCCATTTATAAATAGCCTTTAGATAAATACAAAATTCATACTATCAGTTAGTACCCTACAAGTATTTAGATATAGATACCACACTAAGTTCTATACACTATTCATATTGTATAGATACATGGTAAATACAAAATGAATAGTGGAACAATTATTCATCTGTGTTAAATTATTTCGCTATCTAAATTATTTTGTTATCTAAATTATTTCGTTATCTAAATTATTTCGCTCTCAAAAATTTAAATAATATCGCTATCACAGATTTAAATTATTTAGGTATTACAGATTACTCATCACCTACTACTGGTTTTGCTGAAAGCACAACCGCTTCTTTGCCATCTTTAGATACGGCAGCACCATGAGTATAGCCCACTACATCAAAGCCTGCCTCAGCACACTGCTCTGCGATGCTTTCATAATTCTCATTCTTACCACGAGTACATGTAGAAAGATGAACCGTAGTAACACCTTTTTTCTTGAAAGACTCGATTTTCTTAGCTAGATCGCCACCACTATGCGTGAAACCTACCAACTCAATATCCTCATCTGCATAACGCTCAAAGGAATCCGCTTTATTCATAAATGCTTTTAAGCAACCGCCACAAGAACAGCGCTGCATTGTATCCTCATTTACAAGAACCGCAATTTTCTTAGTCATAAGACCTCCTATGAAAATATAGTATTAGAACTAGTATAACATAGCTATAAGAAAAATATGTATCTCAAAGCACGTTGATTAATACTAATTATAGATGGTTTGACCTATACAGTTTAAATCTCGAAAGCTCATTAATGTCTTAATCACACATCTGTAAGTCTAGGAAAAATACCAGGTCGTAAAATCAGTAACTTTTAACTAATAACAATAAATGATATAACTTGATTTTTTCTAATTATAGAGCGTAAAGGATAGTTACATACCATAAGACTTGAATAGTGATTACAAGCCTAAAGAATTATGCTTATTATTTCTTTAAGCTACAAAAGGCTGCTAATATTTCTATATAGTTAGAATAAGAATTCGGATAAGCAATCACTTTAAAATTGAAGTTTGAACGCATATATGCTATCATACAAGAAAGAAGGATTAGGATGGAGAAACCGAAGTTTATATCTTATACTAGACCAAATGGTCATAACGAATTTGAAGAGTTTTATAACTCACTTCCTATTAAAGATAGAAATAAATTACGTGCCACAATAGATATGATTGAAGAAGCTGGTATACAAGCAGCAATTCAGCTTGAATGGGTAAAAAAATTAGATAGCGAAATAAACGAAATACGATCAAAAGTTTCATCAAATATTCAAAGAGCCTTATATTTCCACGTAAAAAATAACCAATATATTATCACTCATGGATTTACTAAAAAACGCAAAAAACCCCGATAAAAGAAATAATAAGAGCAAAACAAATAAAATGCGAATTTGAGGAGGAGTATTATGCCACTAAAAACATTAGATAAGATATTTGAGAAAGATAAAAACAATCCTGCTTTAACAGAAAGCTATTTAGAAGAAAAAGCTAAATTAGAAAATGCATTGGCCGTATTAAAAGCAAGAGAGGCTGCGGGTTTAACACAGCGTGATTTAGCAAAAAAATCTGGAGTCCCACAGTCTACAATCGCACGTATAGAGAAAGGTGCAAATACTAGTTTAAGCACTATGTGTAAAATTGCCTTTGCTTTAGATAAACAATTGAAGATTAGTTTAATATAAGGATAACCCCTATGAGCTAGTTGAAGATGGCTTATAGGGGTTTTATGTGTTCTCTTATAGATACTCAACTAATATACTGTGCGATACCATAGGTCCAGCATGCTGCAGTATCGGTTAATTACAAATACTTGAAGTTACTCAACTACTTTACGGTACGATACCATTAGTGCTACGCACTGCGGTATCGACAAGATAAGTTTAGATTCTACCACTAGCCGCGGCTTCCTATCACACTCGCCCATGGCAGTATTTAAAATATTTTTTATGTACGCTGCTAATTGTAGGGCTTCGTCGAAGGTGATGTGTGGGCCCCATACGTCGCATAGACTTAATTACTTCTCGGTGGCCCTACTTGCTTCCTCACTGTGGATTTCCCTTCTCTGCTTCGCAGTTCGGTAAATCTTACGTTCGGAAGAAAGCGATGCAGTGAATCTGTCGTCATTTCATTCCTCCATCTTCTACTGCCCTGCTTTTCCCACGCCGCCTATAGCTATAAAAACATAGAATATACTTCTACAACCTTGGCTGGAAACGACTCTAGCAGGTATAAGAGCTGTGCTCGTTAGAGCACAAAAATAGAGGGCCAACCCTTTAGGGTTGACCCTCTATTTTATGCTTAATCAGCAGCTTCCTATCCTCCCAGGCCGTCTCCAGCCAAGTACTTTCGGCGTTTATGAGCTTAACTACTGTGTTCGAGATGGGAACAGGTGGATCCTCATAGCCATCGCCACTGAATCTGTCAGAGTTTGTACTCTGAAAACCACATAGAAGTTATATATATTTGTTGCACATTTCTGCTTAATGTTTTATTATTGCGTCCCATACTTAAAGTACACGTCTGGAGGATTGCGTCGAAGCCTGTGGATTTCACATAGTGAAATCTTACGTTTCGACGTAAGCGACTCCACGCAACTTGTGCGTCGCATTGCTCCTTCAAGTTGGTTACGCTGCTTAAGTAAAGCCCTCGATCTATTAGTACCAGTCAGCTCCAAACCTCACGGCT
>NZ_CAUTZP010000004.1:0-129734 GCF_963543145.1 uncultured Veillonella sp. | reverse complement strand
GTAAATATCTAGTGTTATAAGGGTTTTTACACACACTTTTTGTCCTATAAGCCTACTTTCACCACACAAAAAAGCTCTCTATTACAAGGTATATACCTCACAATAGAGAGTCTATAATTACATGAAAAGCTAACCTATGGTGCAAGTTACTTCAAAGGATATTTTTAACTTCCCTTACATGATCATATTTTCTTTGACTTATAGTAGTATAATATAAATATAGAAACAAGGAGATGATTACTATGAAATTTACAAAACGTATACTCATCATGACTGTTTTAGCCGTGACTGCTGCTGTATCTACAGGATTTGCTTACGATTATGTATGCAATGATTCTCAGTACAATTGCAATACTAACACACAATACAACTGCAATAACGCTGCTAACTATTCACCATGTAACAATAACAACCAAAACTATTGCGGTCCAAACTCAAATACTAGAGGGTGCGGCGGATATAGAAGATAATATAGTAGACATGACAGAAGCCTATAGTACGATTTTCGTGCTATAGGCTTTTATCATCTATAAGTATTCATAACTCCATAGCACATTAACATAAACAAGGTTAGATAAGTGTCGACAAATTGTCGACACTTATTATACTGAACCTAGAGTCATCAACGTGAGTTAGGCTCATCACCGAAAGGTGGTGATGCTATGAACAATTATGAAAAAGTAATGCTTATCATTGCTATATTGTCTCTAGCAGTATCCATTCTTACATTTATTTTAAAATAGAGTAAGAAAAACGCCTAACGTATAAAAGCATTCGCAGTGCTTACACGTTAGGCGCATTCTAAATTTGCAATTTTGTAGATGGGCCTAACGCTAGCTACACGTTGATGGCTCTCTTTATATCTATAATATAACATACTTTACGTTATATAGCAAAAATACAAGGGTTATAGGACAAAAAAGGACCCTCATCAGAGAGTCCTTAATCTGTATTGTTATGCTATTAAGCGTTTTTAGCTACTTCAACAAGTTTAGCGAATGCTGCTGCATCGTTAACTGCCAAGTCAGCCAACATTTTACGGTTAACTTCAACGCCTGCTTTAGTCAAACCAGCGATGAAACGGCTGTAAGTTGTGCCATTGATGCGAGCCGCTGCGTTGATACGAGCGATCCACAATTGACGGAATTCGCGTTTTTTCGCACGACGGTCACGACGAGCGTAGTACAACGCTTTCATTACTGTTTCGTTAGCTTTTTTGAACAAACGGGAACGTGTACCGCGGTAACCTTTAGCTAATTTTAAAATCTTTTTATGACGTGCATGAGCTGTAACGCCTTTTTTCACTCTTGCCATTGTATATTCCTCCTAAATTACGATATATCGATCTAATAGTTAACGATTAAGCGTATGGTAAGCATTTAGCTACGCGTTTGTGGTCAGCTTTTGCAACCAATGTAGCTTTACGCAAATTACGTTTACGAGCTGGAGATTTTTTCTCAAGAATGTGGCTTTTGAAAGCTTTTGCACGCTTGAATTCACCAGTACCAGTTACTGCGAAACGTTTAGCCGCTGCGCGACGAGTTTTAATTTTTGGCATAATTATAATCCTCCCAAAACATTATTTACTTACTAAAATCATGGTCATGTTACGACCTTCTAATTTAGCTGCTTTTTCAATAGACGCTGTTTCTTTGAGTTCTTCAGCGAAACGTGTCAACACTGCCATACCTAGTTCTGGATGTGAAAGTTCACGACCGCGGAACATGATAGTTACTTTTACTTTGTTACCTTCACCCAAGAATTTGGATGCGTTTTTCATTTTTACGTAAAAGTCATGGTCTTCAATATGTGGACGTAACTTAACTTCTTTTAAAGTTACGATTTTTTGTTTCTTTTTCGCTTCCTTCTCGCGTTTTTGTTGTTCATAACGATATTTACCGTAGTTCATAATACGAGCTACCGGTGGTTTAGCGTTAGGTGCAATTTCCACAAGATCAAGATGCTTTTCTTCAGCCAATGCCAACGCCTCACGGCCAGACATAATGCCGATTTGTTCGTTTTCAGGACCTACGACACGAAGTTCACGAGCACGAATCTCTTCATTAATGCGTGGTGTATCCTTGCTAATAGCGTTCACCTCCAAGAGAATAAAAAAAACGGACGGCAAACACCATCCGAATAGAATTCTCTATATTAACCTCATACTTCATGGTATTAGGTGAGTGGCGGATGGCCTCTGCTTCATAAATTACTTAATTATAATAACAAATCGACTGATGAAAGTCAACAACAATCTTGAGCCTTTCTCAATCAATTTATTATTAGAACCTCTTAAGTATATCACAGATTTCATATTATGCCTATAAAACTAACAAAGACTTTCACCCTATCTATACTTGTTTATGTATACAATATTCTTTTCTATTACCAATAAATTCTATAGAAAAATGCTGTACAATAATATACATAAATATTCTACCATCATAGGGTATTATATATTAATAAGTGTCAATCATATTGAAAGGAGTTTTATTATGAGTGCAACAAATAGTTCCCCTCCGCAAAAGGTACGTACAACTGCTCAAAATATTGGTCTTATTTTATCTTTCATTGTTCTAGGTATTATTTTATTACTGCCTACACCGGAAACATTATCTACAGGTGGTCATCGCATGATCGGTGTTCTTGCCTTTGCCATTATTTTATGGATGACATCAGCTGTTTCCTATCCAGTAAGTGCCACTATGATTACAGCCCTCACGGCTTTACTACTAGGCTTCGCTCCAAATCCTGAAGCGCCAGCAAAAGCTATGGGTACGGCTAACGCCTTAAAGCTTATCATTTCTGGTTATTCTTCACCTGCGATGATTCTCGTAGGCGCAGCTATGTTTATCTCTGTCGCTATGCGTAAAACTGGTCTTGATCGGCGTATTGCTATGCTCGTCTTATCTAGTGTTGGTACTAAGGTGAGCCGCATTTATTTAGGTGTCATTATTACAGGCCTCATTCTCGCCTTCTTCGTACCAAGTGCAACGGCTCGTATTGCCTGCTTGGCACCAATCATCATTGGTATTGTTGAAAACTTAGGTATTGAACGTAAAAGCCGCGTAGCAGCTCTCCTCATGGTAGGTGCTGTACAGGCCGATACATTCTGGAATATTATGATTCAAACAGCGGCAGCACAAAACCTCGTGGCTGTAGGCTTTATTCAAACTCAGATGAATACTTCTATCAGTTGGATAGATTGGCTCACAGCAGCGGCTCCATTCTCCATTATTATGGTTATCATCGCCTACTTCTTAACACAAGCATTAATTAAGCCGGAGTTTAACGAACTTGTAGGTGGAGATGTACAGCTAGCTAAAATGCGCCAAGAAATCGGTCCTATGAGTACGGATGAAAAGAAACTGTTATGTATTTCTATTGGTCTACTTGCATTATGGGCTACCGGTGGCAAGCTCCATTCTATCGACACAACAACTACAACAATTGTAGCCATTGCATTATTCTTCTTCCCTAAAATTGGTATTATGGATTGGAAATTTGCACAACCAAACATCGACTGGGGTTCCATCGTTATGTTTGGTGCCGGTATCGGTCTTGGCTCTGTATTACTTAAGACAAAAGCAGCTACCTGGCTCGCTCAAGTATTCGTAAACGCTTTCTCCCTTGAAAGCGCTAGCGTATTCATTTTAATAGCCGTAATGGCAGCCTTCCTCATTGTTATTCACCTAGGCTTTGCATCGGCCACAGCACTATCCTCAGCTATGATTCCTATTGTCATCTCCATTGTAATGGGACACTCTGCAGAAGGTCTTAACTCTGTGGGCGTAACCATGCTCATGCAATATGCAATCTGCTTTGGTCTAGTACTACCAGTAAACTCCCCTCAAGGCATGGTGGCTTATGGTACAGATACATTTGACGTAAAAACATTTATGACTACAGGTATTCCATTAACGATTATTGGCTATATCATGATGCTCGTATTCGCTCTTACATACTGGCACTGGATTGGAATAGCTTAATATCAACAAACTAAAAAAATTCTACAATTTCTAATTTACCGGAAATTGTAGAATTTTTTAGTTTAATCTCTAATTTTATTAGATTACTTTTCCTATTCTAGTTCCTTACCTTTTAGTTCAGGAATTAAGAATACTGTTGCTAAAATATCGATTACATAGATAATCGCGAGGAAGGCTATTGCCACTTGGTAGGAGTACATAGAGATAATCATACCCACCACCATTGGGCTAAAACCACCTACAGCACGACCAATATTAAATAATACGTTTTGAGCTGTTGCCCGAGCACTTGTTGGGTACGCTTCTGCTATTAAGGCACCATAGCCACCCATCATACCATTTACAGAAGCACCTAGAATAGCACCAGCAAATAGCATCGTTGTTGGATCAGATAGTTGGGAATAAATCAAAATAGAAGCTACTGCACATACTTGGAATAGGATAAATGTAGGTTTACGACCAATTTTATCCGCTAATCGTCCAAATAGCCAAATACCAACCATCATACCGCATACTGTAACGGCAGTCCATAAACCAGATTTGGTAAGGGAGAAACCTAATTGCTTACTCAAGAAATTAGGTAACCAGATCATAATACCGTAGTACCCAAAGTTCTGAACTGATGTTAAGATAGCCACACCAATAGATGTTTTCGTAGTGGCTACGTCTTTCACAAGTAATTTAAAAGATTCCTTATGGGAATGTTTATTTACCTCTTTGCTTTGTACAAAGATTTCTGGTTCGTGTAATTTCGCACGGAAGAACCATGCCACAAAGGCTGGAATAATACCAACCATAAACATGCCGCGCCATCCGATGTAAGGAATCAATAACGGTGTTAATAGTGCAGCGGCCAATACGCCTAATTGCCAGCCAAGAGCAACATAACTTGTCGCTTTTGCACGGTGTTTCGCAGGCCACGCTTCAGCAGCTAAAGCCATGCCGATACCAAATTCACCACCTAAACCAATACCAGCAATTGTACGATAAATAAGTAGGTCCCAATATCCTTGAGCAAAGGCACAAAGTCCAGTAAATACGGCAAATAGTACGATAGTCCAAGTCAATACGCGAACGCGACCAAACTTATCTGACAAGGTACCAAAAATAATACCACCAATTACGGCCCCAATTAAAGTCCACGTCACAAGAGAACCCGCTTGACCTGTAGTCAAACCTAAATCACTTGAAATCAAGGTTAGCATAAACCCTAGAATCAAGAGATCAAAACCATCCATGGCATAGCCAATAGAAGAGCCAATAACAGCTTTCCAACCGTATGAATTTACATCTTTCATAGTTATTTTCCTTTCGCTACTCACAGGTAGCAATTAAAGAAAGAGCCCCTCTACACTAATTGCCGGCTCATAGATTGAAGTCTAATGAAAGGCTTAAGTATATGGGGGCTCTTTTAGTCTGTAAATAAATTATACACTATTTTATTAGTTGCGTTCTTTAATTTCAATTTTGATAGCATTAAAGAATTCTTCAAATGGTACGGAACCTAATTCATCACCGCCGTGTTTACGAACGTTAACTGTACCTTCTTCAACCTCTTTATCACCTACAACAAGCATGTATGGAACCTTTGCCATTTGAGCTTGACGGATTTTGTAGCCAATTTTTTCACTACGATCATCCACTTCTACGCGTACATAGTCGCGGTGCATTTGTTTTGCCAATTCTTTAGCATATTCAACATGTTTTTCAGAGATAGGCAAGATTTTAACTTGTACAGGAGCCATCCAAGTTGGGAATGCACCTGCATAGTGTTCAGTTAAGATGCCGATGAAACGTTCCATGGAGCCGAAGCAAGCGCGGTGAATCATGATAGGACGATGTTTTTGACCATCTTCACCAATGTATTCAATTTGGAAACGTTCAGGTAAGTTCATATCCAATTGGATAGTACCACATTGCCATGTACGTCCTAAGGAGTCTTCAATATGGTAATCGAGTTTAGGACCATAGAAAGCGCCGTCGCCAGGATTGATTACATAAGGAATACCTTTTGCTTCAATCGCATTACGCAATGCTTCTGTAGCTGCTTCCCAAATTGCATCGTCACCCATTGCGTTGTCTGGTTTAGTAGACAATTCCACATGGTATTTTAAACCGAATTGACTATAAATACGGTCGAACAATTCGATAACTTTCATCAATTCAGATTGCATTTGAGATGGCAACATGAATACGTGCGCATCGTCTTGAGTGAAAGCACGTACGCGGAACAAGCCGTGTAATGCACCGGACAATTCATGACGATGAACTAAACCAAGTTCAGCGTAACGCAATGGGAAATCACGGTAGGAATGCATTTCATTTTGGTAAACCAAGATACCGCCTGGGCAGTTCATTGGTTTAATTGCATATTCTTCATCATCAATGATTGTAGTGTACATATTTTCACGGTAATGGAACCAGTGACCAGATGTTTCCCACAATTGTTTGTTCAAAATGATTGGTGTACGAATTTCTTCGTATTCAAATTCATGGTGTACTTCGCGCCAGAAGTTTTCTAATTCGTTGCGAAGGGCCATACCTTTTGGCAAGAAGAATGGGAAACCAGGACCTTCTTCTTTGATAACGAACAAGCCAAGTTCTTTACCAAGTTTACGGTGATCCCGTTTAGCCGCTTCTTCAAGCATGTGAAGGTATGCATCAAGTTCTTCTTTTTTCTCGAATGCTGTACCGTAAATACGTTGCAACATTTTATTCTTTTCATCGCCGCGCCAGTATGCACCTGCAATGCTTTGCAATTTGAAAGCTTTCACCTTGCCAGTGGATGCCACGTGAGGACCTGCACAAAGATCGATGAAATCACCTTGTGCATAGCAAGAGATAATAGCATCTTTTGGAAGGTCTTGAATCAATTCTACCTTGTAGTCTTCATTTTTAGATTTGAAGAACTCGATAGCTTCTTGACGAGACATTACAGATTTAGTGATAGGTAAGTTTTCTTTTACAATGCGGCTCATTTCCTTTTCGATTTTACCTAAATCTTCAGGAGTCAAAGTGTGTTCCATATCGATATCATAGTAGAAGCCTTTATCGATAGCAGGTCCGATAGCTAATTTAGCTTCAGGCCATAAGCGTTTAACTGCTTGAGCCAAGATATGAGAAGCTGTATGGCGTAAAGTATGTTTACCACCATCGTCTTCGAATGTTAAGAATGCTACTTCAGAACCATCAACAAGTTCTTCGCGAAGGTCTGTTAATTCGCCATTTACATTTGCAGCTAGTACTTTTTTAGCCAAGCTGTTAGATAGTTGTTTTACTGCTTCCCCAAGAGTAGTGCCAGCAACGTATTCCTTTGCACTACCATCAGGTAAAGTGATTTTTACATCTGCCATTTTTCTTTCCTCCAATTTATACACTAGGATAGTTGGATTTTGGTAATAAAAAAAGACCTTCTATCCCTACAAACAAGGGACGAAGATCATTCGCGGTTCCACCCTAGTTAACTACCTATACGAATATATATGTATAGTAATTCACTTCATTAAGCCCGATAACGGTGGCAGCCGTATTTGCCTACTTAGGTTCGACAAATCAGTTTAAAGGGGGTAACTCTAATATATGTGTAAGGCATTTCCAGCATCTGCCTCTCTCTGGTACACAGGGATATGAGAATCATGTCCTTTGCATCACTTTTACTAGATTATAGTATCATAGAGAATCAAAAATTTCAATACGGTTCAATAGCAAATTTCATAAATCTTATATATAACAAAACGGCCCGCATTTATCGGGCCGTTATATAGATAGATTAGCCTTTGAAATTTGTAACTAAATTAGTGCTTGAGGTTTGTAACTAAATTAGCGTTTGAAGTTTGTAGACAACATGGCACCAATTACTTTTTCCAACTTACTATTAGAAAGGTCTGGACCTTTGTATAGTGTTAAGAGCACATCGTTAGAGTTATCTTGTTTAGAAACCATCATAACACCGCTGCCACGAGCACCGTTATCGTCGTAATCTTTTGCTACGATAACGAGGTTCAAGTAATGGTCCTTCATGTATGTGTACACTTTGCTAGTACGTGCAGAGGAGCCGATCATTTTAGCCATGTTCATACCACGGTTGAATACGATTGTATTTGCATTATGTGGATTTGCCGCTAATTGCTGTTTTTCCTCATCATTTAAAGGCATAAGGTTTACCATAAGGGAGTCACCCATTTTACCACGGAACATAGCTGGCATTGTTTCACGTACGTCTTCTGGAATACCAGTATCAGCGGTCAATTTCAATTCCTTAGGTACAGTCATGTACAGAACGCCCTTGCTATTGCGGCCTACCTCTGTGGTGCTGAGGTCTACAGCGCTAAGCATAATGGAATCTTTAATAGTTGCTACTTGGTTTGCTAACGGCTTTTCAGGAACACCACGGCTCGCCAATTGTACATCGCCAGATTTAGTTTTTTTCAACGTCTCTACGTTCCAGTTAGCCCCTTTTTTATCGGCGTCGCTAGCTTCTGTAAAAGCATTTACTCCATCTTTTGTACCTACATATACGTAAGTTTGGGCTGGGATAATTGTGTCAGGCGCACCTAATTTATTGAACGCTGCACCGTATACAACGTTAGGAATCACAGTGGAACCAATTTGTAGATTATTATTAGTTTGGCTTTCCACATCAAAATTGATATTGCCTGTGAAAGTCATGTCAGGACCATGATTAATGATGACTACATCCCCTGCTTGAGGAATGATAACAGGACCTACAGGGCCTGCCATAGCCACACCTGCAATAGATACACCAAGGCAAACTGTTAATAATGCACGTTTCAAAATAGATTGTTTCATAGATATACTCTCATTTCTCTACTATTTTTATACATTTTATAGTACTTTTAAGATAGTTAATTCAGATTATATTTACAAATTCTTATAAACTTAATCTTCGATGGTGACATAGTCGGATAAACTAGATAATACTTCAATAGCCAACGGCTTTGTAGATGGTGTACAGCGCAACATGCACCGCCCACTTGTATCTACAGAGGTCATAACACCTAAGTATTCATAGCCTTCAATGATGCGATTGATAAAATTCGTATGTGTAGGATCTATATGAAAGTACACATACGCTTCCTCTCCGGAGGTTGCTAAGTCTGGTACATCTGGGAATGCACCGATAGATTTACTCGGTTCTAATGGTGTACTACTCATATTACGCTTCTTTGATTTTGCACTCACGGCGCATCATGGAGTACGGCTCAAGCGGTGTATCCATGTAGATGCGAACCTTCATTTGTGCATGAGGTGCCACGTCGATAGGGTTACCATCTTCATCTGTCATTTTTTCAATTACAGTTTCTACAAGATCCCCTTTAGGTTGGCAGAATTCTACTTTATCGCCTACTTTGAAGTTATTGCGTTGTTCAAGATCAACGTATTTTTCTTCTTCGTTGTAGCCCATAACTAAGCCGATGAAATCATGGCTTTGTGTGTTAGTAGATTTGCCGTAGTTTTGAGCTGTTTCGTCAGGACGACCTTCTGCAAAGCCATCTGTATATGGACGGTGGGAAATTTTTTCTAATTCTGCAATCCATTCTGGACGAACGTACCAATCTTTACCTTCTTTAAGGTATGTATCGATAGCTGTACGGTATACTTTCGCTACTGTTGCGCAGTAGTGAACGGATTTCATACGGCCTTCAATTTTTAAACTATCTACGCCAGCTTCATATAAATCCGGAATGCGGTGAATCAAGCACAAATCTTTAGAGTTAAAGATATATGTACCATGCTCATCTTCTTCAATTGGATAGTATTCACCAGGTCGGTTAGATTCTACAAGGGAGTATTTCCAACGACAAGATTGAGAGCATTGACCGCGGTTCGCATCGCGATTGCCTGTCATGTAGTTAGACAAAAGGCAACGACCAGAATAAGAAATACACATGGAGCCATGTACAAAGGATTCGATTTCAATATCTACATTGTCCTTCATTTCTTTAAGATCTGCTAAAGATACTTCACGGGCTGCTACAACGCGTGTAGCACCAAGTTCTTTCCACATTTGAACTGTGTGCCAGTTTGTAGTGGAAGCTTGTGTACTTACGTGAAGTTCAAGGCCTGGAGCCACCCGTTTAGCAAGGCTAAAAATTCCCATATCGGCAACGATGATTGCATCAACGCCGATACTTTCAAGGAATTTTAAATAGTCCTCTAAACCTTCGAAATCCTCATTGTGAGGAATGATATTACATGTCACATGGATTTTCTTGCCATGAGCATGTACGAATTCTACAGCCTCCTTTAATTCCTCGTCGGAGAAATTAGAGTTACCTGCGCGCAAGCCAAAACGTTTACCTGCGCAATATACGGCATCCGCACCATAACGAATCGCCATTTTAAGCTTGTCCATATTCCCTGCAGGACAAAGCAATTCCATAAAATGTTCTGCCATTATTTGTTGTGCCCTTTCCACACACTCACACTCATGCCATCCCCCATGGGGTAAATGGTGGTGTTAAACAATTCTTTATTTTCAACATATGTTAAGTATTCTTTTAACCGTTTTACGATAGTTTTGAACCGTTTTGGCGGCTCCTTATCGCCCCTTACATAGCCTCTAAAGAGTACATTGTCCGCTAGGATAACGCCTCCTTCTTTCACATGCGGCAAAATGAGCTCTAATTGCTTTAGATATTGTCCCTTAGGACCATCTAAAAATACTAGATCATATTCACCAGTGAGTTCCGTTAAGACTTGAGACGCATCGCCTTTCAGCAATGTAATTTTATCGGCATAATCGGATTGGTTAATATAATATTTCGCCATTTCATGACGCACATCATCTAATTCAATAGATGTAATGTGTCCCTCCTCTTTATCGAGTAGCGGAGCCATCAATAAAGCGGAGTAACCAATGGCGGTGCCCACCTCTAACACAGAGGTGGGCCGGTACAAGCCTATTAATTCTTCAAATAGATGAACCTCGGATTCACGTAGAATCGGTACATCATTAATCATCGCATAAATACGCTGTTCATTTAAAATATCATTTAATGTCATGAAAGTAGATTCAATCTCCTACATTATTTATTGCTATTACCACTAGGCACGTTTAGCGTAGAACGATCAACCGATTCAGCTGGTTTCACTTCAACACGCGGTACCTCTTGTGTGCTTGGAGCTACATACGGAGTCGTTTCTGGTGCACGATTGGTAGTCGGTACATACGTATTATTACTACTATTATCATAAGATGGAGTAGCTGGTGTAACTTGAACCGGTGTTTGATTTTGTGTTGGAGCAGGTACAGGAGCTGGAACCTCAGCTGCTGGAACAGTTGTTGGCGTGTATTTATAGGTAGGTTCAACGTCAACATATTGAGAATCTGCTTCCACCGCTTCTGCAGAACTATAGTTATAGTCAGGTTCTGTAGTTGCTACTGCCACGTCATAGTTTGGACCTGCTTGTGCAGCCACTTCTGTGCTAGCAGAGGAAGATGCTACTGTATCAGCGCCATAAATCTTATTAACTGCTGCTAAATGCTCTTCGTATGTTTTAGAGAAGTGATTATGACCTTCTTTATCTGCTACAAAATACAAGTAATCTGTATTTTCAGAATATAATACTGCATCTAACGATTTTTTACCAGGGTTAGCAATCGGTCCTGGTGGTAAACCTTTAGATACATATGTATTATATGGACTTTGTAGTTGAGTATCACCAATTGTTACGTCTTCTTTTGCATAACCAAGTACATAGGAAATGGTCGCATCAGATTGTAATGGAATACCATGAGCCAAACGCTTTTTAAACACGCCCGCAATAGTAGGACGATCCGCATCAAATAAAGACTCACGTTCAACAATAGATGCCAATGTTACAAAGTCATGAATACTCATGTGCTGTGCTTGAATTTGTTTCTTTACAGCTGGTGTAAGGTAACGATTCATTTCATCAGCCATCATTTGGATAACTTCACGAGGTGTAGCCCCAACAGGGATTTCATAAGTACTTGGGAACAAGAACCCTTCCACCGGATATGTAGCAGGTTTTGTACCTTTCATATATGGGTATGGTACAAAAGTCTTTGCTTCAGCTAAGAAATCCTTTGCTTTCATGATTTGGTTTTTTTCAAGAACGATAGCAATATCACCTACAGTATAACCTTCTGGAATCGTGACACGAATAGATTCTACATAACCTTCTTGTAATAAAGAAATGAGTTCGCGCACAGTTACCTTATTAGGAATTTGGTAGTGCCCCGTTTGGAGCTTGTCATTAGTACCGCTCAAGTATAACCAAAGTTTAAAACCTAGGGGAGAACGGATGAGCCCTCTTTCATAGAGCATATCTGCAATTTCAGCTCCCGTTTGACCCTTTTCAATAACTAAAACTTGGGTACCATCATCTTGAACGAAGGTATTAGGTACTAGGTATAATGCACCAAGACCACCACCAATAATCAATACACCAACAATAGCTAGAATTAGAATATATCGTAAGGCTTTTCTCACGTCGTTGAGTTCCTTTCTGTAACATAACAGTATATATCACTTTATTATATCATAAACTCTATATTTCCCCTACACAAAAGGGCATTAATCACCTTGTTTCCCTCTGCTTATGTGATATATAAAAATAGCGCATTGCTCTACGCAATACGCTAGATTTATCTTAAAGACGATTATTCATCTTCACCCATTTCTTCATACATTTTTACTAAAGTTTCAAAAACTTCATCATCTTCATCTAAAGGTACGTATACTTCAACGCCTTCTTCATTTTTTTCGATACTAGCCAAGATCATGTATGTGTCATCTTGACCTTCGTGGTCTTCCTCTTCATCTTGTACATGTACAAGAACTGCGTACTCATGACCTTCATGGTTTAGAACAACATCTTCTGTGAAGTATTGTTTATTGCCGTTTTCGTCTTCGAATTCTAAATAATACACTTCACCTTCAAAGTTTTGGTCAACCATTGGAAACCCTCCTTGTGGAAAAAAAGATTTATTTATTGAACTGCAAGCGATCTAAGTATCCTTGCAAAATTACAACCGCTGCCATTTTATCAATAACGGATTTACGCTTTTTACGGCTTACGTCAGCTGCGATGAGTTGGCGTTCAGCCATAACCGTAGATAACCGCTCATCCCAATATGAAACAGGTAAATCGATAACTTCCTTCATCTTTTCAACGAATTCTTCAGTCTTTTCAGCTCGTTCACCTTTTGTACCATTCATATTCTTCGGCATACCTACTACAAGCTCATGTACTTCATATTCAGCAATGAGTTCTTGTAAGCGATTAAAGTCTTTTTCAAGAGATGTTCTACGAATGGTTTCAATACCTTGTGCAGTCATGAGCAGTGCGTCGCTACAGGCAATACCGATAGTTCGGCTGCCCACGTCTAATGACATAATTCTCATTATAATTGTTTAGCCTTTGCGTATTCTTTCAACAATTCCTCAATCAAGTCATCTCGCTCCAAGCGACGAATATCAGAACGTGCATTATTATAACTAGTAATGTACGCTGGATCACCAGAGATTAAATAACCTAAAATTTGATTAATTGGATTGTAACCTTTTTCTTGAATAGATTGATAAACACGAGTAAGCACTTCTTCAGCTGTCATCGGTTCATCGTCTACTTTACGGAATAACATAGTTTCATCAGAAACCTTCATCGTATCCCTCCTTTTTATTACATTGGCGGGCTTCACTTGTGAAAGTGAAACCTCGCCTACTATTATACTTGAATCAAAGGTACATAGTCAGTAACTTTTTATGCATTATGAAAAATTTCTATAACAGATACAAATATAATTATGAAATTATATGCCTATTGTAACATAGATGTTAAAGCTTCACCACCAGCTTTTAATGCTTCTGTCAATTTAGCTGGCTCTTTACCGCCTGCTTGTGCCATATCTGGACGTCCACCGCCATTACCACCAGCTACTTGCGCCGCAGCTTTTACGATATTACCTGCTTTAGCGCCTTTTGCCACTACATCTTTGGATACTTTACATACAAAGTTAACTTTGTCATCACCCATAGCTGCACCAACAAGAACTACGCCAGAGCCATTTAATTGATCAAGACCCATATCTGCTAAGTCGCGTAATTCATCGATAGAGGACGCCTTTACAGCAGCCGCTACAAATGCAACATCGCCAATCATAGCTTTACCAGCAATGATATCTGCCGCACCAGCTGCAGAAACTTCTTTACGAATTTGTTCTAATTCTTTAGCAGTTTCTTTTGCTTCTGCCAATACTTGATGCAAGCGTTCTTCTACTTGAGGAGCTTTAGTTTTAAGTTCCCCTGCCATGCGTTCGATAGTCAAACGATCATGTTTTGCCGCATCTAGAGCTGCACGACCTGTGATTGCTTCAATACGACGCACACCGGAACCGATACCAGCTTCAGAAGTTAAGCGGAAGGAACCTATGAACGCAGTATTACCTACGTGAGAACCACCGCATAATTCAACAGAGAATCCTGGAACCTCTACAACGCGAACTACGTCACCATATTTATCACCAAAGAGTGCCATCGCACCTTTAGCTTTTGCTTCATCCATAGACATTTCAGCAATAGCTAAATCTGTAGCTTTTAAAATTTCTTCATTTACAAGAGCTTCAATCTGATCAAGTTCCTCTTGTGTTACAGGAGAAAAATGAGTGAAGTCAAAACGCAAGTAATCAGGAGTTACCAAGGAACCTGCTTGGTTAACATGCTCGCCTAAAACCTTTTTCAACGCTGCATGTAACAAGTGTGTTGCTGTATGGTTACGAGCCATAGCAGCACGACGATTTGTATCAACTTCAAGTGTTACATCATCGCCTTCAGAGATGGAACCTTCAACAACAGTACCGATATGGTATACTGTGCCTTCAGGTAAGCGTTTTGTATTATGAACCTCTACTTTACCCATTGGGCCAACGATGAAACCTGTATCACCTAATTGACCGCCCCCTTCTGCATGGAATGGAGTAGTGCGTACGATAACAGTCACTTCATCGCCATCGGCAGCTGTTTGCAAACGTTCAGAACCTTTACCAAGCATCAATACAGAAGAAGCTGTTACAGCCTCATCTTCAAGAAGCTCTTCATCTTTCAAGAATGTAATGTCTGGTGTTGCTACCTTTGCATCTTCTTTTACACGAGCTTCACGAGCGCGTTCACGTTGTTCCTTCATAGCCGCTTCAAAACCTTCATGGTCGATTGTAAAGCCGCGTTCAGAAGCGATTTCTTCTGTTAACTCCCAAGGGAAGCCATATGTATCATACAGTTTAAATACTTCAGAGCCTGGAACTACAGTTGCTTTTTCAGCAGCCAATGTGTCGATCAAGGAATTTAATAACTCAAGACCTTGCTCCAATGTTTGGTTGAAGCGTTCTTCTTCGTTTTGTACAACACGTTTAACGAAGTCTTGTTTCTCAGCAATGGATTTAATACCAGGGCCAAGAATGTCTATAACTACATCAATAAGTGGTGTCAAGAAGATACCTTCAATGCCAAGTAAACGGCCATGACGTACAGCACGACGTAAAATACGACGCAATACGTAACCGCGACCTTCATTGGATGGCAATACACCATCGGAGATCAATGCAGTGACAGCACGAGCGTGGTCAGCAATAACCTTCAAAGAAACATCAGTATTTGGATTTTCATTATATGTAACACCAGCGCGTTTTGCAGTAGCTTCGATAATTGGGAAAATCAAATCTGTTTCGAAGTTAGTTCTGCAACCTTGTAATACGGAAGCCAATCGTTCAAGACCGGCGCCGGTATCAATATTTTTATGTTGTAAAGGTTCGTAAGAACCATCTGGCATTTTGTTGAATTGAGTAAATACTAAGTTCCAGATTTCAAGATAGCGATCGCAGTCACAACCTGGCGCACAATTAGGATCATCACAACCATGTTCAGGGCCTTGGTCGAAGAAGATTTCGCTATCTGGACCACATGGGCCTTCACCAATTTCCCAGAAGTTATCTTCAAGGCGTGTAATATGACTTTCTTCTACGCCACAATCGTTATGCCAAGTATCATATGCCTCTTGGTCATCTGGATATACAGTAACATATAATCTATTTTTATCGAGTTTAATAACCTCAGTTAAGAACTCCCATGCCCAGTGGATAGCCTCTTTTTTGAAGTAATCACCAAAAGAGAAGTTACCAAGCATTTCAAAGAATGTATGGTGACGAGCTGTGCGGCCTACGTTTTCAAGGTCACCAGTACGCATACATTTTTGGCTTGTTGTAATACGATGACAAGGAGGTACCAATTTACCTGTAAAGAAAGGCTTCAATGGCGCCATACCTGCCCCGATCAATAATAGAGATGGATCGTTTTCTGGTATAAGAGAAAAACTATCTAATTTTAAATGTCCTTTGCTTTCAAAAAACTGCAAGTATGCTTGACGCAGTTCATTACCCTTCATGTGTATATTCCTCCTAAAATTATTTACTCTTCATTATATCGTAAATACAACATAAAATCTATTAAAAACATTGAAGTTATGCGGAATTCACTGACTTTCACAATAGTAAACAAAAGGATAAAATTCAATCTTTCTAAAAACGAGAAAAAGAGGTTATACAAATCAACAGAACATAATTGATTCGTATAGCCTCTTTTATAGCTAGTTATTAAATTAGCGCACAACGCGTTTTGCGCCGATGTAACGTTCACCCCAATAACCTGTATCAAGGTCAGCTACTGCAACACCACGACTGGAAGTGGCACTGATGAACTTGCCATTACCAATATAAATACCGGAGTGAGATGGACCTGGCTCGTATGTTTCAAAGAATACTAAATCCCCTGCTTTTAAGTTTGCACGAGAAACCTCAACACCTACGTTATATTGTTCATCCGCCAAACGAGGTAAGGAAATACCTTGTTTTTCGAATACATATTTAACGTAGCCAGAGCAGTCGAAACCACTTGGAGTAGTACCGCCAAATACATATGGTACACCACGGTATTTGTCTGCTTCCGCCAAGATAGCATGAATACTGCTAGGTGTTTCATTTTTCGTAATATTATTTAATTTAACCTTTTTGCCATTAATGGATTGACTAGCGATACGACGAGATGTCGCATTGCTGTTTGTAAAAGCGGATTTCGTTGCTACTGCTTTAGTCGCTGCATTTTGAGTCAATGCTGCCTTCGTAGAACGAGGAGCACCCATCAATGCGTTATACGTAGCAGGACCTACGATACCATTCACTGGAAGGCCATGATCTTGTTGGAACAGACGAACTGCCCATTTTGTTTCCTTACCATATACACCGTTTTTGTCTGTAGCATTATAACCGTGCTTAATTAGTTGTTGTTGAACCGCTGTAACACTTTTGCCTTTATCACCATATTGTAATGTTGTTGCGCCAACCATGGCTGTTGTGGCACACACAAAAGTTAATGTTAATGCCGTTATTTTAACCTTACTATATTTTGACTTCATATGCTTCCTTTCCAAAAACTTTTAAAGTAAGTTATTTATTCAAAATATACTAACCGTCTATTTATTTGCATCTACAAATACAGCTAGTCTTCTTTATTTTTGTTAGTATAAGTCTCTGATGCTATAAAGATATCTGCACTGCTCGGTCCCAATAAAGGAGCCTCTTCATGCTCTTCAAAATTTATAGCTGACTTAACCCAATACAAAGGCCGTTGCTTAACCTCTTCAAAAATACGACCCACATACTCGCCAATAATTCCCAGTCCGACGAGTTGAATCCCCCCAATGAACAAGATTGATACGCCCAAGGTAGTCCAACCATTCAAGGCTTGTCCCATAAGGTATACATACAAGAGATGTAAAATGAGCAAGAAACTCATACCACCACAGAATACACCTACATACAAAGCGGCCCGTAATGGAACTCTAGAAAATGCTGTTACCCCATCGAGAGCAAATCGAATCATTTTGCGTACACTAAATTTCGAGACACCTGCAAAACGAGGTGGCGCCACAAAATGCAACTCTGCTTGTCTGTACCCTAAAGCACCAACAATACCGCGCAAGAAACGACCATGTTCTCGGAATCGTTTCAATGTTCCTAATGCTTTACTATTCATGAGGCGGAAATCAGATCCACCTTCTACAATAGGAACATCGGCCATTTTGTTCATTAGCTTGTAATAATACTTAGACGTGAAAGATTTAGCCCAACTAGCATCCTCAGTTGAATCTCGAATGGTGCGCACCACATCGTACCCTGATTCCCATAACCGAACGAGTTCAGGAATCAATGCCGGTGGATGCTGCATATCACCGTCCATTGTAATAACTGCATCGCCATTAGCATAATCAAGACCACACGTAAGTGCTGTCTGATGCCCAAAATTACGAGCAAGCAATAACACTTTCACATGTTTGTCATTATATGCAATTTCACGTAATATCATAGCTGACGAATCACTAGATCCATCATCTACATAGATTAATTCATAATCATACGTGAGACCTGACATAACATCAGTTACAGCTTTATAGAAAGTTGCTATGTTTTCCTCTTCGTTATATACAGGTACTACAATAGAAAGTAACATAAATCCTCCAAAGTATTTTACTCACATATTTTATGTTAATTAGTAAATTAAGGCAAATCGTCAAGGTTAACAATAGGTGAAATTCTACTTATAAACCCAGTAAATATGCTATTCTTTAAGAAATCACTAAAAACATACTTCATTTAGCTTATATATAAGCACAATAAATTAATAATACATCCATTTATTTAAAATTTTACTCAATACAGCTAATTATAAAATAATTTTATTTCTCTACTAAACTAAGGAATAATGACTATTACTAATTTAATAAAGCATTAAGCAAAATAACAGATAGATTCTAGATAATAAATATCGAAAAACGACTTTAATTCATCTTACGTTCATATATTAAATAGTTATTTTATTACTTTAGCCCCACAATTATGTTTAATTCGGGGAGCCATTTCAAAGGTCCTTTTCTATTATAGTCCTGCAGCATCAATCCAGGATTGTAAATCCTCTTCTGCCATTTCCATATCTTCTTCGTACGCACCAGCTACAACAGGATATTTTGCAACCTCTACAGTATGTAAAATTGAGTCATCACGACCGTTTTTAAAAGTCCCAATCCAAATACCTGAGAATTGAGATTCATACCATTCTACAGGTTGATCAGTTTCATTAAAACTAATTGTAATATGACCGCGACCAAGGGTTTCTAATACCTCGACTTGCTCTTCCTCTGTAAGGCCTGTTTTTTCAATATAAATAGAATAGGTTTCACCATTCTCACGTAAATTCTTGAGGGCTAAACGCAATTCATTTAATACAGCACGTACATTGTTGTAATTTTCAATCATATATACTCCTATGTAAAAAATACCATATGTACAATATTAAAATTTCATTACTACTATCCTATACTGGAATTTCCTAATTTTATCTGCATCAGTAGTATCTCATGAGTAGTGTTTTACTACTTATAATTTCGGTTCTACTTGTACGCCCCATTGTCGAAGTACATTAAGAACACGGTCTTTTACCTCTGGTAAGGCCCGTTGAACAACCTCGCTTGGTTCAAAACCAAGCTCAAGGGATTCTGGCTCTACACCAATGACTATAGCATCCTCTAGAGGCTCCTCTTGAATGGCACGGATTCGTAAAATATCTTGCATACCTACTTCATGTACAGAAATATGTTCTGTAAAGTATTGTTCGAGTTCTTTATGAGGGAACTCATAAACAGTCCCCGGTGCATCACCACCATTAATGGCATCTACCAGTAGAATTTTCTTCATCCCTCTCATATAGGTGAGCAATTCCATCCCCATAGTACCACCATCAATAATGGAAATAGGGGGTGTAAAAGTATAGTTTTCTTTTAACGCTTTCACCACATGAACACCAAGGCCTTCATCGGTAAGTAATATATTCCCTACCCCAAGTAAAACAATTTCATTATTACCATCATCGTAAAGGCTATTTAAATCAATACGCGGACCCTCAGAGTCCGCGTATTGTTCCAAGCCACTGATGATTTCAGTACTTGCATTAGTCATTTTCTTTTAATTCTCTTTCTCTAGGATCATTAGGGTCACTTGGGCGATATGTAGTGAAGGATGGTTTATCGATACGTTCACCACGACGTCGTTTACCATTGAGGTCCTCAATATCGATTGGATCATGAGCATAATACTTCATACCAGAAACCATAGCAGATACTTCACCAGATTCCTCCATAACGTCTTCTCGGAATGCCATATACACATGGACAATAGTAAAGAACAAGAAGCCCCAAGCAATATAGTGATGGATAATATGAACTTTATATTCCCCACCAAACAATGTAATAACTGGTGCAAATAAAGTTCCTAAAATACCATTAGGGTCAATCATTGAATACATTGCAAAACCGGTTAAGATTTCAAAGAAGAACATTATGTACACCATCATGTACGCCGTTCTTGCTAAAGAATTACGAAGCCAATGATGTTCGTGTTTTTGAGGAATCATCAAATAGTGCAATGTAGTTTCTTTAAGCCCATACCAATACCGTTTTTGACGGAATTTAGGCAATAATCTATCCCCTCGATTCCGAATAGCACCAGCAAATCGGAAGATAAAGGAGAATGTTAAGATAACACCCGCAATGAAATGGATACGACGCATAGTTTCCATAGAAAACCAACCATTAATTGCATAAGTTGGCTCTGGATTACCTGTAATAGCGGAAAACCCTGGGTCACCAATGTATAAACCAGTCCAGAATAAAGCTGTTACACTAAGCACCATAGTCCAGTGGAAGATACGTAGCCATAAACTAAATACGACATACGCCTTTTTGTCAGTATGTATTAACATAAGTCCACCACCCTTTATTTACACAATGCATCAGTATTGATGGAAACGATTTTTTCGCCTTTTTTATTGTATAAATGGGTTGCACAGGCAAGACATGGGTCAAAGGAGTGAATTACCTTTAAAATCTCTAGTGGTTTATCTGCAACTTTTACTTTTGTATCAATCATAGCATCTTCGTACGCACCATGCTCATTAGGTGCAATCCTAGGACACGCATTCCATGTGGACGGTACGATACATTGATAGTTTGCAGAGCGACCATCTTTAATATGGATCCAGTGACCCAAGCCACCTCGCGGTGCATCTACTAGACCAACGCCTTTTGCGTCTTTATCCCATGTATTTGGTTCAAATTTAGTCATATCTGCAACAGCAGTATCACCATTTTTAATATTAGCCACTAACTTATCGAAGAAATATTGACTCATATTAGCGGCTACTTGTGCATCAAGACCACGACATGCCGTACGGCCAACCATAGTTGTCATCCAAACGTGTGCAGGTACGCCCAAGACTTGAGATACGGTATCGATTTGACGAACAATCATAGCTTCTGCCCAAGTAGGTTCTTTAATAATACCTTGTTTAACCTTAGTATACACTACGATATATTTTGCTAATGGCCCAACCTCTGCAGTTTTACCTTTGAAAGTTGGGGATTTAATCCAAGAGTATTTTTTATCTTCGTCAAGATATTCCCAGTTCTCTTTAGTACCAGATTTAGGCCCTGTAAATTTAGGATCTGTAACACCATCAATAGGATGAAGTGTTTTCGTACCATCTGGATACTCAAACCAAGCGTAATCAACCTCTTCACTGAGATATTGAGGATCCATAAAATCCTTGCCTTCTAATGGAATAAATGTAGCTTTATCTACACCTAATGCAAAGTTTTCTACTACACCGTTAGAGCGAACGATACATTTTTTATGGTAATCGCCATTGGAAATACCTGTATAAGTGTCATCAGGATAATCACCATAAGACATAACGCGTTTTTTCGCAAGACCGCCACCATCGATCATGCCTTTTTCTACATACATCTTGCCAATTGCTAAAAGATCTGGCAAATAGAAGTTATCTACTAAATCTTTAGTTAATGCAATAGATTGTTCTACTGCTGCAAGGCGTTGCGTATTAATTGGCGCATTCATGTCATCCATAGAAATAGAACATGGCATACCACCAATAATATAATGTGGATGAGGGTTTTTACCACCAAATACAACGTGAGGAATTACGATATCACGTTGACGGTCTAGAATATTCAAGTAATGTGACACAGCCATCAAATGAACCTCTGGTGGCAATAAATTATAGTCAGGATGATCCCACCATTGAGCAGAGAAAATGCCCAACTGACCAGATTCAACTATCTTCTTAACCTTTTGTTGTACCGCTGTAAAATACGCAGTAGTTGCTTTAGGAAACTCTTTAGGATATGCAGAATTTTTGGAAGCTGTTTCTGCTGGTGCCAAGCCACTTACATTATAAGTAGCCAATACATCATTTTGTAATTGTGCCGTTTTAGCAGGATCTGCATTAAGAGCTGCTACAGGGCTAACCCAATCAAGAGCATGCAAATGATAAAAATGTACGATATGATCATGTGCATCTAGACAACTATGCATAATGTTGCGGATATAGTTTGCATTTTTAGGAATCGTAATACCAATTGCATCCTCTACAGCACGTAAAGCTGCTAAAGCATGTGTCGTTGTACATACACCACAGATACGTTGTACAAAGGCCCACAAGTCACGAGGGTCACGGTTCTTTGCAACTAATTCAATACCACGCCACGCAGTACCAGAAGATAAGGCATCCTCTACCTTACCAGTCGCTTCATCAACTTTTATTTCTACCCGTAAATGACCTTCAATACGGGAAATCGGATCTACTACTACGCGTTTCATTAGTGACCTCCTCCATTATTATGCTTCGTTTCATCCCACAAACCTTGTTCTTTCAAGCGTTTTTCCTCTTTAATATCAAGATACTTGTTTCGAGCAAGAGTAGCAGCACCATGAATAATAACTGCCGCAGTTGCACCAACAGCAGCTACTGTACCGATTGTATCAACAGTTGTAATGGTATTTGCTAATGGAATGTCTGGTAAGCGTTTATAGAATACATCGTTATCCCAGAAGCCCTTTTCAGAGCAACCAATACAACCATGGCCAGATTGAATTGGATAGGATAAACCATTCCACCAACGTAAGTTACCACAAGAGTTATATGTTTGAGGTCCACGACAACCTACCTTGTACAAGCACCAACCAGATTTGGATGCATCATCGTCAAATTTCTCAACGAATAACCCAGAGTCAAAGAAGGCACGACGGTAACATGTATCGTGAATACGATTTCCATAAAATTGTTTAGGACGACCTTGTGCATCAAGAGGTGGAATTTGACCGAACAATGCATAGTGCATTACTACACCAGTCATAACCTCTGGAATCGGAGGACAGCCAGGAACTTTAATAATTGGTTTACCAGATACAACAGAAGATACAGATACTGTATTTGTTGGATTGGGTTTAGCCGCTTGGATTCCCCCCCAGGAAGCACAAGAACCATATTCGATAATCGCTGCAGCCCCTTTAGCCGCTTCTAACAAGGATTGCTTAAATGTGCGACCACCTACAATACAGAAAATACCATCTTCGTCAAGTGGCACGCCACCTTCAACAGCTAAAATATATTTACCTGCTTTTTCTTTGATGATTTTTTCTAAATGTTCCTCTAATGGTGCACCAGACGCTGCCGCCAAAGTATCATCATATTCAAGAGAAATCATATTTAAAATAACATCAGAAGTAAATGGAGAGGATGAACGGATAAAAGATTCACTACAACCAGTACATTCATGACCATGTAGCCAAATTACCGTAGGCAATTCAGTTGTTTCAGCAGCCTTAACAACGGTGTCTAACATCGTTGGTGGTAGGCCTAATATAGCGGTGAGTGCTACACAGGATTTCATAAATGTGCGTCGACTCAAACGGCGCTCTTGGAAGAGTGTCCATAGACTGTTTACACGATTCTTCACGGAATATAGCCTCCTTACAACAACTTTGCGCAATATATGTATATTACTTAATAAACTACAACAATATGATAGAAATCATTTTTATAAGCTCAATTTATCATACAATAAAGTTCAAAATCATGATAACAATCACATTCTTACTATTTTATTATAGCACTTTATAAAATTAATAACTATAGAATTTAAGCAAAAAAGCTGTATATGAGAGGTAATTTCTCTTATATACAGCTTTGTATGTATGTTTTGTAGTTTTTAAACAGTTATTAGACTATTACATAATTTCCTTGATTAGGGCCTCAAGCACATCAGCTTTTTTGTAACCTACAAGGGAATCAAGCTTTTTGCCATCACGGAAGAATACCATGGATGGAATGCCATCGATGTCTTCTTTCAATAAAATACCACGAAGATTTTTATCTTCCGCATCAACGCTAAAGAATTCTACTTGTCCTTCAAAACGTTCTGCTACCGCCTCTACCTCTGGACGCATAACAGTGCAAGGTTCACACCAAGCAGCCCAAAAATCAACAATAGCCAAACCTTTAGACCCAAGTACTTTTTCATCAAATTCTTGTACACTAGTAATTGCTGTAATTGCCATGAAATTCTCCTAACAAAGATCTACAATCTTATATACTATAAATTATATTCTAAATATGGAAGCAAGCAATCAATAAGCCGAGTTCTGTTCCGCTTGCGCGGTGACGATTATCTTTCTAGGCGTACAGTCGCCTGCACGCTCGAGCGACACAACCCGGAAGGTAGGCGGGACCACCCTTAACCCTTCCCTATTCGGTCTTGCTCCGGATGGGGTTTACCGAGCCAGCCTGTTACCAGACTGCTGGTGAGCTCTTACCTCACCTTTCCACCCTTACCACTGACGTGGCGGTTTCCTTTTCTATGGCACTTTCCCTAAGGTCACCCTCGCCAGACGTTATCTGGCATCCTGCCCTATGGAGCTCGGACTTTCCTCGAGTCCTATGGACTCGCAACCGTCTTTCATACTTGCTTCAATTCAGTTTATCATAGCTAAGCTATTTGTTGCAAGAAAATGCAACATTATAAAAAGAAGAAATCATTTTGTTCTGTGAAAGCTTGAATAGGAATAGAAAGGCCTGTTCCGATCAAATAATCTCGCAAACCATCAGCTACAATAGATTCTGTACAAAAATGCCCTGCATCAACAACAAGGAGCCCTAATTCCTTAGCCATTTGAGCCTCATGATACTTCACATCACCGGTAATATATGCATCCACATGTAAACGAGCCGCATCTTTAATAAATTCAGCACCAGCTCCGGAACATAACGCAATGGATTGAATCTCTTTAGGTGCAATGCCTGCAAAGCGAATATTTGCCAATGGTAAGGCTTCTTGTACCCATTCACGGAAGGTATCTAAATTCAATGCATTTGGCAAACGACCAACTCTACCTAAATACTGAGTAGATGCTGTAGGACCTACTAAGGACACAACTTCATAAGCCACTTCTTCATAAGGATGAGCGGATTTCATGGCCTCCACAACTTGGCTTAAATGAGTACCATCTACGATAGCATTCACTTGTACCTCAGGTGCCACCGTTAAAGTCCCCGCTTCACCGATGACAGGATGAGACTCTTCATTGCCGATAAAGCGACCTTCACCGTGAAGACTAAAGCTACAATGCTCATAGTTACCAATTTTTCCTGCCCCTGCGTTGCCCATAGCATGACGAACCGCATCAGCAGCGCTTTCAGGTACAAAGGTAGTCACCTTATACAGCGCTTCTTCACCAGTTTTAACAAAACCTTTTACGTCTATAAGCCCCAGTTGATTTGCCAACATATCATTAAGACCACCTGGTGCGATATCGAGATTTGTATGAGCACTATAAACGGCAATCTTATGCTGAATCAACTGATGAATCATACGACCTTGCACCGTATCGCAAGATAGCTGTTTTAAACCTTTAAAGATTAATGGATGGTGGCTAACAATCAAATTATAGTTATGCTCAATAGCATAGGCTACAGCTTCCTCTGTAACATCTAAGGCCGTTAATACTCCTGTAACGACTGCATTACGATCGCCTACCATAAGACCTACATTATCCCATGATTCAGCATAGGAACGCGGCGCTAATTGTTCCATCAATGAAATAACATGTTGAACTGTTGTCATATAACTCACTTCCTTCTATCTAGTTTCTAAAAGACTACAAAGAAACGCTACTTCAGCATCTAATTCCTTATATTTATCGGTATGACTTAATTTATCAGTCATACCATCTAGTGCACATTGGCGTTGGTAAATCAAATACTCAATGTATTTTTTCCAAAGAGGTGGGCGTTCCTGTTCAAGAAGAGCGCCTACAGACCACAATAAGGATTCTTCAGGCAATGCGGCATACATATCTTCTCGAATCGGCGTACCTGTATACTTTTCTACACTATCTTCACGAATCGCTAAAAATGCAGTATATAATTTGCCTGCATCTTCAACGATAATTTCAAGAACGATAACATAGCCCTTTTTCACCATATACTGACGCAATTCTTTTTGCCCATTTTGTGGTTGTAACACGTAGAACTCTAATGGCTCAGGCCCTGCGTCTACAATATCTCGCATCAAAAAACCGCCCATACCGCAGCAGATGGCACCATTTAGCTCGCCTTTCTGCGTTACCTTGAGACCATCCCCTAAACGGCAATCTACCTTAGACTCAAGCCCACGTGACTTAACATATTCTTTTGCTGACTCTAACGGCCCTTTATGCACATCCCCAGCGATGACAAATTCAGCACGACCACGATTAATGAGTTCTACCGCTAAATAGCCATGATCAGTACCGATATCTGCAATAGCATGAGCCTTTGGCACGATTGAAAACACCGCTTCCAAGCGCTCCATCATAGGTCTAGGTTCCATAATATCCTCTACTATTAGTATATAAAAATAACCGCCCTTGAATTCTCAAGGACGGTAGATATCAACATAATTGGTGGGCCCACCTGGGTTCGAACCAGGGACCGACCGGTTATGAGCCGGTTGCTCTACCCCTGAGCTATAGGCCCACAGTTAGTTTCTAGCTTATTAATTATACCGAATTGAACAGTACTAAGTCAAGGCACACTACATTTCTATGACTGTTTCATGAGCATAAAACGATGAATCATATCGTCTTCGTTGAACACACCTTTATTATAACATAAAAGGGCTGTAACACAGTGCTAGAGAGCACTGCATTGCAACCCTTACGAGACTCTTTATTTTATAAGAAGTCTTTGATTTTATCGCGTTTACCGCGGTTACGCAATTTAGTAAGCGCCTTACCTTCAATTTGGCGGATACGTTCACGAGTAACATTGAAGTGTTGACCCACTTCTTCTAATGTACGAGGTTTACCATCCTTCAAACCAAAGCGCAAGATCAATACTTGTTGCTCACGATCTGTTAAGCATGTAAATACATCTTCAATTTGCTCTTGCAACAAGATGTAACTAGCTGCATCATCTGGAGCAATTGCGTCTTGGTCTTCGATGAAGTCCCCTAAATGGGAATCTTCTTCTTCACCAATTGGAGTTTCCAAGGATACTGGCTCTTGTGCGATTTTTTGGATTTCGCGCACACGCTCTACAGTAATCCCCATGCCTTCCGCAATTTCCTCTGGCAATGGTTCGCGACCTTTATCTTGCAATAACTGACGAGAAATACGGATCAATTTATTAATCGTTTCTACCATATGTACAGGAATACGAATCGTACGAGCTTGGTCCGCAATAGCACGCGTAATCGCTTGACGAATCCACCATGTAGCATATGTGGAGAATTTGTAACCTTTTGTATAATCGAATTTATCAACCGCTTTAATCAGACCAAGATTACCTTCTTGAATCAAATCCAAGAATAACATACCACGACCTACATAGCGTTTTGCGATACTTACAACTAAGCGCAAGTTAGCATCTACCAATTTTTTCTTAGCCTTTTTGGCAAGTTGGATATCTTTATATGTAGCATCTTCTGCTGCGCCAGCTTCAATTTGCTTTGCTAAAACGATTTCTTCGTCCGCAGAAAGCAAAGGAACACGACCAATCTCTTTGAGGTACATACGCACTGGGTCATCAATATTAACACCAGAGTCTACGCTTAAGTCGATGGAGATACTCTTCTCGCTAACAACCTCTTCAGCATCTTCTTCTGGCTCGATTGGATGTTCATCTACATCTTCTGCATCGACGTCAGCTATAACCTCAATATTTAATTTACCTAAAGTAGTATAAATGTCATCTAATTGTTCTGCAGTGATTTCCGCCTGCTCATGAAGAGCATCTGAAATCTCGGATTGTGTCAACACACCGGTCTTACGGCCTTTTTCAAGAAGTTGTTCCACAATCTCCTCTATTTGACTTTTTTGTACTTTCTTAGCCACAACGCTCTCCTTCTTATAGTATTTACTTAGACCATTCTCTAATTAAATTCTGTATTTCCTGACATTTATGTAATTCGCTAATAAACGTCGAATCTCCTGCCCGTTTTAATTGATCCGCCATAATTGAATGCGCTTTATACTGTTCACGCAAAGAATGGAGCCTTATCTTGCGGATTAATCCAGGCACTTGCACCTTATATTCATCATCGCTCATAACAACCAATCTAGAGTAAATATCATACTCTGAAGGGCTTAAAATAGCTTGAATTGCAGTTTCATCTAAACTACCTTCTGTCTTAAATAAGGTGAATATCTTTTCTATTATACCGCGATATTCATTTTTTTCAAAGTCCTCTACTGGCAAATAGTTCATCATTTGTTGTAAAACTTCACCATCTGTGAAAGCTAGAGATAGTAATTTCTCCGCATCCCCCTTAGGTAAATCCTGTGTTGGCAAAGGTGCAGATGCAGTATCTACTAATTCAATTTGCCCCTTTTTCACATAATCGCGGAAGTATCTAAAGATACTACTATTATCAAGCCACAGAGGCAATGCTAATGTTTTTAATGCGTCATCTCGCTGTGTTTGACTATCTATATTTGCAATATATGGGAACACATCCGCCATAACGGCTTGTTTTCCTTCAGTATCATTTGTATCGTGCTTAATTAAAGACTCACTCAATAAATAATCAAGAGGCTTCACAGCCTTTGCGACTAAGTCTTTAAATGCCTGCCCACCATGATTACGCACGTAATCATCAGGATCTTTGCCATCTGGCATAGCAAGAACACGTACCTTAAAGTCCGTATTTTGTAATAATTCAATGGCCCTAGCAGCTGCTTGACGACCAGCACCATCCATATCATAGGCTAATACAATTTCATCTGCCTGTCTCATCAAGATATGTCCATGATCTTTTGTATACGCAGTCCCCAAAGACGCTACTACATTAGTAACACCATGATTATGGGCAGATATAACATCCATATATCCTTCTACGAGAATAGCTTGCCTCTCTTGACGAATTGTTTTGTACGCCTTATCAAAAGCAAATAATATTTTCCCCTTTTCAAAGATAGATGACTCAGGAGAGTTCAAATATTTTGGTGTACTGTTATCCATGACCCGCCCACCGAAGGCAACGACTCGTCCTTTACCATCCATTATAGGGAACATAATACGATTTCTAAAGAAATCATAGAATTGTCCCTTTTGGTTTTTACGTACCAAATTCAACTCTAATAAAATTGAATCATCAATACCGCGTTCATGGAAGGCACGATATAACTTATCCCAACCATCAGGGGCAAATCCAAGCTTGAACTGTTCTATTGTTTCCTTCGTAAGTCCCCGCTTCTTTAAATAATCGAGCCCCACCTTTCCCATAGAGGTTTGAGTGAGACAGTTATGGAAAAATGTAGCCGCTAAATCACAAGCTTCATATAGTTTTTTTCTTCTTTCATCTCGAGCTCGCTGCTCAGGTGAAAGCTTCGCCTCTGGCAATGGAATATTAGCTCGGTTAGCTAGCCGCTCTAGTACCTCTACAAAGGTTAAATGTTCTAACTCCATAAGGAATTTAATAACATTCCCCGATGCATGACAACCAAAGCAATAATAAAAACCCTTTTCAGGGGCAACGCTAAAGGATGGCGTTTTTTCATTATGGAAAGGACAGCAACCCCAATAGTTTTTACCGCGTTTCTTTAAGGCTACATGCTCGGATATAACTGATACGATATCATTAGCATCTTTGATTTGTTCAATCAATTCATTTTCAAAATATCGCCTCATAGCCAACGCCTCCTTTCCCATATATATATTAATTCGATATATAAATAAAAAATCCTCTATTTGTAAAAGATTTTAATCAGTTAAATTATTAAAATGGTGTAAAAAACCAAATACGAATCATAGGAATCCTTATCTATGAAGATAAAATACATAAGGATTCCTATACGCCGTATTAAACGATACCATTACCAATATTTTGATAACAATAGGCTGCAATGATAACATTGCAGCCTATACTTATCGCTTATTGCATATTATTTTGCGTAATCCACAACACGAGTTTCACGAATAATTACGACCTTGATTTGGCCAGGATATTCGAGTTCAGACTCGATGCGTTTTACGATATTCCGAACAAGTAATGTAGACTCAGCTTCATCAATCTTATCCGGTTTTACTACAACGCGAATCTCACGACCGGCTTGAATAGCAAAGCATTTTTCAACGCCTTCGAAGGATTCAGCGATTTCTTCCAATTTAGATAAACGTTTCAAGTAGTTTTCTAATGTTTCTCGACGTGCTCCTGGACGAGCTGCGGAGATAGCATCAGCAGCAGCTACTAATACAGCCTCAACACTTTGGAACTCTTCATCACCATGATGAGCACCAATACAGTTGATTACTGCTGCGCTTTCACGATATTTACGAGCTACATCAACACCGATTTGAACATGAGAGCCCTCAAGTTCGCGGTCCAATGCTTTACCGATATCATGAATTAAGCCACCTCGTTTAGCCAATGTTACATCGCAGCCAAGTTCAGCTGCCATTAACCCTGCTAAATGAGATACTTCGATGGAATGTTTCAATACGTTTTGGCCGTAACTAGTACGATATTTTAAACGACCTAAAATCTTAACGATTTCAGGATGTAAGCCGTGAACATCAGCTTCAAATGTCGCTTGTTCACCTGCTTCTTTAATAGTTTGGTCAACCTCTTTACGAGCCTTACCAACCATTTCTTCAATACGAGCTGGATGGATACGACCATCTACAATCAATTTTTCCAATGCAATACGAGCCACTTCACGACGAATTGGATCGAAGCCGGAAAGAATAACTGCTTCTGGTGTATCATCGATAATCAAGTCAATACCTGTTAATGTTTCAAGTGCGCGAATATTACGCCCTTCACGACCGATAATACGACCTTTCATTTCATCATTAGGCAATGCCACTACGGATACGGTAGTTTCCGCTACATGGTCAGCTGCGCAACGTTGGATTGCAGAGGAGATAATTTCTTTCGCTTTTTTCTCCGCTTCATCCTTAGCTTGCTGTTCCATTTCCTTAACCATAATAGCCGTTTCATGACGGATTTCTTGTTCTACATTCGTTAACAAGATATTTTTCGCTTCTTCGAAAGTCATACCAGAAATGCGTTCCAATTCTGCCATTTGTTTTTCATACAAAGCTTCTACCTTTTCACGGCTTTGGGCTAATTCAGCTTCTTTGCGATGTAAAGCTTCCTCTTTGTGCTCAATATTGTCTAATTTTTTATCCAAAGATTCTTCTTTTTGAAGAATACGGCGTTCCATACGTTGAAGTTCAGAACGACGATCTTTATTTTCTCGTTCCACATCGGAACGGAGCTTATGAATTTCTTCTTTCGCTTCTAATAAAGCTTCTTTCTTTTTAGACTCAGCTGTGCGCTCACCGTTAGCGATGATGCGTGCAGCCTCTTGCTCAGCTTGATTCAGTTTTCCTTCAGCAATATTTTTTCTTAAAAAATAGCCTACCCCTAGTCCAATCAGTACCATTACCACTGCAATTAGACTATACTCTAAAATCTGTCTCACCTCCTCTTAAATTCTCAAAATCGAGCTTTCATGCTCCTTTTTATGCCCTTCATGCATTAAATTATCAATTAGCCATATCATCATATAAATAAATAAGGCTATTATTAATTTTAGACTTGAACGCCCTTTCTGTCAAGATTTTACAAGCTTAGCAAGGTCTTTCAAAAAGCATTATTTATTCATAAAAATCATTACATACGACTTGAATTGTTCTTGTTGAAAATCCTCTATATTTGAGAAAATTAAATACTTTTACACGAGGAGTGCGGTCCTCATTGAGAATGGAACCAAATTTTTTCTCCACTACTCGATAAGCCGCTTTTACTTCATCATAAGAAGAAATTTCTGAAGGGATATTAAGCCCTCGAAGCTTCATCTTTTGTTTAATCATGTAAGAGCCATATTTCTGTTCTTTCATCAAGTATGCTAGGACTTGTTCAGATAAGCGCTCATCATTAATGTAATCATACTCTCTAAGGCGTTCAAGGACCCTCTCAATGATTGGGTCCTCGAATTGTTTACGTCTCATTTTTTGTATTAGTTCATAGGAACTAAGAAATCGTTGAGCTAGGAAGCGATACGCTTGATCCATAGCAGCTTGCATCGTTTCGTCACTCATGATTATACTTCTTCAGTTACTTCTTCACCGATTACGTCAATTTCTTCTGTACCTACAGCCAATGTATCGCGAATAATACGATCGATTTCATCCGCTACTTGTGGATTATCAAGCAAGTACTGTTTAGCAGCTTCTTTACCTTGGCCCATACGCTCCCCATTGTAGGAATACCATGCACCAGATTTATTGATGATTTCCATATTTGTACCGATATCAATAAGTGTACCAGCTTTGGAGATACCTTCGCCGTACATCAAATCAAATTCAGCGGTTTTGAACGGAGGTGCTACTTTGTTTTTAACAACTTTTACTTTAGTGCGAGCACCAACGTTTTCGTTATTAGCTTTAATTAATTCACCTTTACGAACATCGAGGCGTACGGAAGAATAGAATTTCAACGCACGACCACCAGTTGTCGTTTCAGGGTTACCAAACATGACGCCTACTTTTTCACGCAATTGGTTGATAAAGATAACAACCGTTTTAGATTTACTGATGATACCAGTCAATTTACGCAATGCTTTACTCATCAAACGAGCTTGTAAACCTACGTGAGCATCGCCCATTTCACCATCGATTTCAGCTTTAGGAACTAAAGCTGCAACGGAGTCAACTACGACGATATCTACAGCACCACTGCGAACAAGAGCTTCCGTAATTTCAAGAGCTTGTTCACCATTGTCTGGTTGAGAAATCAATAAGTTATTGATATCTACACCCAAGTTACGAGCATATACTGGGTCCATCGCATGCTCCGCATCAATAAATGCCGCAATGCCGCCTTGTTTTTGTGCTTCTGCTACAGCATGAAGTGCTACTGTTGTTTTACCAGAGGATTCTGGACCGTAGATTTCAATAACACGACCGCGAGGGAACCCACCTACACCAACAGCGATATCGATAGCAAGAGAACCGGAGGAGATAACCTCTACGTTCATGCGATCAGCTGCTTCACCAAGACGCATAATTGCGCCTTTACCAAAGTCTTTTTCAATTTGTTTTAACGCGTTATCCAACGCTGCTTGTCTGCCATCTACAGCCATTATTTTATTTCCCCTTTTCTCTTATATAAGTATACACATAATATAGTGCTAGCTCTGCTGCACTTTGTCTAATATCATCTCGATTACCAATTAGATTTGCTTTATGAGCTACGGTGCCATGTGGCCCAGTAACACCAAACCACACAAGACCAACTGGCTTTTCAGGACTACCACCGCCAGGACCGGCTATGCCCGTCGTAGACACGGCATAGGTCGTTTGTCCAATAGATTTTGCCCCTTCCGCCATAGCCCTAGCGACTTGCTCACTTACGGCACTATACGTATCGAGCATATCTTGAGGTACACCTAGTACACGATGTTTTATGTCGTTGCTATATGAAATAACGCCACCCATGTAGTACTCACTGCTACCACTCACATTAGTTAGCAATTTACCAACCAAACCAGAAGTACAAGATTCAGCAGTACTAATCGTACTATGCTCCTCGAGCAGAGTATGACCTAGTGTTTTCTCCATAGACACAGTTAAATCACGGCCTACACGAGAGCCTAATCGTTCTCGAATGATAGCATCCCAAGGATTGAGAAGTGCTTGTGCCGCCTCTAAGGTATCAGCCTTAGCGGTGATACGAACCTCGATATAGCCCTTTTTAATGAGCAACGCAATAGTCGGATTCGATTGATTCTTAATGAGATCCATCAAGGTATTTTCTAAGTCGATTTCACGGATATCATATACGCCATATCGATAGGATGTGACAACACCTTGCGAGCCGAAGCGTTTATTTAAATAAGGTACTACACTCTCTTGGAACATCCCCTTCATTTCTCCAGGAGGTCCAGGTAAAAGTATATATGTAGTATCCCCATCTTCTATGACAACACCTGGTGCTACGCCTACAGGATTTTTAAGAACCTTTGCGCCTTCCGGCAATTCTGCTTCTCGAAGACTTGCATCGGGTACAGTTCGTTTTACACTTTCAAAGAAACGTTTAACCTCATCCATTGCCTCTTGATTAAATACAATAGGTCGTCCAATAGAATCGGCCAATACATTACGCGTAATATCACCTTGCGTTGGACCTAGCCCACCAGTACTAATCACAATATCAGCCCGTGTGCTAGCAAGCCGAAAAACCTCCGCCATTCGTTTAGGATTATCACCAACTACGGATTGATGAGCAATCGTATAGCCTAATTTATTTAACTCTTGTGCTAGCCAAGATACATTCGTATTAACTGTATCGCCTAGCAATAATTCTGAGCCTGTAGAAATAAGTTCTACAATCATCAGATCACCTCCACACTCGAATATATCGAAGTGTATTATTCTACAACGGTAGCTACAACATCGTATGCAAAACCTTGTTCTACTTGTACCTTGAGAATGTCACCAGGTTTAATATCTTCGCCGCAGTCTTCGATGTACATATTGCCGTCTACATCAGGAGCTTGAGATTTCAAACGCCCTTTTGCAAGCAATGTATTATTATCGCCGTCTTCGATTTCTTCGACCATCGCAAAATCAATGGTACCTTCTAAGTCGCGATTATTCTCTTCAGATATAGCAGCTTGGATGGACATAAGAACATGGTAACGTTCTTCTTTAATCGCTTCTGGGACTTGGTCTTCACGAGCACCTGCAGGTGTCCCTTCCTCTTGAGAGTAGGTAAACACGCCCATATTATCGAATTTAATTTCTTTTACAAAGTCGCAAAGTTCCTCAAATTGCTCATCTGTTTCACCAGGGAAACCAACGATAATAGATGTACGCAATGTAATATGTGTAGGCGCATTTCTGATTTTCTTAAGCAAACACTCAATATCACTACGATCATCGCGGCGATTCATTTGCTTCAAGATATCGTTATTAACATGTTGCAACGGAATATCTACATATTTACAAAGTTTTGGCTCATTAACGATAATATCTAACAATTCATCAGAGAAGAATGTTGGATATAAGTAGAGCATACGAATCCATTCAATGCCTTCTACAGTAGTTAATTCTTTTAACAAGGTAGTCAACAATGGTTTACCATCGTTGAGGTCAATACCATAGCTAGTCGTATCTTGAGCGATAAGAACGACTTCTTTAACACCAGATGCTGCTAAACGTTCTACTTCTGCTTTAATAGACTCGATTGTACGACTACGGAAGGCACCACGCACCTTTGGAATAATACAGAAAGTACAACCATTATTACAGCCTTCCGCAATTTTTACGTATGCACTGTAACGAGGTGTAGTTTGAATACGAGGCATCCGCTCATCATAAATGTTCGTAATATTCTCCATAATACAGCTACGATTGCCATGCTCAATAGCATCAACAGCTACCATAATTTGGTCCCATGCACCAGTACCGATTAATGCATCAATTTCAGGAATTTCTTGGAATAATTCATCCTGATATTGTTGGCTAAGGCAACCTGCTACAATAAGCCCCTTGCAAAGGCCATCTTCCTTATATTGAGCAACTTCAAGGATGGTATTAATAGACTCAGCCTTGGCTTTCTCAATAAAAGTGCAGGTATTAACAACGATAAGATCTGCTTCGCTTAGGTTTTCAGTAATGGTATAGCCATTATCTTTCAACAAGCCTAACATTACTTCAGTATCTACTAAATTTTTAGCACAACCTAGGCTAACATACCCTAATTTTTTACCCATTCTATATCCTTTCTTCACTCGATTCTGTCTCTATCTCTTTTCCCATTTCTAGGATCTATTCAACGGACTTAGTCTTTACGGAATCGCACTTGACTAACCCAGTGATTTAACAATACCTTTTTACCTTCCGTAGTATAGCCACCATTTACAGGCCATAGCACTAAGCCTTGTCCCATAGAGTCCTTCGGCTCATCCATTTCAGGATTGGTGAATAGATAGGTAAAATTATTTTCTACCATATATTTCGCCGTTTTTGTAGATAACAACCAATTAATAAATTCAACACTATCCGATTTATGCTTTGAGTTTTTTAACACCGCAGCACCGGTCACATAGTAAGATGTGCCATCTTTAGGGTATATGAACTTAATTGGATACCCATGACGATTATACTGAGCTGCATCAGATAAGTTACCAATCCCAATGTTTATCTCCCCTAATGCAGTTAAGCGTACAGGAGTAGACAGGAATTTAGCATGTTGTACTATGTGTGGTTTCAAGCTATACAAATATTCAAGAGCTTCTGGTTCGCCTTTGTACTCCACCATATTGTATAGTAAATTTGCCGCATTCTGAGATGCTACAAAGTCTGTCATTACAATAGACCAATCGCCTTGTTTTCCCAAGGTTTCCCAAGTAGTAATATACTTACCAACACCATTGTAGAAGGTATCATTCTGAACAAATACAATAGGATCGTACCAAAGGCCAACCCAGTAACCATTAGGATCCTTAAAGGTATCTCGCACTTCATCAATTCGTTCATTAACGATTGGTGCATATTTACCAGTATTAGCACCTACAACGAGATTATCTTCAGAGGTGAGCACTAAATCACCAGATGTGTCAGCCACATTTGACGCTGACCGTTGTGCCATTTGCTCCTCTGTAAGAGGCATAATCGTAACCTTTACGTTTTGTTCCTGTTCATAACGATCAGCTAACATTGTAGTTAAATTATTTGGCAAGTCGGTATAGACTGTAATTTCACCACGAAGTGGTTCTTTAGCCTGTTCTAATTGTTCATGATGGTAAAAGTTCATGCCGTAGGTTAACATTCCTACCACAAAAAGGGCTAAAATGCCCGGAGCAATCCATCGTTTCATATATGCCTCCTATAAGACATAACGTATCCCCACCGAGACTAGTAAAGCTAATCCCTATAATTAACGACCACCACGGCTTTTATTAGGCGAATGACCTTTAGTCATACCTCTACGAGATGGCTTTCCCTTACTAAAACTAGATCGACTAGTACGAGCTCCCTTAGTTTGAGTAGTACGATTACTATTGCGACCAATTGGGCGTGGTGGAATTAAACATTCTGGGCCAAAACCAATTAAGTCACGTCGATTAGCCTCTATGAGGGCCTCTTTAACAAGGTCATAGTTTTCAATATTTTTAAACTGCATCAAAGCGCGTTGCTTTGCTTTTTCTCTACCCTTTTTAGCTACATATACAGGCTTTCCATCTAATGGATTAATGCCTGTATAGTACATACAAGTAGACAGACTCCCCGGTGTAGGAATAAAGTCTTGTACTTGTTCAGGGTACATATGGTGATCACGCAAAAATTCCGCTAATTCGATAGCATCCTCCAAGGCACAGCCTGGATGAGAGCTCATAAAGTATGGTACTAAGTATTGTTTTTTACCAAGTTTTTTATTGGCCTCTTCAAACCAAGATTTAAAGGTGAGGAACTCTTCCTTCCCCGCCTTGCCCATCATGTTGGTTACACGTTTAGACACATGTTCTGGCGCTACTTTCAACTGACCACTGACGTGAAACTCACAAAGCTCTCGCACAAAGTCTTTATTGTTATCTGCTAGCACATAATCATAGCGTAAGCCAGAACGAACAAATACTTTTTTTACCCCTTTTAACTTGCGCAACTTACGAAGTAAAGTAATGTAATCATCATGATTTGTATTCAAGTTCTCACAAGGCTCAGGGGCCGCACAAGTACGACCTTTGCAAGCACCGTATACAGCTTGTTTATCACAAGCTAAATGACGGAAATTCGCTGTAGGTCCACCTACATCGTGAATATACCCCTTAAAGTTATCCATATTAATCATCGTCTGTGCTTCGTCAATCAACGACTCATGGCTACGATTTTGGATGATACGACCTTGGTGGTTTGTAATAGCACAGAAAGAACAACTGCCAAAACAACCACGTTGACTAACAAGGCTGAATTGTACTTCACTCAATGCGGGTACGCCACCTTTATCATCGTATTTAGGATGCCACTTGCGAGTATATGGCAAGTTATATACGCCATCCATTTCCTCCTGTGTCAAAGGCAAAGCAGGCGTATTTTGGATGACATATCTATCCCCATGTTTTTGTACTACTATGCGGCCATAGAATGGATCTTGTTCATCATATTGGATGCGAAACGCATCAGCAAAGTCCATTTTATTGGTCTTAATCGCTTCATAAGATGGACACTCCACATAATCAATGGTAGGAATGTCTTTAGCCATGTAGCAAATGCCACGTATAGATGGTAAGGATTCTTTAAATCTTCCTTGGTCTAACGCATCAGCTAGTTCGACGATTTGAAGTTCACCCATACCATATACAAGTACATCCGCCTTAGAATCAACTAAGATAGAGCGACGCACTGTATCTGACCAATAATCATAATGACCAAAACGACGCAAGGACGCCTCTATGCCCCCAATAATGAGAGGCACATCACTGTAAGCCTCCTTCATGCGATTCGCATAGACCAAGGTAGCACGATCTGGACGATGACCAGCTTCACCGCCTGGAGAATAATCATCTTGTCGACGAATTTTCTTTGCCGCCGTAAATTTATTGAGCATTGAGTCTAAATTCCCTGCCGTAACAAGGGATGCTAGACGTGGTTTACCTAATTTTTTGAAAGCCTCTACATCATTCCAATCTGGTTGATCTATAATGCCTACACGATAACCTTTGGATTCTAGGTATCTGCCGATGACTGCAGGCGCAAAGGACGGATGGTCCACATAGGCGTCCCCACTGATAAGAACGAAATCTAATTCGGCCCAACCACGTTCCTTCATATCCGAAGGTTCTGTTACTAAAAATCTATCCATTGATTGTGTAAATGCCTTTCTATCATTCCTAATCAACTATTAGAAAAGGAATAACCACAGTAAAAATAATGCCATACAGAATAAAATAATGCCCAAAATAATACGTTCTTGAACGATAGAACGTTGACGTTTTCGTTGCCTTGTTTCTAAGGACATACGTTTCTTAGAAGTTTGATATTCAACGAACTCACTTTGTACCAAAGTAGGTGTAGCTTGAGCTTTCTGTCTCGTCACAGAGCGTAAAGAAAAAGTATCAATATCTCCTACTTGGCTTTGATAGGCTTTCACCAAACGGTCTCCATCGAGATCCAAGTAATTGCCATAATTACGAATAAAACCTTTTACGTAGACCTGTCCAGGAATGATGTCATAGTTGCCATCTTCGATAGCCTCTAAATAGGTTGTTTTAATATGTAGCACCTGCTCCACATCTTTAAAGGTTAAATTACGTCTTACCCGTTCACGTCGTAATTCTTCGCCTAATTCAGCCATTTTCGTTCCTTTCTAAATCTACGTACTGTAATAATCATTCAATTATTGCTCATCAGTGGAATCAGAGAAATATCTAGCTTTCGCTTGTTCAGGGCTCATCAAAATTTCTCGAGCCTTACTGCCCATGCTAGGACCAACGATTTTAAGATCTTCCATAGTATCCACAAGGCGTGCTGCACGGGTATAACCGATGCGGAAACGACGCTGTAACATGGATACAGAGGCTTGACCAGATTCCATAACAAGATTTACTGCACGTTCTAACAATTCGTCACGATACACATCATTGTCCTCAGCTGACTCTTTTTCAGCTTCCTTTTCCGCCTCTTGTGTTACTGTATTATCATACTCTGGCTCTCGTTGAGCTTTCACAAATTCTACAAGTTTTTCTACCTCATCATCAGAGATAAATGCACCTTGTACACGAATTGGTTTATTCGCCCCAATTGGAGCAAATAACATATCACCTTTACCAAGCAATTTTTCGGCCCCCGCCATATCAAGGATAGTACGGGAGTCAATTTGAGAACCTACAGCAAAGGAAATACGACTCGGTACATTGGCTTTAATAGAACCAGTAATAACATTAACAGACGGACGTTGTGTGGCAAGTACCATGTGGATACCTGCAGCACGAGCCATTTGAGCCAAACGACTAATGGATTCTTCTATGTCATCTGGAGCTGTCATCATAAGGTCAGCCAACTCGTCGATAATCAGTACAATCAACGGCATAGCCGCCTTAGGATGTGCTTCATTATAGCTCTTAATATCCCGTTTACCAGATGCTGCAAAGGCTTTATAGCGCGCCTCCATTTCTCGAACGGCCCAACGTAATACAGCTGCTGCTTTTTTCATATCTGTCACAACTGGTGCCATCAAATGAGGAATACCGTTATAAATAGACAGTTCAACCATCTTGGGGTCAATTAATAAAAGCTTAACCTCTTCTGGTTTACGACTAAAGAGAATACTGGAAATCAAAGTATTTACACATACAGATTTACCAGAACCAGTCGTACCTGCTACGAGCAAGTGAGGCATCTTCGCAAGGTCTGTAATCACAGGTTTCCCTGCAATATCCTTACCAAGACCTACAGGAATACCACCTCTAGCATCCTTAAAGTCACTACAATCAAGGACATCGCGCAAATGAACGGCTTCAGTGGTCTTATTAGGTACCTCGATACCAATAGCAGATTTGCCTGGGATTGGAGCCTCCATACGAATATGTTGCGCGGCTAAGTTAAGAGCAATATCATCCGTTAAGTTAACGATACGACTTACTTTTACACCGGGAGCAGGCTCAATTTCATAACGCGTAACGGTTGGACCTTGTGTAGCATTAACAACCTTTGCCGTAATACCGAAGTTGCTCAACACAGTTTCAAGCATCATCGCATTGTGAGCTACCTCTTCACCATTATTTTGGCTCCCCTTCCCTTTCGCCAAAAGATCAAGGCTTGGGAAATGGTACGGCTTATCATAAGTGCGATGGATTTGACCATCTTTAGATACCGCTACTTGAGCCGTATCCTCTGTGGTACTAATAATAGATGGTACTTGTAAGCCCATGCCAGCCATTCCAGCGCCGGCACTTACAGAACTGGCAGCAGCACCCGTGCCTGGCACGGCAGACGCAATAGCTCCGTGATTGGTCTCCAATGGTCCAATAGTTGTATTTTGATAGGAAAATTCAGGTTCTTCCTCTTCAGTATTTCTTACTGTTTCAGACTCATCAGTATAGCCTTCGTCTGGTGTATATGTATAATCCTCATCTGGAACATATACATAATCATCACCAGTAGATCGATGCGTATCAGAAAATTGATCAAAATCATCAGCTTCAAAAGTCTTAGCATCACCAGATACTTTAGAAATATTAGCCAATTGCTCAGCTGCACGGTTACGTGCTTCTAATTCAGCTAATTCCTTCCAAGATGTAGGCGCTTTTGGCGGTTCTATAGTTGCAACTGTATCTACCATAGGTTCCACATCTACAAAGGTGTCAGTTTCAAAACTATCTCTATCGGTAGAAATACCACGCTTTTCAAGTGTATCTAATGCTTGAGCAGTAGTATCTTCGAACCGTGTATCTTTTTCCCTATTATAAGCTTTACGTTGTTCCGCTGCTTCTTTACGTTGTTCATTCCAGTCTTCAAAGACCTCTTTCGCAACGGCCACCTTCTCAGCAGCTACTTCTTTTGCTACATTTAAACCTACTTGAGTTTTATCTGCTGCCTTTTGTAATCCACTGCGCAAGGATAATCGAGTAATAAGAAGACCCAAGGCTAACAACAAGAACACATTGAGAATAATTGCACCTAAATTACCTAATAAAGTGCGCATAAATGTTGCAATAGCCCCACCTACAACACCACCTTGATTAGCCAATTGTGTAGTAATGAGTTCCTGCCCCTCAGGAACACGCCACAACGGAACAAGAGCTAACAAGAATAGGAAAAACAAGGTCATTACAACGCCGCGTTTTGTAAAGGAAATAAATGTTCCCTTATATAGTAATCTCCAACCTACCCAGAAAACGCATAAGCAAGGAATAATGCCTCCTATACCGAAGCCATAACGAAATACACCTGTCAAAATTTGACCTACAAGACCAAGCTCAAAGCCAAAGAAACCGAGTAAAGATATCACTGCAAAGGCAATGACAATAAGGCCTTTAACTTCGCTGCGCAAAGAAAAGCCTTGAGACTTTGGTTGTTGTTTTGTACTTGTTCGCTTACGGCGTGTGTTGCGTTTTTTGGTGGAAGTCTTTTCTTCTGCCATAAATCTATACAAACCCCTTACTTATATAACATTACAGTAAATTAACTTATCATTATATTATAGCATATATCGAAGTATTTAGTTAACTCTTACGTCGTTCTTCCCAGTCTTGAAGCAACTGTTCCTCTTTCCCCCTTTTTATACCATTGTAATATGTGGCATCTACAAGAGGTGTCGGTAAATATTGTTGTTTTACATAGCCATTTGGATAGTTATGAGCATATTTATAGGCTTTCCCGTGACCTAATTTGCTCGCCCCACTATAATGACTATCCTTCAGATGATCTGGCACCTGCCCACAATCCTTGTGACGCACGTCGGCAATAGCCGCATCAATTGCCATATAGGCAGAATTACTTTTTGGAGCTAACGCCACATAACATGCCGCCTCGGACAATATAATACGCGCCTCTGGGAAACCGACCATATGGGCGGCTTGAGCCGCAGCGTTTGCCAAAATCAATGCTTGTGGATCGGCAAGACCTACATCCTCAGCGGCACAAATCACGATACGACGAGCGATAAAATTCGGGTCCTCCCCTGCTTCAATCATACGTGCCAAGTAATGCACTGTCGCTTGTACATCAGAGCCGCGCATACTTTTAATAAACGCAGAAATCGTATCATAGTGGCTATCACCTTTTTTATCGTATGTATAAATACGACGACCTACAACCTTTTCAAGGACCTCAATAGATATAGTACCTTCGTCAGGAACCATAGCTGCAGCTTGCTCGAGAATATTGAGTGCCATACGACCGTCACCATTGACGAAGATGCCTATATCCTCTAGTACTTCGTCGGTTACTTGTAAACGACGTTTACCAAGACCTACCTCTTCATCGGTAATAGCACGACGCAGAATTTGACCGATAGCCTTTGGTGTCAACGCCTCTAATGTGATAAGTCTCAACCGAGATAAAAGTGGTCTATTTACCTCAAAAAATGGATTTTCTGTAGTTGCACCGATAAGGATGATTGTGCCGTCCTCAACACAAGGTAAAAGAACGTCTTGTTGGCTTTTATTAAAGCGATGAATTTCATCGAGGAAAAGAATAGTTCGTTGTTGCAAAGAACGAACTCGCTTACGCGCATCTTCAATGATGGTGCGCAATTCACCAATGCCTGCATTGGTGGCATTTAAATTAACAAAATGACTATTACTAACCTTCGCAATAATACCTGCTAACGTTGTTTTCCCCGTTCCACAAGGCCCGTAAAAGAGCATTGATGGAATAGTATCCTTCTCTACCATAGCACGCAAGAAGGTTCCCTTCCCTACGGCCTTTTCTTGACCATATAAATGGTCTAATTTTGTTGGACGCATCCGCACAGGAAGCGGCTCATATGTATTTGTAGGCGCTAAATCAAATAAACTATCCATTCCATCACCTCAATTCGCAATATTTAAACTATTAATGCTTTTATTTCAAAAATCATATATGTTAGATCATCAAACTGTATGTCTCTTAGGTATGATTTTTTATAACAAGTATCATAAATTGATATATTTATCGTATTTCCATATATAGTATATGATATTATATGCTATTTTTACACGCAAAAAAGCCCCACCATGCCGTAATGTACCGCGTTTTGATCCTGCTTAGGGCAGGTGGGTGTCCTCCTCATCCTGCAGTTGTCCCGTAAGGGCGTAACGTTCAGACGAGAGTTCGGACTCCCGAAGTAAATGTGTTGGCTCAAAACTGCGATATCACACGCACATGGCAGGGATATCTTATACATAAATAGTATCAGAAAGATTAGCAATTAACAAGACTTGACATTTCAATTTTAATCAATTCTTGCTTATGTTTTTACACTAAAGATTGCTCTTCTTCTTCAATATCTGGTTTAATATGCAATTCTTTTAATTGTTTAGGTTCTACTTCAGATGGAGCTTGACTCATAACATCAGAAGCAGATTGTGTTTTAGGGAATGCGATTACATCACGGATAGATTGACGTTTTGCCATTAACATAACAAGACGATCTAAGCCGAATGCACAACCTGCATGAGGAGGCGCACCATATTGGAATGCATCGAGCATGAAGCCGAATTTAGATTTTGCTTCTTCTTCAGATAAACCAATTGCTTTGAATACTTTCTCTTGTACATCAGATTGGTAAATACGCAAGGAACCGCCACCGATTTCTACGCCATTCAATACCATATCATAAGCAATCGCTTTTACACTACCAGGATCACTTTCTAATTTATCAAGATCTTCATGGCGTGGCATTGTGAACGGATGGTGCATTGCAACATAACGTTTTTCGTCTTCGTTATATTCGAACATAGGGAAATCAGTTACCCATGTGAATGCCAATTTATCAGGATCAATCATATTCATGCGGCGTGCCATTTCAAGACGCAATTCGCCTAATGCACGTGCTACAGTGGCAGGTTTATCTGCAATCATCAATACAAGGTCGCCACCTTTAGCGCCCATTTTTTCACCGATATTGCGAATTGTATCTTCACCTAAGAACTTCATGATTTGAGACTTGATGGAACCATCTTCGTTGAAGCAAGCCCATGCAAGGCCTTTTGCACCATAACGGTTTACATATTCAACGAGGTCATCAAGTTCACGGCGAGGAATGCCAGCGTCGCCAGGTACTACGATACCTTTAACTACGCCACCATTGTCAATTACAGAGCGGAATACTTTGAATTCTGTATCTTTTACAAGATCAGTTACATCAGTAAACGCCATATCGAAGCGAAGATCTGGTTTATCAGAACCATATTTATCCATTGCTTCGTCCCATGTAATGCGAGGCATAGGCAATGTAATGTCTTTGCCCATTGCTGTTTTGAATACATGAGCAATCATTTCTTCTAGCATGGAGTAGATGTCCTCTTCGTCTACGAAGGACATTTCCAAGTCGAGCTGAGTAAACTCAGGTTGACGGTCTGCACGCAAGTCTTCATCGCGGAAGCAACGAACGATTTGGAAATACTTTTCATAACCAGCAACCATCAAGATTTGTTTGAAGATTTGTGGAGATTGAGGCAATGCGTAGAATGTACCAGCATTTACACGGGAAGGAACTAGATAGTCACGAGCACCTTCAGGTGTAGATTTAGTAAGCATTGGAGTTTCAATTTCCAAGAAATCGCGGCTATCGAAGAAGTCGCGCATAGCTTTTGTTACTTTGTGACGTAAAATCAAGTTGCGTTGCATTTCTGGACGACGCAAGTCAAGGTAACGGTATTTCAAACGAATGTTTTCATCTACATCGATATCATCTTGGATATAGAATGGAGGCGTTTTAGCGGAGTTCAATACGCGCAACTCTTCACAGAACATTTCGTATGCACCTGTAGGAAGGTTTGGATTAATGGCAGATTCATCACGTTTTGTGATAGTACCACGCACGCAAAGAACATATTCATTACGAACATCCTCTGCTTTGTGGAAAGATTCTACGTTATGATCTGGGGATGCTACTACTTGTACTACGCCAGAACGATCGCGTAAATCCAAGAAAATCAAACCACCATGGTCACGACGGCGTTCAACCCAACCACATAATACGACCTCTTTACCTACCTCTTGTTCAGAGATGGTGCCACAACCGTGCGTACGGTGTAAGCCTTGCATTGTTTCCATTCTTATTGTCATCCTTTCACCAAAGAAGTTATACGTTTAGACACTGCATCGAGAGATACAGCCTCTTGTTCACTAGTATCCATGAATCGGATAATGGCTTCTCCACGAGCCAATTCATCATCACCCAATATGATAACATATTTTGCATTAATTTTGTTAGCATATTTTAATTGTGCCTTCATACTCTTGCCCTGTCCGTCCATTTCAACGGTTACATACGCATCATGTAATGCTTGACAGATTTTGAAAGCCTCTACCTTAGCCGCATCACCAAGGGCTACTACGAACACAGATGGTTCTACAGTTGGTTCAGGCAATAAGTTTTGTTTTTCAAGGGCTAATAATAAACGCTCCATGCCCATAGCAAAGCCAATCGCTGGCGTATGAGGGCCATCGAGTTCCTCTACGAGACCATCGTAACGACCACCACCGGCTACGGCACTTTGTGCGCCTAATGGAGTATATTGTACTTCGAAAGCTGTTTTAGTGTAATAATCAAGACCACGTACAAGACGAGGGTTCAATGTATATTGCACATTAGCAGCCGTTAAATATGTCTTCAATTCTTCAAAGTGATCATGACACTCTTCACATAAATGTTCGTGAATTTCAGGAGCACCTACGGACAAAGATTTGCAGGTTTCATTTTTACAGTCCAAGATACGCAAAGGATTTTTATATAAACGTTCTTGGCAATCACTGCATAATTGTTCTTTTTTAGGTTCAAAGAATTCAATTAATTTTTCGCGGTATACAGGGCGACATGTCGGGCAACCTACAGAGTTCACCTCTACATTGAGATCTTTAAGGCCAAAATCTTTCAACAATTGCACTACCATACAAATAACTTCACTGTCCACCACAGGAGACTGGGATCCCAATACCTCTGCACCAAATTGGTGGAATTGACGGTATCGGCCTGCTTGTGGTTTATCATGTCGGAACATAGGCCCCATATAATACCATTTTGTAAGACCTTCTTTACCATATACTTTGTTTTCTAAGTATGCGCGCACAGCAGATGCTGTATTTTCTGGGCGCAATGTAAAGCTAGATCCACCATCATCACCTGTGGTAAAAGTGTACATCTCTTTTTGTACTACATCTGTAGTTTCACCAATGCCGCGCAAAAATAATTTAGTATCTTCAAAGGCAGGTGTGCGAATTTCATTAAACCCGTATACTTTGCAAATCTCGTGCATACGTTGTTCAATATAGTGCCAATTTATCATTTGTTCTGGCAAAAAGTCTTGTGTACCTCTTGGTTTTCTAATAGCCATTACACAACCTCCCAAAATTTTTCACAAATTCTATGTCGTTTCTCTAATAGTGCATCTATCGTTGCGTGGTAAACATCTACATCCTTTGGCATATGCTGCTTAAGTTGACGATATTCAGGGGCGCGCATCCACTTAGATGAACTACCAGGACCCATGGATAGAATACTTTGACGTTCCTCCATAATCTGAATATTGTATTCGCATGCTTTGCCCGGCAAGGTATAACCAATATTTTCTAACTGCCCTCTCATATATTGTTGGCGATATAGATAATATGGCACATAACCAGCCGCTTCAAGACGCTCTTTACTATATTGTACCATTTCTGCTACGAGATGTTCCTCTGGAACATCATCTTGCATATTTAAATCGTACAACAGGCTACCACGTTTTAATGCTAACGTATGAATTGTAACATTTTCCGGCAAATTTTGACATACATAATCCATATTCTCTACCATATTTTGCATCGTTTGATGTGGTAAACCGGCAATAAAATCCATATTTACTGCAAATGGTGTATGAACTTTTACATATTGTAATAGTTCATCAATATCACGCGCACTATGTCCACGCCCTATACGACGCAAAATATCATCTTGCATAGTCTGAGGATTAATGCTGATACGATTTACACCTAACGCAAGCATAGATTGTATCTTTTCAGAATTTACAGAATCTGGTCGTCCCGCTTCTACAGTAAACTCATGTCCTTCTGGAACCAGAACAGATAACTGTTTTAGGACTTGGTGAAAGTCTTCATCACCCAACACCGTTGGGGTGCCACCGCCCATATAGAGAGTGTCAACCTTCAATCCATATGTATCAATGATAGATTTCACATCCTCTACATCTCGGCCTAGCGCTGATAAAAACTGGCTTTTACCATTGTAATCCTGATAGAGTCCATACGGAAAGGAGCAGTAAACACAGCGGGTGTCACAAAAAGGAATGCCACAATAGAGACTCACCTTTTTATCGTCTGTATCAGCTAAAAATGGTTGTTGATACTCACCGATAGCGCCTAGGGTAGCAAGTTTTTCTATAGACACAGAAAACTCGTCCCTAATGTGACGAGTTGCTGCGTGGACAGAGCCATATGTATCTATATATTTATGTAGTAGCTTCGTAGGGCGTACACCTACCATAGTTCCCCATGGCGCATCAGCGGGCAAACCTTGATATTCGCGCAAGTACCGTAACAAGGCTTGACCAATTTGTCGACGCCCCATAGATGAAATATCACCTTCAAAGGTTTGTACAATCTCACCAATGGTAAGGGTCAAGCGATATGAGCCGTCTATCTCTATAGCCTCTAGAATAACTTCTGGATTAACCTTATCAGAGAATAAACCTGCAGCACCACAATTATGAGCTACTACGGAGCCCAGTGGTAATGGCCCCGTATATAGATATCCATTAAGCATGGTGATGAGCCATACGCTCTAATTTTTCAAGCTCTGCTTCAGTCATATGGCTTTGGCAATCACTGCAATAACCATATACTTTTAATTGATGGTCAATAGTGCGGAAGTTCAATTTTTTAGCGATAATAGATTCTAGAGTTTCTAGCATATCATCTTCAAACTCGGATACTTTACCACATTTTACACAAATCAAATGATGATGGAAATGAGCAAACTCTTCGTCATTCAATTCGTAACGATTACGTCCATCACCGAAATCAAGACGTTTCAACAAATCTAGCTCTGTGAAGAGATCAAGTGTTCTGTAAATCGTAGCCAAGCCGATATCAGGAGCTACTTCTTTAACAAGCACGTACACGTCTTCAGCACTCAAATGGTTTTCGTCAGCATCGATAAAGGCTTGTAAAATTGTTTGACGTTGTGTAGTCAATTTATATTTTTTGTCTTTAATACGTTCTTTTAATTTTTCTAATGTTGTATTCATGATAACTATCCCCTTTACTTCTTGCAAAATTATATAAAACCTACGCTCCAACGAATGGATTGTATTGTTTTTCATAACCTATATTTGTTTCTGGTCCATGACCAGGGTAAACCATTGTATTATCTGGCAATTTATAGAGTTGAGATTTAATGGATTCCATTAATGTCTCATATGATCCATTTGGAAAATCTGTACGGCCCACGGAATCTCTAAAGAGAGTATCCCCCACAAACACAAGACTTTCCATATAATAACATACCCCACCTGGTGTATGACCTGGTGTTTCAAGTACTTCAAGGTCAATAGCGCCACATATAATATGGTCACCTTGCTTAACCTCAATAAGATCAGCATTCACCTTAATCGGTGTAGGATTACTATAGGCACTAAGGTTAAGCTCAGGATCAGATAAATACGGGATATCGCCCTTTTGAATATATACAGGCACATGGTATGTATCTACAATCTCTTGAACACCACCAATATGATCTCCGTGACCATGAGTTAGCAAAATAGCCTTTGGCTTCAAGTTATGTTTCTTTAGCGCATCTAATACTTCCGATGTGGCAGGGTCGATGATAAAAGCTTCACCTACTACTTTATCACCTATGACATAGCAATTGGTTCCTAGTGGACCTAAAGGCATGCGCATAAGCACTAATTGTTGTTCGCTCATTAAGCCCCTCCTTAACTTCGTTGTACCGTATATACTTCACGGATACGACGCAATTTAGTCATTACAAAATCTAATTGTGAAATGTCACGAATATCAACAGTAACATTGATACTTACATTTTTAGTATCCTCTTGAACCTTGGCATTGATGTTAGTAATGGTAATTTTCAATTCTGAAAGTACAGCCATAACCTCCATGAGCAAACCATTTCGATCGTATGCTTGAATATCAATGCCTACGTGGAAGGATTCGCCAGAGGAACCATCCCAAGAGACCTCAATCATGCGTTCTAAATCTTCAGGCGTATGGCCTAGGCTCGTACAATCGGAACGATGGACAGATACACCACGACCACGCGTAATATACCCAATGATATCATCACCAGGAACAGGATTACAGCATTTCGCCATCCGCACCATAACACCAGCCTCGCCTTTTACGAGGACGCCAGTACCATTTTTAGTTTTCTTTTGGCCTTGAGATTTTAATTTTTCAATAATTTGTTCAGTACTGCGTTTAGACTCTTCTGCTTCTTTAGATTTTTTATAGAGTTCAATTAAACGCAAGAGAACTGTACTTACAGGAATACCGCCATAGCCACAAGCCGCAAACATTTCCTCTTCAGTACCGGCTTTCAGTTGTTTAGTTACTTGTTGGAGTCGATTATCTGCAATCAACTCTTTCCACGTGTAATTTAATCGTTTCGCTTCTTTTTCAAGAGCCTCTAAGCCTTTTTCAATATTTTCAGCTTTATTTTCGCGCTTGAACCAGTTGCGTATTTTACTCTTACTTTCAGAGGACCCTACAATGTTAAGCCAATCAAGGCTTGGTTTACTCGTTTTAGATGTAATAATATCGACGATATCACCATTTTGCAAGGTGTAATCGAGAGGTACAATTTTGCCGTTTACCTTAGCACCTACACAGCGATGACCTACATCGGTATGAACACGATAGGCAAAGTCTAATGGCACCGAGCCAATAGGCAATTTAACAACGTCCCCCTTCGGTGTAAATACGAATACTTCACCAGAGAATACGTCTAATTTCAAAGCATTAACAAGCTCTGTTGGATTACTTGTATCTTGCCATTCTAGAACTTGGCGCAACCAAGCAACCTTTTGGTCGAACTCTTTATCGCCGTTTTTGTTACCTTCTTTATACCGCCAGTGAGCGGCAACACCATATTCGGATACACGGTGCATTTCCCATGTACGAATTTGGATTTCTACCGGTTGTCCCATGGTACCGATAACAGTAGTATGCAAGGATTGATACATATTGGATTTCGGCATGGAAATATAATCTTTAAATCGATATGGCAATGGTTTCCACAAGCTATGCGCAATACCGAGTACCGCATAACAATCAGGGATACTATCAACAATTACGCGAACCGCAAGCAAATCATAGATTTGTGACAAATCGCGATTGTCCTTTTTCATCTTCTTGTAAATACTGTAGAAGTGTTTAGGACGGCCTTTGATATCTGCCTTGATATGGGCTTCGCCTAAAGCCTTAGTGAGTTGACTCATTGTATCATTAACGATATCTTCACGGACTTGGCGTTTTTGCTTCATTTGATCTACAAGATCATAATATTTTTCTGGTTCTAAATAGCGGAAGGATAAATCCTCTAACTCCCATTTCACATTGAAAATACCAAGGCGATGCGCAAGGGGAGCAAAGATTTCGAGCGTTTCCTTAGCAATGCGTTTTTGTTTATCACTGCGCATATGCTTTAAGGTACGCATATTATGTAAACGGTCACCTAATTTAATAACAACGACGCGCACGTCCTTTGCCATCGCTAAAATCATCTTACGATAATTTTCCATTTGGCGATCTTCTTTTGTTTCATATTGGAATTGGTTTAATTTTGTTACACCATCAACGAGGAATGCTACCTCAGAGCCAAACATTTCCTCCAAGTCTTCCTTCGAATAGGATGTATCTTCAACCACATCATGCATAAGCGCTGCCATGAGCGTAATATGGTCGATTTGTAAGTGTGCCAAAATATCAGCTACAGCTAGTGGATGCATGATATACGGTTCACCAGAAGCTCTAAACTGACCTTCGTGAGCCTTGTCAGCTAGCTCAAAAGCCTTTAATACTTGGTTACACTCATCATCTGTTAAATACGTATGGATATACTCCATAAATTCAGCTAAGGCTTTCTCTTTATCAAAAGTGCCTTGTTCAACCAAAGCTTTGCCTTCTTCATTTACAGTTGTCATGGTGTCACCTCCTATACACTATAAGTAAGGAATGTTACGGATGTGACAAGATCTAATTTTCCTTCAATTGCATTCCATCTAAGCATTAATTGACCATCATCACTTGTATATTCTTCAACAATGCCCAATTCTTTAAAGACATCAATAGATGCAAGAGCACTGCGATTATTTTGATCTGCCGGCTTGCGGCGCAATATATCTTGTTCAACATTGTAAACCGATTGACTGCGACCACGCATGGATTGTTTTACAATGACATACATCTGCCGAAGTCCTTCAGTTGTCAGTTTAATCGGCTCTTCAGTCAACGGTTCGATTGCTTGAATCATGAGTTGTGGAGAAACCATACCTTGCCATTCATTCTTTTGCAAGGAGAAGGCTACTTTCACAACAGAACCGACAAATATAGATTTAAATAAATCTGGACGATTCCAAGCGATAGCATCCAATGTTCCATTCGAGGTAGCAAAAATCACCTTACAATGATTTTTTAACTGCCCCATGAGCATAATATCTTGTACCGTAGCTTCCATTACGGCAAAAACTGGTGTGCTATTAGCCATCCCATAGGGTTCAAGGGCTGATACGCGGTCAATAATATCAACATCGATATCATCAACAGGTAGTTCCGCATCAATGGCCACTACAGGAATATATTCGTCAGCAGTAACAGTCTTTTTACAATACTCAGTTAAACGCTCTCGCAATTCATCAATGCGATTGGCGTCAATGCTAAAGCCTGCTGCTGCAGAGTGACCACCAAACTGTAGCAAAAGGTCTTCACAAGACTTCAACGCATCATATATATTAAAACCGTCGATACTACGGCAAGAACCTTTGCCAACTCCATCATGAATGCTGATAACTAAGGTTGGTTTATAAAATTCCTCCACGAGACGAGATGCAACGATACCAATAACACCAGGATGCCACTCTTCACCAGCCACAACGGTTACATAGTCAGCCTTATGGCCTTGATTTGCTACATCAATACGAGCCAATTCGTGAATATTTCTTTCCAGTTCTTGTCGCTCACGATTGGTTTCGTTCAATTCCTCAGCAATTGTCTCTGCTATATCTGCATCATCGGTCACCAAAAGTTCAACAGCACGCGTAGCATGCGTTACGCGCCCCGCTGCGTTAAGGCGAGGGGCTAAGGTGAAACCAATATGTCCAGATGTTATAGTTCGCTCATGTAGGCCCGCTACATCGATGAGTTTTTTAATGCCTAAATTAGGATGGCTATTCATCTTCTCCAGGCCTGCTTTTACGATGATCCGGTTCTCACCAACCAAAGGCACTACATCTGCCACAGTACCTAAAGCAACGATATCTAAATCATCTAAATACCACTCACCGTGTTTTGTTAACCACAATGCTTGGCATAATTTAAAAGCCACACCGACGCCAGATAAGTTTTTATCCTTATATGGACAATCCTTTTGTTTGTGATTAATAACAGCCTTAGCCCGTGGAATCATATCCGGTGCCGTATGATGATCTGTAATAATCATATCGATACGGTCTCGTACAGCCTCTACAATATCGTAAGAACTAATACCGCAGTCTACAGTAATTATTAAAGCTGTTCCCCGTTCTATAAGGTGCTCTAAAGCCTCTAAATTGAGGCCATACCCTTCACTTTGACGTTCTGGTATGTAATAAGTAACATCGGCACCTAATTTCTTTAAAAATCGATAGAGTACAGATGTTGCAGTAATACCATCCACATCATAATCGCCATAAATGACGATTGGTTTGTGACTTTCAATTGTCTCCTGAACTAGCGAAACAGCCACGTCCATATCCTTTAAAGTGAATGGGTCTAACAAATCTGACAAAGTACCTTGTAAAAACTGACGACCTTCGTCAACATCAATGTGACGATTCACCATTAATTTAGCCACAATAGGGTTCACACCAAGTTCACGGATTAAGATATTTTCTTTCTCTCGGTCACCTTCACAAAGGCGCCAACGTTTCTTCTTAATCATCATATCCCTCAGTAGTTTATAATCAATATCATTCTAGAATTCAACGTATTATCATTATCATTTTTATTTATTATACCTCAAAAAGCGAATAAAATAAACTATTTTATATATTTTATTCTCATTTAAACTTTGCTATTTTCTCAACAAAAAAGAACCTCCCATTATCAATAGGAGGTTCTATATCAGTGAACTACTTAGAACCGGAAGTCTCGTTCGCCGTCTTTCATCTGTGCAATATAAGCTTTAGCTTTGTCTTTAACTAAATCATTTTTAATATTTTCTAACTGTTGTTCGATAACCTTCGCACCATGAGCTTTAGTCTTCTCATCACCGTAGTCCATGATGTATTCGTTTAATGTCATCAACGCATTTGGTTGGCAACAGTTGTGAATTTGACCGGATTTAGCAAGGGCCATGAAACGGTCCCCTGTTCTACCTGCACGATAACATGCAGTACAGAAGCTCGGTACATAACCAAGATTTAATAACCAATCTACGATTTCATCTAATGTACGCGTATCACTACGATCAAATTGAGCAGAATTATCTTCTGGTTTCTCTTCTTCTTTGTAACCACCTACGCTAGTACGAGATCCACCGCTGATTTGGGAGATACCAAGAGCCAATCCGCGTTCACGCATTTCTTGAGTTTCACGTGTGGACATAATCATACCAGTATACGGTGTGGATACACGAATGAGAGCAACGATTTTTTCAAATACATCGTCAGGTACTGCATTACTGAAATCATCTACATCGATATCATCAGCTGGACAAATACGAGGTACAGAAATAGTATGTGGACCTACGCCAAATACTGCTTCTAAATGCTCTGCATGCATCAACAAACCTACAAAATCATATTTATAATGTTCTAAGCCGTAAAGAACACCGATACCGACATCATCAATACCACCTTGCATAGCGCGGTCCATCGCCTCTGTATGGTAGGCGTAGTCGCTCTTAGGGCCTGTTGGATGTAATGCTTCATAGTTTTCTTTATTGTACGTTTCTTGGAAGAGTGTATACGTACCAATACCAGCTTCATGTAATTTCTTGTAATCCTCAACGGAACAAGCCGCAATATTTACGTTGACACGACGGATTTCACCATTTTTATTTTTGATACTATAAATAGTCTTAATGGATTCCAAAATATACTCAAGAGGATTATTAAGAGGATCTTCACCAGACTCAATTACGATACGCTTATGACCCATCGCTTCTAAGGCAATAACCTCTTCTCGAATTTGTTCTTGCGTCAGTTTTTTACGTTTAATATCGCGATTTTTAGAGTGGTACGGGCAGTACACACAGCCATTGATACAATAGTTAGATAAATATAATGGTGCAAATAATACGATACGATCACCGTATATGGCTTTCTTGATTTCTTTTGCTAAAGCAAAAAGCTTTTCCTTATATTCAGGTAACGGACATTCTAAGAGAACTGCTGCCTCTCTGTGGTTTAACCCCTTAAATGTAGCTGCTTTTGCTAAAATAGCATCTAACAACTCCCGATTTTCCTTATTTTCCTCTGCATAAGCAAGAGTATCAAGGATTTCCTGATGGGAAATAAACTCCTCCGCCTTTGGAGATTTTACATCATACATAGTACTTACCTCAAATCTTTCTAGTGGCAATGCCACCCCTCTTTAGGTTTATGAAAGTATATGACAACCAGTATTCTGGTATTTCACTGATACTGTACTTAGTATACCACTATTCCTACTAAAAAACATAGGAATTTAATACACAATAAAAGGTTGCCTCCTCCTACGAGGAAGCAACCTTTATTTCATGGGAATCTCTAATCTATATCGATTATCTATATCGAATATGACTAAAATGTATATGTCTTATTTATTCAATTACGATCACCTATAAACAACAAAATCCCTAGTGGAAAACCACTAGGGATTAATAGTCTTTGTAAAATTAAGCTTCTACAGGGTATACGCTAACTTTACGGTTATAACGACCAGCACGTTCGAATGCTACTTTACCAGGCACAAGTGCGAATAAAGTGTCATCTTTACCGATACCTACGTTAGTACCAGGGTGGAAGTGAGTGCCACGTTGACGAACGATGATGTTACCGCTCTTTACGATGGAACCATCATGGCATTTAACACCAAGACGTTTAGATTCACTGTCACGACCGTTACGAGTACTGGACACACCTTTTTTATGTGCGAACAATTGCAAATCAAAAGTAAACATTAAGTTCACCTCCTATATTTCGTGTATTTGGACAAACTCTGGATATTGACGGCTAATTTCCTTTAAACCAAGGATCATAGTCCCCAGAATATCCTGTCCACTCTGGTTAATCGTCCCAGAGAGAACTATATCACATCGACCTTCGCTATTCGTATATTCCCCTTCTTGCTGAGCAATTTGGGTAAGTCCTAACATTGCCGTTGCCGATAAAGCAGACACTGCAGCACATACGATATCGAAGCCATGCTCATCATATCCTGCATGTCCGGACATATGACAACCAATTACTTGACCATCACTATTCCGCTGGATTCCAATGGAAACCATAATTAAGCTTGGATAGATTCAATACGAACTTTTGTGAACGGTTGACGATGGCCTTGACGACGACGGTAGTTGGATTTAGCTTTGTATTTGAATACTAAGATTTTTTTACCTTTACCATGCTCAAGAACTGTACCTGTAACTTTTGCACCGTTTACAAGAGGAGCGCCAACTTTAACGTCGCCGTCATTCACTACAGTCAAAACTTCTTCGAATGTAACGGACTCGTTAGCAGCTGCTTCCAATTTTTCGATAGTAATTACATCGCCTTCAGCAACGCGATATTGTTTACCACCAGTTTTAATAATTGCGTACATGAGAACACCTCCTTGTTATCGAACTCGCTGAATTCGGTATCCCGACCCGAACTTCGGTCGGGCGTTTAAACCTGCTTCACGCGGATTGCAAAGTTCAGTAAACCGAACTAATACTGATATAGTATATCCTATTTACCTATCTATGTCAAACAAAATTCAACATAAATAGCTCAGTTTCTGATACTTTTATATATACAAACCTCTAAAATTCTCCGATAATTCCGAGATGTTGTAAAAGTATTTTAGTACCGATAAGAATGAGTACACCGCCGCCGAGAATATCTGCATATTTTCCAACAAACCGGCCCATAAATTTACCTAAGTATACACCAATTAAAGAAATACCGAAGGTAATGACACCGATCATAGTAGATGCTTCCCACACATTGATGGGCATGAAGGCAAAGGTAAGACCTACAGCCATTGCATCCAGGCTAGTGGCTACGGAGAGCATCATCATTTCCCAAACGCCTAAAAACTGCTTATCATCGTCTTCATCAGTTTCATCGCTAAGGCCATCTTTAATCATAGCAATTCCTAAATAGCCGAGAAGGCCAAAGATAATCCAATGATCCCATTCAGATATGACATCAATAAACTGACGCCCAATAAGCCAACCAATAACGGGCATAAGGAACTGAAACAATCCAAACAAGAATGCTAAGGTCACCTTTCGGCCATTTTCACCTACCGGCATGGATAAACCTTTACCGATAGATACGCCAAAGGCATCCATAGCAAGCCCTATACTAATTAATACAATTTCAAATACTGACACAATATTCCTCTATAAACAAACTACTGACTTATTCTGCTACCGCCATTAAGGAATAACCTTCTCGGCTAATTTGTGGATTTACTACAATCGAAATTTTCCGACCAATGGACTCGCCTAGGTCCTCAAGAACGGCCTTCGTTAAATATTGAGCTACCTCTGGATGGACTTCAATCTCAAGATTAGATTTAATACGCCCTGATTTAAATAATTCACGGATACGCCGAACAATCTGCATGTATACAGTTCTACCCGACAACATATACCCCGTCCCTCCACATTGAGGACAGGTATCGAACATCAAGGTCTGCAAGCCTTGACGGGCACGCTTGCGCGTCATTTCCACGAGACCAAGTGAACTAATACCACATACCACAGTTTTCATCTTGTCTAATTTGGCTTGCGCACTTAACACGTTCAACAATTCTTGTTGATGCGACTTATCCTTCATATCAATAAAATCGACAACGATAATGCCGCCTATGTCTCGCAATCGCAATTGACGACAAATTTCTTTTGCCGCCTCTTTATTAACGGTGAAAGCTAAATCTTCTAGCTTATTGGATTTACCCGTATAATGAGCAGAGTTTACATCGAATACGGTAAGAGCCTCTGTATGATCAATGCGGATAGAGCCACCAGAAGGAAGATTGATATCACGAGAGATAAGATTTTCTAATTGAGGTTCAATATGATTGGCTTTAAAAATAGGTGTGCTGTCACGATGGCGTATCACTTTAATTTGCTGTGATGTAGGGCCATGACCTAAGAGGTCCATCAAACGTGATTCGCCCATATCGGAATCGACGATGATTTCCTCTACATTGCGATGCGCATAGTCACGTACAAGACGGAACCAGAAGTCCGCATCACTATAGAGGTCAGTGCCGCTCTTAGCCACCTTAAAGCGCTTTAACACATGTTGCCACGTGCGCCACAAGTAGTCCATATCTCTTCCAATTTCATCAGCGCTAGCCTTAGCTGCTGCAGTACGGATAATAAAACCGCAACCTTCTTGCACATATGGTGCCGCTAACTCTTGCAACTTTGCTCGTAACAATTCATCGGTAATCTTTTTAGAGATGCGCATACCTTCAGAATATGGCAAAAGTACCATAAAACGACCGGCCAGGCTCACATCAGCAGTCACGCGAGCCCCTTTGCCGAGCATCTCCTCTTTTACGACTTGAACAAGAACTTGTTGCCCCACAGATAAACGTGGTAAGATTTTCTGTTCTTTCCCTTGTTGAAGGTTCAAATACGCATTTTGAGAGCCCCCAATATCAATAAAAGCCGCTTGCATGCCGTTCAGTACGTTCTTAACAGTACCCTTGTACATATGATTTGCCATATGAGACTCATCAGTACGTTCTAAAACAAAGTCTACTAACTGCCCTTCTTCATCGATAACAGCCATGCGAATTTCTTCGCGCATAACATTGACCAAAATTTTATGCATCCTATCCCTCCTTTCGCTCAATTACAATATATAGGTCTTTTAAATCACTAAAGATTATATAACCGCTTAAGATTTATAAAAAAGTATTAATAATTAATTTCCAACGGAGTGTAACGGCCTTCTTCATTTTCTACCATAATGTCTTTACGGTGAATTTCATAGCCCGTCGTAATAGGCCAGTTATATTGATCTTTACCAAGATTCCACACTTCGCTAGGTTTAATTGTACCTTGCGGATAGATGCCGATACCCATAGTAAGGGTTACCATGCCATCCTTAACAGATGCCACAATAGGTTCTTTTACAAATTCTTTCACATCGATGGTACGAGTCTTCTTAGGAGTTACCTTTTCATAAGAAATTTCCGGCGCTTCATTGAACAGTTTTAACAATGCATCCCAATCAGCATTTTCATCCGTTACAGGACCTGTAACTTCGTAAATAGCAAAGTTACAGATAGCCATCATCTTTTTCACCTTTTCAGGCATTTCTTTGCCACCTAGCACTTCAAGACCTGGAGGTGCTACGCGGTTTAAACGGTCCATAATGGACTCTAAAGAATCATCTTCTAATACATCCATATCGATATATTCAGCCGCTGCCGTTACACCTAAAGCAAGTGCGGAGGAGAAGCTAATCTTCATATGTGGATTAAAGCCTTCGGAATAGGCCATTTTAATTTCTGCACGGCGAATCATACGCTCTACAGCTTGTGCATAATCAAGGTGCGACAAGAATCTCAATTCTTCGCCTTTATTTAAGGCCAAACGTAACTTTTTCAACTCTGCCACCCTCCTTATAGTCAATAATAGCTGTATCAAGCTCTGGACATACATTACAGCCCTTACATGGAGCTCGACGGCAATCGCCTGTAAGATTTGCTTCTACCGCTTGTTCCCACTCGCGTTTTAGGAATGCTTTACTTACCGTACAATCTAGGTGATCCCAAGGTAATGGCTCATCAAAGTCACGTGTACGGCGAGCATAATAGGCTGGATCCAAACCACAGTCAGCGAAGGCTTTCAACCAAGTTTCATAATTGAAGAACTCAGTCCATCCATCGAATTTACAACCCGCTTCCCAGGCTTTTACGAGAACTTTAGATAATCTACGGTCCCCACGAGCAAAGGCAGCCTCCATGTAGCCAGTATAGCCATCATGGTAATGATAGGAAATATTGCGGTTATTAATGAGAGACTTTAAGTAACGTTGTTTACGATGAATTTCCTCTACATCTTCTTGACCATACCATTGGTATGGAGAATGTGTTTTTGGTACGAAGAAGGATACGCTGACAGTTACAGAACCATTGCGTTTACCTGTAATATCTCGATGCAAATCGAGCACCTTATATGCCAAATCAGCAATACCCGCTAAATCTTCATCAGTTTCAGTAGGAAGGCCCATCATAAAGTACAGCTTAACTGTATTCCACCCTGATTTAAAAGCATTTGTACATGCCGCCAACAAGTCTTCTTCGCTAACGCCTTTGTTGATAACATCGCGCATGCGTTGTGTACCTGCTTCAGGTGCAAAGGTAAGACCACTCTTACGTACTTGTTGTACCTTTTTCGCAATATCGATGGAGAAGCTATCGATACGCAAGGATGGCAAGCTTACGCTCACTTGTTTGTCTTTGAACTCTTCCATGAGCATGTCTACTAGCTCAGGCAATTTAGAATAGTCCGCAGAGCTTAAGCTCATCAAAGAGATTTCATTATAACCAGTGTTAGCAATCGTATCCTTAGCGATTTGAAGCAAACGCTCTGGCGTCTTTTCACGAACAGGACGGTATAACATACCTGCCTGACAGAAACGACAGCCCCGTGTACAGCCTCGGAAGAGTTCTAGTACAGCGCGGTCATGCACGATATCCAAGAATGGTACTACAGGTTTTGTAGGGTAGAACACATTTTCTACATCTTCTACGATGCGTTTTGCCACAGCCGCTGGCACCTCTTCAAAGCGAGGTGTAATAGATTTAAAATCACCTTGTTCTGTGTATTCTACATCGTATAACGCTGGACAATAGGTACCAGGAATTTGAGCTACTTTACGTAAGAAACCTTCCTTACCACCTGGGAATCCTTTTGCTTTTTCAGCCTTATAAAGATCAACAAATTCGTCGCCCCACTCTTCAGATTCACCAAGGGATACGATATCAAAGAAGTCTGCAATAGGCTCTACATTAAACGCACATGGCCCACCACATACTAATAACGGAAAATCCATATCACGGTCCTTAGAATACATTGGAATACCTGCTAAATCGAGCATATTTAGAATATTTGTAAAGCTCATTTCGTATTGAAGTGTAAACGCTAACACATCAAAGTCTTTAATAGGCGTACGCGTCTCCAAGGAGAATAGAGGAATATTGCGCTTGCGCATTTCTTCTTCCATATCATGCCATGGTGCAAATACGCGCTCTGCCGCCGCATCTTCACGACGGTTTATTAAACCATATAAAATTTTGATGCCCAAGTGACTCATTGCCACTTCGTACACATCGGGAAAAGCTAATGCCATCGTTACATCAACAGTACTGTGATCTTTTACGATACTGTTATATTCACCGCCTGTATAACGAGCGGGTTTTTGGACATGTTGTAACCATGACGTATCTAATTGAACCATACATCCTCCGTCTTTTTTGAAAGACTTCTTTCACAATCAATCCTATAAAAGGACATTAAAATATATATTTTGTGCGCTGCATAGCAATATTTAATAAAATACCAATACTCAGCATATTAGTCGTTAATGCACTAACACCATAACTTAGGAATGGTAATGGAATACCCGTTACAGGCATGATACCAATGGTCATACCCACATTTACGAGAACCTCAAAGGCAAACATCGTGCCAATCCCCGTCGCTAATAACATACCAAAGTTATCATTGCACGTATATGCCACTTGAATGCTACGATAAATCAACATAAACAACAAGAGCAATACTACAATACATCCAACAAAGCCAAATTCTTCACCGATTACAGAGAAAATAAAGTCCGTATGATTTTCTGGTAAAAAATTCAACTGACTTTGGGTACCATTAAAGATACCTTTACCAAAAATCATACCTGAACCGATGGCAATCTTAGATTGGATAATATGATACCCAGATCCAAAAGGATCAATATCTGGATTTAAGAATACGAGAATACGTTGTTTTTGATATTCTTTCAGTACAAACCAGCCTAATGGCATCAAAAGAAAAGCCGTACCAGCAATAATTTTGATCAATCGCATTTTAATGCCAGAAATAAAGAGCATCCCTACAAAGATTGCAATATACACGAGGGACGTCCCCAAGTCAGGCTGCAAGAATACGAGCCCAATGGGAATACCAACGTATAGTACTGGAAAGAGTAGAGATTTAAAGGTGTCTAACTTACCAATGCGAGGCTCTAGCATTTTTGCCATACAAATAATCATCAATAGTTTAGAAAACTCTGATGGTTGAATTGTAATAGGCCCCAATTGAATCCAACGTTGTGCCCCTAGTGCAGAGGTACCAACCGCCATAACGGCTATTAGCATGAGCAAGGTAATACCATAAATGATATTCCCCCACTCTTTAAGGCGATGGTAATCAACAAATTGCATGCCTATAACAACAGCTATATTGACTAAGAAGAATACTAGTTGTTTTACTACTAAACTACCAAATCCGATGGCCTCTTGATTCACATGGGTAGCACTACCAATAGCGATAAGGCCAATTCCAACGAGTAATAGAGTACATATGATGATAGTCCAATCACTATCTGTCCATATTTTCCGCCACATCATATCACCTAATTCAACTTGCGGCGGCGCCACAAGCTTTGCTTCCCTTGTATCAACAATCGTTGCGTAGTCCAACCACCACGATTGATGTAATGAACATTACTAGAATCGTCAAAGATTGACTCACCTGTAGTAGCAAGACTAGGTGTACTTGTTTGCTCCTTAATAGCTTTCTTTTTAGCTACATAAGCATCAAATTGCTTTTGTACATCGTAATCTTCCCAACAATTGCCAGTCACAACATAATCTACAAGAGGTGCTAATACTGATTTCAGATTCGTAGAAACAAGTTCTAATAACTGACCTTCTTGGGTATACGTTAATACATCATCATCGTAAGGAATCATAGCCCCTACATATTCAGCGCGCAATATCTCTAACATATCATATAAATTGATGTCCTCACCTTCCATAGGCACTGCATTAAATGCTATAACATAGTCACGAATGTTATGTTCCTGACAGACTTGAATCATGCGAGCTCCATTACGCAATGACACCCACAAAGGATGTGTCACAACAACACAGCGACTTACTAAGTCTAAAATAGACTCTATCCCCTTGCCGATACCTGCAGGTGCATCGATTAAAATATAATCATATACATCGCAGAGACGACGTACTAACTTTTTGTATTTCTTGCGACCTATATCTTCCCAGCGAACACTTTGACTAGCCGGTAAAAAATCTAAGTTTTCAGCGATCGATACGATTGCATCATCTGTATATTCTTTATCTTTACTCGCATCATGTGCATCATAGATTATTTCATCAGCCACACCTAATACAAGATCTAAATCGCGCAATCCAAAGTCTCCATCACAGAGCAATACGTGATGCCCTGCATGGCTTAAGGCTGCACCCAAACATGCGGTAATAGTCGTTTTACCTACACCACCCTTGCCAGATACAACACCAATGATTTCGCCCATACTAATCCTTTCTTGGTTGCCCACTTGTTACTGCATTCTGCGGTTTTTGCCCATTAGACGCATTTCCTACATTAGCAGTATCTTTATTACTTTTAGTATTTGTATCATTCGTCTTTTTATTCAACGGTACATTGAAATATGCCGCTAAAATATCTCGTACGATTGGACCTGCAGATCCCGCACCAAAACTACCTTGTTCAACAAGGGCAACCACCACTATTTGTGGTTTATCATACGGTGCATAGGCTACGAACCAGCCATGATCTCGACCATGAGCATTTTCTGCCGTACCGGTTTTACCTGCTACATGAATTGGGAACCCTTTAAATAACTCCCCTGCTGTACCGCCTTCATTCGTAACATCTCGCAAGCCTTCGCGAACGATATCCATAATATTCTTTGGTACTGGTAAAACACCGAGTTTATCAGGACCAAAGATTTCTTTTGGGGTACCATCCTTATTATCGATACGGCTTACCACATATGGTCGATATTTAATACCACCATTGGCAACTTCACTGAGCATAACCGCCATTTGTAATGGCGTAACCAACGTGAAAGACTGACCGATAGCCGCATCAAAGGTTTCTCCTAAATACCAATCCTCATCAAAGACTTTGCGTTTATACGCAGGGCTTGCCATATTACCAGCAGCCTCACCAGCCAAATTGATACCCGTTTTTTCACCGATACCAAAATAGCCCGCATATTTTACAAGCTCGTCTATGCCAACGCGATTACCCATTTCATAAAAGTAAACGTTATCAGACTTGGCAAGGGCTTGATTAAAGTTAAGCCAACCTAATGCTTCACCTTCTGCATTACGCTTATCAATAAGCCAATGTTTACCGCTATCAAAGATCATTTCTTCAGGCGTAACCTTTTTAAGGTCTAACGCAGCCGTACCAGTAATAATCTTAAACGGAGAACCTGGTGGATACTCACCAGAAATAACCTTATTATCAAAGGGATGATTCTTATCGTTATTAAGCTGATTCCACTGAGCTGTTGTAATACCTTTAGCAAACCAGTTTGGGTTGAACTCAGGAGCACTAACCATAGCTAAAATGGCGCCCGTATTAGGGTCCATTGCCACTACAGCAGCCCCCTGAGCAGGAATACCTTGGGCTCGCAGTTGATCGAGCTGATTTTTAACAGCTTCTTCTGCAGCCTTTTGTAAATTCAAATCGATAGTTAGATGTATATTAGCGCCTGGAACCGTATGTTTCCGGTCCACCTCTGCCACAGGGCGACCCGTAGCATCTACCTCTAACTGCTTCCCACCATCAGTACCGCGCAAGATAGAATCATATAATTTCTCAAGACCAGAACGCCCTAGAATAGTACCACCGCTCACAAGAGTATTCGGGTCCTTTTGTTTTAGCTCTTCTAATTCCTCTTCGCTCACTTCCCCTACATAGCCAAAGAGCTGAGATGCCATCGTCTCATATGGATAATAACGAAGTGGCTCCACGTCAATCGTTACGCCTGGCAATTCATGACGGTGTTCCTCAATAGTCGTTACTACATCCATTGAAATATCATTGGCAATACGAATTGGCTCATAACCGTACTTGTGGTCATTCACCTTTTTCGTAATATCTTCAGGCTTCATGTTCAATAAGGCTGCTAATTTAGCGACTTCACCATCATCCAAAGCCTTTCCTGTTGGCATGATAGATATTGTATAGGCAGGTCGAGAGCCTACTAAGATTTGACCATTGCGATCATACATAATCCCACGAGCAGCAGTCATTGGCACCATGCGCAATCGGTTCCCTTCCGCCTTAGCTTGATAATAACCACCAGCCAAGATCTGAAGCATAAACAAACGCAATGCCAATACTATGAATATGGCCGCTACAATGTAAAAGAGTACATCAAAGCGACTCGTTTTTTTCCGTTTATAGAGGCCTTCTAGCACCCTTTCACCTCCTAACCAAACTTACCAAATATAGTCTTGCTGTTTCTCTTTACGCCACAACAAGCCATGAACAATAGCGCCCAATATGCCATTCCAAAATACGACAGGTAAGACCATATGCAGTAGATATACCCCTAGGTGTAAGTCGCCACCACTAGCTAATATCATAAAGCTACGAATCACGCCATCTAATAATGTGCAGATAGCCACTATGGCGCTTGACCAATACCAACGTTCTTCATAAATGCGATGTTGTACCGCAGATAAGAGATATACCACGATTACATAGGGGAATAAATGGATCCCAAAGAAGTTAGATATCAATACATCGTGAACGATACCACCTACAACGGCGGCTATAATGCCCATACGGCGCCCTTTAAAAAGCGTTACCATAACAATAATGGTTAAAATCAAGTTTGGTAACCAATTTGTATGGAATATAGCAGGCAACAGTTGAGCCTGAATAAAGTAAATTAAAAATCCACAAAGGACTAAAGCTAGACGCATCATTGTTTAACGGCCCCCTTTACCCCTTCTACTTGATCTCGTTGCGTTTGAGGCACAAGTTTAGGCTCAAGATCGGGCTTTTGCGGTGCACTAAGAGAGGAGGACGTAAGTACGAATACCTCTTCAATGCGATGGAAGTCAACACTTGGTGTAACTACCGCATTTTTTACAAAGCCTTCTGTATCGTTTTCAATAGATTGCACATTGCCTACTGGTAAACCTTTCGGATAAATACCGCCATAACCAGAGGTAATCAATTTATCTCCTACCAAGACGTCACCATCACGAGCGATATTTACCATGGACGGTGTGCGCGGTGTATTGCCATTACCTTTTACGACACCAGACAAGCGAGATTCAGGACGCTGTACGAGAACACCTACCGCACTACGAGGGTCAAGAATTGTTTGCACGCGAGCAGAGTGTGGATATACGTCAGTAATAAAACCAACTACACCACTTGGTACAACGACAGCCATATTTACAGCCATGCCTTCTTCACTACCTTTATCGATGGTGAAAGTATTTGTCCACGTACCATAATCCTTAGTAATAACCCCAGCCAAAGTCATGGAAAACTCTGGGTGATTGCTCTTGTAGTTCAAAAGTTGACGTAGGCGAATATTTTCTGCCACTACTTCGTCATAGTTAACAACCTTTTGCTCTAATGCAGCTTTACGAGACGCTTCTGCTTCGCTTTCACGCGTAGCAGAAATAGCATTATTCAGCACCGTAAAGCTTGTTTGTACACCGTCTAATAGACGGGCAGAGCCATAGGCGAAAGGAGTCGTAATCCCTTCAAGGGTAACTGTAACAAAAGGAATACTCGTTCGTTGTTTCCAAGCAAAACCGAGCACTGCCAATAGGATACAGCTAATGACAACGACGATAATTAATTTTTTATCTGACTGTATCATATTAGTCTCGGCCCTTTCTATTCTTAGAATTTACAATAAAACGCGATAAGCTCACTAAATCGGAAGATGCCCCGTTAAGGCCCACAACAACCTTTGTCTCAGGCGCTTCTGGAACGTGAACAGGCACACCTAACTCAGTACCGATACGATCGGCCAAACCAGCTAGTCTAGCAGTACCACCTGTTAACCAAATGCCATGCTGCATAATGTCCGCTACAATCTCAGGCTCAGCAGAACGAATCATTTGCTTAACTTCATCAAGTAAGCCAATAATACAATCGTTGATCACTTGATATACCTCAGATTGATGGATTACACATCGTCTACCTAAGCCATTCAGCATATCGCGGCCTTGGAAGGCATACTCCGCATCCTCTAATGGAGCAATGGCAGTACCTACTGTATGTTTAATATCTAATATAGTTTCATCTGATACGATAACACCAAAGCACTCTCGTACGTAACGCAAAAGCGCATTATTAATATCAGAACCACCAAAGCGTATAGTTTTACTATCTACAATGCCGCCTAAGGAAACAATCCCCATATCAACAGTACCACCGCCGATATCAATAATCATAGAGCCGCGAGCTTCAAAGATAGGAACGTCGCAACCAATGCCTGCTGCCACTGGTCTTTCAATAAGGAATACCTCTCGAGCACCAGCTTGAATAACAGCATCCATCATGGCCCTTTGTTCAACATCAGTCATGCCACAAGGAACACCTACAAGAACTCGAGCACGACGCAATGCATTAGAAACCTTATTTAAAAAATAGTTAAGCATAGTATGCATAACGCGATAGTCGACGATAAAGCCGTCTTTTAAAGGCGTCAAAGGACGCCACATATCTGGCATGCGCAATACAAGGCGTGCTGCTTCATCCCCAACGGCAACTACCTTTTCTTGTTTAGTATCTGTTGCTATAATCGATGGTTCGCTTATAACGGTTCCTCGCGTCCCACCCATGAGGCGCGTTTGTATGGAACCAATATCTATACTTACATCTCTTCCTAGAGTAGGTAAAATGGAACTCATAGTAATTTCTCCTTCATTACATCATCATTCCATTTTACCATAGATAATGCGACTTTTTCCATTGATATAGAGGGTTTTCCCTATTGTAAAAGCACTGATAATGCATACGTCATGTACTCATAAGTCATACATAAAAAGTGTAAAAAGCACTCAACAAAATGAGTGCTTTTTTGTTAATATATGAGCCTAAAAATTTATGATTTTCTAATATTTCATTTCGCTAGCTAAGTTTGTCTATCTCACTGATCGCTAGCTAAGTTTGCCTATCTCACTGAGGCTAGTAAATTCATTGTCCCCTATAACGATATGATCAAGTACAGGAATCCCCATAAATTGACCAGCACTGACAAATAACTTGGTAAGGCGTATATCTTCATCACTAGGCCGACTATCTCCTGACGGATGGTTATGAATCAAGATAATAGCCGCCGCATTACAGGCTATAGCCTTTTTAAAGACCGCCCGTTGCTCTACGAGACTCGATACTAAGCCACCATTAGAAATATGTTCTAACTGAATAAGCTTATTTCGAGAGGTCAACATAGCAGCCCATACATGTTCAACATCTTCGTGACGCAGTCGTTCCATTACGTATTGGGCTATAACAAAAGGCTGTGAAAAATCTTCGTATGTTTCCTTAATTTTTAGTTCCCCTAGTCTTCTTCCCATCTCAAGAGCTGCACATAGAGTCACCGCTTTATCCGTGCCAATGCCTTTAATTTTCACGAGATTTTCAACGGTCATTCGATTGAGACCATATACACCATCGTCAAAGGATTGCACAATATTACTAGCCAGTGATATGGCGGACTGCCCTTTTACGCCAGTTCGCAATAAAATAGCTAGTAACTCCTCCATTGCCATATGAGATGGTCCGAGCCTAAGAAACTTCTCTCGCGGCCGTTGAAAGGGTAACATGTCTTTTACACTTACTGTTGGTACTTCCATAGAATCTCTCCATTCAAATAGATAACCCCATCTATCAATCAAGTAACCAACACATCTACTCTCTTTATATATTTCTAGCACAGCACAGCACAGCACAGCCAATTATAACATTATAGCTATAATAGGATAGAGTTATTTAGCTCCTAAGGCTTTGCATAGTTCGTCGTATACCTGTTCAACTGGCAATCCTACTACATTGGTATAAGAGCCTTCTATTTTCTCTACCCAAAGTGCTCCTTTACCTTGAATTCCATAGGCGCCCGCTTTATCCATAGGCTCCCCACTAGCAATGTAAGATTCAATTTCAAAAGGTGCTAATTCTTTGAAATACACCTTTGTTTCATTGTGAAATACTACTTCGTCCCCTTTAATGAGAAGTGCTACGCCAGTTACTACGGAATGAACTCTTCCCGACAAACGTTCTAGCATTTGCCGTGCATCAGCTTCATCGTGAGGTTTACCTAACACTTCGTTATCTAAGACCACAATAGTATCTGCACCTAGTACAATGCCACCTTCAGGAACGCCTACAGCACAACGAGCTTTACCTAGAGCTTGCGCTTTTACCATCTCAATAGGGCTATCGTAACCTTCATTAGGTTCTTCGTAACTACTTGGTACTACGGTATGATCAATACCAACTTGTGTTAATAATTCAGTTCTGCGTGGTGATTGGCTCGCCAAATACAATCCAGCCATATGCACTCCTTCTATGTAATACAAACTCTCTTTACCGTAATAATGCATCCATGATTATTTAATTTCGTCAGAAGTATCTTTGTACTCCTCCGCGGAAGACGTTAATTTTTTATAATATTCTTGTACATCTTCACCGTGTTTTACCGCATCAGCACGAACTGCTGCATAAAAGACGATATCTGCTTGTGGCACACGAATACGGCCTGGAACTTTTTCTTCTAAAATTTCAAAGAATCTATCTTCTGCTTTCAACAATAAGCGACCATTCTTAACCTTATTGCCGTCTACGATGGCATACACCAAAGACCAGATTGGACGTGGATCAGAGGTGGAGCATTTTCTATATTTGTAGCGATATTTAATATTCGATAATAGCTCGCGCTCAAACTTAAATACCCCATCGATCATGTCATAATCTACTTCAAAATGACGTCTTCTAAAGAAAGAAGATTCTTCAATGACAAGTTTTGTATCTGTCAAAATATATGTATATCGACTAACCGCTTGTTTAACAATAACAATGATAGCCATAATTTCAATGAAATACTCAGCTAATAATACCGTTTGTAATTGAATACTACGATACGTTGTGTACGCTACGGCACAAAGTAACAACAGTACAAAAAATGTAACTAATAACTCTGCACTTTTAGCACGCTGGGATTTCTCTTCATATAATACCGTCATGCTTTACCCCTTTTAAATAAATCCCTACTTAATAACTATACATCCTATTATAAGATATTCTATACATAAAAACTACAAAAACCCCGCCCATATCAAAGATATAGACGGGGTTTAATGACTCTATTAGTCACTTAGTTCAGATATGAACTATATTATTTTTTCAAAGCTGCTGTAATACGTTGAGTATCGCGAGCAATCATGATTTCTTCGTTTGTAGGGATTACGAAGATTTTAACTTTAGAGCCTTCAGCACTGATTTCTTGTTCTTTACCACGAATATTATTGCGTTCGGAATCAATACGAGTGCCTAAGTATTCTAAGCCGTTGCAGATTGCGTCACGGTTACCAATACCGTTTTCACCGATACCAGCTGTGAATACGATAGCATCAACACCGCCCATAACGGCTGCGAACGCACCAATTACACGGCGAACTTTGTAATGGAACATGTTCAATGCTAATTGAGCGCGTTTGTTACCATTAGCTGCTGCTTCCTCGATAACACGGAAGTCATTAGACACGCCGGAAATACCAAGTACACCGGATTTTTTATTCATGATAGTGTCTACTTCTTCGTAGTTCATACCAGTTTTATTCATCAAGAATGGAACGATAGCTGGGTCAATATCACCAGTACGAGTACCCATGATCAAGCCAGACAATGGAGTGAAGCCCATTGTTGTATCGATGGAGCGACCACCTTTAATAGCAGCAACAGAAGAACCGTTACCTAAGTGACATGTGATGATGCGAAGATCAGACATATGTTTACCCATCAATTCAGCACAACGTTGTGCAACATATTTATGGGATGTACCATGGAAGCCATAACGACGGATACCATAATCTTCATAGTATTCGTAAGGAAGCGCATACATATAAGCTTCTTTAGGCATTGTTTGGTGGAATGCAGTATCGAATACACCAACTTGTGGAACGTTAGGCATGATAGCTTGGCAAGCTTCGATACCTTGAATGTTTGGTGGGTTATGCAATGGAGCCAATGCACAGCATTCTTCTAATGCTTCCATAACAGCTGGAGTGATCAATACGGAGTCAGCAAATTTTTCACCGCCATGTACTACACGGTGACCAACAGCGTCGATTTCGTCCATAGAATTAATTACACCATATTCAGCATCAACTAAAATATCAAGCAAAATGCGAAGAGCTTCTTTATGGTTCAAAATTGGTTCAACGCGTTCTAATTTTTCCGCGTTAGGACGTTTGTGAGTAAAGATAGCGTCTTGATCACCAATCTTTTCAAAAAGACCTTTTGCCAATTCTGTTTCAGTTGTCATATCAAGTAATTGATATTTCAAGGAAGAACTACCGCAGTTAACTACTAATACGTTCATCGATTAACCCTCTTTCTGTTGTGTAACTTGAATCTTGTTTTGAATTTCTTTGCTGATATCAGCGCCTACCTGATCCTTTTCAGGATATTGGTAGATTATATTCCACAATACGCCTTGATCCAAGAATACGTATTGAGAAAATCTAAATGTTTGTCCTTGCGTTGCATACGTTACATCTAACTTCTTAGCAGATGTCCCACCCAATGATACGGACTCTTCCTTGATGGTTGCCCCTAGTTTAGTAAACTCAGCCTTGCTACGATTTAAAAATTCATCTACCGTAGGCAATGGTTTATTTTCACCAGCACGCATAGCTTCAACTTCAATTACCATATGATCTGTAACGGATCCATAGATATCAATAGGATACCCATCATCAGTCATATTTTTTGTACTTTTACCCATTTCATAAGGCAAAGCGATGGTAATCTCAGATTGACCAGCACGGATAACTTGATGGCCAAAACTATATGTATCCATTACATTATTTGAGCCACATCCCGCCATTGCTAGTAGCGCAGCACCGAGCAGAGCCCCTTGTAATGTACGTTTCCAATTTTGTTTCATCATATACCTCACATCAATTCAGCATTTACAGTTAATTATAGCCTATAGAGCCAAGAAAATCTACAAAAAACTTTATATTAACACACAATTTTATGCGTACAATGGCTCTTTTTATCTTCATATCCTTAAAATTTATTTACAGTATCTATAGGCTTTGTTACACTAACACTAACGAAAGGAGTCACTATGAAAACAATCGGTATTATCTGCGAATACAATCCATTTCACAATGGTCACGCTCATCAACTGCATACCTTAGCACAGCTACACCCAGATGCCCTGCTCATTTGTATCATGAGTGGCTCCTTTGTACAACGTGGGGAACCGGCGATTTTCTCCAAATTTGATCGTGCTCGTTGGGCCATTCTCGGTGGTGCAGATATTGTCATCGAGTTACCTACCCTCTATTCCACAGGTAGCGCACAATTATTTGGGACTGGTGCCATTCGCATGGTGAAAGCACTCGCTATTGATGCTCTCTCCTTTGGTTCTGAAACAGCTGATTTAGACGCTCTCATGGACATAGCCAAACGTATGGATTATGAAAGTACGCAAGTGCAGTTGCGGACATATATTAACGAAGGCATGTCCTATGGTGCTGCTTTCCGCAAAGCTTTACATACGGAAATACTCAATACACCGAATGCATTATTAGGACTTGAATATATTCGAGCAGGCTTGGCGTATAATTCAAAACTTGAATACATACCTATATTACGTACTTCTAATCATCACGAAGAAACGATTACTGACGGATTACCATCTGGTACAGCATTGCGTCAACTTATCACTAGCACTGGTAATCTATCCTCTCAACTTCAATCTACAATTCCTTCCTCAATTACATCAGATATGACTCAAGTAATAGGAAACGGTAATTATGTAAAGTATACCCGTTACCATGACATAGTACACTGCTTAAGTCGGCGTACATCCCCAAACGAGCTAGAAAAATTCGGTGATTTCAGCGAAGGAATTGAACATTTATGGTCAAAAGCAGCTCAACAGTCCTCTTGGACTGCGGCCACAGAAGAAATTAAATCAAAGCGCTATACCTATGCCCGCTTACAACGCATGGGCGCTTATCTCACACTAGGTATAACAAAAGATATATTACAAAATGCCATGGAAGCAGGTCCTCAATATGCTCGACTATTAGCCTTTAACAATCGAGGTCGTCAATGGCTCCGTAACGAATACAAAATACCAATTATTCAAAAATGGGCTAAAGCAACTAATAAACTAAGCGCATTAGGACAAACAATGCATCATATCGATACGTTAGCTACCGATATACAAGCTTTATGCTTCCATAATGAAAGTAATCGTATAGGTCATAAAGACTATACCTATACACCGCAATATATTAAGTAACTATTTTACAAGTGCTTACGTACTCTATTATTTAAAACTATACACCGCATATATTAAGTAACTGATTTACAAGTACTTACGTACTCTATTATGTAGATCTATACAAGTAAAGTATCGTAAAACAGAGGAACTCAAAAAAGGGGTTACAATACAGGTTATTCCTGTATTGTAACCCCTTCTTCACCATCTAATTCAGCGACAGTAACGCGTACGCTTTCAAGATGAGACGTAGGAATATTTTTACCTACATAATCTGCTCGAATAGGTAGTTCTCGATGACCACGATCGACAAGTACCGCTAGTTGAATAGATTTAGGTCTACCTGCTGTCATCAATGCATTTAAGGCAGCACGAATGGTACGACCTGTATATAGCACATCATCCACAAGGATAATCGTCTTCTCTGTTGTATCGATCGTACAAGGCTCCCCTTCTTTAGGACAGGCATCACGATCATCACGGTAAATAGCAACATTTAAAGACTCACAATCAATATGTATACCTTCAATGCGCTCGATTTCAGCTTGTAACCGTTTTGCCAGGATAACACCTCGTCGTTCAATACCGACAATAAGTGCATCAGATAAACCTTTATTGCGTTCTAAAATTTCATGACTTATACGACGAACAGCACGCATAATAGCGTCTTGGTCCATCAATAAGCGTTTCTTTTCCATATATACGCCCTTACAGCATAGATATCTCTATGCCCCTATATACAAATAAGTAGTAAACTAAGTACAAAATGTATTCTATCGGATTATTTTCGTTTATCTTCACGATAAGTCTTAGCGAATTCCAAACACGCCTCAAAATCAGCTGGTACTGGTGCCTCAAAATGCATGTCTTCCCCCGTAATTGGATGTTTAACATCTAAAGAACGAGAATGTAACGCTTGCCCTTCAATAGGAAAATCCATGCGACGATAGCCGTAGAATGGATCGTTAACAACAGGATGCCCAATATGAGCAAAATGAACGCGAATTTGATGCGTTCTACCAGTCTCTAGATTACACTCTACCAAGGTTTGATGACCATAACGCTCCAATACCTTGAAATGAGTAACTGCATCTTTACTATTTTCAAAGACTACCGCCATTTTCATACGATCCTTAGGATGTCTACCAATAGGAGCCTTAATGGTGCCCTTTTCTTCTACGATATTACCTTGTACTAGCGCCCAATATGTACGTTTTGCAGAATGCTCCTTTACTTGTTCCGCCAGTCCAAGATGGGCCGCATCATTCTTAGCAGCCATCATAACACCAGACGTATCTTTATCTAAACGATGAACGATGCCAGGTCTAATTTCACCATTGATACCAGATAAATCTTTACAATGGAATAATAAGGCATTTACAAGTGTACCCGAATAGTTACCTACTGCGGGGTGCACCACCATACCACGTGGTTTATTTACAATGATAATATCATGGTCTTCGTACAATACATCTAATGGAATATCTTCAGGCTTTACCTCTACGGATTCAGGTTCAGGAATCTCTACTTGAATGACCATATTAGGGGTAAGACGAAGATTGGCCTTTCCTATTTTGCCACCAACGGTAACGTGCCCACCTTTAATTAAGCTTTGAATATAGCTACGAGAACCTTCCATCTGCTCTGTTAAAAACACGTCTAGTCTCATGCCTTCTTGTTCAGCACTAACAATATATTCGTTCATCCTCTACCTCTCTATAATTACGTATTATATATAATATATGTCCCCGGTTTCCAAGATATGTCTACAGTTTCAAAAATCTTACAGAATATTGAAAGTATCAATTATTTATTGTCTTCTTTCACAGTGAATAAATGATAAACCACAAGAGCTACCCCTACACAAATACCGATATCTGCAATATTAAAAATAGGCCATATGCGGAAATCAAAGAAATCCACAACACCGTGAATCATATATCGGTCAATACCATTGCCAATGGCGCCAGCAACTAATAAAGCAGATCCAATTTGCAATGTCCAGGGCCCTTTAGACAAGCGCTTCCAATAGTAAGCACATGCACCAAGCAGAATGACTGCTACAAGCAAAAAGAACCAACGTTGATTTGCTAGCATCCCAAAAGCAGCACCGCGATTAATAATATAGGTTAAATGGAATACATTAGGAATAACTGGTATTGATTCACCTAACAAAAAATGATTCATTACATAATATTTAGATAATTGGTCTAATAAAAGCCAAATAATTAGTACAGTATAAAACAAGATTAACTCCCTTACTAAAATATATATCTTAATAGTCCTATTATACTAAGTTACACAATTTTAGGCAAAATAAAAAGCCCCTCAATGAGGGGCATGTTTTATTTGTGATTACTCAGCGGAAATTACAGATACTGGGCAAACGGATTCGCAAGAACCGCAATCGATGCAAGCATCGCCAATTTCGTATTTAGTTTCGCCTTCAGTAATGCAGGAAACTGGGCAAACAGATGCGCAAGAACCACATTTAATGCAACCATCAGCAATAACTCTCATAATTAGGACCTCCGTCAAAAATATAGATTAGAACTTTTATTATCATTTAGAAAGGCACTTGCCTCAACTTATGTTCTCATTATCACACAGTTCTAATTGAAAGTCAAATGAAAATGATAAAAAAATGTATATTTTTTTGCATAACAATTGTTCCTTTTTGTCATAAAAAACCTATATTTTTCTTTATTTTGATATTATTTTTCATTTAATTAAATGAGTATTATACTCAATAAATGAGAATGTACTAATTATCATTTTAATTAAAATACTTAGTATTATACTAGGAATTTAATTATCAATATTCATTATCATAAAAAACGAGGTCGAATCTTACGATTCGACCTCGTCAGTGCTCTTATAGTAGAGTAACCTATCCCCTATTATTTACCAGGGAAGAATGGCCATACCATTGGAATAATAATTAAGCTTACTACGAAGCAAACTAAGATCAATGGAACGCCCGCTTTTACATAGTCTGTAAATTTGTATTGACCAGGACCAAGTACTAAAGTATTTGGAGGTGTACCTACAGGTGTACCGAATGCACAAGATGCAGCAACGCCGATAGCCATCAATACAGCATGAGGGTCTGCGCCCATACCTTGAGCAATAGAGATACCGATAGGAGCCAACAATGCACAAGATGCAGTGTTAGACATGAATTGAGTCATGATACAAGACAATGCAAATAATACTGCTGTTGCAAAGTAAGGGCTAGGATCGGAACCCATAATGCCGATTACTGCATTAGCAATCATTTTACCTGCACCAGATTGATCAAGTGCAGTTGCTACAGGCATCATACCAGCGAATAAGAAAATTGTTACCCAGTCAATGGATGTGTAAGCTTGTTTTTCATTCAAGCAACCAGTCAAAACACAAAGCATTGCACCAATAACTGCAACAATGCTCAATGGTAGATTAATACCAAAATGTGTTTTTAAAGGATCCCCTAAAATCATAACAATAATAACACCTAATAGAATAAGACCAGAGTATACTTGTTTCTTTGGATCATTAGAAATATCTTCTGCTGCTACTTCTTGTTCAACATCGCCAGCATCAGTAATTTCATGTTTAGGTAAGAAATGTTTACCAACGAGCATCATGAAAACGATAGTAGCAACAGTTAAAGGAATACCGATCCAAGCAAATTCGAAGAAACCAAATGGTGTAAAACCAAATTTAGATAATGTACCACTTACGATAATGTTTGGAGGTGTACCAACCATTGTAATGATACCACCAATACCTGCAGCAAATGCTAAAGGCATCAATTGGCGAGACGCAGGAATTTTTGCAACAGCACAGATACCAACAACTACTGGAAGTAAAGCAGCAGTTGTACCAGTGTTGGACAAGAATGCAGACATAGTTGCTGTAACAACCATAATAGCAAGCATTAAGCTATTTTCGCTAGTACCTGCATGAGATACTACTGTTTCACCAATTTTTTGGGCTAAACCAGTGTAGAATAATGCAGCACCAACAACGAACATGCCAGCGAACAACACAACTGTACTATCAGATAAACCAGAGAATACAACCTTAGGAGTAATAATCCCCATAAGGCCAAACGTAATAGCACCGCCTAAAGAAGTAATAGCTAAAGGAATAATTTCCGTAACAAATAAAACAGCCATGACTGCGAGGACGATTAAGGTTTGTTCTGCAGTACCCATACATCATCATCTCCCTTCAGAGAAATGCACTGATTGTATTAGATAAGATATAAGACATAGCCTACTATAGCAATAGCAGCAGCCATTAAAAAGGTAATCCCATACCCCTCTTTCGTTTTAGGATAGCCAAAAAGTAACGATTCTCCTAAAAATCCTCGGCGATTAAACCACGTATATTTAGTTCTTCGTTGAAACCATTTGGCTTTTCCTTCATTACCGATAATCAGTGCAGTAATAAAAAATACAATAAATGCCCAAATAAAACAAATCAGTATTTTTAATTCAATTGATAACAAGCGACCACCTCTACTATATTAAAAGCACTAGAAGGTTATTCTGTGAAATCTTGCTAATCACCTAATGACCGATCTGAAAGCATTTATTGCAAATATTCCCTTTTTATGTATGATTACATAATTCATAAGGGCTTTTTTATTCACCAATAGGTGTACCTATTTAGGTACACCTTGGTGAATAATTATTTAATTATTAGCGGCTAGACAACATAGCAAGCATTGTACCTGCTGCTACTGCTGTACCGATAACGCCAGCCACGTTAGGACCCATGGCATGCATGAGCAAGAAGTTAGCTGGGTTAGCTTTCGCACCTACTACTTGAGATACACGAGCTGCCATTGGAACCGCGGATACACCTGCAGAGCCAATAAGTGGATTAGTTTTACCACCATCAACAAAGCTCATCAATTTACCGAATAATACGCCACCAGCAGTACCACCGATAAATGCAACCAAACCTAAACCAATAATAAGAATTGTTTGTAAGCTTAAGAAATGTTCCGCACTCATTGTTAAACCAGTACCAGTTGCTAAGAAGATAGTAACAGTATTGATCAACGCATTTTGAGAAGTATCAGACAAACGCTCAGTTACGCCAGATTCACGGAACAAGTTACCTAACATCAACATACCTAAAAGAGATGTAATGGAAGGAAGCAATAAGGAAATGAAGATCGTTGCAACGATTGGGAACACGATTTTTTCAAAACGTGTAACTTCACGCAATTGTTCCATAACAATTTCACGTTCTTTTTGCGTAGTGAATAATTTCATTACAGGTGGTTGAATCAACGGTACCAAGGACATATAGGAATATGCGGCAACCGCAATAGCACCTAATAAATGAGGAGCTAGCTTAGTAGCTAAGTAAATAGATGTAGGACCGTCAGCACCACCGATGATACCGATTGCAGCTGCTTCTTGAGCTGTAAAGCCAAGCATCATTGCACCGCCAAGAGCAACGAATACACCGATTTGAGCAGCAGCACCTAAAAGCAATGTTTTAGGATTCGCAATGAGTGGACCAAAGTCAGTCATTGCACCTACGCCAAGGAAAATTAAAGGTGGGAAGATTTCTTGAGAGATACCTGCGCTAATAAGTGACATAACGCCTTCTTCGAAGCCATTACGAGGAATATTAGCAAGAATACACCCAAACGCAATCGGACCCAACAATAATGGTTCAAACTCTTTAGCAAATGCCAAGTACAATAGGATCAAACCTACAAGAATCATAATAGCATTGCCTGTTGTAAATGCGAGGAATCCGCTATCGTTAATAACGGATTGAATCGCAACAGCAAAAGCCTCCATATGCGTTCCCCTTTCACAAATATAAAATTGTTATACGACGCGGCACCGCCGCGCCATACAAAACTTGGTATTAGCCAAGTACAACCATGTCATCGCCAGTGGATACAGTTTGGTTAGCAGCTACGCGAACTTCTGCAACTACAGCATCATGTGGAGCTGCGATTTCGTTTTGCATTTTCATAGCTTCAAGAATCAACAAAGTTTCGCCTTTTTTAACTGCTTGGCCAGCAGATACTGCTACAGATAAGATTTTACCAGGCATTGGAGCTTTTACAGTTTCAGCACCTGCTGGAACTGGAGCTGCTGCTGCAGCTGGAGCTGGAGCTGGTGCAGGAGCTGCTTTAGGAGCTGCTGCTGGAGCTGCTGTAGGAGCTGCTGCAGGAGCTGCAGCTTTTACTTCATTAACTTCTACATCATATGCTGTGCCATTTACTGTAACGTTGAATTTTTTCATCTTTAAATTCCTCCAAAATGTGTATGTCTACACAATACTTATAAATTTTTTACACATATAAATTGGATAATCTCAGTGATTATCTAATTAGCCAATAATCTTATCGATTACCGCGCAAACGACCTTCCATTTTCCAGTTATAACTTACGATTGGACGGATATGCGCGATTTGATCTGCGGAATAACCCATTGCCGCTAATGCACCAACGATTACTGCTACTACATCTTTAGATGGAGCATTACCGTTAGTTGCTGTAGCATTACTCATTAAAATGCCTCCTAAATTCTTATTAACCTCTACCGCTTAAACGACCTTCCAAGCGCCATTTAGCACTTGTTGCTGTAGGTCGGATAGATGCAATTTGTTCAGATGAGTACCCCATCGCCACAATGGCACCTACGATAGCTGCTACTACTTCATCCTCATTTTGAGCGGATGCACTTGGTGCAACAGGAGCTACTGCTGGAGCTGCAACAGTTGTTTCAGTTTTAGGTGCTTCTTTTTTCTTCTTAGTTGGATCGATTAAATGTACGATTTGCATAAGAACGCCAAGAAGAATCAACACAACAAACACAACTGTCATATTAATCGCCATAATTAGCCAAGGATTGGTAGTAACTGCTTGTCCTTCCATAATCATTCCCCTTTCTAAAAAAGTAGTAAAGAAAGGTATCTCCCAAATTCGATGATCTGTTTACCGAATCGAATTATAATGGAATATTACCATGTTTCTTTGGAGCACGGTTTTCACGTTTGCTTGCAAGCATTGCCAAAGCGTTGATAACTGCTGGACGAGTTTGTTTTGGTTCGATAACTATATCTACGAAGCCACGTTCAGCAGCTTTGTATGGAGTTGCGAACTCTTCTACGTATTGAGCTGTTTTAGCGTCTTTGTCTTCATCTTTCTTGAAGATAATATTAGCTGCACCAGCAGGACCCATTACAGCGATTTCGGATGTAGGCCAAGCGTATACTTGATCAGCACCCAAATCTTGGGAACACATAGCGAGGTAGGAACCGCCGTATGCTTTACGAGTGATAACAGTAATTTTTGGTACTGTTGCTTCAGAGTAAGCATACAACATTTTAGCACCATGACGAATGATACCGCCCCATTCTTGATTTGTGCCAGGCAAGAAACCAGGAACGTCAACGAAGTTAACGATTGGAATATTGAAAGCATCACAGAAACGGATGAAACGGGAAGATTTGTCAGATGCATTGATGTCCAAACAACCAGCCATTACTTTTGGTTGGTTAGCAATGATACCAACGGATTGACCATCAAAACGTGCGAAGCAAGTGATGATGTTTGTAGCATAGAATGGTTGTACTTCATAGAATTCACCATTATCTACAGTAGCTGCGATAACATCTTTCATGTCGTAAGGCATGTTACTGTTATCAGGCAACAAGCTGTTTAAGCCTTCGTCTTCACGAGTTGGATCATCACCAGTGTCTACTAATGGAGCATCTTCCATGTTGTTGGATGGCAAGAAGCTCAATAAGTAGCGAATTTGAGCGATGCAATCATCTTCATTTTCAGCTGCAAAGTGAGCAACGCCGGAAACGGAGTTATGAGCCATTGCACCACCAAGATCTTCAGCTGTTACTTCTTCACCAGTTACAGATTTGATAACTGCAGGACCAGTGATGAACATTTGAGATGTGTGTTTAACCATGTAGATGAAGTCAGTCAATGCTGGAGAATATACAGCACCGCCTGCACATGGACCCATGATTACGGAAATTTGTGGAATAACGCCAGATGCATTTGTATTTTCAAAGAAAATTTTACCGTAACCTGCAAGCGCATCTACTGCTTCTTGAATACGAGCACCACCGGAATCATTGATACCAATGATAGGTGCACCCATTTTCATTGCTAAATGTTGTACTCTAACGATTTTAGCAGCATGCATTTCACCAAGAGAACCACCTTCTACAGTGAAGTCTTGTGCGAATGCATATACTAAACGACCGTCGATAGTACCATAACCAGTTACTACACCTTCGCCTGGTATTTCTTTCTTTTCTTGACCAAAGTTAACACCACGATGTTTAACAAATTGCTCAAGTTCAACGAAAGAGTTATCATCGAACAACTTAGCCAAACGTTCGCGAGCAGTCATTTTGCCTTGAGCATGTTGTTTCTCAATGCGTTTTTCACCGCCACCAGCTTTAACTTTAGCTAGTTTCTCGTGCAATAACTCGATTTTTTCCTGCACTGTTGCCATTATAGCACCTCCAAATAAAACTTGTTACAGTATCATTTTATTTCATTAATAATTAAAGTTCAAGCATGCATACATATTTAATATATAACCAATAATTATATAAATATGTATATCTATAACTCATACATAATGATGTGAATTGGATACTGTATTATTTCATACGTTGACATAATTCAAGCAATACGCCGCCTGTTGCTTTTGGATGTAAGAAAGCAATGGAAGAACCGCCTGCACCGTAACGAGGTTTTTCGTCAATCATACGAACGCCTTTAGCCATCAAATCAGCAATAGCATTTTCAATATTATCAACGCGCAATGCAACGTGTTGGATACCATCACGGCCACCATTTTTTTCGATAAATTTACCGATAGGGCCATCTGGAGTTGTAGTTTCTAAGAATTCAAGTTCAGCATCGCCACATGGGAAGAAGGATACTTTTACTTTTTGTTCTTCAACCACTTCATCTTCAGGAAGATGTTCAATTCCCAATGCATTTTTATAGAATTCTTTAGTAGCTGCTAAATCATTAACACCAATACCGATGTGATCCACTTGTAATACTTTAAAAGCCATTTCGATTATCTCCTTTTCAAGGCTAAATCTCTAATGCTATGTAGTCGCCGTCTACTTTAGCACGCTTGTCATTACGCCGTTAACAACTGTATATGGATCGCTTTCGCGCTCATTAACAGCTGCCACTTGGCTATTAAATTCGTCGCTAGTAACGATTTTATCAGCTACATAACGACCAATTTGTTCATTAATCATTGCGATGATTTCATCACGAGTACGTTCTGCCCGACGAGATTCCAATTCACCAGAATCTTCAAGATACTCAAAATGTTCATCTAAAGCGTCGATGAGTTCATCTACGCCTTGATCTTTACTAGCAATTGTACGCTTAATCGGTGGGCGCCATTTTACTTCACGAGAATCTAGGTCGAGCATCATTTCAATTTCTACATTCAAACGATCGCAACCATCTCGGTCAGCTTTATTGATAGCAAATACATCGCCAATTTCAAGAATACCCGCCTTAATAGCTTGGATATCATCACCGAGACCTGGAACAAGTACAACCAATGTAGTGTCTGCATTTTTTACAATATCTACTTCAGATTGACCTACACCAACAGTTTCAATGATTACTAAATCCATGCCAAAGGCATCCATAAGTTTTACAACGTCCGCAGTCTTTTTAGACAAACCGCCTAGACTACCACGTGTGCCCATGCTTCGAATAAATACATTCTCATTTAATGTCAAATCATTCATTCGAATACGGTCCCCCAAGATAGCACCACCAGAGAATGGGCTAGTTGGGTCGATGGCAACGATACCGATTTTCTTACCTTGATCTAGATAATGTTTAACAACTTTATCAGTCAAAGTACTTTTACCAGCACCAGGGGCCCCAGTAATACCGAGAATACGTGCATTCCCTGTTTTAGGGTAAATGGCCTTCATAATATCGATAGCATTTTCATACTCGTTTTCTACAGCTGTTATGGACCGTGCTAAGGCTAGTCGAGAACCTTCGAAAAGTTCTTTAACTAAATCCACTCGCCTCACCACCTATCTTAAAATATGGGAATAGAGGGGAGCCAACTATTCAGTTGTGCTCCTCTCTTGCCCAATTAATTATTTAACGTTTTCGTTGATGAATTTAACGATATCGCCAGTTGGTGTACCAGGTGTGAATACTGCTGCTACGCCAGCTTTTTTCAAACCAGGGATATCAGCGTCAGGAATAACGCCACCACCAATTACAAGTACATCGCCCATACCTTTTTCTTTCAAAAGTTCAACAATTTTAGGGAACAATGTGTTATGAGCACCAGAAAGAAGTGATAATGCAACTACATTAACGTCTTCAGAAAGAGCTGCTTCAACGATTTGTTCTGGAGTTTGACGAAGACCTGTGTAGATTACTTCGAAACCAGCATCGCGAAGTGCGCGTGCTACTACTTTTGCGCCACGGTCATGACCATCAAGACCTGGTTTTGCTACAATTACTCTAATACGTTTTTCTGCCATGATTAATTACCTCCGAAATTAGCCGATATTATAATGTGGAATGAGCTTCGTATTCACCGAATACTTCGCGCAATACATTACAAATTTCACCCAAAGTAGCATATGTTTTAACTGCATCAAGAATTAATGGCATCAAGTTAACGTTTTCATCAGCTGCACCAGCTTTAAGAGCTGCTAATGCTTTATCAACTGCTGCTTGATCGCGGTTAGCGCGAACTGCTTGAGTTTTCTTAGATTGGTTAACACCAACGGAAGCATCTACGCGAAGTAAGTCTTTTGGAGCTTCTTCTTCAACTTGGAATTTGTTTACGCCAACGATTGTGCGCAAGCCAGATTCAACTTCCATTTGCCATTTGTAAGCGGATTCTTGAATTTCTTTTTGGATGTAGCCTTTTTCGATTGCTACTACAGCGCCGCCCATTTCATCTATTTTCTTAATGTATGCCATAGCTTCGTCATAGATAGCGTTAGTCATAGCTTCTACATAGTAGGAACCACCCAATGGGTCAACTACGTCAGCCAAACCAGATTCGTAAGCCACGATTTGTTGAGTACGAAGAGCTACTTGTACAGATGCTTCTGTAGGAAGTGCCAAAGCTTCGTCACGAGAGTTTGTATGTAAGGATTGAGTACCGCCCATTACAGCAGCTGCAGTTTGAAGAGCAACACGAACAATGTTGTTATCAACTTGTTGTGCAGTCAACATGGAACCAGCTGTTTGAGTATGTACACGAAGCATCATGGATTTTGGTTTTTTAGCACCAAAACGTTCTTTCATGATTGTTGCCCATAAACGGCGGGATGCACGGAATTTAGCAACTTCTTCAAGTACGTTGTTATGAGCATTCCAGAAGAAGGAAAGACGACCAGCAAATGTATCAACATCAAGACCAGCTTTCAAAGCTGCTTCTACGTATGCGATACCATCAGCAATTGTGAATGCGATTTCTTGTGCTGCTGTGGAACCTGCTTCACGGATGTGGTAACCGGAGATAGAAATTGTGTTCCATTTTGGAACATTTTGAGAACAATATTCGAAGATATTAGTGATCAAACGCATGGATGGTTTTGGTGGGAAAATGTAAGTGCCACGAGCTGCGTATTCTTTCAAAATATCATTTTGAATTGTACCTTTCAATTCTGTGGAAGGTACACCTTGTTTTTCAGCTACTGCAATGTACATTGCCAACAAAACGGATGCTGGAGCGTTGATTGTCATGGAAGTGGATACTTTGCCAAGGTCGATGCCGTCGAACAAGATTTCCATATCTGCCAAGGAGTCAATCGCTACACCTACTTTACCAACTTCGCCTTCTGCAACTGCATCGTCAGAGTCATAACCGATTTGAGTAGGTAAGTCAAATGCACAAGAAAGACCAGTCGCACCAGACTCGATTAGGTAGCGGTAACGTTTGTTGGATTCTTCAGCTGTTGCGAAGCCTGCATACATACGCATTGTCCAGAAACGACCACGGTACATAGTAGGTTGTACACCACGAGTGTAAGGGAATTCGCCAGGCATACCCAAATCACGTTCATAATCAAAACCTTCAATATCAACTGGTGTGTATACACGGTTATATTTTAAATTTTGACGTTCTGGAGTTTTTGCACTTTTTTCGTCACAAAGTTTGTTATACTCAGCAATTTGGGCTTTTAAGTTTTCGTAAGCCATGTTTTCATCATCCTCCTAAAAAAACAGGTTATTTTTTCATGCTTCCAGTTTCTGTGAAGCGTTTATGCCAAGAAAGAGCTTCGTCAAGCAACATAGGTGTATGGGCATTCTTAGTTGCAGCGAGTGCTTTTTCGAGGTATTCAGTTAACATAGGTTTGTAGTCTGGGTGAGCACATTTTTCAATAATCAAACGAGCTCTTTCCACTGGGCTCAAACCACGGCAGTCAGCAACACCTTGTTCTGTACAGAAAATCATAGTGTCATGTTCTGGATGATCCACATGAGATACATATGGAACGATAGAACTGATGTCGCCACCTTTAGCAACGGAGTTAGTACAGAAGATTGTGAGATATGCACTACGTGCAAAGTCACCAGAACCGCCAACGCCGTTCATCATTTTGCTACCCATGATATGAGTAGAGTTTACATTGCCAAAAATATCAAATTCGATAGCGGTATTCATGGCAATGACACCAATACGACGAGCAATACCAGGGTTATTGGAAATTTCTTGCGGACGAAGAATAATTTTTTTGCGGTATTCATCGATATTTGCATAGAAACGTTTCAACCCGTCTGGAGAAGGACTTAATGCAGTACCAGAACATACAGTTACTTTACCTGCATCAATCAAGTCGAACATACCATCTTGGATTACTTCTGTATAGATAGACAAATCTGTGAATGGTCCTTTAGCAAGGCCACTAATTACAGCATTTGCTACGGAACCTACACCAGATTGCAATGGAAGCAAGTTCTTAGGTAAACGACCTTCTGCAATTTCTTGTTCAAAGAACTTGATAAGGTGTTGACTCATTGCTTTTGCATCATCATCGATAGGTGCCAAAGGTCTTGTAGTATCAGGAACATCACAAGGTACTACTGCAACAATTTTACTTGGATCACAAGGAATGGCATCAGTACCGATATGATCACCAGGTGTTTCCAATGGAATTGGTTTACGATGTGGTGGATCAAGAGGTTCATAGATGTCATGCATACCAACCAAAGATAATGGTTGAGAAACGTTAACTTCTACGATAACCTTTTTAGCTTGGCTAACAAATGTTGGGGAGTTACCAACAGATGTAGTAGGTACTAAAGAGCCATCTTCATTAATTTGACAAACTTCTACGATAGCTACGTCTAAATCACCAAAGAAACCATAGCGAACATTTTGTGCCATTGTACTTAAATGCATATCGATGTATTTAACATCGCCGCTATTTAAGGCTTTACGTGTATCCTTATTAGTTTGATAAGGGAAGCGACGATTAATGCCATTTGCACGTGTCAATGCACCATCGGCTTCATCACCTACAGAAGCACCTGTCCACAAATCAATTTTGAATGGTTCTTTTTCCATTCTTTCTGCCAAAGCCAATGGCACTGCTTTTGCATAACCAGATGGAGTAAAGCCGGAAATACCAACTTTATCGTTAGGGTTAATCAAAAGAGCTGCATCATAAGCAGTGACAATTTTACCTTGGAGGGCCGCACATTTAACGCGGTCTTTGATGTCTATCACCATTACCATCTCCTTTAAGAGTAACATTGTATAAACGACAGTTTGATCTCTTGGTCGTTCCTTAAACCGACTTCATCGTAGTCCACATCCAATGTATTGTCAACTTATATGACTAAAATGTATTTTTCGTCACACTTTATGGGTGCATTATGACTAAAACGCATAGATTTTCATATTTTCACATAAGTTTTATTCACATCGTTATAACTCACAGGAATTATCGATTTGATGGTATATATTGATGTTTTTAGGTTAAATCGAACTATCTCTATACAATATATAGAACCTTCTCAATATAAAAACAACATCCTATACACAAGAAATGAACCGTACACCTCCCTATAAAGATACAATGATATGCAAAAAACCGGTTTTCAAATGCAAGCAATAATGTTCAATTATCTCTAACATTAGAAAACCGGTTAATCATACTTAAACTTACCTTACCAAGGTATGTATTAATTATATCATATTATGAAATTATATAGCTACCATAAAACATCCTAATTATACAAGCTATAACTATTAAGTATGGTCATTCGCTGAAAGTTGTACTTTTACAAAGGCCCCCACCCATCCTAGCAATTGCCAAAATACTATAGTCACTTGATGGCTATAGAGCTCAAAGTCAGATAAACCACTAACGAGAACAGCCACCGCTAAGGCGCCTACGCCTATTTGTGCTGCTTGTCGGAATAGATCCCCTTTTAATCGTATAGATGTAATTACATGACCTACGATAACTGCGAGGAATGATAGCAAACCAGGAATACCTATTTCGGCTAAAATGTTCAAATATAAATTGTGAGCATGATACATTAATACATTAGGGCCTTGAATATAATAGTTATACTCAGGATAGACTAAGTAGAATGTATTCCAACCAATACCAAAGATAGGATTTTCTCGTATGATATATGTCGTGCTATCCCACAATGCCCAACGAAGATCTGCCGATGTATCGTGACCTTGGAAGATGGACCAAAGTCGTGACGCTATTTCACCATCATAGAAGTACAGAATTATCGGTACAGCTAACAAGGATAGGAAAAGACGACGTTCTACAAAGATAGCCCAATAGAGAGTCATAGCGGCAAAGCTAATCCAAATACCACGAGAATAGGTTAAGAGCATCGTTAAAAATAAAATAATACCTATGATGAACATCGTCACCACGTCACGGGTACGATTTTCTTTCATATAGACGAGAATATAACTGATGCATACGCTTAATACCATCAACAAATAAGCCCCTAACAAATTAGGATTTTGTAATGTTGATGCCATGCGTCGCATCAATTTTGGAAACTGAGCAGCATCTACCCATTCTTTTATATGTATGTTAGGAATAAATAGATACTGATAGGCACCAATAACACAGACGAGAACTGCGGTACCTAAAAAAGCACGAAGAAAATAGTTCCATTGTTTAGGCGTTTGAATATAGGTACGCACTAAATAGTACATCCCCCCACCTGCTACAATTTGAGAGAACCAACTTTGAATGGACCAATCCCAGTTCTGTGACAGGAGCGATGATATACCAGTCCATATAACAAAGATCATCACCGACCAAGACAAGTATCCTGTAGGTAAACTCAATGATTTAGTAGAAATTAAATCATATAGTGCAAGCCCTATAGCCAGCCAGAGGAGTACATCCCCCACCATCGGTTGTAATGGCATAGCAACCACAACACCATAGATTAATCGTTCAATATAAAAGGTAAGGCGTTTCTGATTAGGAATAAGCGAGAGTTCCATGATTGCACCTTAGTGACTCATCTCATGGTTAAACCATTGACGAGCATTCCCTAAAATATATAACGAACCACATACGGCGATAATATCACCAGTCTGGGTATGCTTATAAGCCAATGCTAAAGCGCCCTCAACAGAATCAGCAGTTTGAGCCGTCGCCTTTGGAACAGTGCGTCGAATCACTTCAACCAAAGTTTCGGGTACTTCCGTTCTATCTGTTGGCGCCGGTACAACAAGTACTGTATCCCCAGCCTTAACGACTTCACGAATAATCGCCTCTTGGTTCTTATCTTTAAGAATAGCCATAACGATTGTTTTTGGAGCATCTTTAAACAATTCAGCATACGCCATAGCAAAAGACTCAGCCCCTGCCGCATTATGAGCACCATCAAAGATAAAGGTACGATTTAGACCGCGTTTAACTTCAAAACGACCAGCCCACGTAGTGCAAGCAAAACCTTCGCGCATCGTTTCTTCACTGATACTCTTATCGTCTTTCATCAATAAACGTACAACCACTAAGGCACAAGCGAGATTTACAGATTGGTGAATGCCAACCATCGTCGTAAAGAGCATAGCAGGCGCTGCATCATTGGTACTGACCGTAATCATTTGACCACCTGTTACAGCACTGCGACTATCGATGCCAAAATCTTTATTGAAAGCATATAACTTAGCATTCTTTTCTTTAGCTACGTCCGCAATAATACTGAGAGGCGTACCTTGCGCAGCTGTCACTACAGGTACTTTAGATTTAATGATGCCCGCTTTATGACGTGCAATCTCCTCAACAGTATCACCACAGTAAGCTTGATGATCCACAGTTACATTAGTAATAACAGACACTTTAGGAGTAACGATATTAGTAGAGTCTAGCAGTCCACCTAAACCAACTTCTACTACAGCATAGTCTACACCTTGTTCTTTAAAGAACAAGAATGCGGCTGCCGTCAACATTTCAAATTGCGTCGGCGCCTCTACCCCATTACTAATGATAGTATCTACTGCCGCTTTTACACGATTGATTAATTCACCGAAGGCTTCCTCCGTAATATTTCCATCATTGATTTGAATTCGCTCCGTATAGGATTGAAGGTGAGGCGATGTAAATCGCCCCACCCGTAATCCACTTGTAAACAGTGCGTAGGAAATATATGAGGTAACCGAGCCCTTACCATTCGTACCTGTGACATGAACAATTCTGTAATCCTCTTGCGGATTCCCAAGGGCCTCCATAAGAGCTGTAATTCGTTCAAGGCCAGGCTTAATACCGAATGAGGATGCCTGTTCTAAATAGGCTAAGGCCTCTTGATATGTCATATAAACCTCCTATTATAAGGTTTCAAGGAACGCTTCACGTTCCAATAACGCTTGTTGTTTTTGTTTATATTCTTCTAACTTTTCTTTTTCTTTCGCTACTACAGCTTCAGGAGCTTTTGCAAGGAAGCCTTGGTTGGACAATTTGCCTTCCAAACGGGAAATTTCTTTTTCCAATTGAATTTTTTCCTTCCCGATACGCTCTTTTTCTTTTTCGCCATCAATCAAGTCTTTAAGCAAGAGGTATACTTCCATACCATTTACAACTGTTACAGTCGCATTTTCTGGTTTAGCATCGTTGGCGCCGAGGATTGTTACCTTTTCAGCCCAAGCCAATGTTACGAAGTAGTCGCTGTGGTCTGCTACAGTTTGAGCTAATGTTGGATCTGTAGGTGCCACGATAACCTCTGCTTTTTTACCTAATGGCACATTCATTTCAGCACGCATGTTACGAATGCCTTTAATGGCATCCATCATCACTTCCATTTGACGTGCTGCGCTGTCAAGATTGTCGAAGCTCAATGCTTCTGGCCATTTAGTAACTACGATGCTGTCCCCTTCATGAGGCAAGTGTTGCCAAATATGTTCCGTTACGAACGGCATGAACGGATGTAACAATTCAAGCATGTGACGCAAGATTGTTACGAGCAAGTATTGAACTGTACGACGATCGCGTTCGTTGCTTTCACTATACAAACGAGGTTTCGCCAATTCAATATACCAGTCACAGTACGTATTCCAAATGAAGTCATATACGGAACTTGCTGCTTCACCTAATTCGAATTTATCGAGGTTAGATGTTACGCTTTGTACTGTTTCATTGTATTTTTGAATAATCCATTGGTCAGCTAATGTTAAATCATCGTCAGTTGGAACGAAGCTTTCATCATAATTGGTAAGATTCATCAATACAAATTTAGAGGCATTCCAAATTTTGTTAGCAAAGTTGCGGTTCGCTTCCACACGCTCCATGTAGAAACGCATGTCGTTACCAGGTGTATTGCCTGTTACAAGAGTGAAACGCAATGCATCGGCACCAAATTGATCGATAACATCGAGTGGATTAATACCATTGCCTAAGGATTTACTCATCTTACGACCTTGGCTATCGCGAACAAGACCATGGATGAATACGTGTTTGAACGGAATTTCATGTTTGAACTCAAGAGCCATGAAGATCATACGCGCTACCCAGAAGAAGATGATATCGTAACCAGTTACAAGAACACTTGTTGGGTACCATTGTTTAAGCTCTGGTGTTTGCTTAGGCCAGCCCATGGTAGCAAATGGCCATAAACCAGAGCTAAACCACGTATCAAGAACATCTGGGTCTTGTGTAACATGACCATGGCAATGAGGACATTCTGTAATGTCTTCACGACTTACAATAGTTTCGCCGCAGTCATCACAGTACCATGCAGGAATACGATGGCCCCACCATAATTGACGAGAAATCGTCCAGTCCCGGATGTTTTCAAGCCAGTTTACATATGTTTTAGTAAAGCGTTCAGGAACAAATTCTACTTCATGTTCTTTAACGACTTTAAGAGCTGGCTCTGCCAATGGTTTCATATCTACGAACCATTGTTTAGATACCATTGGCTCGATAATTGTATTACAACGGGAGCAATGACCTACCGCATGATCATGGTCATCGATTTTTTCAAGCAAGCCTAACTCTTGAAGTTCAGCTACTACTTGTTTACGCGCTTCTTCACGAGGCAAACCATTGAACTTACCAGCGCCTTCATTCATTGTGGCATCATTGTTCATAACAACGATAGACTCTAAATCGTGGCGTTGGCCCATTTCAAAGTCGTTAGGGTCATGAGCAGGCGTAATTTTTACACAACCTGTACCGAAGCTAGCATCTACATAGTCATCGGCAATTACAGGAATCTCACGGTTAACGAATGGTAATATCAAAGTTTTACCGATTAGATCTTTATAACGATCGTCTTCAGGGTTTACCGCTACTGCCACGTCACCGAACATTGTTTCTGGACGTGTCGTCGCTACCACTACGAAGCGATTATCTTCACCTTTTACAGGATATTTAATATGCCATAAATGGCCATGTTCATCTTCATGTTCAACTTCTACATCAGATAAAGCCGTCGCGCAACGAGGGCACCAGTTGATGATGCGCTCACCACGATAGATCAACCCTTTTTCATAAAGGCTTACGAATACTTCACGCACTGCATGGTAGTACCCATCATCCAATGTAAAGCGTTCGCGAGTCCAGTCACAAGATGCGCCAAGGCTACGAATTTGTTTTACGATAGTATCACCGTATTCTTTTTTCCATTCCCATACGCGTTCTACGAATTTCTCACGACCTAAATCATAGCGAGATTTGCCTTCTTCTTTAGCAAGCATCTCTTCTACTTTGATTTGAGTAGCAATACCAGCATGGTCAGTACCAGGCATCCACAATACATTATAGCCTTGCATTCGTTTAAAACGGATGAGGATATCTTGCAACGTATTATCTAGTGCATGCCCCATGTGAAGCATACCAGTTACATTAGGAGGCGGTAATACGATACTGAAAGGCTCTTTATTAGTGTCTACTTCTTCGTGAAAGTATCCTTGATTTTCCCAATAAGAATACCATTTCCCTTCTATTTCACCGGGGTTATATGTGGTTAAATTTTCGTAGGTTTTCATCGTTCCTCCTAAAAATACTCCTTAGCGCTTCATAATCTTAGCCAATACAAACAGGCTCGTTTCATATAGCAATATCATAGGTAATGCAATCATCGTTTGAGAGAACATATCCGGTGTGGGTGAAATGACAGCACCTATGATAAAGGATATAAGAATAAATATCTTTCGTTTCGTTTTTAAAAAACGTGATGTAATTAAGTTGAAATATCCCAAGATGATTAAAATCAATGGCAATTCAAAGATAAATCCAAAAGGTAGTACAAAGGACAACACAAAGTCCATATACTGACCAATGGAAAACATCGGTTGTAATTCGTCAGTAGCAAAGCCCATAAAGAACTTCACGGCAGCAGGCAATACAAGAGAATAAGAAAATACAATGCCAACACCAAATAAACCAATCGCTACTGGTAAGATCCAGTTAGACAACTGTTTTTCTCGCACCGTCAATGCAGGCTTAACAAATAACCAAATCTGATGCAATATAATGGGCGCCGCTATAATAAGACCACCTACTACAGACACCTTCATATAGGTAAAGAAAGCCTCCGTAGGTTTCATATAATAAAGCTTACCAGCTGGCTTTAAGAGTATTTCCAATAATAAGTCTATATAATAATATGAAATACAAGTTCCTATGACAATTGCAACAGCCATTATAATAAGACGTTTTCGCAATTCAGATAAATGGCCCACAAGAGAAATTTCTCGTGCTTCATCCATCATTTTCTGTTCCATCTCAGTATAAATAGGTTCATCGTCCGGTTCTTCAGGAACTCGTTGATTTGCCACCTTATACTGTTCTTGCTCAGCCTTTAATTCTGCTTCGCGACGCTTTTGACGAACAACACTATCAAAAGAAGGTTTTTTTATGGGATATTCGAAATCCGGTTTTGGTTCGAACGGTTCCATATTATACCTTTCTATTAGCTAGATTTTCTACAGTCATTACAAGGAATTCCTTCCCTGGGAAATCACGTATTGCAGTAAGCGCGACTAACGCATCTTTGCAATATTTGTCAGCTACAGCTAATGTATTGTCAATACCACCTTGAGCGATAACGTAATCAATGATATCTTGCTCGTTACCACCATTGCTTAAAGCCTTAATATTTGCAAGCAGTGTATCTTTATTATCATCATTAACAATACTTAATAAAGGATAGGTCAATAACCCCTCTCGAAGGTCATTGCCTACAGGTTTCCCTGTAGTTTCTGTTGTTTCACAATAGTCCATAATATCATCAGTAATTTGGAATGCCATTCCTAATGCATGACCATATTTCTTCAACTCGACGATTTCAGACTCCTGCCAGCCCCCCAATAGTCCGCCAAGTCCCATACAGCCTTCCATGAAGTCCGCTGTTTTCTTTTGAGTCTTAGTCAAATAGCGCTCAATCCCTTGATCGATACGATATACGTCTTCCATTTGCATGAACTCGCCTTCTACGAGACATGTAATGATATGGGAAAAGATTTGTAAGTACTTTATATTAGGCATTTCAGATACGATTTGGAAAGCCTTTGCAAATAAGTAATCACCACTAAGAATAGCGACTTTATTGCCTTTGTGCATATGAATCGTATCTTCACCACGACGAATCTCAGCTTGATCTAATACATCATCGTGAATCAGTGTTGCTAAATGAAGCATTTCTACAGCTTCTGCAATTCTAATACGCTCACGTTCTACAGATGTACCTGCGTTAGCAATCAACAAACATAATTGAGCGCGTAAACGCTTACCACCAGCCGCTGATAATGGTCGAATCAGTGCATTAAAGTCTTCTGCACCTGTATTAAAAGATGATGCAAGAGACTCTTCAACGCCCTCTAAATCTAGAGCAATACGTTCCATAATCTCTAACTCATTGGTTTGACTCATGCTTCATCTCCTACTAGAACTTTATTAATCCGTTGTTGTAAAAGCTCACGACCTGTATGTTTCAAGGAGCTATATAAAATAGGCGGTGTATCCGTTGGATACATGTCCTTAATTTTAGCCAAGTTCGCGGACTTTTCTTTAGCTGTTAGCTTATCAGCTTTAGTGACTACAATTTGTAGTGGCACACCAGCCTCAACAAGCCAGTCGTAGGCCACCTTATCAATAGGCATCTCTGGATGACGACCATCGATAAGCAAGCACAACAACATCAATCGTTCAGAATGTAAAATATAATCAGCAATAAAGGAAGACCACAAATTGCGGTTTCCTTTATTTGTCTTTGCAAAACCATACCCAGGAAGGTCTACGAGGAACCAATGATAACGGCGTTCCTCTGTTTCAGAAATATCCTCTTTTGACTCAATATCAAAATAGTTTATCGTCTTAGTCTTACCTGGTTGACCACTAACGAGTGCTAACCCACGATAATTACACAACGAGTTAATCAGCGAAGATTTGCCCACATTAGAGCGTCCTAGGAAAGCGATTTCCACAGTATCCCCTTCAGGATATTGGTCCGCCTTCACACAGGAGGTATTATATTTTGCTGCTATAATACGAGGCCCCTTCGGTTCTTTTCGTGTATATTGTGGTTTTGGCCCCATTTGTTTAGTGGATTTTTTCTTTTTTTGCATTACACAAGTGCCTTTGCTAATACTTCATCCATTGTCTTAACTGGCGTAATAATGAGTCCTTCTTTTACAATATCAGGTAATTCTGCAATATCCTTTTCATTGCCTTTTGGAATCAATACCTCTTTAATGCCATTTGACAAGGCTGCTAATAATTTTTCTTTTAAACCGCCTATTGGCAATACGCGGCCACGCAATGTAATTTCACCAGTCATGGCAATATCAGAACGAACCTTGCGGTTTGTCAAAATAGATACCATAGCCAATGTCATTGTAATACCTGCAGAAGGACCATCTTTAGGCGTTGCCCCTTCTGGCAAGTGAACGTGAATATCGAGTTTCTTATAGAAATCTTCTTCAATTTTTAATGCTTTTGCATTGTGGCGAATATAACTCATAGCCGCTTGGCCAGACTCTTGCATAACCTTGCCTAAGCTACCAGTTAATGCCAATTTACCTGTACCATTCATAGTCGTAGCTTCACAAGGTAATACTACGCCACCAACAGAAGTCCAAGCCAAGCCATTTACATAGCCAACTTGCGGTTTCTTTTCCCGTTCTTGGTCAATAAAAATCGGAGCACCTAAGAACTCATGAAGATTCTTAGTAGTTACTTTTGGTGCATCGCCACCTTCTTCAACTACTTTGAATGCGATCTTACGGCAAATCTTAGCTATTGTTTTTTCTAAGGTACGAACACCAGCTTCGCGAGTATATTCGGAGATTACTTTTCTCAACACAGCATCAGATAATTTAACCTTATAGTCTTCAAGGCCATTTTTCTTAATTTGCTTAGGAGTTAAGTACCGCTTAGCGATTTCTAGTTTCTCTTCCTCCATATAACTGGATAATTCAATAATTTCCATACGGTCTAACAACGGACCAGGAATATTAGATGCTACGTTAGCCGTAGTAATCCAGAATACTTCGGAGAAATCGAACGGTACCTCGATGAAGTGATCGCTAAATGTACTATTTTGTTCAGGGTCCAACACCTCTAACAAGGCAGAGGATGGATCACCTTTATAATCAGATGCGAGTTTATCAATTTCATCCAATAAGAATACAGGGTTCTTGGTCCCTACATTCTTAAGACCTTGAATCATACGACCAGGTAATGCACCAATATACGTACGACGATGACCACGGATTTCAGCTTCATCCCGAACACCGCCTAAAGATGCACGGATAAACTTACGGTTCATCGCTTTAGCAATAGATGTGGCCAAGGATGTTTTACCAACCCCTGGTGGACCAACTAAACAGAGGATAGAACCACTATTTTTACCAGTTAACTTACGAACAGCTAAAAATTCAAGGATGCGTTTTTTTACCTTTTCAAGGCCATAATGGTCAGCCTCAAGCATTGCATGAGCTTCCTTAATGTCTAAGCGGTCCTCAGTCAATTCATTCCACGGTAAAGCCAATACCCAGTCTAGGTAGTTGCGCAGAATTGTTGCTTCAGGCATCAATTGCGGCATGCGGCTATAACGAGAAATTTCTTTATCAATACGCGTATGTACATCTTCACTTAAGTTCAGTGCTTTCAATTTGACGCGTAATTCTTCTGCCTCTTCCTCTGGATCACCTTTGTCACCTAACTCATCGTGGATAACGCGGATTTTTTCGCGCAAGAAGTATTCTTTTTGCGCTTTTTCCATGGATTGACGCACTTGATTATTAATGGAATTTTCCAGATCAGAGATTTGTAACTCCATATTTAAAATGCCTACAATCATGTTGAGACGACGAGCTACGGATAATTCCTCTAATAACTCTTGGCGTTTCAAATTATTGATTGGCAACAAGAATGCAACTTGGTCAGCTAATTCACATGGGTCACGCAATTCCATAACGCGCGTTACACCTTCATCTGTAACAGATTTAGCTTCCTCTGCCCATTCACCGAATTTAGACTGCACGAGACGACGGTAAGCCTCTAACTCCACATCATCTTCAAACTCAGAGGCTACGCGTTCGTAGTCCCCTACATAGTACGGATCCATACTTGTAATATTCATTACGCGAATACGTGTAATGCCCTCTACAAGAACACGTACAATACCACCTGGTAAGCGTAACATTTGCTTGATTTTTACTAATGTACCCATTTGGGCTAAATCATGAACGGTCGGAGCATCAACAGCGTCATCCTTTTGGGTCACAACTGCTAAAATGCGATCCTCGTTCATCGCGGCCTCTACCGCTTTAATGGATTTGTCTCGACCGATATCGAGGTGAATCACGATATTTGGGTATACAACCATGCCTCTAAGAGGTACGGTAGGGATCCCAATTTCGAGTAAATTCATACTTCCTCCAGGTATTTATATTATGAAAAGAAACTCATTCCTACACAGAAATGAGTTTCTTCGAATTACGATTTCAACTGGATGTCTTGGTCTGCCTCATTTTTGAGTATAGGTTCACCTGTGCTCAGCACGGATTCACGATTCACGATGCACTTAGTTACTTCCGGCATGGAAGGAACTTCGAACATAACGCGTTTCATCACCTTTTCAATGATAGCACGTAAACCACGAGCACCTGTTTTTCGCTGTAATGCTTCATCAGCGATTTCTTCTAATGCATCTTCAGTGAAAGTTAACTCTACACCATCAAGGGATAGAATTTTTTCATATTGTTTTGTTAATGCATTTTTAGGCTTTGTCAAAATTTGGATTAATGCATCTCTGTCCAATTGATCTAATGTTACCATAACAGGCAAACGACCAATGAACTCAGGAATCAAACCAAACTTCAATAAATCTTCAGGTACAACATCTTTTAAGATAGCAGATACATTACGTTCTTCTTTACGTTGCACGTCTGCACCAAAACCAAGGGTCTTCTTAGCGGTACGTTTAGTAATAACCTTATCCATACCATCAAATGCACCACCACAAATAAAGAGAATATTTGTCGTATCGATTTGAAGCATTTCTTGATTTGGATGCTTTCTACCACCTTGAGGTGGAACAGAAGCAACAGTACCTTCTAAGATTTTAAGCAATGCTTGTTGTACACCTTCACCAGACACGTCACGTGTAATGGAAGGATTCTCAGACTTACGCGCAATCTTATCGATTTCATCGATATAGATAATGCCGCGCTCTGCCCGAGCTATATCATAATCTGCAGCTTGGATAATTTTGAGCAAGATATTTTCTACATCTTCCCCTACATAACCAGCTTCAGTTAAGCTTGTAGCATCTGCAATAGCAAATGGCACTTCTAGCATTTTCGCTAAGGTTTGAGCCAATAGTGTTTTACCACTACCAGTAGGACCAATGAACAATACATTAGCCTTTTGTAATTCTACATCATCTACTACATTATCTGTTTGTAAGCGTTTGTAGTGATTATATACAGCCACAGCTAAAGAGATTTTAGCATCATCTTGACCAATAACATATTCGTCAAGATGAGCTTTAATATCTCTCGGCGTTGGCAATTCTTTTAAGTTGAAGTCGTCCGTTTCAACAGCACCTAACTCATCAGCGATGATACGTTCACATACTTCAACGCATTCATCACAAATGTAAACATTAGGACCCGCCACTAATTTGCGGACTTCTTCGCTTGTGCGTCCACAAAAACTGCAGCGCATAGTGTCTTTATCTTTTGCCAAGGGGCGCCTCCATTACTTGCTTTCTACAGGTTCTCTAGTGAGCACCTCATCGATTAAACCGTATTCAACGGCATCCTGAGCACTCATGAAGTTATCGCGATCTGTATCGCGAGCGACTACTTCAATATCTTGTCCACTGCGAGAAGCTAAGATACCATTTAACTCTTCACGCATGCGAAGAATCTCACGGGCATGGATTTCAATTTCAGATGCTTGCCCTTGTACACCACCTAATGGTTGGTGAATCATAACGCGTGCATGAGGTAACGCATAGCGTTTGCCTTTTGTACCTGCTGTTAAAAGCACAGCACCCATGCTCGCTGCAGAGCCTACACAAATGGTAGACACATCTGGTTTGATATATTGCATCGTATCATAAATAGCCATACCGGCAGTTACAACACCACCGGGGCTATTAATGTACAAATGGATATCCTTATCAGGATCCTCTGCTTCTAGGAATAGCATTTGCGCAATAACTGCATTTGCCACATTATCATCGATGGGACCACCGAGGAAGATAATGCGATCCTTTAATAAGCGAGAGTAAATATCATAGGAACGCTCGCCGCGTTCACTTTGTTCAACTACGATTGGTACATACATGTAATCACCTTTTCATGTACCTAGTTGAGCAAACTATTATTCAGCCGCTTCAGCGCCTTTTGCATTATCAATAATGAATCGAGCTGCTTTTTTGCGAGCTACAGAGCCTGCCAACATAGCTACACGACCTTCTTTTGCAATAATATCCCAAACCTCTTTAGGATCTGCCCCAAAGTTTTGAGCCATAATGAAGATTTCACGGTTCATGTCGTCTGGAGTTACTTCGATACCTTCAGCAGTTGCGATAGCGTCTAATACTAAATCAGCGCGTACGTTTTCAGCTGCGGAATCTTTGTATTCAGAGCGTAAATCTTCGATAGTTTTGTTGGAGAATTTCAAGTAGTCATCAAGTTTCAAGCCACGACCTTCCATGTTCATAGCTAATTCTTGAATCATTTGTTCTACACGATCTTCGATCATTACTTCTGGGATTTCAACAGTTGCATTTTTAACAGCTGTTTGAATCAAGTCAGCATTGTAAGTATCGATTGCGCGACGGGAAGCTTCTTCTTCCATTTTAGCGCGAAGATCTTTTTTCAATTCTTCAATAGTTTCGTAAGAGCTTGCTTCTTTTGCGAACTCGTCGTTCAATTCAGGCAATTCTTTACGTTTAATGTCATGGATGTGAGTTTTGAATTCTGCTTCTTTACCAGCAAGTTCTGCTACAAAGTAGTCTTCAGGGAATGTTACTTTTACAGTTACATCATCACCCGCTTTAGCACCGATCAATTGTTCTTCGAAGCCAGGAATGAAGCTACCAGAACCGATTTGTAATGGGTAGGATTTACCTTCACCACCATCGAATGGTTTACCGTCAACGGAACCTGCGAAGTCGATTACTGCAAAGTCGTCTTTTTGAATTGTAGCGCCTTCTTCAGCAACAACCATTTTCGCTTGTTGTTCACGAATGTTGTTCAATTGTTCTTCGATTTGCTCATCAGATACTGTAGCATCTTGTTTTTCAGCTTCTAAGCCTTTGTAATCGCCAAGTTTAACTTCAGGGCGTTTAGTTACAGTAGCTTTGAAGATCAAATCTTTACCTTCTTCGAACTGTTCGCGTTCGATTTCTGGTTCAGATACAGGAACAATGTCATTTTCACGAAGAGCAGCAGTGTAGTTTTGGCTAGCCAATACTTCAAATGCTTCTTCTAAGATAGCTTCTTTACCGAAATTCATTTCCAAAATACGGCGAGGCGCATGGCCTTTACGGAAACCAGGGATGTTTACTTGACCTGCAATGCGTTTTACAGCTTGTTTAATGCCTTTGTCTACTTCAGCTGCAGGTACTTCGATAGTTAACGTTACTACGTGTTGATCAACAGGATTTACAGTTGCTTTCATTTAAAATATGTCCTCCTCGAAGGGCAATACGCCCAAATTTCTGTAGTATATTATGCACTCCTAATAATAACATAAATGCAAGGTCAATGCAATTCTTCTCAATTTACACTAAAAGACCACCCCAAAACGGGTGGTCTTTATACGTTTTACATAATTATGCCAATTAGTTATCTTTAGCGATCAATTTGATGATGTCGCGGCGAGACAAGATACCGATTAAATGGTAATCCTTATCTACCACTGGTACATTTTTCAAATGTTGGTCTAACATAACAGATACAATTTCTTCTACATCTTTATCTGGTGTAGTCGTAATTACTTCATCAGTCATCAACTCATGAACATGAGATGCCAACAATTTTTTGAACTTTGCATTGTATTCGCCAATGCCATTGTAATAGATGCTAGCGCCTAAAACATTTACATAGTGAGGTACATGAGGGCGCACTTTTTTATAAAGCAAATCACCTTCAGAAATAATGCCTACCAATTTATTATTGTCATCCACTACGGATATAGCAGTTAAATTGTATTTAACTAATAAATCAGCTACATCAGAAATTGGTGCATCTTTACCAACAGTAACAGGGTATTTATTCATTACTTCTTGAATTTTCATAGCGAATTCCTCCTTACAAATACATCTGGGTTTATTATACTATTCGACACGGTATAATAAAACTCCTTTTTTTATAAAAGCCTTATATAAATTATTTATAAGTATATTCCTAGGGTATAAGTTATATTAACTACACCTACTTAAAGGACTAGAATAAAATTTATAAACTATGGAACTCACCAATGATATGGTTCATTCCGATTAATTTTTGAAGCCCGATATATTTGTTCCACCAATAGTAATCGCACCATTTGGTGAGTAAAGGTCATGGGGCTAAAGGATAATTTATAATTTACAGACTCACGTAGAGTTTGACTAACACCAAAGGCTCCGCCAATAATAAAAGCCATATCGCTAACCCCATCTACCTCTAGCTTTGCTATGGTTTTCGCTAGATCTTCGGAAGACATCGTTTTACCGTACACATCAAGTAAAACAGTATAGGAATTCTTTGGAACAGCTTTTAATAATCGTTCCCCTTCTTCATCTACTACTTGCTTACGATCTGCATCACTTGGTTTATCTCCAATTTTACTTTCATTCAGTTCTGTTATCGCAATTCCCCCGTATGATCGCATCCGTTTTACAAACTCCGCAACGCCATCACGTAAGTAAGCATCTTTTAGCTTACCAATACAAACTACATAAAATCTCATATTTTACCTCTTTACAGATTTCATAGACACAATTTCATTAGGTTGCCCATGTTGTAGTTTCATTTCTTGTCCAATGCGAACACCCCCATCAACGAGCATTTTGCCAATCGTTTGTGTTACAAGGACCGCGTTATTATTATTTTCAGACCGGTGAGCCAAAATAACTTGCATAAAGTCAGGTCGTTTCATCATAAGCAACGCTTGCGCGGCCATTTCATTACTTAGATGACCTTCATCACTAGCCACCCGTTGTTTCAAAAACGGTTGATATGGACCAAAACGCAACATATGTGGGTCATAGTTAGCTTCTAACACTAACAAGGTCGTGTCATCCATACGGTGTAAGATACTATCGGAAATCACACCTGTATCGGTAACGACAGTAGCCTTATCTTTGCCTGTAAAGACATTAATACCGATTGGATCAGCCGCATCATGGCTCACACTAAAAGGTTCCACCACAAGATTACCGAGTGTTAGACTTCCCTTAGTCAGTTCTATCAACTGATTCTTTGGCACGATGAGCTTGTCCTGTATCTCACGCCATGTCCCTTGTTTCGTATACACAGGAATATCAAAACGTTTCAACAGTTGCTGTAGCCCTGCAATATGGTCGCTATGTTCATGACTGATAAAAATCCCCTCTACCTGTGCCATATCGATATGTAATTCTTTCAATCCATTGACGATGCGACGACAACTAATGCCTACATCGTGCAATATGACGGAGTTCCCTTTTTTTATTACTGTACAATTGCCCTTGCTACCACTAGCAATGACATGGACCTCTAACGGTGAGGATTCACTCATCAAAACACTCCATATACTTAATCATAAACCTATTATTTCTATGAAAGTTGATAACTTAGTCATTTACTTTAACTATTAAATTAAGCTATGTAAATACAAACTATCATTATCTTCTTTCACTTAAGCAAGTCAAACGCTCTACAAAGTATGCCATATTTAATTCGATGTCTGGACCTCGACGGAACATATCACCGCCAACAAGGAACATTGTATCGTTCCCATACAAATCTACTAGTTCATTAAGGCGTGCATCTGTAACTCCACCGCCCGGTGCAGGACATGCTGCTTTCATCAAACCCATCGGCTGTTTAATATACGATGAGATTCTTTTACATTGTTCTTCTGTAAAAGTAAAACGTCCACCGTAAGAAACAAAGATTGGCATATCGGCCCCAAAGATACGAGGCAACAAGCCTAGTTGTAAATAGTCTGCCACACCAGATGTACCAGGGCTTATAAAACCACCGGAGTAAGCTGGATGATGAATAATAGGCAATCGTAATTTCTCATCAGTAGCTAATTTATGGAGCCACCCAAAACCTACAAGACCTGACGCCACCATGAGAGCCGTGGCACCAGCCTCTTTAGCAAAATAAGCACGTTCAATTACGTCTGTACCATCGCCAGACACATTAGCTGCATATAAGGTATGTGCACTATGTTTAGCATTCATTTCCTGCACTATAGCAGCACATCGTTTTACTCGATCTTTATATTGAGAAAAAGACTGATTGGAGATGCCGTGGTCATCCTTAATCACATCTGCCCCACCGCGTGTATACGCACCACACATGCGAGCCAATTCTTCATTCGGTGTTCCCATCGGCTTTATAACAGCTTGGATCATTGGACGTGTCGGCGTTTCCACTAATCGACGAATACCATGCAAACCAAATCGTGGTCCCTTAAACACATCGTAAAGCCTTGGACACAACTCAATATCTACCACCCAAATATGCGGCTGTAACGAAGAATTGCCAAAGACAACATTTAAAAATTGTGTCGCTTCTAAAGCCGTAGTATCTACGAGGTATGAAATACGAGCCACATAATAACGAGATACATCGATTACAGTATTTGGCATGATACCAACATTTACATACGCAGAATCTTGTTCCATAGGTTCAAGACTATCTAACCGACCAGTGATATTTTCTTTAATATATGGATCATTGACAAACTCATAAGGAAACTCTATGGTTTGTTCTACTTGAACGGCCCAAGCAATTGCTTTTGCTTCTTCATATGAACTTGCTTCTATTCGATACGTGACTATAAATCGCTCGTCTTTCATAATGCTTCTCCTTTGCAATAATATTATTTAATTATATACCAAAGTAGTATACGATTCCATATTAAAAAAGGCCTCACCCTAGAACTAGAGTGAGACCTTTAAAATAGCGAAAACATGTATATAGATGTTTTACCTATACTAACAAGATTTCTACTGTGAGAGACAATACATGTAATCGTATGAGAATAAACTCGTCTAACTATATATTATTGATAGAAATGTTTAGGATAACCTTTGAATCGTGTGAAGTGACGGTATTTACGTGTTGCACGATTAGGTTCGTTAACAGTTTTGTAACCGAAGCCGTTGAATACAACATTTAGAAGAACGGCAACGATACTACCTGCTGTGATACCGGAGTTCAAAAGAATTTGAACCCATTCTGGGAAATGTGCATAGAAGTTAGGCGCCGCAAGAGGAATCATAGATACACCAATACTGATCGCTACTAACATCAAGTTGTAGTTACCATCAAAGCTAACTTTACCAAGGGAACGGATACCGCTGGCAATGATCATACCAAACATTGCGATACCAGCACCGCCTAAAACAGCATTTGGAATACAAGCTACGATAGCTGCTAGTTTAGGGAAAAGACCTAATACAATAAGAATAACACCAGATGCTGCTACAACGAAGCGGCTCTTAACGCGTGTTACAGCGATTAGACCTACGTTTTGAGCGAACGCTGTGTAAGGGAAGCTGTTAAGAATACCGCCGATAAAAGTAGATAAGCCATCAGCACGAAGTACTGCGGCCAACTCTTTTTGACCGATAGGTTTATCAACGATTTCGCCTACAGCAATACTATCACCAGTTGTTTCAACCATAACTACGAGCATTACAATAATCATAGAAATGATAGAAGCAAAATCAAAGGTTGGAATCCCAAAGTAGAACGGTGTTACAATGGATATCCACTGAGAACGACCTACTTCGGAGAAGTCAGTAATACCACAAATCATAGCAAGGGCTGTACCAAAAATAAGCCCTACTAAGATTGCTAGATTACCAATGAATCCTTTACCAAATCGATAGGTTAGAATAACAAGAACAAATGTAGCTACACCAAGAGCAATATATATAGGAGCACCAAAGTTTGGATTACCTGCACCGCCGCCCATCCATTTAACTGCTACTGGCATTAAGTTGATACCAATAATAGTAATGATAGTGCCTGTTACTACAGGTGGGAATAGACGAATCAATCGACTAAAGAATGGAGCCACAAAGAATGTAAAGAGACCAGCTATGATAATCGCACCGTAGATAGCTGTCATACCATGCTGCTGACCAATCATAATCATTGGACTTACAGAAGCAAATGTTACGCCTTGAATAAGAGGAATACGACCACCGATAGGACCAATGCCTAATGTTTGAATCAATGTAGCAATACCACATGTGAACAAGTCGGCCGTAATCAAACGAATTAAGTCTTCAATAGGTAAGTTCATCGCTTGTGCGATGATGATTGGTACTGCTACTGCACCAGCGTACATAGCTAGTACGTGCTGTAAGCCATAAGCAAATAATTGCGGTATTGGCAGCATACCATCTACATGGTCGACACCAGATATAGCTTTACTCATAAGAATCACCTCATATCTTACGTTTTAGTTACTAGTTAAATAATATAGTCATACTATCGTACATGATAGAGTTTAGAAATCTCATCGACTTCACGTGGGAACCTTGATGGCTAGGGGCCTATGGCCCCCTACCCATTAAGCAAATATTCTATTTTTTATAACCTGTATGTTGAATCGGCAAGGATCTACGTGGTTCTCCGTCGATACGACGATACGCATTTGCAATAGCTGGTGCAATTGGAATACTGGAAATTTCACCAATACCTTTAGCGCCGTATGCATATTGTTCTGGTGTCCCCTTTTCAATCAAACTTACATGAATTGGTGGACATTGTGTTGCTCTAAGAAGACCTAGAGTACCATATTTAGCTGTTACATAGCCATCTTTATAAGGGAAGTCTTCTGTTACAGCATACCCCATCCCCATAATTGCGCCACCTTCAGCCTGACCAGTACAAGATTGTGGGTTAACTACACGACCTACGTCGTATGCTACATGTAAATCAGCAATTTTATTATCTTCACCGATTGTTGCTACACAAGCACCATAACCATAGGCAACGTGATTTTTTGGATGTGGTTTATCAGAGTTGAATGGATCAGTTTCGCCAAGGAACTCTTCATAGATTTCTACTCCATTCAATTCTTCTAATGTTTTAGTTTCTAACAGTTCTTTCAAGCGAAGACTTGCTCTACGTGTTGCTTCACCAGTGAATACAGTTTGACGAGATGCAGTAGTTGTACCAGAGTCTGGCGTACGTACTGTATCAGGACGTTCTACAAATACTTTGTCAGCAGCCAATCCAGTTGTTTCACATAGTACTTGAGTCGCCATAGTTGCCATACCTTGACCGATACAAGCAGCGCCAGTACGAATACGAACTTTACCGTCACGTACTTCTAAGATAACGCGGCCAGTATCAGGTAAACCTACACCGATACCACTGTTTTTCAAACATACTGCAAGGCCTGTGCGGTCAGATGCGTAGTATGCATCTTTTACTGCTTCCAAACATTCTGCTAATGCAGTTTCGTCGGAGCAAATCTGGCCGTTTGGTAAGGAGTCACCAGGACGAACAACGTTTTTATAACGGAATTCCCAAGGATCCATACCTACTAAGGCAGCCAATTCATCAATATTTTGTTCTTGACCAAAGATAGTTTGTGTTACACCGAACCCACGGAATGCACCGCCAGGAACAGTATTTGTATAAACGCAAACACCATCAAAGGCAAAATTATCAAATTTGTAAGGACCACAAGAGTGTGTACCTGCACGTTGAAGTACTGGACCACCTAAGGATGCATAAGCACCACAGTTAGATACGATATTTACCTTACTAGCTACTAAGTTACCTTCTGCGTCACAAGCCGTAGTAATATCCATTTCCATCGCATGACGTTTAGGATGAATATTAAGACTTTCTTGACGGGAGAAGAGAACCTTAGTTGGTTTACCTGTAAGCCAAGCCACAAGAGACGCATGATGCTGTACACTCATATCCTCTTTACCACCAAAGCCGCCACCTACGAGCATGCTATGAACTTTTACAGACTCCTCAGGAATACCAAGCATACGAGATACCTCATGGCGATCATCGTAAACGTTTTGGCTGCCGGAATATAAATGTATTACATCGCCTTCACGATATGCTACAGCACATTCAGGTTCCATGAATGCATGGTCTGTTTGAGGTGTGGAATAATGATTTGTTACTACAAATGCAGCCTCTGCAATAGCTTTATCTACATCGCCGCGAGATAATGTTTGACGAGTCAATACATTTCCACTTGGATGTAATTGAGGAGCATCTGGTTTCAATGCTTCTAATGGATCTACTACAGGCTCTAACTCTGTATAATCAACTTCAATGAGAGCAAGAACTTCGTCCAAGTATTTCTTCTCAGTTGTTGCTACCAACGCAATAGCATCACCTACATAACGAGTGATATCGCCTTCTGCGATGAATACATCCCAATCCGGCACTAAGTGACCAGTCTTATTGAATGGTACATCTTTAGCAGTTAAAGCTGTTACACAAGCAGGATGTTCGAGTGCTTTGGAAACATCCACGCGATCGACTCTAGCACGAGGGTATTTAGAACGCAATGCTTTAGCGTAAATCATACCTTCCATATGAATATCATCAGCATATTGACCAGTGCCTAATGCTTTTTCCTCTACGTCAACACGGTGTAAAGGAGCACCTACAGCTGCATTAGTATCTTTTTCTGGAACTGGTAAGTTCTCACGAATCATTTTTGCGGCTAGCATAATGCCTTCTTCGATTTTCACATAGCCTGTACAACGACAAATATTACCTAAAATAGCTTTTTTAACATCATCAGCTGTAGGATTATTATTTTCGTCAATCAACGCTTTTGCACTAATAATCATACCAGGGATACAGAAGCCACATTGTACTGCTCCGCATTTACCAAAAGCATAGGTGTATACTGCTTTTTCCCTCTCAGTTAGGCCCTCAATTGTTACAACTGATTTACCATCTAATTGGGATAATTTGCTTACACAAGCCTTAGCTTTCTTTCCGTCTATAATTACTGTACACGTACCACAAGCACCCGCACTACAACCTTCTTTAGTGCCCGTCAATTTCAAATCAGCTCGCAAGAAATCAATTAAACGCTGATCCTCTTGAACCTCATGTTGGGTGCCATTCACTTGAAAGCGGTACATATATAGCCCTCCTTTCATTAAGGAATACATTCACCAAGATATGATTCTGTTAAGGATCCATCTTGTACCACATGGTGACCTCTAAGGATAACATCGCGAACCTTACCGGTTACGGATATCCCCTCATAAGGTATATAGTCAGCCTTTGTATGGGCAGACTCTTTTGAAAGAACGTGCTCTACGCTCTTATCAACAATTGTAATATCCCCATCACTACCTATGGCTAATGTTCCCTTCTTAGGATACATGCCATATAGTTTCGCTGGGTTTTCACTAACTAGTTTCATAAAATCTACGGCACTCATATTGCATTGGTTTACCAATACATCATAAGCGACGATCCCCCGCTCTTCAGCACCTGGAATACCGCCTGGAATACGGGTAAAGTCATGACGACTTTTTAATTTTTGACCCTCAAAATTGAAGCTACAGTGATCGGAGCCAATAGTTTGGAATGTACCATTTAATAGGGCTTCCTTCAATGTCATTTGATCTACTTTAGTTCTAAGAGGTGGACTCATCACATATTTAGCGCCTTCATAATTAGGCAAGCTATATCGTGATTCATCAAGCACCAAATACTGTGGACATGTTTCACAAGTCACTGCATGACCTAATGCGCGTTCTCGAAGGATTTCTTCTACACCTTCTTTAGAACTTACATGCACAATATGTACTGGATACTCTAAAGAAGCGCCAATTGTACTAAATCGTTTAATCGATTCCGATTCAATCATAGCTGGTCTCGTAAGTGGATGATTACGTATATCTAATTCATCACGCTTACGCTTATCAGCAACGAGTGCATCGATGAGATCACCATTTTCACAATGAGCTCCTACAAGTGCGCCTGTTGGTTTTATAGCTTCAATGGCGTCATAAATCTCACGGTCCGTTAAACGAAAGCCATAAGCTAAGTATACCTTAAAGGATGATACACCACCCTCAACCACTTTTGGGATTTCACTGGCCACAGTATCATTCATTTCTACAAGCTCCATATGGAATTTGTAGTCACAGGAGCAATGCCCTTCGGCACGCTCCTTATGAACCTCTAAACCTTTACAAAGGGAGCCTTCCTCAGGAGAAGCAAAATTGATAATTGAAGTAGTCCCACCAAGGATAGCAGCCTTTGTGCCACTATCAAAATCATCCGCAGTGGATGCTAAAGCATTAGTCATTTGGAAGTGTGTATGAGGATCTATAAATCCTGGGAATACATAACAACCTTTTGCATCAATTACTTTAGCTCCTTCTGGAACAGGAACGTGTTCATCGATGGCGACAATTTTGTCGCCATCGATTAATAAATCTCCGGTAAGGATTCGATCAGTTAAGACCAATTCCCCTTGTTGTATGATAATCATGATACATAGTACACATGCTCTTTGCAGAAGGCATGTACAACTCCTTTCAATTCTTCAGGTAATGCATCAATGTCACATACGGCTTCTTCACCTTTGAAGCGGTAACCACAGCTAGTGCCTGTGATGTAGAAACCATCATTTGTACTATCTGCTAAAGCTTCAGCATTGTGGAAGAATGTAATGCGATCCTTGTATGGTTGACAAGGTTCTACGCAATGACATGCACAGTTACCACACTCATTACAGCTTTGATCTACATGGACGATCAATTTAGCATCATTTACAGTAACGACTTCATTACATCTGTTAGGACATACGCGAACGCAAGCACCACACACTACGCGGCAGTGGTAGTCAGAGCTACGTGTACCAGGGAAGGAAGGCATTGCTTCACGTTTTTTCTTCATTGCATCGCTCTTCTTGAATACTTTATTTTCAGCGATGTCTTTAGCAAGTTCTGCGATAAGTTCTTTATGAACTTTTAATGCAGCATTGTAATCAGTAGATTCAACTTCATCTGCCAAAGCTTTGAAAGTATTGTAACCTTCGCCTTGTAGAAGAATTGTACATACTGTTACAGGCCAGATACCACAATCAAAGATGGCTTTGATATTTTGTTTTACAGCACCACCACTATAAGAAATTGGTAAACGTTCACCAAACTGAGCACTTAGAAGCTCGGCTACACCAATTGTTACAGGTAACAAGGATTTACCAGACATGTACATTTGCTCGCCTGGCAATTCATTGTTATTAATTTGTACAGGGAATGTATTTGTTAATTTAACGCCAAAGATTTTGTTATGTTTTTCACCAAGAGCGATAAGACGTTCTAACATTGGAACAGCTTTATCAAATTGAAGGTCAACTTCGAATTGATGGTCTTCAAATTTAATGTATTCAAAGCCAGCATTATCTAACAACTCTCTAATGCGTTTTGGACCTAACAATGTAGGGTTGCACTTCAAGTATAAATGAAGGCCTTTTTCACTGATAAGGTAAGAACAAATGGATTCGATTTCTTCAGCTGGACAACCGTGCATTGTGGACAATGTGATTGCTTGGCAAAGTTCATCGCTAATGGAGTTGATGAAATCAGCATCGATATGTTCAAATTCATCTACATGGTCAAGACACCATTGTTTGCATGTATCCCACATAGGAGATTGGGATGCACTGCGCATTGTGTTGATAAATTTATCAACCATTGGGCTCTTAATACCAGCCAAGTTGTAACCAACACTCATGATGAACAAGAATCCATCTGGATCGCCTAATCCTAATTCTTTAGAGATTAATTTTAATGCGAACCAAGCTTTGATGTATTCATCAGCAGCTTCATCACAGCTATATTCAGAAGACCATTCTACGTTGTATGCTTCGTCTACAGAGTAGATACAAGGTCTAGGAATACCTAATTCTTCACCGTACATGATTTGTACAGTTTTTAATTCAATGCAACGTGCACCAGCTACATAGGAAGCCACAATGTTTTGTGCCAACTGTGTATTAGGGCCAGCTGCAGGACCTACAGGGTTTTCAATGGATTTACCAAAGATAGATAAGCGTTGATCATGATTCGTACGATGAATTTTATTTACATTGTAAATACGATTGTACATCTTGTACTCAGTCATAATGTGGTTCATCAAATTTCCGAAACTTACCGGATACATAATGTCACTCATAATGTCACACTCCTTTAAAGCGCTTGCGTTATGGGTTTAGTCGTTTCCATAAACCTTTAGATGTTGCTAAAACTTCGTTCATTACTTCAGCTTTGTCGATGCTTTGTAATTTACGATCAATCATACGTGGTACACCATCACTAATAGTTGTTACCACATACATACCATTAGCACCGAATAATAAGTGACCATTGATGTTATTTTCATCAAGTGGCGTTGGTGCTGCGTAATCAAGAACGATTACGTCAGCCGCGGCACCTTTTTTAAGGATACCTACTGTAGTATCGAAGAATTCATTCGCCATTTTACGGTTGTTTTCAAATAGCATATGAGGAACTTCGCCCCAACCTACATATGGTTTATGTTGCTCATGTTTTACAAGGCAGTTTGCTACTTTGTAAGATTCGAGCATATCATTAGTGTAACCATCTGTACCTAGACCAACTGTGATACCTGCACCTAATAGTTTCAAGATATCTGTTGTGCCTACTGCATTACCCATGTTACTTTCTGGGTTATGTACAACCTTAGCTTGAGAATCTTTCAATAATTCTACATCTTGGTCTGTTACGTGTACGCAGTGACCTGCTATACTCTTAGGACCTAAAATGCCAGACTCTACAAGACGTCTAACAGGTGTCATGCCATATTTTTCTTTACTATCTGCCACATCTTCAGGGCCTTCTGCAACATGAACATGGTAACCTAGTTTATCTTCATTGTGAGCTTTAACATAATCTAATGTTTCAGGGCTTAGTGTAAAGGATGCGTGTAAGCCCATCATAGCAGCAAGTCTAGATGGATCTTGTTTTGCTTCTTTACCAAAGCGTACGTTTTCTGCAACAGCAGCTTTCATTTGATCTATGCCGTTGCGGTCAGACACTTCATAGCATAAACAAGAACGAACGCCGAACTGTTTAGCTACATCAGCAATAATAGATAAGCTATTATGAACTTCACCATAAGAAGCATGGTGGTCAAAAATAGTGGTTACACCATTTTCGATACAGCCTAAATATGTTAGTAATGCGCTTGCTTTTACATCAGGAGCCGTCAATTTATTATCTAAGTAGAACCAAAGTCCTTCCAAGATTTCACCGAAGTTAGTCGGTGCTGGACCTGGCAGCGATAAGCCTCGTGCAAGAGCGGAGTAAATATGATGATGTGCATTGATGAAACCTGGCATAATCAATCCGCCGTGAGCATCGATGATTTCTGCGTTTTCATAAGTTTTACATAACTCATCATATGTACCAATATCAACAATTTGAGTCCCGTCGATAGCAACAGCACCATCATAAATGATAGGTCTATCAGCGTCGCGAGTAATAACAGTACCTTTTCCTAATATAATCATGTGGGCACCTCCTCAACGAAACGTTAAAATGCATACTTATAAATCTATATATTATTATAATACGATACGTGTACCTGTTTTTCCTGCTATACCATCTTTAGATTTCTCTAATAATGTAATAATGGAAACACGGCCTTCTTTAGATTCAGCAAAAGCTACTGCAGCTTCTACTTTAGGTTTCATAGAGCCTTCACCAAACTCGCCTGCTTCGATGTATTCTTTAGCTTTTTCAACAGAGATTTCGTCTAACCATTGTTCGTTTTCTTTACCAAAGTTAATAGCAACTTTTTCAACAGCTGTTAAAATAACGAGTACATCAGCATCAATTTGTTGTGCCAATAAGCTACTAGTCCAGTCTTTGTCGATAACGGCTGCTGCACCATGAAGTTCATTACCTTCTCTTGTTACAGGGATACCACCGCCACCACAAGCAACGATCAGTTGTTTACCAACTAAACCCTTAATAGCTTCTAACTCGATGATTTCTTTAGGTGCAGGAGATGCTACCACACGGCGATAGCCACGGCCAGAATCTTCTTTTACTACATAATCATAATTTTTTTCTGCGTATTCAGCTTCTTCCTTAGTCATAAAGTGACCAATTGGTTTTGTAGGATTTTTGAAAGCTGGGTCATTTTGATCAACAAGTACTTGCGTAACCATTGTCATAGTTGGCAAATGTTCAATACCACGATTTAATAATTCTTCGTGAAGAGCATTTTGCAAGTCATAACCGATATAAGCTTGGCTCATTGCCACGCATACGGATAATGGAGTATTTGGTTGACCTTCTTTTTCACGAGTCAATGCTGCCATCGCATTGTTGATCATACCAATTTGAGGCCCATTGCCATGAGTTACCACTACATCGCAATCAGCTTCAACTAAATCAATAATTGTTTTTGCAGTACTTTTTACAGCAATTTTTTGTTCTGGCAAGGAATTACCCAATGCATTCCCACCTAATGCTACTACAACTCTTTTTCTCATGTTATTCCTCGTAACAAATAACAAATAATTAAGAATAAAAAGGAGCCATCAACACGGATGGCCCCTAAACTTTACTTTACGGTTGAACGCGGTCAGTTCCCTTCCGTTCTAATTCTTTTAAAGTTTCTACAGGATTTTTGAATTTACTTAAGAAGATCATAGCTGCAATAACATATGGTTTGTAGCTTGCTTCTTTGTAAAGAGGTATGCGGTAGCGATCGAATACTGTTGCGTCTACTTCGCCTTCTTCACAACTTACACCTGTAATATCTGCTGGCAAGCAATGTAAGTAAAGAGCTTTGCCGTCTTTAGTGAGACTCATCATCTCTTCAGTACATGCCCAATCTTTATGTTTACCATTCTCTTCAAGAAGAACTTTTTCTAATGCTTTAATACCTTCATGGTCGTTTTCACCGTACAATTTAGTACGTTTTTCCATTGCGCCGAATGGTGCCCAGCTCTTAGGATATACGATGTCAGCATCTTTGAAAGCGTCTTTCATGTCGTTAGTTTTACGGAAGGAGCCGCCACAAGCCTCAGCTTGTTTTTTAGCGATTTCTTCAACTTCTGGCATTACTTCATAGCCTTCTGGATGTGCTAATACAACCTCCATGCCAAGACGAGTGAACAAACCAATAGCACCTTGAGGTACGGATAAAGGTTTACCATAAGATGGGGAGTATGCCCAAGTCATAGCAAGTTTTTTACCTTTAAGGTTTTCAATACCGCCGAATTCTTTAATGATATGAGCTGCGTCAGCCATAATTTGTGTAGGATGGTCGATATCACATTGTAAGTTTACAAGTGTAGGTCGTTGTTCTAATACGCCATCTTCATGACCTTCTTTAACTGCATTGGATACTTCACGCATGTAAGCATTGCCTTTACCGATGTACATGTCATCGCGAATACCGATAACGTCAGCCATGAAGGAGATCATGTTAGCTGTTTCACGAACTGTTTCGCCGTGAGCGATTTGGGATTTACCTTCATCCAAGTCTTGAACTTCTAAACCTAACAGGTTACAAGCGGAAGCAAAGGAGAAGCGAGTTCTTGTGGAGTTATCACGGAATAAAGAAATGCCAAGTCCGCTGTCAAATACTTTAGTGGAGATATTGCGTTCTCTAAGAGCACGTAATGCATCAGCTACTGCCCAAACACCTTGTAATTCGTCATCAGATTTTTCCCAAGTTAAGAAGAAATCTTCGCCATACATTTTGCTAACGTCTAATTTTTGTAAAGTTTCAATACTTTTATTGAAGTCTGTCATCTGTAAGTCCTCTCTTTCAATTCCCTAAAGGGCTACTTAGAATCTAACTTTATATGGTACCTCATCAAATGGTGAGGTACCATATTAAATCCTTAATAATTAACTATTTTGTAGTTATATCCGTTTAAAATAGATCTAATTCAATTTATGGGTGATATTAGTCTTTGCAGTATACGGATGGTAATAATGCATATACAGCTGCACATGTAACAAGGTCTTGTTTCCATGTGATTTCGTTAGGAGCATGTGCTTGAGCTTCTGCGCCAGGACCGAAGCCGATGCAAGGGATGCCGTTACGACCCATGATGGATACGCCGTTAGTGGAGAATGTCCATTTGTCAGTCAATGGGCGAGCTTTACGCATTTCAACTGTGTCTTCTGCACCGATACGTTCGTTGCCATACAAGCTAGTGTAAGCTTCTTCCAAAGCTTCTGTTACTTTGTGATCTTTTGGAATCACCCAAGTTGGGAAGTAACATTCGATTGGATAAATTAAACCAGTCCAGGATGGACGAGCATATTCGTACATGGATACTTTCGCACCATATTTTTGAACATGTGGTAATGCTTCGATTTCTGCCAAGCAGGATTGCCATGTTTCACCAGAAGTCATACGACGGTCCAAGGAAATAGCGCAAGAGTCAGCAACTGCACAACGGCTTGGGGAAGTGTAGAAGATTTGGGAAGCAGTTACAGTACCGCGACCTAAGAAGCGAGCTTCTTCATAGTGGTCAGGGTTGAATTTAGGATCAAGCATTTTTACAAGACCTTTGATTTTTGTGCTTTCATCAGCAGAGTTAGCATTCAATTCACGGATATCTTGAAGAATGTCTGCCATTTTGTAGATAGCGTTGTCACCGCGTTCTGGAGCAGAACCGTGGCAAGATACGCCTTGTACGTCTACGCGGATTTCCATACGACCACGTTGACCACGGTAGATACCGCCGTCAGTTGGCTCAGTGGATACTACGAATTCAGGACGAATATTTCGTTCTTTAATCATGTATTCCCAGCAAAGACCATCGCAGTCTTCTTCTTGAACTGTACCTACAACAAGTACGCGATATTTATCGTTTAGAAGGCCTAAATCTTTCATGATTTTAGCGCCGTATACAGCGGATACGATACCACCTAATTGGTCAGATACACCACGACCACCGATTTTAGTTTCATCTTCGAAACCTTCATAAGGATCGAAGTTCCAGTTATCGCGATTACCAATACCTACAGTATCGATATGAGCGTCGAAGGCAATTAGGGTTTTACCAGTACCCATGTAACCAAGAATGTTACCCATTGGGTCTATTTCAACTTCGTCGAAGCCAAGGTCTTTCATTTCTTTTTCAATGCGTAGAACGTGCTCTTTTTCTTCAGCACTTTCACCAGGGAAAGCTACGATTTCACGTAAGAACTTGGTCATCGCTGGTCCATAAGTTGCTGCTGCTTGTTTAATTGCTTGTAAATCCATAATTAATGCCTCCTAACGATCTTCACCGTACCACATAATGTTTTTATATCTTTCAGGGTCTGTATCACCTTCAGTGGAGAAGCAGAGCACCTTTGAAGACGCATCTAATTCTAATTCCTTGCGTAAGTCTTCATATTCTGGCATTGTCATAATTGCCGTTACAAGACCTAGTGGAACTGCACCAGATTCACCGGTCGTAATTGGTGTATCACCTTTAATTGGTGCCCCACCAACGCGCATCCCAAGTCTTGCTACCCAATCAGGAGCAGATACGAACACATCCGCATGGTTTCTTAAAATATCCCAAGAAACTGTATTTGGTTCGCCACATGCAAGCCCTGCCATGATTGTATCTAAATCACCCTCAACGATACGAGGATTACCATCATCAGCTACAGCCCCTTTGTATAAGCACGCTGCTGCTTGAGCTTCTACAACTACCAATTTAGGCTTCTTAGCTGCATTGCTATATAAATTAGTGAAGTAGCCCACTACAGAACCTGCTAAAGAACCTACACCAGCTTGTACAACTACGTGAGTTGGTACCTTGCAGTTTGCAGCTTCTAACTGTTCTGCTGTTTCCATAGCCATTGTGCCATAACCTTGCATGATCCAGTTTGGAATTTCTTCGTAACCTTCCCAAGCTGTATCTTGAACTACAACACCATTTGGAACCTCTTTAGATTTTTTAGTTGCTAACCGTACACATTCATCGTAGTTAAATTCTTCGATTGTTACGGTAGCACCTTCATTTTCAATTTGTTTTCTACGATATTCTGTAGAGCCTTTAGGCATGAATACTACAGCTTTTTGACCTAATTTATTAGCAGCCCATGCTACGCCACGACCGTGGTTACCATCAGTAGCAGTAAAGAATGTAGCTTGACCAAATTCTTCTTTTAATTGCGGAGATGTTAACACATCGTATGGTACATCTTCAACATTTTTACCGGTTTGTTGTGCTACATATTTTGCCATCGCATAGGAGCCACCTAATACCTTAAAAGCATTAAGGCCAAAGCGGTAAGACTCATCTTTCACAAAGAGAGAATCAACTCCGATATGAGATGCTAATTTTTCTAGTGATACTAGTGGAGTTACACTATATTGTGGAAAACTTTCATGAAACGCTTTAGCTTTCTTGATTTCTCTAACATCCATAACGGACAAGAACTTGTCACTAGATGGTGCCATCGTATTACGTTTCCACTGAATTCGGTCCATATTTGCCTCCTAGGATTCTTCCTTTACAGTATTTAAATCACTATAAAGAGTAAACTTAGAAATATTGAAATACTCCGCAATCTTTTCTGAAGATTTCGAGATAAGAAAAGCCCCTTTTTCATTTAAGTAGCTAATAGCCTTTAGCCGTTCTACTTTATTCATAAGTGGTCCAGGTTTACCAACCAACCGTTCTGCTTCTAGTAGTAAATCATCTAATAGTTCCGATACACTTGTAGTAATTTTTTCAACAGTGCCAGCCTCAGCTTGGCCTATGCCTATAAGACTTTCGAGTGATCGATGCATCATAACAAACTCTGTTATATCCTGATTGATTCCTAACAAGTATGCAATATTGCCATCATCATCACGGATATACATGGTAGAGGATTTTAATATCCGTCCATCCTTAGTTTTTGTTAGATACCCAAATCTACCTTCACTACCATCATCATAGTTGAGTACATCTAAAACTACATGTGATGGACCATCGCCAACATGGCGATTCGTTATTGTACCATTTTCTATATATACAAGTGATGTATCAAGATCACCTTGTAAGTCATGTATCAGTACTTCACAAGATGGTCCAAATTGAATGGCCAACCCATGAGCTATCACCTGTAATCGTTCTAGTGTACTCATAAAATAACCTCCCTCTCATCGGTAATGGTTACTATTTAGTCGACTGAAAGCTTCAGCCTGCAAATTAATTAGTATGCTGAGATACATTCTAACTAATTTTGTAGCAACCTAATTTTTTGTTAGGTTTCTTAACTTGATTATAGTTCTATATACACAAAAATGCAACAATAACATGCATTAAAGTTATTTATAATTATGCAAGCATATTTACCAATAGCAAAAAACATATATAAACATTGTGTTTTTCATCACATTATTTTTTAATTATCATTTTTTTTGATAACTAAAAATCAAGTTTTTAAAAAACTAAAAATTGTGTAATTCTATAGAAATAATGCGTATTCTTCATATCTATATCGAGATTTTTATATCTGCTTTATAAATATTCTTTGTATTCATGGGAAAGAAAATTTTCGTTCTGATTGAAACATCGATGTTATATATAATAAATGTAAAAAAGGCTGTAATAACGAATTTATCGTTATTACAGCCTTTGCATATTGTTGAAATTAATTAAGCGTTCGCTAAAGTTTTACCTAATTCTTGGCATTGAGCTTTACCATCATCATCAGGTTCACCTAGAAGTGCTACGCCATCAGCTACTAATTCGCCACCAGCATCTTTAATACGAGTGCCCCAGTCTTCTAACCAAGTACCACCCCAACCATAGGAGCCAAAGATTGCTACTTTTTTGCCACCCAATTTAGCTTCTAATTCTGTATAGAATGGTTCAAATTCGCCTTCTTCTAATTGTTCCGCACCCATATCAGCGCAGCCAAGAGCTAGTTTTTCGTAAGCTGCTGCGTCATCTACGGATACTTCAGAAACAGATTTTACTTCAACTTCTTGACCTGCAGCCTTAATACCTTCAGCTACTTCATAAGCCATTTTTTCTGTATTGCCTGTACCGGACCAAAAAATTACACCAATCATCTTGTACCTCCTAGGCCGTTCTTGCGACCAATGAACTAAATGTTTTTCCCAACATCAATTGAGTTTGACAAAAATCACGACATGCTTTGTAACATAAGAAAGAGCGCTGTGCGTCTACCACATCATGGTATACTTTCCACTCTCCACACATACGGTATCCGTTGCCACGACGTGAAATGAAACATTTTACATCTTTTAATGGATAACCTAGAAATACTCCGATTTCATGCGGAAAATCAATGCTTGCCTCCATACGATATCTAAGATGCTCAAGCATCTCCATAATGCTCATGCGATCATGATAACCGTAGGCTTTCAAAAATGTCATAACTGCAGGTTGCCGTACATAGTCTCGTAATTGTTTCTCACGGAATACCAATAATAGTCTACGCGCTTTACAGCGACATAATTCAAAGAAGAACAGTCCTTTTTCATTGAACTCTTTATTATATTCTGTCAATACAAATTGGATTTGTTCATTCATGTCCCGCGGAATAGAAACCAAATTCGAAAGCTTGATGCCTCGAATTGCCGGTGCACAATGATATCCAATGATATGGTCAATTGAATTCATCATAATAGTACCTGCCTGTTGCACATCGTCAGAATCCCCTCTAATGAGAATAATTCCTATATGCTCATAGTACTCTTGATGAGAAGAATTGTCAAGAATAATTGATATATATTTTCAATAATTATTTATTTTTTGGCATTAAGCAAACCTTTCACTTTAGGGAAAACTACAGCATCATTAGCTTCATCAATAGCGATAAATCGTGCATTCGGGCCCGTATATTTATCTTCAGAAAGGTTAATATGTAAGATTTCATTATAAGAATTATTATTAGCTATACTTTTATATTTTAATGTACCCTCATAGGCATTACCTTGTTTTACTAATGGTTTTACTACTGTAAAAGTACCAAGTACTGGGCTATCCCCCTTGTTAATAGCAGCAGCTAATGCACCAAGGGCAGATGAATCAGCATTTACATGTTTTGTTTCACTCATGCGACTGGATAACTGTTTACCTAATACTACATTACCATACACTGCATAATGCATTTCATTTTCGTTTTTAATATTTAATGTATATACATCTGCAGAAGTTGCACCGGCTTCAATAAGAACAGACTTTACATCCTTTTTAGCATCACCAGCAAATAAAGCTTTAGGATTATTTTTATACATGGTAACACCTTCAGGCAAGTTAACACCTTGGTATGTTACCGTTTGATTTCTATTTAAAATAGACTTAATATTTGCTGCAGAACCAACAGCTGGTACAGATACTAATACAGCCGCTGCCGTAGCAAGTAATACTAATTTTTTCATAGTTCTCCTCAATAAAACATATTCATAATAAATTATCAATACAACAACTAGAGTAGCTCTAACAATCGGTTAAAATTTCTAACAACAACTATAGGTTAAAGTACTCTAATACCCTATTTGGAAGAAATTATTTCTTATAACAACACAGTATTAAAGAACCGCCCACCGAGGGCGGTTCTTTAATAGCATCTTAGCAATTTGCATACATGCAATATTATTTCTTTTGTTCTTTAGCCCAGCTATCGCGCAAACCAACAATGCGGTTCATGACGATATGATCTGGTGTACTATCTTTATCAGTTACAAAGTAACCTTGACGTAAGAATTGGAAATGATCGCCAGGTACAGTTGTAGCAAGACAAGCTTCACCTTTACTATTGAATACTTGTAAGGACTCATGATTGAAGTCACCTAAGAAGTCTTTACCGTCAGAGTCTTCTTTGAGCAAGTAATCATACAAGCGGGATTCGATATCTACTGCTGTAGATGCTTCAACCCAGTGCAATGTACCTTTTACTTTACGTGTGCAACCACTACCGCTCTTAGTTTCAGGATCATATGTACAGTGAATTTCTGTAATATTACCATTTTCATCTTTAATAACATCAGTGCATGTAATGAAATAAGCGCCTTTCAAGCGTACTTCTTTACCTGGTGCCAAACGGAAGAATTTCTTAACAGGCTCTTCCATAAAATCATTGCGTTCAATATAGATTTTACGACCAAATACAACTTCACGGTTGCCAAGTTCTTCGTTTTCAGGGTTATTTTCAACTGTTACAAGTTCTGTTTGACCTTCTGGATAGTTTGTGATGACAACTTTCACAGGATCAACAACAACCATTGGACGCATAGCTTTAAGTTTTAAATCCTCTCGGATACAGAACTCAAGTAATGCAATGTCTACTACACTGTCAGCCTTAGCTACACCAATGCGGTCACAGAAATCACGAATGGCTTCAGGAGTATAACCACGACGGCGCAAGCCAGAAATAGTAGGCATACGAGGATCATCCCAACCAGCTACTAGGCCAGCCTCAACAAGTGCACGCAATTTACGTTTAGACATAACCATTTTAGTTACATTCAATCGAGCAAACTCAATTTGTTGTGGAATTTCAGTATCGTCCCAGTCCTCTAATACCCAATCATATAATGGGCGGTGAACTTCGAACTCCAATGTACAAATAGAATGAGTAATACGTTCAATAGCATCTTCGATAGGATGAGCATAATCGTACATAGGGTAGATTACCCATTCATTACCTGTATTGTGATGTTCAGCTTTTACAATACGATAAATAACAGGGTCACGCATAACGATATTAGGATGTGCCATATCGATCTTTGCACGCAATACCTTTTCACCATCAGCGTATTTACCGTCTTTCATCTCTTCAAAGAGTTTCAAATTTTCTTCTATGCTACGATCACGGTAAGGGCTATTGATACCAGGTGTAGAGAAATCACCACGAGTTTGTTTGATTTCCTCTGCAGTTTGGTCATCTACATAGGCTTTGCCAAGAGAAATCAATTTCTTAGCATATTCGTACATTTTACCAAAGTAGTCAGATGCATAGCGAACCTCGCCATTCCATTCAAAGCCGAGCCATTTTACATCTTCCATAATGGAGTTTACGTATTCAATATCTTCTTTTGCTGGGTTTGTATCATCAAAACGAAGATTTGTTAAGCCGTTGTACTGTTTGCCAATACCAAAGTTAAGGCAGATAGACTTAGCATGGCCAATATGCAAATAGCCATTTGGTTCTGGCGGGAAGCGTGTTAATACACGACCACCGTATTTACCAGTTTCGTTATCTTTGTTGATGATAGCTTCGATAAAGTTGACAGAAACAACTTCTTCAGGCGCTACAGTTTTTTCAATATCTTTATGTTCCAACGTTCTAACCTCCATAGGATAAATATTCTTTTATTTTACCATATTTTGTATAAAACCGCATATCTTTTAGGGTCTTGTGATTTTAATCAAAGTCAGTTAAATCAACGCCAGCTTTTTTTAACTCTTCTAATGCAGCTTCTACATCAAGTTGTGGCTTTTTATAATTTACTTCTTCGTTGACACAAGTCTTTAACGGTTTCTTATGAACACCAGCAATAATATTATCAGCTGTCAAAATAGACATATCATAACGAGTTCTATCTGTGTAAGAACCAATATGTGGTACGATGAGGCAGTTGTCTACCTCTAACAATGGATGATCAGCAGGTAGTGGTTCTGGATCTGTTACGTCTAGCGCTGCATAATCGATTTCACCTGTTTTAAGTGCATTAATAAGCGCATCCGTATCTACGATAGGACCTCGACCCACGTTGACAAATAGTGCTGTATTCTTCATTTTCTTGAAAAACGCTTCATCGCACATGTGATACGTTTCATCTGTTAATGGTGCCATCACGCATACTACATCGCTAGTAGCCAATAAATCATCAAGCTCCATATACGTAGTTTTATGAATCTTGTCATCTAAACGTTGATTGCGATTATGATATACCACAGTCATACCAAAAGCACGAGCACGGCGAGAAATAGATACACCTATAGCACCCATGCCAATGATGCCGAGGGTACGACGACTCAAATCAAACCCTTTAATATTAGATGGACGTTGCGCCCAACGACCTTCTTTTACAAAATTAGCATTTTCCAAAATACGACGACTTGCAGTTGCAATCAAGGTAAAAGCAAGCTCTGCTACTGTTTCATTTAAAACGCCTGGCGTATTACCATACGGAATACCTGCAGCTGTCAATTCATCAATATTTACATTGTCATAACCAACAGCAGCCTGAGCAATAACCTTTAAATTAGGTGCATTTTTTACAAGATCACCATCTACATCTAAAGGACGAACACACCACAATCCATCCGCATCAACGAGCCATTCTTTTAATGTCTCCCGGGGCATCACTGTCTTTTCAGTCCATTGGCGCACTTCTACGTGCTCTTTTAAATATGCAATCGCATCCTTGCGAACGAGTCCATTTACTACTACTAGAGGTTTTTGTTCCATATGCAGCCCTCCCATAAGAATTCTATTATTATACTTATATTTTATACTAGAAAGCTAGCGTAATACAACAAAAAGGAGTAAGGCCCAAGCCTTACTCCTTTAATTTAGCATTTTAGTTTGAATTAGTTCAAATCTGCTGTACAGTTAGGACATTTAACTGCATCAACATGAATTTCTGTTTTACAGAATTGACATTCTTTAGTTGCTGGTGCTTCAGCAGCTTCTTCTTCTTTTGTGCTTTTCATTAATTTAGCTAATGCGCGAACCATCAAGAATACAACGAACGCCAAGATTAAGAATTGAATCAAATCAGTAATGAATGTACCATATGGCAATACAGAACCAGCTGCACGAGCTGTAGCAATATCAGCACCAGCCATATATGCATCTCTAGATGCAGCACTTAATGGCAAGTACAAGTTACTGAAATCAATACCACCTGTGAACAAGCTGATAATAGGCATGAACAAGTTGCTTACAACGGAATTAACCAACGCTGTGAATGCAGCACCGATAATCATACCAATAGCTAGGTCCATCATGTTACCTTTGAATGCAAAAGTTTTAAAATCGTTCAAAAATTCTTTCATTTCACTACTCCTAGATACGTTTAATTGAGAATGCGTTAATAACTGTACTAATCATAAAAGAAAGATGAAGAGATGTCAAGAATTTTCGATGTAGTTTTTCGAATTTATTTAATATAGTTTTTCATAACTCTATCTATTATTGTAATAAACCAGCAATCATGCGTACTTTTCGCACCATATCATTGTATATTTCCGTAAAAATTGTATTGGGAATACGTAAAAAATAGAGTCTAATCCTACATCGGTTAGACTCTATTAATTAGAAATAATAATTTATAGTCCTATATACTATTATAGGTTTATACCTACTGAAAGGACTTTAGCCCGTTCTATAACAGCAATAAATGCAGGCGGTATCATTTCGACTTCTAAGAATCGACTATATTGTATATATTCGACATTTATTTAATTTTATCCTCTATAACCTTGCCTTCCTTTAAGGGTCCACTTTGTTCTTTAAGGCGTGCTAACATAACAGAGGACACAAACATAGCAATACCAGCCCCAACGGTTTCGATGGATAAGCTTTCACCAAAGAACAAGAATCCATAAAAGGAACTAATGAATACGCCAACGTATTGTAAGAATTGAGCCACTACGGCATTTGTGGTAACAAAGGCACCTGTTAAGAAGAACTGAGCCACCACACTGATACCACCAATAGCTAATATGATCAGCCAATCCGTACCTTGTGGCATAACCAGTGTATCAGTTGTCACTAAACCTGCAATCATACCAGTAATCATGAAATAAGCCATAATTTCAAAATTACTATGTTGACCACGCTTAGAAATCAATCGGATCGTCGTATAAGCCCCTGCAGACAAGGCGGCACCTAATATCGCCACCAAGGCATACCAAGTAAAACCAGTAAAGCTAAATGGATTTACCATTACCATTACAGCTATAAAGATTAAAAGAAGCCACTTGCCTGCCCCTTTAGGCACACGTTCCTTAAGGAATACAGAACTAAATATGAGGACAAATATACCAGATGTTTGAAATAGAATCGTTGCATCGGACAACTTTAAATGCACCAATGCAATAAAGTTACATACCATGCCAAAGCCCCCGTAAAGACCGCGCATGATAAGATAACCTCTATTCTTTTTGGAGAAGCGAATGCCTTGCGTATACATAACTATAAGAACTGCTATAGTACCAAATAAGCCGCGGAAGAAAGCAATTTCCCCAGACGGAATATTAGAGCCTAGCATTTTTACAAACAAATTCATCGTACTCAACAAGAGAGCCGACAGCAGTGCATACATTAGGCCTTTTTTAGCCATACTACCTCCCTATATACTCCCATGTAGTATTTTATAGAAAAATCCAGTAATAATACTACTATATTAACTTAACCACACAAGTTAAAATAATACGCCCCTAAATCATACTATCCACTAAATCATACGGACCCTTAACAAAATATATGCCGCCCTTCGAACGAAAGGCGGCATTGTATTATTTAGAGAATGTATTTACAAAATCTAAGATTTCTTGCTTCATATTCTCTTTATCGATTGCTTTTGTAAAACGCAATGGTTTAGAGCGTAATGCTTCTAATTGTTTAGGGAATGCAACACCTGTTACAGCAGAGATATTATCTAAGCTTTCATAAGGAGTCTCACCCACCTTAATGTCCAACGCCTCACAGATTGGTGTAGGGAATTTGAACGGATGTGCAGTAGATGCAATTACAGTATGACGAGCACCATCTTCAGGATGTTTTTCCAATTCCTTCATGTACGCACCCATAGCAACCGCCGTATGAGGGTCCATTACATAACCATAAGAATTGTATACTTGTTGAATGATTGCTTTTGTTTCTTCATCACTAACATAAGCCCCAGCAAAATTAGCTTTAACACGTTTAAACTCTTCTTCGTTAACAGTCAATTTACCAGTAGACTTAAGATCTTTCATCCACCCTGCTGTACGTTCACTATCTTCACCAGAAATATAGTACAAGAATCGTTCAAAGTTAGAGGATTCAAGAATATCCATGGACGGAGAAATCGTCGTATAGAACGGACGATTCATATCGTATGTACCATTTTCAAAGAAATCAGTAAGTACGTTATTTTGATTAGATGCACAAATCAATTTGCCAATAGGAATACCCATTTTCTTAGCATAATAAGCAGCCAAGATATTACCGAAGTTACCTGTTGGAACAACTACGTTAAAAGCTTCGTCTTCATGGATGGCACCTTGTGCTACGAGCTCAGCATAGGCATTTACATAGTACACAACTTGCGGTGCCAAACGGCCGATGTTAATGGAGTTCGCACTAGAGAACATAACACCTTTTTCAGCTACAGCTTCTGCCGTTTCTTTATCTACAAATAAACGTTTCAAGAATTGTTGAGCATCGTCAAAGTTGCCATGAATAGCAGTTACATTAACGTTCTCTCCTTCTTGCTTTTGCATTTGCTCAGCTTGCATTGGGCTTACGCCATCTGTTGGGTAGAATACTTGGATATGTGTACCAGGCACATCTTTAAAGCCTTCAAGTGCAGCTTTACCGGTATCACCAGATGTAGCAGTTAAGATAAGAACCTCTTTTTTCTCACCCTCTGCTTCTTTAGCGGCTACTAAAAGGTATGGAAATAAAGATAATGCCATATCTTTGAAAGCTTGTGTGCGGCCGTGGAATAGTTCCAATACAGACACTTTCTCCAATAAGGAATGCATTGGCGCAATATCGCGTGTGCTAAAGTTAGCATCACAATAAGCAGAGTTGATCATTTCATTTAAATGAGCCTCAGAGAAGCATGGGAACAACTTAGCTAATACAACAGCTGCTACCTCTTGATAGTTTTTATCTTTCACATCATTGTAAGTTAAGCAGTTTGTAGGGAATAGAGATGGTACGTATAGACCACCATCCTCTGCTAAGCCGTGCAACAATGCATATGTTTCATTTACCGCAACGGTACCGCGGGTGCTAGTATAATTCATGGAATACCTCATTCATAACTACAATGTATTTTTACGAGTCTAATAGATTTATTATAGCATAAAAGCGCCCTAAAGGGGGCGCTTCTATAGAATAATATATTATTTTTATTATATAAAGATTTAACGAATGTAATTAACCTGTTATTTGACCTATTTTAGGAATATTAAAGTTGGCAATCCTATACGTTCAAATCGATTATAGTTCACCTTCTGCTATCGCATCTAATGTATCAAGGGATGGAATGAAGAATAACATGCCTGTAATCGGTTTAGAGTAGTCTAACAACTTATCGTTTTGAGTAAACATATTAGTAAGCATTGTTTTCGTTACATCCCAGTAACGAGCATACCCGATAAAGTATGTACCACGTACACCTTGGCCAGGTTGTGCAAATGGCACATTCATACGAACGATTTTATGCTCTTCATCATTGCGATTATCTTGAGCTACTACATTGTGAGCTGCCGGATCTTTCTCATCATCTTCAAGCTCAATATCACTGAATTTACGTCGACCAATAAACTTCTCTTGCATCTCTGTAGGAAGTGCACGCCACGCATCAAGGTCATGTTCATATTTTTGAGCAAATGCGTAGGAACCATTGGTGAATTCAGGATCTTCGTCACCAATAACGCCCCACTCTACCGACTCTTCACCTACAGGATTTTCCGTACCATCAACGAAGTCAATAATGGCACGACCTTGTTCATAGTGGAAGCCGTGAGTTTCATCTACCACAGTTGTAATAGGACGTAGGAATTCCATAATTTGATCGACTACTGTGTACGTAACAGATTCATCATTAGAACGAACATGAAGGAACAGATCAGCCGGTACAGCAGGTACGTCTTGTTTATCCCCTTTAATGCCCGTAAAATCTTCTAATTCTTTTGGTACTAGTGCATTAGGGAATAAATAATCCCATGCTTTACGGCTAAAACCAAAAGCAATTGCTAAACCAGAATTGTTAGCACGAATACTAACAGACCGTTTAATCGCTTGAATTCTATCAGCCATATCTTGAATTACTTCAAGCTCTGCAGCATGATTCTCGCGTTTTAATAACAACGTTGTAAAGTTGACACTTTTGCCAGCATCTTTATACACATCTTGTGTTCTAGAAACATCTACTGCCATGGGAACCTCCTAATGAGAAAAACTACTATATAGCAATCATAAGCTATTAAGCCCGTATTGTCTATAAAATATAAGATATTCCATACCCAATAAACTTATCACAGCTGTTACAAATCCTTCAGAAAAGGTGATAGCTAAAAGCTTAAAATATCAATTGGTCATATATTTTTTTGGTATTCTTAAATTGCAATATGAAATTGAACAGTACTTAAATCCACTATTTTATTAACTTCTTCTAAAAAGACCTCTTGTGGTGTTTTGTAATGTAATAGTTTTCGTGGTAAATTATTACAC
>NZ_CAUTZP010000003.1:0-133528 GCF_963543145.1 uncultured Veillonella sp. | reverse complement strand
TTATTTACCAATCTTTGGGACTGAAATAGCAACACTTTTTGTCCTATAACCCTTAGAGTACGTATTCTACTTTTGAGCAAAAAGAATGGCACCAACCATACGTATGATTGGTGCCAAAGAAGACTCGTGGGGTGAACACCCCAACATTTGACAGAGAACCTATTTTAAAGGGGCTGCAACTAGAATCCGGTAAAACCGCATTCTGTTACAGCCCCTTATTTAATGCTATTAATTTAATGCAATAGTGTCTATCTAAACCACTTACGATCAACATCCCATTTAGTGAAGTTACCTGTAGCTGCATCGATTTCAAAGTCGTATTCATGGCCATTGTAATTAATTTCACCTTCATATTCTAAGCGACCATTATCATAATCGCGATTGAAGTTAGTTACATTAGCTGCTGTTGCACCAGGCACACGTGCTAATGCACTATTTAACGCCTCTTGTTCAGTAACACCTTGAGCAGATGCAAATGCAGTAACGCCAACTGCTGCAATAGCAGCTAACACCATTGTTTTCATAAATTTCTTCATAATGAACTCCTTTATACAATTAACAATATTTACATTTGTAAATTTTAGATTACTATTATGTTACCATGTAATAATACTATATGTCAAGCTTATATTTTTGATTTAATAAATATTAAAACCAGCCATATTATAGATGTCTTCTTAGACATATATTAAATATTTTATACTCAAATTGCAATATGAAATCGAAGAATATCCAAATCTATAATTTTATTAACTTCTTTAAGAAAGCCATCCAAGGGAGCTCTAAAATTTAGAATCTTGCGTGGCAAATTTAAGTGTTCGTTGAATAGTTTCTTCTGAAACGGCTTTTATTGACATTCCCTTCGGTATACATCTACGAAGTAAACCATTATGCCTTTCGTTCGATCCACGTTCCCATTGTCCGAATCCCTCGCGCGTTTCAATATTAGGATCGCGAAGCTCTATGGATTTTCCAAGTTCTCGCTTATTTTTAGCATATCCAACAGCAGCATCAAAGGACCAATGATCATCCAGAGCCTTGCTTTCAATCCAATTTATAAAAGATTCTATAGCGCCAACTCTCATGGTATTAAAGGAGCCCACACGTTGTCTTTCATATGTTGATTGTCCAGAATCAGCTAAATATACAAGTTGAGATTTACCTTGTCGAATTTGAATTACAGTACCACGTTTTAATTCTGTATAAATAGTTGTTCTGGAACGTCCAAGTGCACGTGAAATTGCAGTAATACTATCTCCTAGAACGATTCTCTTTTCTAAATAAAATCGTTCTTCAAAGTTTAAGTGTTTGTTTGCGCGTAATGTCGTGTTATGATTATTGTAGTCCATAGTGATTACCTCGGTTATATTTTGATTAGACACCTAACTCATAACACAAGGTTCACTATGGATTTTTTATTTGTTCAATTTCATTCTACAATTAAGCAAAAAATTTTAATATATAATATTATAATTCTTCTAAATATCTTTGTTCTTTAATACTCCAATTATTAGAAAAAACTTTCACAAAAAATCTATAGAATTTATGTTTCAGTCGTGTTACAATACTTCTTGTTAAAACAAAAAATTAAATGCAGTCTGCGAAATGCGATTCGCAGACTTTTTTATTCTCTATTTTAAGTACAGGAGGTTTCTATGACACAGGAAAGTTCTACCAAGGTCTCCTTTATTATGGTAGTTTTTCTCGGTCTATTAACAGCTATCACACCGCTCGCAACAGATCTTTATTTGCCAGCCTTACCAATTATGCCTGGTGAACTCAATACAACCGCATCTAATATTCAAATGACTATAGGTGTGATGACCTTTGGCGTTGCCTTAGGTCAATTATTTGGTGGCCCTATAAGTGATACAATGGGCCGTAAAATGCCACTTGTTGTAGGTAACTTACTATGCGTTATTGCTAGCATTATTTGCGCCTATGCACCTACCATCGAAATACTTTTACTAGGTCGATTTCTACAAGGCTTAACCGGATCTGTAGGGGTAGTTATAGCTAAAGCTATCGCTCGAGACTTTGCGTCTGGTCAAGAACTAACTAAATTATTTGCTTTGCTCATGATGGTCAATGGCCTCGCACCTGTAATTGCACCTTTAATAGGTGGCCAACTACTTCTTTTTACCACATGGCGCGTTATCTTTATAATCTTAGCCGTATTTTCTGCTATTCTATTCGTAGGTTCTCTTATTTTCCGTGAAAGCTTACCAAAGGAAAAACGCGTTACTGGCGGCATTGCTACGGCTACCAAAAACTACCTTACACTAATCAAAGATAAACCTTTTCTAGGACAATCTTTAATTCAATTTTTTGCTTTCGGCGCTTTCTTTGCGTATATCTCAGGTTCATCCTTTGTATACCAAAATATTTTCCAACTTTCTGCCCAGGAATTTAGTTACCTCTTTGGTATCAATAGCTGCGGTATTATCTTAGCCAGTGCCATTAGCAGCCGTCTTAGTAATGTTATAACATCTAAACAATTACTTACCTTCAGCCTATGGCAACTTACAATTGGCTCTTTACTATTCTTAGTATCCATGATTTTTGAATGGTCTCTCATTCCAGTAACAATAATTTTATTCTTTACTGTATGTACAGTATCTCTATTCGGTTCCGCCTCCTTCTCAATGGCTATGACTAAATATGGCAAAATGGCAGGTAGCGCCTCTGCAGTACTAGGCTTTGCGAGCATGTTCTCTGCAGGCATCGTATCTCCACTCGTTGGTATTGGTGGGGAATATACGGGTGTACCAATGGGGATTACAATGCTAGTATGTGCAGCGCTTTCCTTATTGTGCTTGTATGGATTGGTAGAAAAAGAATAGCCTTATTTTATATTAGTGAAAGTTCCACAATGGGGCCCTACTACAACAGAATAATTTAGGTATATAAATAGAATCCCCCTTTCCTTGCTCAGAACGTCACTACGTTCCGTAAAATCGCTTCGGAAAGAGGGATTCTATTTATATTAACAATTGCTTTGGAGGCGTCCCATTGCGGAACTATATTTAATATATCTAAGATGGCTATATCTTTCCTCCAATCGGCTAAGCACAATAATGGGAAGCACCGGCTCAACTGATTGTAGTAAAAGGAAATGTGGCATAGCCACATCGCCTCACTTCTGCCCTTCTTTGCACTAGTTATATTTTCAATGGGACGTCTTCATAACTAGCGTAAATAGAAAAGAACACAGCCCTCTCTGCAGCGATTTTACGAAGCGTAGCGCCGTACTGAGCCAAGAGAGGGCTGTGTTTTTTCTATACTAGTATTATACAGTTGTCATGGGGCCCCATTGAAAATATAACGGAGCACTCTTATTCAAACATTGTCGATAGTAGTAGTTTTAACCGGTTTGCTTGGTTTACTGCACTGGAGCCTGGATCGTAGTCAATTGCCGCAATGCGCACGTCTGGGTAGGCCTCAGATAGTGTTTTCACCATACCTTTACCTGTTACGTGGTTTGGCAAACAACCAAATGGTTGCAAGCATACGATTTGTTTGGCACCTTTTTCGATAAGGTCAATCATATCGCCTGTGAGGAACCAACCTTCACCGCATTGGTTACCAAGGCCGATGAATTGAGCCGCTTCTTTTGCTACTTCTGTCATACGTTGTAGAGGATCAAAGTTTTTAGACGCCGCTACGGCTTTAGCATATGGTAAGCGGTAGAGTTCAAGGGCTTCACGCGCCAATGTACCAAAGAAACCAGATAGCCATGTACCATCAAGATGTTTAGCACGATATGTACTATCCATTGCACAGTACAAGAAGAAGTCTAATAAGCCAGATGTAACAACTTCCCCACCTTCTTTTTCAATGAGTTCATTGATATGATTGTTAGCGCTAGGATGGAATTTAACGTAAATTTCCCCTACTACACCAACACGAGGTTTTTGTACGTCTTTATTAACTGGCAAGTTATCAAAGTCATGGATAATTTCTTTGATGTATTTATTGTACTGACGAAGGCTTGCAGATGTAATGTTTTGCTGTAATTTTTTAATCCAGTAATCACATAATGCATCTGTAGAGCCTGGGTTAGTTTCGTATGGACGGGTAGCCAATACACATTGCATAAGAGCATCACCGTAAACAACGGCTTGAATCATGCGATGTAAGAAACCTTTTGTCAATTTAAATCCTGGTTGACGTTCCATATCACTCGCATTGAGAGATAAGATTGGTACTTGTTTCATACCAGCGTCAATTAAAGCCTTACGCAAGTAGCCAATGTAGTTTGTAGCCCGGCAACCGCCACCTGTTTGAGAGATGATAACAGCCGTTTTTTCTACGTCATATTTCCCCGACAATAAGGCCGCCATGAGCTGACCTACAACGATGATTGCTGGGTAACATGCATCATTATTGATGTATTTTAGGCCCACTTCAATATCATCACGTGTAGGCGCTGGCAACATTTCAAAGTTATAGCCTTCATTTTTGAGGACTGGATCTAAGAGGCTAAAATGTAATGGTGACATTTGTGGCACCAAGATTTTATAGGTTTTACGCATTTCCTCAGTGAACACCACACGATTGTAATCGTAGGTTGGCAATTGTTCTTCCACCACTTCTGGTGCCTCTGGATTATTATGATGACGCAAGCTACGTTCCATTACAGATTGTAAGGAGCGCAGACGAATCGTAACGGCCCCAAGGTTTGTACCTTCATCAATTTTGAGTAAGGTATGAATTTTGTGGTTTGCTGAAAGTATATCTTTTACCTGATCTGCTACGATAGAGTCGAGACCACAACCAAAGGAGTTAAGCTCTACAATTTGGAATCCTTCTGTTCTGCTTACGAATTCAGCAGCGCGATATAAACGGCTATGGTAGGACCATTGGTCTACAACGCGCAAATGCTTGATATCATTACCGAGAGGTGCTACACCATCCTCAGTAAGAACTGCCATACCAAGAGATGTAATGAGCTCAGGAATACCGTGGTTGATACCAGAGTCCAAATGATATGGACGACCAGCCAATACGATAGTAGGAATTTGTTCTGCTACGAGGCGAGATACTGTTTTCTTTGTTGTTTCACGATAAGAAGCTTTACAATTTTCTTGTTCTTCCCACGCTTTTTCTACGGCATTAGCAATATCTTTCTTCTTAAGATTCAAGAAATCCAATGCTTTTACAAGAGCAGGAACAAGAGATTTCTTGTCAGCCAATGGCAAGAATGGTGCATGGAACGGTGTATCTCCAAGCACGTCTTGCATGTTATTTTTGATAAGCTCTGGATAGGAAATAACCATTGGACAATGGTAATTATTGTCGCGACTAAATTCCTTAGGACCATGTTGAACACAAGGATACCAAACAAAGTCTACCTGTGCATTCGCAAGATCTCGAATATGACCATGAACCGCTTTTGCTGGATAGCAAGCTGTATCGGATGGAATCGTATCGATAGCCTTATTATATTGATCCTTTGTTGTGTAATCTGAAAGGATTACTTCATAGCCAAGCGTATTGAAGAATGTAAACCAGAATGGGAAATCCTCATACATGTTGAGAACGCGAGGAATACCAACGCGCATTTTACCTTCGAATTCTGGAATATTTTTCTTCAAGTAGTAGTCGAAATAACGACGTAATTTTACATCTACCAAGTTAGGAACTGGTTTCCGTTCCTCTTGAATCATACCGCCCGCACCGCGGTCACAACGGTTACCTGTTACATAGGTACGACCATCGGAGAATGCGTTGATTGTAAGCATACAGTTGTTGGAGCAAAGTCCACAATTGCGCATTGTCGTAGCAACTTGTAAGGAATTAAGGCCTTCGCTATCGAGCAAAGTACTATTACCCTTTTGCAACTCTTCAGCTGTTTCAGCAGCAAGAAGAGCCATACCATATGCACCCATCAAGCCGGATACGTCAGGACGAATTACTTCTACGCCCATCAATTTTTCGAAGGCACGCAAAACAGATTCATTGTAGAATGTACCACCTTGTACAACGATATGATCGCCCAATTCTTTAGGGTCTTTTACCTTAAGAACCTTGTAAAGGGCATTTTTAATTACAGAATACGCAAGGCCTGCTGCGATATCTTGTACGGTAGCCCCTTCTTTTTGAGCCTGCTTAACCTTAGAGTTCATGAATACAGTACAACGAGAGCCTAAGTCGATTGGCAAGGGTGCCAACAAACCTTCCTTCGCGAATTGGTCGATAGGAATGCGTAGACCAGATGCGAAGGTATCGATAAAGGAACCGCAACCAGATGAGCAAGCTTCGTTCAATACGATATCTTCAATGTAACCATCGCGAACCTTACAGCATTTCATATCTTGACCACCGATATCCAAGATGAAGGATACATCAGGGCAGAAGAAGCGGGCCGCACGATAGTGAGCCATCGTTTCTACTTCACCGATATCGATGCCAAGGGCGCGCTTAAGAAAGGCTTCGCCGTAGCCTGTTACGCCAGAGTGCGCAATATACGCACCTTTAGGCAATAATGTGTAAATTTGCTCGATAATTTCACGAGATTTTTCTAATGGTTTACCATGGTTAGGACCATAGTGAGAGAAGATAATTTCCTTATCGCTGTTGATGAGCACTACTTTAAGTGTAGTGGAACCAGCATCAATACCAAGGTAACAAGGGCCTTGAGCATCCTCAATATTTGCTTTTGGCGTTACCGCCTTAGCATGACGAGCTCGGAATTCTTCTAATTCTTGTTCATTTTTAAACAGCGGATCTACACGGTCTGTAGCTTCCATAGGAATACCGATAAGAGCACCGATTTCCTTTGTCAATTGACCAACTGTAATCTCTCGGCATTCATCTTTCATCAATGCCGCCCCTAAAGCGATGAACAATTCACCATTTTCAGGGATGATGCGTTGAGATTCTTCCAATTCTAAGGTATCACAGAAGCATTGGCGCAATTCAGATAAGAAGGTCAATGGACCGCCAAGGAATGCCACATTACCTTCGATTTTATGGCCGCATGCAAGGCCAGCAATTGTTTGATTTACAATAGCTTGGAATACGGATTTCGCAATATTTTCATGAGATGCACCTTGGTTCAACAAAGCTTGTACATCTGTTTTAGCAAATACACCGCAGCGTGCTGCAATTGGATAAATGGTATCAGCATTCATCGCCAATTGGTTAAGACCAGATGCATCAGTTTGCAATAAAGTCGCCATTTGGTCGATGAAAGCACCTGTACCACCAGCACAAGAACCGTTCATACGATGTTCTGCAGTTTGACCTAAGTAAGTAACCTTCGCGTCTTCCCCACCGAGTTCGATAATAACATCGGTTTCAGGATACAATGCTTTTACAGCTCGCGTTTCAGCAATAACCTCTTGCACGAAAGGAATACGCACCTTTTCGGCCATCGCCATACCACCAGAACCAGTAATACATACGTGAACTAGATCATCTTCATGGCCCACTTGAGCCTCTTGAAGCAAGGTATATACTGTGTCCAAAATGTTTGCATAATGGCGTATGTACTTCTTATACAAATAATTATCGTGTTCGTCCAATAATACAACTTTAACCGTTGTAGACCCCACGTCAATCCCCATGCGTAGCATGTGTTGCATAAATACCTCTCTTTTTAACAACCGTATGACCACCTAATCGATCATACTCGTTTTTGTGAAAGCAGCACATCATAAAATACCATATACGACGTACTAAACATCTAACTTGTAAAACTCAACATTAGATGAGGATATTACACTTTCACGAAAATATCTAAATTTTTAAATATCCTACATATATTATACAACAAAAGCAGTTAAAATCTAAGTTTCCCTATATTCCAAAGAGTTATAAAGAATATGCCTAAATTTGAATTGCAACATCATACGTGCTATAGGATATAAAGAGTATTATAACACTTTACTATGAAAAAAGATGTATCTTGCGGTACTTAAATTAACTGATAACAGTCATAAAAAATAAGAAAAGAGACTCCAATAAAATTATTAAAGTCTCTTTTCAAAACATTATGTTAATATCGGTTGTATATGGATTCACAGCACTTTTTTATACAAGCTGATCAAATCTTCATGGTTAGCAGGATATGGATTAAATCTATAGCACATGTCTTCTAGCGCTCTATCTGCCATAAGATCGAGCTTTGATTCTGATGTAGCTTTATCCACACCAAAGTCTGTAAGATTCATTGGGCAATTTAATGTATGCTGCAATGTAACTATCGCCTCTATAAGAGCCCCTAATTTATCCGCCTCAGATGAATTATGGGCTGCAAAACCAAGTTTAGCCGCTAAATGGGCATACTTCTTAGCTACTACCGGATTATGTGAGCAGTTAAATCCGATGACATAAGGCAAGAGCATACTATTTGCTAAACCATGAGGCACATGGAATTGTCCACCCAATTGATGTGCCATAGCATGAACGATACCTAAACCAGCCCGATTAAAGGAAAGTCCTGCTAAGCACGATGCTTCATGCATAGACATTCGATCATATTCTGTAGCTGTTGGTTTATGGCATTTTGGTAAGTATTCAAAAACAAGTTCAATCGCTTGTTGTGCCAATGCGTCAGTAAAGTTATTTGCCGCCGTTGCCACATAGGCCTCCAGCGCATGAACGAGCACATCCATACCGCTAAAAGCAGTAACATTTGGTGGCGATGTTTTTACAAATAATGGCGTTAATAAAGCTTCATCTGGTAATACCGCATCATCTACAAGAGGATATTTAATCTGTGTTTCGCTATCTGTAAGAACAGCAAAGGATGTTACTTCAGATCCTGTTCCACTTGTGGTAGGAATGGCAATGAAAGATTTGATGTCCATATGCTTTAGCTTGCGACCAAAATAGGCTATCCCTTTGCTCATATCGATGCAGGAACCCCCACCTATGGCAATGATAACAGTTGGTTTAATACCTCCCATAAATTCAATGCCCTTTACTACGTGAGTAATCGGTGGGTCAGGTACTACCTCTGTATAGATAGTTACCTTATTTTTACTGTCCATTAGGCTCGTCACATGCGTAAGGTTTGGTGAATCCTTTAAAAATGGATCACATATGATGAGGATAGATTCATTATTAAGTTCTGTAAGACGATTCAACGAATCTGGTCCTGCATAAATTTGAGTTGGAAAAGTCCATTTATTCATATGCTCACCACCTATCGAATGTTAAATCCTGTTGTTAAACAACATCTACGACGTCGTGCAAAGCAGCGCGCTGATGTAGTCGATTCCCCAGTAGGTGTAGCAATTGTAAAGGTTGTCGTACCTTCACCACTAAAACCAAGCCCTGCATAGGATGGACCATTTTTAACAAAAATGGAAGTTTTCATTTTGCGGGCCATCCGATTAAGGCGTTCCATATTTAAGGAATGCATTGTTGCCGTATGATGTAAGCCTGCTTCTAACATCAAGCATACATCGAGACCTTCCTCAAAGCTATCTACTGTGACAACAGGCAATATAGGCATTAACATTTCAATTACCGCAAAGGGATGATTTTTAGGTGCCCGCATGATAATTAACCGGGGATCACCATTGTACGGAATATGTGCCGCATCAAGAATGACGCTTGCATTTTTACCGACAAATTTTTTATTTGGTGTCCCATTCGGTAACACTGTTAAATCAACTAGACGTTGAATATCTTGTTGATTTTCAACGAGAACACAACCTGCTTTTACCATTTCTTGAATTAGCTGTGGCTCGATTTGGCGCATAGCAACAACGCTCTTTTCAGCAATACATAGAATGTTATTATCTAGGCTGGCACCGAGAACAATATCTTGAGCAGCCTTTTTAATATCTGCTGTTTCATCTACAAAGGCCGGTGGATTTCCTGCACCAGCACCGATAACCTTTTTACCACTTTGAAGCGCTTGTTTTACTACGCCAGGCCCTCCAGTAACAACCAATAGGCTCACGTCTGGATGTAGCATCATCTCTTGAGCAGACTCAATAGATGGCTCCCGAAGTGTAACAATAAGATTTTCAATGCCAATCGATTTAGCGATGATTTGATTAAGTTCACTAACTAACAATCGACTAAGATGCTTAGCACCAGGATGAACGCTAAAGAATACTGCATTCCCCGCTGCTAACATGCCGATAGTATTACATATTAATGTTTCCGCTGGATTTGTACTTGGTGTAATAGCTCCGATGACACCGTAAGCAGATAATTCGTATAATGTCATGCCATTATCACCAGTTTCACACTCTGTAACGAGATCTTCTACGCCCGGTGTTTTATCGAGTGTAAGGTTTAATTTCAGTACTTTATCTGCAACGCGCCCCATCCCCGTTTCTTCAACGGTTTTTTGAGCCAACTCTTGTACTCGTGGACGCATAGCAGCACGGATATCTGCTATTACCTTTTCACGGGTTGCCAAGGTACAATCTTCAAAACGCGCTTGCGCTGCTTTTGCTGCTTGAATTGCGTCATCAACCGTATCAAATACACCTGGCTCAACTTGACCTCTAGGCGCTTGTTTAATAGGTTGTGATGAGGCAGGTTCTTGCTTTTGCCCCTGTAATACATCTATAACCATGGAGCGGATCATTTCTTTCAACTGTGTATTGTTTTCCATCATGAACCTCCATATAGGTTCCATTGCTGATGCAATAACCATGTCAACTAACGGTGTACACAATCAAGGATACATTCATGATGTGACACAATAACTAGGTTTAACTCTGGCACCAGCTATTTCCTATACAATTATTTTTCAAAACTATCAATAATACCCACAATAGCACAATCTACTGCGGTGCCTTTATCATCTTCGAAAATATGCCGTGCCGATGAGCCTCGAGTTAGAAGCACATATTCACCTTCACCAGCACATACTGTATCGACGGCGATTTCTATGCGCCCCGTCAACTCTTGTTCTCCGTCGAGAATGTCCACCATCATCAGTTTCATTCCCTTTAGAGATTCATGCTTTTGAGTAGATACGATACTACCCACAACTTTACCGACTTGCATACTTCTCGTTCCCTTCAATTATTGTGATACCTAAGCGCTCGATTTCATCTCGAGCAGCCATGGTGAACCGTTGTCCCCTATATATGACGATAATAGACTGACTTTCACAAGCTCTAACAAAAGAGGCCGTTATCCAAGCTTGATGGTTAGCATATATAGGACGACCAAATTTATCTAGAAATTTGATGGGCCAATCTAGAATGACTGATGGATTCATCAACGAGGTTACAGGAACTGCTAGGCGTATTGTCACCTCACAGTCATAGGCTAATGCACGATGCAAATAGGTAACCCAAGGCACCAGTGTATCGCTCATTAACTCTCGTATATGACCATAATCTATACCACTGAAAGAAATGAGTTGATTCTGCAACAATATATGTTCATCATAGCTATTGCACTCTGTGACCATAAACGTAGCAGTGGATGTCATGCGCTTTTCTAGGCGTTCTAGCACCAGTTTAACTAATGCATCCATATTAATACTCACTTCCCATGGCAATCCCTAAGGGCGTTACAAATTCTGGATATAATGGCTTATCTACGGGCAATCCTATATATTGACTGAAGGTTTTTGTGAATTCCTCAAAATTAGAAGCACCACCTACAACAACAATAGGAGTCCCCTTTTCATAGCCACCCTCTTGCAACGCACGCTTAGAAATAGCTGCCATTTTTTCAACAACAGGCCGTATGGTTGCATATACATCGCGTTTATTTGCTTCATTGCGCTTATAAGCCTCCGCTTCAGGGATGGAAATCCCATAGGCCCTGCTAATTACGAGGTTCATATGGGTACCTCCTGTAGGCTCATCTACGGTATATACAACTTGGCCATCTTTTAAAATGCTTATGCCCGTAGTACCACCACCACCGACGTCAATAACAGCACCATCGGTGATGCCTAACACATTAGCAGCAGCGGTAGGCTCGTCTAAAATGCGGGTTACTTCAAAACCGGCACTTTCAAGAACATGACCTACTACATCTTTATTCTTGCCTATCGTTCCAGGTGGAATAGCTGCTGCAGCATATACAAGTTCTGTGCCTAAGGCTGCTTCCGCCCTAGCCTTTAGCGCTCGCAAAATCGTAACAGCTCCCACATAGTCAACTACAAGGCCATCTCGAATAGATTCGTTGTATTCAAAGGCACCATATATAGGTTTACCTTTATCGTTTACTACGGATAGGACAATAGATGATGTACCAAGGTCAATGCCTACGCGCAAATTCTTTTGATTATGAGAGCTCACTTGTTTAGACTCTACAAGATCAGAGAACTCTTGCAAGGTATTATTTGCCTTTTTTAAACCTTTCATCATATCACCTACTTTACTGTACAATTCTTGCCATCACTGTACCTTGTACATTGGCAGCGTTTGCCTCATCTGTATCAATATGGAGTTCTAGGACAAAACCAGGTACAGCCCGAACGATGACATCACCAAATACAGTAGTGCGTTCTGGCGTTTGAAGTTCAACATTTACGCTATCGCCATCGTTTACATTAAGCCGTTTTGCATCATCAGGTGACATATGAATATGTCGTTTTGCAGCGATACAAATAGGTTTCGTAATCTCCCCGTTTTCAGTACATAGAGTAATCTCTACGGCTGATTCTAAATGACCAGATAGCACAATAGGAGGTTTTATACCCAATGTACGAGCATCGGTCAAAGATACCTCTACTTGTGACTGTTTTCTAAGAGGACCTAATACGCGGACATTTTGAATGACCCCTTTAGGCCCCACTAAAGTAACTGTTTGCTCTGAAGCAAACTCTCCAGTTTGTTTTAAGTCACTTTTTTTAGTAATAGCCTGATTAGGGAATAATATATCCCAGTCCTCCTGACATAGATGAACATGTCTATTGCTCACACCTACGGGAATGGACGATTCGAACATGGCTTCGATCACTTCTCGTACGATAGTACGAATCTGTTCCCGATCCATAAGCTATTATCCTTTCTTAGGCAAAATTAATTCTACGTCGCTATGAGGGCGTGGAATTACATGAGTAGATACTACTTCACCTACTTTTTGTGCTGCAGCACAACCTGCATCAACAGCCGCTTTAACAGCACCTACATCACCACGAACCATTACAGTTACAAGACCGGAACCGATTTTTTCAGTACCTTCTAATGTAACGTTAGCTGCTTTTACCATTGCGTCAGCTGCTTCAATTGCGCCTACTAAACCTTTTGTTTCTACCATGCCTAATGCGTTATTCATGATAATCTCCTTTATTGCTTACTACTTTATTTCTTCTTAGGGTTTTTCTTTGGTGTTGGTTTCTTCGTACCTGTTGATTTAGAACTTTTTGGTTCTATGATCGTAGATACGATTTCATCTAACACCTCAACAACCTTTTCATCTAATTTGGGTTTCTCTGTTTTAGAAGTTGTAACTTCAGCTTTGACTGGTTCATCTTCTACAATGCTGTCAGTTTCTTGAATACCATTGCTTGCCTCAGTTAACTGTGTATCATCAGCCACCTTATCTGGCTTATCTGTAAAATCATCATTAAAGGATTCTACTAAGCCTTCTACAGGTCGAGGAATTACTTTATGCGCTATATAAAGGTTCATACCTTTTGTAAGAGCTACACCAGTTTGAACGGCTGCTTCAACAGCAGCTATATCACCAGCAACCTTTACGGTCATCCATCCAAAGCCTTTCGCCTTTTCTATTCCAATGAGCCGTACATTTGCAGCTTTAACCATTGCATCTGATGCGGTGATAGCCCCCAACAAACCAGCTACTTCTAGTAACCCTAGTGAATCTTTCACCATGCCACCTCCCGACGTCTATTTCTTTGATGATTCGCACGTTGGATTCATGCATTCCTATGACGTTAGTTACGTTGCATATCTACTAACATTTGACGAATCAAATCTTTTAACTCTGGTTCTTGAATCTCTGTTTTAGGTTCTTCTTTCGGTTTCTCCTGCACAGGTTCATCCTTGAGCATACCTACTTCATCCATTATGTCCATAATGATAGCCCGTAACATTTGTTCATTTAGTTCTGCCATTATGAATCCTCCTATTCACATTGTGAAAGTACCATCTATCGCGACGTAATGATATATAATGAATGTCTCTTTGAAACAACATTTATTAGATAATATAAGCATTACCTTTATTCTTAGGGGCTTCTCCCATAGTTTCTAGTAACGCTAACCCCACATCACGTGCTGCTTTTACAGCTTGTTTAACAGCGCCAGAGTCACCACTAATTTGTAAAATAACTTCATTACTCATAGCGGAACTTGATGGAGAGTGGTAACCTACCATATCTACATTAGCTGATTTAACTGCTGTATCTGCCATAACTACACCTATTGCTGCTGGGGCCCCAACGATTAACCCAAAGGCTTTACCTTCTGGTGTTCCAAAGGCAGTCACTAATGCTTCCCCGGCACGAGCTGTATATTGAACTTCCACATGACCAGCTTCGTTCATATATACTTCGCCGAAGGTGCGTTCTAATTCACGTAATGCTACCTCTACAGAACGCCTTACATCAGATACATCATCGCCGCCAAATATGATAAGGGAACCAGAACCGGCACCACCTTTCATATCACGGGCAAGTTCAATGCTAACAATCTCAGTATTCGTTGCTTTTACAGCTTCATCAGCGGCCATGATTTGCGGCCCTGCACCTGTACGTGAACCTAAGATACCGATAGATCGATATGACTTAGTGAGCTTCATAGCTTCCAATACTTGACTGTCTACATTGGCAATTACGAGGCCAATTGTATCGCCTGTTGTAGTACTGCCTACGTGTTCAGTAATCATTGAAGTTTGTAGTTGATTTGTAGTAGGTGAACTTACAGGTGACGAAACACATGATGCATTACCTGTTGCGCCTGTAGTTTTGCTTAAATCAGCACTATCGATACGCATCAATACGCGCTTTAAAATCTCATCTACCATACTTTTAGTATCGGCCATAATTATTCACCCTTTGTTGGTAAAATACCTTCTACATCTTTATGTGGTCTTGGAATTACATGAGTAGAGATAACAATGCCTACGCGTTCTGCAGCGGCTGCACCTGCGTCTACAGCAGCTTTTACAGCACCTACATCACCACGAACCATAACAGTAACGAGACCAGAGCCAATTTTTTCATTACCTACGAGTTCTACATTAGCGGCTTTAAGCATTGCATCAGCTGCTTCAATAGCGCCTACTAGGCCCTTAGTTTCCACCATACCTAATGCTTCTTGTGTCATCTATTTTCTCTCCTTTTACAAAACATAGAGCAAAGATTACAAATTTATTTCTCTAATAGTTCCACCATAGTGCCTATATTCATAAAGGCAAAGTGTGCTGTTTTAAGCAGTTGTACCATTAATACTGCACCAGTCCCTTCACCTAATGCCATTTGCCCATGGATTGGAACTTCATCAAGACGAATATTTGCATAAGCCAATGCTGCGGCCATCCCTACCTCACGAGAATAATGAGATGGAATACCGTATAATGGAGCGTCTCCATTCATTTGAGTAGCACAAGCCATTGCAACTGCTGTTATATAACCATCGATAACAAATGGGATATGTAAGTCCGTACAAGCTACCATAGCGCCTGTAATAGCGGCTATATCAAAGCCACCTACACGGCTGATTACCTCTTTTGGACTATTTAAGTGCCCCTTATGATGAGATAGTGCAGTACGTACAAATTCTCGTTTTTGATTCATGTACGCCTCTTCATCAGGACCAGATCCAGGACCTACGGTTATCCGTGGGTCTAGTTTTGTAAGACCACTCAAGACAGCTGCTGAAGTTGTGGTATTACCAACACCCATTTCACCAAAGGAAAATAGATTGATACCCGATTCTGCGTAGTAGACAACGCGGTTATATCCCGCTTGGTACGCTAGGTCAAATTCTTCAGCGCTCATAGCAGCACCGTCTAATATATTCTTTGTGCCTTGAGCAACCTTTCGATTCACCCCAATACCTTGTGGACAAGCAATGCCTACATCTACCACTTCGTAAGGGATATGGTTAAAGATACAGTAATTAGCAACTGCACTTTTACCATCAATCATATTTTGAGACTGTTTACGAGTAATCTCATAGTTATAACCAATTAGACCATCTACGGAAATACCATTATCTGCCGAAAAGATAATATGCTGAGCATGAATCTCAGGTTTCATATCCTGCCAAGCAAGACACATTTTCTTGAAATATCGTTCCCATAGACCCAAGCTTTTTGGAATGATCGCCTTATTTAAAATAAATTGATTAAGTTGTTCTTCAAAAACTTTGTCCATGGAAAAACCTTCTTTCAACTAACTATATATGTAGTTACATAATTGTTTTAACGACTCTTCGTCGTGAACTGATATTTCAAAAATCTTAGTGGCTCCCGCTAGTTTGAGATTGCGCCTAGGTGCCTCAACATCTTTGCCCGTATCTACCTTTGACACAACGCCTATAACTTCGCGATTGAGGGAGTTCCCAAAGCTTGGTGGAAATATGGTTGTTTCATCACCTGCAGGAATCATAAAAATCACTAAGTCCGCATCATAGGCGTGCAAGATAATGCCTCGATAGTAATTAGGATTTTCCATATATTCCCCAGGGGTATCGATGAAGTTTCCCACCCGCGTTATGGCTTGTGTCTTATGATACGTAGCTGATCCATGCGTAATCGTATCTGCTAATGTAGTCTTACCACAACCACTACGTCCTACTAGGAGGATACGCTTTTCTTTCTTTTCGGTACTCATAATTACCCTTTCATTAGGATCTTGTTAAATCCGTTGGGAAAAAGCCTAATATACGTTGCAGTCCCTCAATTACACTGCGCAATGCAGATTCAACAGCAGATACATCGCCAGTTATGAGAAGTGCCCCCGAAAATCTATCGATGAAACCGATTTCGATATCACCAGATTTACTTGCAATATCGGCTGCAATAATGGTCCCTTCGCCAGGTGTTATGGTAAGAATCCCAATGGCATTTCTACCTTTTTCCTCGAGCCCCATTTTTCTAAATAGGTCTGGTTTAGGATTGGCAATAACATGGGCTATCGTAACCTGCTTTCCGGGTACAAATTCTTGTATGATGCGCTGTTTTGCATCAATTACCTCTTGAAAGGCCATATAATCTCCTCCTAATTCAACATGCATTCTTTAAACTATCCTGACAAACTATAATTCGTTTTGTCTTATATACTAGCTAGAGTTAAGGTGCCACTAATTGGAAGAATAATACGGCTAAACCTGCCCCAATCAATGGTCCAATAAATGGTACCCATGCATATTGCCAATTCGCAGTTCCCTTATTAGGAATTGGTAATAAGAAGTATGCTAACCGTGGACCAAAGTCACGGGCTGGATTTAACGCATATCCAGTAGTTGCACCAAAGGACATACCAATGGATGCTACCAAAATACCGATGACCATAGGTGCCAAACCATCGGCCATTTTGCCTAAGCAGAGAATCGCTAGCATAAACATAAATGTTGCTATAATTTCAGATATCAAATTGAAAGGTTTATTATCGATTGCTGGACCTGTTGCAAAAATCCCTACACAGTTTCCTTCGTCAGGACCGGTTACTTTAAAGTGTGGATAATAGAACAATGCAGCAATAGCAGCACCTGTAAAACCACCTGCAATTTGAGCTATAGACATTGGAATCACTTGTTCCCAAGGGAATATACCTGCCACGGCAAGGGCAAAAGTAACGGCTGGATTCAAATGACCCGGGCCACCAAGTGTAATCCCTACATATACACCAAAGGCTACGGCAAATGCCCATCCGAAGATAATGTGTAGCCAGTTAGTACCAAAAATACTAACGATGGTTTTCTTTAACAAGATAGATGCATTGGTAGTATTACCAAATGCAATTAAAACGGCAGTACCAACAAACTCACTAATATACATTTGCGTTACGTCCATTGTTTTCACCTCATTGAGTTAACAGAGATTGTAATGCATGAGATGCAATGTCCATATCCTGTGCCACGGTACCACCGCTAATGCCGAGTCCACCAATCATCTTTCCATTCATGATGATTGGATAGCCTCCACCAAAGGTGCAAATTTTACGGTTTACCATGGATTCTATGTTGAATAGATCGCCATCAGGCTGTGCGCTTAGATGTATTTCATGAGTTGCTGATTTAAGCGCCACTGCGGTGTACGCCTTTGCCTGTGCGATGTCGTTACTGATGAGCAATGCATCTGACATACGTTGGAAATACATTAATACACCGTTTGCATCTACTATAGATACAACGATAGGTACTCCTGTGGACTGAGCGTAGTCCATTGCCGCTTGTGAAAGCTTCGTCATAATATGCTCTAACTCTGATCCAGTTGTCATATCATTAACTCCATTTTCAGCAGTCTGCTCTATATTACCTACGCATTGTTTGCTTCCTGTCAGTATTTCCTTGCGACTAGTTGTTACACGTTCTGAAACGCGTTCTACAATTGTTTCTACAAATTGTACATAGTCTTCCATGCGAGCCATGATATATAGAGCATCAGATAGTCGATTAATAAATTTACGAACCTCATCGCGAATAGGTTCTACAGAACCTAAGCTTATAAGCAATCGTTCACCGCGACGACAAATGGTGCGCGCCACGTGTAGCTCTGCAGCAGATAGATAATTTCCGCTTAATATAAAGCTATGTTGCTGTGGCAATCGCTTTGTATAGTCATCAATCATGTGTTCCAATTCGCTTATATCTTGTTGTGAAATTAAATTACTACTTTCACTAAGATTTTCCACATGAGGCGTTGCTACCTCCGCACATAAGCGGAATAGCTGATGTTGTAATGTGTGAAGCACATGTTTATTGTCTGGTGAGACGACTAATTTCTCACATACACTAACCTGTGCATTTAATTCATCAAAGGTTCCATATGTGTCCACACGAAGTGAATTTTTTGGTACTCTAGTGCCATCAAAGAGGGCTGTTGTACCTGTATCACCGGTTTTCGTATAAATAGCCATATGCACCACCTCTAAAGCTAGTTAGATTTAAAACGCTACTTCCAATCGTTCATCAGAAACGAAAGGATTACCTTTTACAAGGCGGGCTGCATTGACACCTAAGGTGCGTAAGCTATCTGGATATTGAGCATAGCCCGTAAGTCGATAAATAAATTGATGAGCCGGTATATTTTTATAGGTTAACACAATCGCCTCATCATCAACGCCTATCCCAACAGATAAAGCCGAATTACGAGATGCTAGGTCAGCCAATGTCGTATGCGTACCACTATGGAACTCAATGACAACAGGTAGACCTTCCTCTTCAATGCCATATAGAACGGGTTTTAGTATATCCGCACTGATATGCTGTGTGGCATAGAGCAATATGGTTGGCTTACTGACGATACTTTGATCCATCATAGGCCTCCCTTCTGTGCATAAGATAATACCAATCCTGTTGCTACCGCATTTCGTGCCCCTTCAACGCCTCGAATATTGCCTCGCCCTGCTACTAATGCATATTGTGAAAGTGCATCGGTTACGAGTTGAGGAATTTCAAAGTCTAATGCAGAACCACCTACGATAACTACAAATGGTATATCTCGCACATTATGAGTAGGACTCACAGATGCCAAAGCGCGGAGTGAATTTGTAACAAATACCCGTTTCTTGGCGGTTTGACGGACACGCTTAATCGTTTCTAGAGGGATATCTCGCTCTACAGGAACGAGCCCATCTGGCGTTACGATAACAACGCGTCCAAACAATGCTGCCGAAAGTGGTTCATTAAAGAACTGCACCGTTCCATCTTCGTGACGAATGTGATATACACTGAGTACTTGAGCCAATGGGTCTCGTTTGATGGCTTCTGCAATATGCATATCCTCTAAACCAAGTTCAGAATTGATGAGCATAGTTACCATATTTCCTGCCCCTGCAAGATGAATGGCTTTAATTTTTCCTTCTTGGTTAATGATGGATGCATCAGTTGATCCTGCCCCTAGATCGAGTATGGCCATTGGTTTTGCTGTCCCCGGTGTAGTCAAAGCCCCTAAGATAGCTGATTCAGCCTCTTCACCACCGATTTCAACTGGTACGCCTAACTCTTTTTCTACCTGCTTTGCAATGATTTCCATTTGTAAATGATCTGACTTAACCATTGAGGCAATACCTACGGCTTGTTCCATAGAGAACTCACCTGCAAGGCCGCCCTTTACATTGATAGGAACAGACACATCTACGGCTAGCAAGTCTTGGATGAATACATCTTGAGGTGATTTATTCGTCAATTGAGCCATTGTAAGGCGAACCTTTTCAAGCATGCCTCCTACGTTCGTACCTGCTTCACCACTAATATCATCGATAGGATGAACAGATTCGAGAGTTTCCATAATCCTCTCTGCCCCAGCAGATACATCAACGGATACAGTTCGGTCATTCCCCATAACAATGATGGATCCTGCCGGTATTACCCGCTCCTTAACGTCCCCTGCCGGTGTTTTGATGACTACAGCTGAGCGATTTCCGATAAGAGCTCTAGCGATAGGCACAATATTCTTTGTTTCCTCTGGTGAAAGCTCAAATACAGTGGCAATCCCATAAGGATTTGATAATTGTGAAACCACTTGCCCCGGTTCTACAACCTCCACAGCAGAAAGCATGCCCATTGGGATTTTATCGATATACGCAACCTCATCTACGATAGGAATTTTATGATCCAATCGGTTGTTGACGAGCACGCCGTCATCGGCTTGAAGAATAGCAGCTCGAATATCATAACCTCGTTTACAGTACGCATTAATAAGCTGTGCTACCAATTCAAAATCGATAATCTTTGGAACTACCACAATGTATGGCTGACCTTGTGGCTTATCAATCAGTTCCTCTATAGGAACCGTATAGCCTACACCAAGACCTAAGCCACCTGGTGTTTTAGGATTATGACCAATCATGGTAGATTCTGTAATTATGGTTTCTGTAATCGTTTCCATAGCCACATCACCGATAACTGGTGTAGCCTCATTAATGCGAACTAAGTCAATGTCCCGTAGTGTAAGATTAGCAGACTTGATTAGCGACTTGAGGGCATCCATGAGACCTACGATATTTTCGCGTGTTCCTTTAATACCTGTGGTACTAGCAATGGCAGAAGATAAGAACTTTACCTCTCCATTGCTATGAATTTCGGCCAAAGCCGCTTCTGTTGTAGAGTTTCCAATATCGATGCCAACAATTCGTTTCATAATGACATCTCCTATAGATTAATTATCACCTTTGAGCTTTTTACGACGTTCGTAGTTTTCTGCAGCTTCTCGTACAAAGTTTGCACAAATCGGAGCCCCTAAACCATCAAGTTCGCTAGCAATATCCAAAAGCTCTTGTTTAGAAGAACGATATGGACGAAGTGCATTATACATTTCAAGTAAGCGTTTATCGCTAACTTTCGTCATTTCTGCAGCGCGGGAGAAGTTGAGTTCAATTTGATCACGGCCCCCAGCCTTAGCAATTTGACCTTGGGCTTTCAAAATGGATGGAGAAATTTTCAAATCATCCATTGTGATGTGACCTGCCATTACGTTATCCATCGTAATATGGCTCAAGTCACGGCCTTGACCAAGATCAATCCATTCTGGATGTTTTTTAGCAATCGGATAATCTTCGATTGTAACCACTCTATCTACTGTATTAGTTGTAGATGGTGTATGAGGCGTAGAGTACTGTGTAGCATTTCCCTTTGCCCCTTCTATATCAGATACAATCTGCCGAATTAAGGCTTCTAATTCGTTAGCCATAGTAAACCTCCTTATACAGTGACACGAACTTCATCAGCTGGCTTACCTTTTACTACATGCTTAGTTTCCTTGATATGAAGCAATGCAGATAATGCTTGGTATTTTGGTCGAGCCATTTGATCGTTCATTGTTGGTACTGGTGTTGGGGATTCGCCCTTAGCGTATTTAGCAGCATTTTTACCGATAGCACGGTATGTTTCAGCTGTTAATAGCGGTGCTTGAGGGAATAATTCCAAATTTGAAAGTGGTTGTAAATCGCGTTGGTGAATTAAAGTAGTACCTTTAGATTGAATACCGATACATACACCAGATCCAGAAATAGAATCGCCTTCAACAGCTACGGCCGCTACGTCAGAGGAACGGTATACGCGAATCACACGAGCTTTTAAACCTTCTTCTTCGATACCAGCTACTAATTGGCGAATTACTTCTTGATGCGGTACACCAACGATAGTTTGTCGTTGACTACGGCCAAAGGCAGGACCAACAGCAATAACTACTTCATCTGCGCTTGTACCAGGTTGTGCAGGGCCACCAGTTTGGAGCCAGCTATCGTCACCAGTTGGATCTTCATGTCTAGGAGCCGCACTTGATGTTGTGCTTTCACCAACACTAGCCTTGAATTGTGGTGCCTCATGAACACCACCCATTTCTTGTAAAACGTCTAGGATAATAGAACGTAATACATCTTTGTTAATTTCAGCCATCATGACACCTCCTTATATATCCCGTGGATCAATGGCGTTTGGAATATTTTTAATGCGTTCCCAATCTTCACCTTCCACACGATAACCTGTGCCAGCACCTTGATAGTCATTTCTATTGTTAATCGCGGAGATAACATTGAAATCACGGTCAAAGATGGCCGATGTTTGTAAGTAATCGCCGGAGATTTTTTGTTTTAATAGATTCAAAATACTTTGTGCTACATCAGTATGACCTTCTTTAGCTAAGCCTTTTACGAAGTCAACGCCTGTAACACCGCGGTTTAACAAGTCTTGAGCCGCTTTAATATCTGCAACCTTATCGCGAGGAGGCATGTCTTTAGAGCCATTCGCATAGGTAGCAGCCTCTACCTCTTGATCTGTAATCGGAGGCAAACCTAAAGCTTTGAACAAAGCTTGTAGTGCACGAGCTGCTTTATTACGAACCGCTACTACTTCTTCTTCGCGAGCAGGGATAAGACCGCCATTTACCTTGAGGTCACGTTGGATAACTGTCCAGTCATCAAAGTCCTCAGCATCCCAGTTGGAGCCAGCAAACATGTTATCATAGTTTGGTGTAGAACTATAACCAGAGCAGATGAAGTCAGTACCTGGTGCAAATTGCATCAATGTACGAGCTGTTCTACGCAAGTCGGAGTGGCTGAATGTTTGGTCATTACTAGATGCACATTCTAGGTCGAGCATAGCTGCTACAAGGTTTTCTGCTAATACAGCACGGATACCAGAAGGTACGGCTGCTGGAATACCGATACAGCTTACAGAACCATTTTGGATACCTTGTACGCCAGCCCCTTTTGTGATGTATAGGCAACGGATTTCAAGGTACAACATAGATTTACCTTCTGCTTGGCCCATTTGTACTTCAGAACCTGTACCAGAAGTAAAGCGCATTTTTAGACCACGAGATGCATAAGCAGATGCGAGGAATCCTTTAGACCAAGGTGTGTCATCACCATCAGTAAATACGTCTTCTGTACCATATACAGAAATTGTTTCTGCATAGGCTGTGAAGCCACGCATACCAAGTTCCAATTCGGTTGCTTCTTCCAAGGAGCATTGAGTCAATACGCCTGGTCGACCACATTGAGAACCTACAAGTAAACTGATTGCATTAAGTGGTGCATAACGAGCAACTGCAACTGTTGTTTCTTCTTCTGCGAACCCACGAAGCGCACCTTCTGCAGCATCCGCTGCGATTTGTACTGGGTTGTCGTTTACGTTCGTTACATGGGCTTGGTTAGCCATTGTACGACGAGCACGCATTTTTTGCATACATTGCATCATTTCAACAACGTTCATGCAAGAAACAACTTCCAGCATTTTCGCTGGGGTAATAGATTTACAAATCTTAACGATTTCTTCACGAGGCACTGATGGTGTAAGCATCATATTAGCAATCTCTTTTGAGTCCATTGCCATCGCTTGTTGAGCACCATCGAGAACGATACCGTAGTTCGCAATAAATGTATCGATAAGATCAAAATCTTCACGGCGTTTACCATCGAGTTCAACGATGCGACCGCCTTCGATTTTGAGGCTAGGCTTTGGATCTTGAGGAGATTCCATGGCTATAAAACCTTCCTCTACCCATTCCTTTACATAACCATCCTGATTAACAGGACGTTGACTTAAGACTTCGAAACGTTTTGATTTCATAGGGCATACCATCCTTTCAGATTAGATATAGGAAGGGGCTCCGTTCACTGGTTCGTCACCCATAGTACCGAGCAATTGTTTACCTACTTCACGAGCAGAGATAACCGCTTGTCGTACAGCCCCAGAATCGCCAGAAATCTGTAAAATTACTTCGTTAGAATTACTTGTACCTGCAGAAGGAGATGCATAACCGATTACATCAACGTTTGCAGATTTGACAGCTACATCGGCCATAACTACGCCAATAGCTGCTGGAGCACCTACGATAAGACCAAAAGCTTTACCTTCGGGAGCGCCAAATGCTGCATTTACTGCATGACTAGCGCGTGCTGTATATTGAAGTTCAATATGACCAGCATCGTTTGCGTATACATCGCCAAAAGTACGTTCCACTTCAGCTAATGCTACTTCAATAGCTCGTTTTACATCGGATACATCATCACCACCAAAAATGATTAACGACCCATGGCCTGCGCCACCTTTAGTATCACGAGGTAATTCAATGCTAACAATTTCAGTATTAGTTGCTTTTACTGCTTCATCAGCAGCCATAATGTGTGGGCCTGCACCAGTACGAGCACCTAAAATACCGATGGAACGATATTTTTTCTTTAGTTTCATCGCATCTAATACTTGTTGATCTACGTTAGCAATTACGAGACCTATAGTATCACCAGTTTTGCTAGTCCCTACAAATTCAGTTAATCCACATGTTGTCGCCATAATACCCTCCATACGTATAATGAAAGTATCTTTGTACAGGAATGTATGTTGCTGTATGTTATGCTATATCTCTTAATATTGTTTTAAGTCGCCTTATATCGCTTTTTATCGTTTCATTTATTTTTCATATATATACAGCGATATTCCCTGTACACCATATAATTTTATAGAGCATGCCTCGCTATTCAATCACTATCCATTGGGCTCAATCCTTTCTAAATATATGTAATATAAGGTTTTTTCTACCTTTATTATAAAAATTCTGTAATATAACTTTTTTATGTGTATTCGTAAAATGCGATTTTTCTATTACAAAAATGCCACAATCCTGTTATACTTATACATGTAAAGGCGAATATGTATTAGTAATAACGCAGAGTTATAAGTATATGAATTTCAAGTGGTATATCACTTTTTTCTTTTCTTAGGTTTATGAGCAAGCCCACAAAATAGAGAGCAATTAAGGCGATTATAGCGGTGAGCTTACTAGACCTCTCAGCACATTTGTGATTGGAGGTTCCACTATGATTTGTACTCGGGAAGATACTAAACTTATCAACGAAATCATGCGAGATTTCACAAACATAACAAAAATTGCTGCCATTTTTGTCAATAATCGTGGAAAAGTGTTATCTCAAGAATATAACTTTTCCCCCTTCTGTAAGGTAGTAAGGCGTAATCCAGCTTATGCCAAGCGATGTAATCAATGTGATTTATATGGCGGACTCGATGCGACAAAAGAACTATCTTCTTGCCCATATCGCTGTCACATGGGACTCATAGATTTCTCTGTTCCCGTTATGAAAGAGGGAGCTATTTTAGGCTTTATCATGGCAGGGCAAACTAAAACAGAGGATACTACAATCAAGCCGATTTTACCCACCCAAACAGATTGGCATGATGACACTAAACTCCGTGCTTTATATCGGACCTTGCCTGTTTTAACAGCTGAACAAATTTATAGTGCTACAAAGGTGTTACGGATCTTAGTAGAGCATTTCTTCCCATTCAATGATTCAGTAGCAGAAGAACTACCATATGAGCAATTACCAGACTTTGTCGAGTCTGAGCAGCCTATTAATCGTCCTGAAATCAGAAAAGCCATATTATACATAGAAAAAAACCTGAGCAAACGAGTGTCGCTCAGGCGGATTTCGGAACATATTCATTTAAGCGAGTCCTATTTCTCTAAGATTTTTAAGGATGATACAGGCCTTTCAGTAGTGCAATATATAACTCTACTCCGTATGCAGGAAGCAAAAAAATTGTTGGTTTATTCCCAATTAACAGTTAATCAAATCAGTAAAACCTTGGGATATAATAGAACGAGTTACTTCTGCAAGATTTTTAAAATGGCCACTACGGAAACACCTCATTCGTACAGAAAAAAATATGCTAAACCTATTGATGCATAGACCAAAACTAAACAATAACTAGCAAAGCTAAAGGGCTCTATATTGAAAATAGAGCCCTTTAACAATGTATAAATCAATTTCTACGCAACAGGTAAAATAACCAAAAGGCGTAACACCATTTGGTGTTACGCCTTGTTTGTATTAGAGAGTTAATCTGAGGAGATGTTTTGTGAAATACACTATATTATAAACAATTCAGTCAATTAGAATGCTGGGATAATCGCACCTTTATAGTGTTCTTCAATGAATTTCTTAACTTCTGGAGATTGTAATGCTTTAGCTAATTTTTGGATAGCTGGTTTGTTTTCATCACCAGGATTTACGGAAAGAAGATTTGCATATGGAGAGTCAGCTTTCTCTACGAATAAGCCATCTTTTGTAGGATTAAGGCCGGCTGGCAATGCATAGTTAGCATTGATTACAGCTGCGTCTAAGTCTTGGATAGAACGAGGAATTTGAGCTGCTTCTAACTCAGTAATTTGAATATTTTTAGGGTTGCTAGTCACATCAGATGGTGTATTAGTCAAACCAGTTGGATCTTTCAAAGTTACAAGGCCGGCACTTTGCAACAAGAGAAGTGCACGAGCACTATTTGTTGGGTCAGATGGAATTGCTACTTTCGCACCATTTGGCAAGTCTTTCAAATCTTTAATTTTTTGAGAATAGATAGCCAATGGTTCAATGTGAACTGGTGCGAAGCTTACGAAGTTTGTACCATGATCTTTATTGAAGTTATTTTGGTAAGGTACGTTAGCAAAGAAGTTTGCATCTACTTCTTTACTGGACAACGCCATGTTTGGTTGGATGTAGTCTGTAAATTCAATAACTTGAAGATCTATACCTTCTTTAGCTAACAAAGGCTTAATTTGATTCAAGATTTCAGCATGAGGTACAGGATTTGCTGCTACCTTTAATACCTCTTTGGAGCCACTAGAGCTCGCGTTATTTGTGGAAGAGCCACAACCACTAATCAATAAGGACGCACCTAGTACGGCCGTCGCTGCTAATGCTAACCATTTTTTCATGTAATCCTCCTATCTACGATGAAAACCTACATCTCTGACGAGGACTCATACGTATACAACATTCGTAGATAATGTAATAAATCTATTTTTCTTATCTTGTATCTACATTTAATAATTTCGATGTTGTAAGTATAGCAATTTAATTCCTACTTGTATAATAGATTATATATATCAATCTCTATAACTTTAATTTATAGCAAGGACAAATGATGTTTACCTATATCAAGCAAATAAAAACGGTACTAAAATATGATTCCCGATGCTACTAGATAATATACCTAATAGTTTAAATCATATTTAGTACCGTTATACCTGCCACACTATATAGTGAGCAACCTAATCAAACTGTAATAGCTCAATTATAAAGTTGAGATTGCTTGCTCGATAGAAATAGTTACAGGTGCTGATAATTTAGCCTCTAACCAAGCTTTTATTCGTTCCGAATCTGCATCAGATACAGTGGATGTGGTATGGATAATTACCATATAGCGACTCACTTTAGGCTGTTCTAAGTTATCTATAAAAGGCATGCCTTCCACTTTGCTTACAAACGGGAACAACGCCTTTGCTTCAGCCTCTGTCGTTTTCATAGTATTTATCGTTTCACTTACTAGTTGATAAGTCGGCTGGTACAGATTACTCAAGTTTTTATATGTTTCAAGGTTCTCTGAAGATTTATTCAAACTTGTCTTATCCATAGTGGATTTTTTCTCATCTACGCTATTAACAAATCGTAATGTATAAGGCTGCAAGTACTCATCTTTCCGTAACTTGTCATTCAACTGGGATTGTTCCTCTGCAGTCACCGGAGCTCCAATAACTACTATGTCTACTAGCTTATTCACTCGATCCAATGAATAATCAATCACTTGTCGACGTCCATCTTGATTAATATCATTCTTAACAAACTGCTCTAAATGATTTGACTCAGAATACTTGATGGTCATATCATAGCCTGCATAAATACTTGGTATAGCCATAATAAGACCAATCACAAAAAATATTAGCTGATTACGACGATTAATCTTTTCTGCTCGCTTATGGGATGGCAACCCATATACACCCTTTAAAACAACAAAGGATGCAAAGAAGATGAAAAATGCATTTATAAAGAATAGATAGCCAGCCCCAAAGAAATAGTTCCAATTTCCATTAGCAAGTCCATATCCTGCCGTACATAGTGGCGGCATAAGTGCAGTCGCAATCGCAACCCCTGGTATAACATTATCTAAAGTCTTACGCGTTTGCCCAATAATTCCAGCTAACCCACCAAATATAGCAATGAATACATCAAAAATACTTGGTTCTGTACGCGCTAATAGTTCAGATGTAACCGTATGAACGGGGGAAATATAAAAATATAAAGCAGATGCCAAAACAGCAATCGTAATCTGTAAGGACAATCTTAAAATAGCACTTTTCACAACTGTAGAATTAAGTGTAGCAAAGCCAAAACCAGTTGCTAGAATTGGTCCCATCAACGGCGATATAAGCATAGCACCAATAATAACGGATGTACTATTCATATTCAACCCAATAGAGGCAATAAACATGGAGAGGATCAGGATAACCAAAGCAGGACCCTTAATCTTAGCCCCGCCTATTAATCGTTTAGCAATGGTTGCATCATCAGCTCGTTCAAAGTGTATATCAAAGTATTTATTTATTTCCATTCTTCCCCCTTATAATTTCATCAAATCTGCAAAGGTCCCTACATGTACAAACATATGCTGTGTAGTTTTGAGCATTTGAACCATCAAGATGGCTCCTGTACCTTCTCCCATAGACATTTGAGCCTGAATTGGAACCATATCTTGAGTAATACCTACCTCAGCTAATGCAAGCTCTGTACCTTTTTCTCGAGAATGATGAGATGGCAATGCATAATCTTTAACACGAGCATTCATGTGTACTGCACAAGCTGAAGCTACAGCTGTAATGAAGCCATCAATGACAAAGGGCGTCTTAAAATCTACGCAAGCCAGCATGGCCCCAAGAATAGCCACAATATCAAAGCCGCCTACATGAGCTACAATTTTGCGAACACGGTCATGCTCACTTTCAGCAATAATACTATCCTTATGTTTCTCCAATACAGAACAGACAAAATCAATTTTACGCTTCATCAAATCAGGTTTATTAGGCCAAGAACCTGGTCCTACCGTTTCAGTTGGAGCAGCTCCAGTCAAGGCAGACAACACACAGGCGGAGGTCGTTGTATTCCCCAGCCCCATTTCACCAAAGGACAATAGATTTATCCCTTCCTTAACATAATGCTGTACCCGTTCATAGCCCGCTTGAAAGGCTTTATTAAACTCATCCTCAGTCATAGCAGGGTGATTTAATATATTCTTTGTCCCTTTCGCTACTTTACGATCTACGCCAATACCATCATCCGAAGCAATACCTACATCGACGACCTCATAAGGAATATTGTTAAAGTTACAAAACTGTGTGGCTGATGAGAGACCTAACAACATATTGCGAGACTGCTTTTGCGTTACCTCGTAGTTATAGCCTACATAACCTTCCATATTACAACCATTATCGGCAGAGAAGATGATATGCTGTGGTCGAATTTCACCATTGATTTCGCCCCACGCCGTACAAATCTTGCGGAAATATACTTCCCACAAGCCTAGGCCTCCAGGAATTAGACATTTCGGTTGAAGAAATCTATTTAATTGTTCCTCGATTGGTAGTACTGATTTATCTTTCATTCTAATCTCTAGTCCGCATTCAATATGACAACTAGCCTTCTATTAATTCGATATTATTCTATATGAAAGTATAACATAAATTATATATCTAGTAATGTGAGATTTGTACTAGTACTCATATATACGAATTATTCTCTCATCAGGAAATAATCGATGCTTTTTAGCCTTATACTCTGGATTGTTATTAGAAATAAAATATTCAATCATATTTCTTAGCTCCTTATGAGTGAGTGGACTCGTACTTGGATTATATGTAAGCTGATTAAATACAGCATACCGTCCATCATATGCAGCAAATAATAAATTAGATTTCTTATCTGGATAGTACGAATCCACTAATATTCCAGGTAAGCCATTATTCCATACAGCCGAATAAGTCGGATTTTGTGATTCATCGATTACTCCCCAAATGCGCCAATATACTTGTAATGAGTGGTAAAAATTATACTCTTTATCTACAAGCACTTTGTTATCTATGTCTTTAATATCAGGATGATCTACATCTAAAGGTGTAATCTCAACAGAATACTCGATGTCTCCTAACTCATACTGTAGATAAAATTTATTCTCAAAAATATAGAATACCTTCAACTCTGCGCCTTTGGGCACCCGGAATGTTATGCCCTTACGAGTAATTGCATCGGTATATGTATCTATATCATTTAAACTCTGCTTACAATAAACCTTACTTCCCACCGGATACGATAAGAGAGTAGTCTTTTTCTCATCATGAATCAACTTATCCGTTGAATGATATAATCTTCCCCGAATCAAACTTAGCTCTTGAGCATACGTTTCTGCATCACGTAAATATCCCTTAGCTATATCCTCGGACTTCATTCTTTCCAAATGTCTTTGTAAATCAGCTTCAATTTCATTATTAGTTTCTTCATTACTAATACAGTTCTCTTTATCGCCACCAGATGTACCACTATGAGTAACTAAATCTTTTGCATATACTGGTAAAAGCACAGTACTTAACATTAATACTACAGCAAGGCATGAACATATCCGCTTCACAATACAACTCCTTAGCTTTATTACAACCACTATAATCAATTTCAACCTCTACAAGTATTGTACCTTTTAATACTTGTAGAGTCATCAAAAAAAGGTTATCCCCATATAGAGGATAACCTTTTATTTGAGCTATATTAGGATATAGATATAGCTCTTGTTAATTGTCTTGAACCAGTGAAATTATGCACCTTGGAATTGAGGCATATCGTCGCCACTGGAGTCGTCCAATTTACCTTGAAGGTCATGATCGACCATAGCACATACGGAGGCATCAGACCATACGTTTTCAGCTGTTTCAATCATGTCGATAATTGTATAGATTGGCAAAATAATACCGAGCAAGCCGATTGGTGCACCGATAGAGCTCATCAAGGACAATGTTAAGAAGTAGCAACCCATTGGAACGCCTGCATTGCCAATCGCAGCAAGAACTGCAATAAATAACCAAGCAATCATTGTGCCCATAGTTAATTCAATACCTGCATTTTGCATTACAAACAAGGACGTTACAAGGATGAAAGCAGCACAACCATTCATATTGATTGTTGTACAAATTGGCAATACAAAACGTGCTACTGCAGGATGAGCTTTCAAATTATCTTCAGCAGATGCCAATGTTACAGGCAATGTAGCGGCAGAAGATTTAGTGAACAACGCAACAGCTACAGCTGGGGACATTTTACGGAATACGTCCACAGGGTTCAAACCACGGAACAACAAGAATAATGGAATTACAATAAAGAATTGAATTAAGTTACCACCGATAACAACAGCAGTATATTTACCTAAAGCACCAACGATTACGCCTGCTTCAATTTGAGCAGATAATTGACCTGCGAAGGCAAGGATACCGATTGGTAATACATAAAGTAATGCTTTAATCAATGTAAATAGTAATTCTTGTAAACCGAACAATACTTTCAATACTGCTTCACGACCTTCTGTACGAGGCATAAACGCAAAAGCTAAACCAACGGAAGCAGAGATAAACATAACAGACAATACGTTACCTTCCAAATATGGTTTCAAAATATTGTTAGGAATAACGGATAAGAAGTGATCGTAATATGTTACATGACCTAGTTTTTCAGGTACTTGCGCTGCACCAGCCCCAATTACATCAAGTGGTAAGTTACCTGGTGCAATCCATAGGAATAAGCCAAGGCCCACGGCTGCTGCACAAATTGTTGTAAGCAATGTATATACTACAGCATGACCAAAGATACGGCCTGTATCTTTTTTAGCACCTAGCATAGATAAAGTAGTAATTACTGCTAATGATACAGTTGGAATGGCAATAAATTGGAATAATCGCGTAAACACAGCTGCAATAAAGTTAAAAAGCTCATTTAAGGCTGGAATATGTTGCCATCCTAAAATAGCACCGATGATAAGTGCACCCATCCATAAAATGAACTGCCGTAATTTACCTTGTCCACGGCTTTGTAAAGTAATCTCTTGCGCTAAGGCATCTACGTGTTTGTTATTTTGATCTGCCATAAAAACACCTCTCTAAAAATTAAACTACTTGAGACAAAAAAAGAAATCCCAACCCTAGGGCTGGGATTCTAGATACATCCTAGTCTCTTTAAATCATATTATAAAGATATGTTTTAGAACTGTCAAACCAAAATAATTTGATATATAGATAAATATAATAAATCAATATAAGGAAACCACACCTATATTTTAATTAGAATAACCTAATTAGAATAACTTTACATATTGTTTTTAATGAACAACATCTATATCTACCATGACCATTCGAGTTCGATCTGGACTAAACATAAAATAAATTCTCCTAGGCTGATCTTGATCAAAATTATTATAGATAACGTATACAGTATATCCGTCTCCTAACTGTTCCTCTCTATAATAATAATCTTGATTAGCATCACTCCCTATACTTTGTGTGCCCGTAAGAAACCAAGGGAACCATTTCCAATTTTTAGGTTGAATACGGTTAATAGAATAGTTTCCAATTGCATAAAACAACATAAAGTGATTATTTGGCTGAGGAAAATCATTAAGAACCGCTAATGTTACCCCCTTAGCTTTACCATTTCTAAAAGAATACCACCCATGGGATTTAACAATTTTTTCATAGCCTAAAATTGTAGACTTATTACCATCTAAAACTAAACACCTATAAGACTCCCATCCATTTACACTAATTACAGATGAAACAACTTGTACATCTAAAGGAAGTCTATCGGGCACTTGCAACTCAGCAGGAACATAGCCTGCCTTAGATGTAGGCCAAGCATTCTGCCAATGTTTAGTATTATAATCCTCGACCCCAGAGATAGCCCCTAGTAAATTTACTGTTAATATAGGAATCATAAATAAGCTAAAAATCACATAAAAGTACAGTAAAAAATTCTTACGGATAGCTTTCTTGGTAATTACTATTCTAGCCTTTTCAACAATCAAAACAATCGTTGCTACTAATAAAGTAAGATAGTAAACTCCTGAAAATGAGAAATACGTAGGATGACAAAATGTAATCCATATGGTTATTCCCCATAAAACAACAAATAACCATATGCTCTTTCTATATATAGGCCAAAACAACAAGAGCCTTATATTATTTAAAATACTCCCCATAAATGTCCCCTTAATACTTAGTTTCCCTATTACCACTATCTTATTAGTAAAGCTTACTTTGATTGATAAAACACAGCCCGTGTCCCATCATTACTGATCAAAAGTTCTACAAAATGAGGTCTTTTGGTATTCCCATCATCTACAAACACATATAGTCTATGATTTCGAGTAGAATTATATGTGTCCTTTACTACTGTTTTGGTTTCTTTTCGAGGTGCAAAGCGTAACCACTCAATAAAAGTCCGCTCTGGCAAATTGAGGGATTCTTCTTCTATACTCTCTACAATATTATAGCTATTAGGATGAGATATAAAACGTTTTTTCTCCCCAGTATCTAAATCACGTAATACACCATCCGCATCAATTTGCGCTGTATAGGCTGCATTTTGCTTAGCTATCGCCTCATATTGTGCAATTACTTTAGGGTCCCCTTCAAATACAGTATATCTCTCTGGATATGCATTAGCCCAAGCTAAACCACTACGAAAAGCAGACGCTCTATAAATACCGTCTGGAAGTTTTTCTGGTCGTTTTAACCCCTCTGGTAATTCTCCACTATTAGGCCACCCTTGAACCCAATCCTTTGTACTATACTCGATAGGATCAGACTGTTCAATACTTGTTTTTAAGTCGTACGTAAGCCAATCGCTTATTAACCAAGAAAAGCTGAGGGTAAACGCAATATACAAGCACCAGGCCAATTGAGTGTGCCTTTTTTCAGATATAGACCGCTTCTTAAAACGAACGTATTGTAATAATAAACTCAACAGTATCGTTATACCAAACACAATGTATGTAATAGGTGCTAGATTAAAAAGTATCACTACAATAACACACAGCACGCATAACATACCTGTTAATAAGCCATAAAATCCTTGAAACAAAACTCCCTCCCATTATGACAACACTTAAAACATCTTTTTATACAACACTTCTATATCTTCACGACTCACGTCAGCTACTGTATTAGCTATATTGCCTGTAGCCACAACGTATACATTATCTACAAGCCAAGGAATGTCTTTTTTTGTAAAGCCTAGCTCTGTAAGGTTTGTGGTAAGATCCATGTCATGTACGATAAAGCGTAGCGCTTCACCTAGTTCGGAGCCATCGCCGTGGTTAAAGATACGAGCTAATGCACCAAATTTATCAGGGTTAGCACTCCAAGTGTATTCCACTACAACAGGTTCAATAACGGCAAGGCCCACGCCGTGTGTAATATCTTTAAGACCACTGGCAGGGTGTTCCATACCATGAGCCAAGGTTACACCTGCCGTATTGATGACCATACCGCCAATTGTACTAGCAAGGGTTACGGACTCCCACGCCTTTGTTAATTGCTCTTCCTTAAGCACTGGTTCTTTACCGTCAGCAACAGCTTTCACATGTTTATATAACGGTACAAGATGTTGAGCTAATAATGTTACAGCATAGTGAGCCAATGCATCAGTGAAGGGTTGTGCCGTTTTAGATGTATAGGCCTCAATATTATGACATAGTGCGTCAAAGCCTACAGACGCCAATACATGAGGTGGCATGGTGCCCATCACGGCAGGATCCACAATGGATACCTTTGGAACAATAGCATTGCAACGCAAAGATTTCTTATCCCCTGTTTCAGGATTGGTAAGGACCCCAAAGCCATTGCCTTCAGAGCCTGTGCCACAAGTTGTAGGAATGACAACGAGTGGTAATGCATTATCACTAGTTTTTCGATTGAAAATATAGTCGTTAATATCCCCTTCATTTACGGCCATGAAAGCAATTCCCTTTGCACAGTCCATAATGGAACCACCGCCGATGGCGATAACTACGTCACAGCTTTCAGATTTAGCTAAAGCAGCACCATCTAAAGCAGTTGTAGTTAAAGGATTGGCATCAACTTGGTCAAAGAGGACATGATCAATGTGAGCGGCCTCAAGTTTTGCTACCACTCGATCATATAAACCGGATTTCTTTGCACTAGTGCGACCTGTTACAATGAGGGCTTTCTTGCCATAAGGTGCAACAAAATCAGCAACAATATCTACTTTGTTCCAACCAAATTGGATATGTACAGGCAAAAAATAAGAGAATTCCATATGATAACCTCTTTCTTTGAATACGACTTCTTACTGTTATTGTAATGTATATTAGGGGGCATGTAAAACCTCATAGGACTTTCACTAGAAAACAGGTATACTACAGGTAAGAGGGGAATTTATATTTATAGAGGGAGAGAATCTATGAAATTTGCCATTACACATTTATGGTCTTCGCTACGGGACCTAGCAACGCAGTCGCCCATATTGCTGGCATTGATTGCCGTATTTTCATGTACTCCGTTGTATATTGAACAAGATTGGTTTTCCGACATTGATCTTAAGCTTTACTCATTGTATTTCTTTATCGTTATATTACAAAGCTATATAACAAGGGCACGAAAGTTTTCCATATTATATACCTTAGTAAGTATCGTAATCAGCGTTGGTCTTTATATGATTCACGAAAACTACGGCTATGTACGGGGCATTGAGCTAGCCACGGAAAATATATCGTTCCTATGGCTATATTCCATGATTGCCTTGTATTTCACATCGCCTAGTGAACATTACATCGGTGAAATCATTAACCGCATCAAACGGACAAGCTATTGATTACGTCGTACTTTATAAATCAATTCGATACACGCAAACTTAAATTTAATGTACTTTATAATTAAGCCTATAATGCACCATATAATACCTACAACTCTATATGTAAATATGACAAAAGCAGTACTCCACAGGGGGTACTGCTTTTATGCGTTAACTACGCTTTATGTTAATTTGTTAGCTAAGCTTTATAAGAATGTCGTTAGCAAAGTCTTGTGCTGCTTTAAAGTCGTCTTCATTTGGATGTACTGCAGCTTGTTTATGACGTGCATCGCGATCAGCGGATTGCCCGTGGCTGTGCCCTTTAGGGAACATCTTATACATCATTTCGATGACCTTCGGGTCTACCTTACCTTGGCAAATGAAAGTTCCTACAGGTTCTACGCCATCTGGTAAACAGTTTGCTGCATTTATTAAACTCTCCTTCGCATGTGCCATTTGCGGTGGTACGCCTGCCGTTGCAAACAAGGCAATATGTGGATTATGTAATATGCCGAGTACATCACGAGCTTCTTTGTTGGCCGTTCCTTTATCCACCCAGAATCCTGCAAACACAATATCGTAAGATGATAAATCGGACGGAAATTCTTTCATAGATACACATGGTGTACCTGCTGGTAAAACGCTAGCAATAGCCTGAGCTACTTGTTTAGTATTTCCCGTAAGGGATGAATATATGACAATAGACTTCATGTCTTACCTCCTAATTAATATATTCCTATTATAGGATATATATAACAGGCGTTTAATAAAATAAATCACAATTCTATAGGCAAGTACACTCTACTATATGTAGAGCAACTTATGTATTTCTACTATAAACAATATTGTACATAACTCATATATTTCATCAACTACTTTAAAAACATATAGCATCATCTAGTATTCTCAAAAGTGATATATCATTCAAAATCATCATATGTGCATCCCATATAGTATTTTCTAGTATTTATAACCATATCGATAAATTTAAGCATACTATATTCATAAATTTCTAAATGTCAATATTGAATGTGTAGAATTTTTTCGCTATAATCGTAACATAATGTATAAGCTCAATAAGGAAACTACCATATATAGTAGTTTTCTTATTTTTCTGATTAGACTTAACTTAAAGATATTTTATACTTTTCAGTCTAATCTTATATATGCTTAGATTAACAGTTTTATTACTTTTAAGACTCAAGGGGAACAGTAATGGAGATTATGATCAAGAAACGGGATGGCCATTTCGAGCCTTTATCCGTTGAAAAAACGAAACGTATGATTGCCTTCGCGTGTTTGGGGTTAGATTCTTGTGATCCACTAGAATTAGAAATGGATGCAAAGTTACAATTCGTTGATGGTATGACTACTAAAGAGATTCAAAAAACTTTAGTACAAACAGCGATCGAAAAGGTTATCTCTAAAAAAGACGATGGTTTTGGCAACCAAGTTAATAAGATGAACCAAGATTGGCAATTCGTAGCGGCTCGTCTGTTCTTGTTCGACCTCTATAAAGAAGCGGCTATCACTCGTCGCTATAAAGCATTCGGCTATGGCAACTTCCCAAATCTTGTGCACATGCTTGTAGAAGAGAAAAAATACGCTGACTTCTTCGTTACAGAATATACAGCTGATGAATTGCAAGAGTTAGGCGATTACATCAAACCTAAACGAGACTATCTCTTCAACTACGAAGGCCTTAAATTATTAGCGGACCGTTACTTAGTAAAAGGCTTCAACAAAGAAATCTATGAATTACCACAAGAACGTTTCATGGCTATCGCTATGCACTTAGCATTGGTAGAAGGGGAAAACAAAGTAAAATACGCTAAAAAATTCTACGATTTGATGAGCCAATTGAAAATGACAACAGCTACACCTACATTGGCAAATGCAGGTACACCATTCCATCAATTGTCCTCTTGCTTCATCTCTGGTGTAGACGACAACTTATGGTCCATTTATGACGTAAACAGCAAGTTTTCCCGCGTATCTAAACACGGTGGTGCCCTTGGTATCTACCTTGGCAAGGTTCGCGCATTGAACTCCGACATTCGCGGTTTCAAGAACTCCTCTGGTGGCGTTATTCCTTGGATTCGTTTGTACAATGATACAGCTGTTGCCGTAGACCAATTAGGTAAACGTAAAGGCGGCGCCACAGTAACACTTGATATTTGGCACAAAGACTTCTACGAATTCGTAGAGCTTCGTACAAACAATGGTGATGACCGCCGTAAAGCACACGATATTTTCCCTGCTATCTCCATTCCAAACATCTTTATGGAACGCCTATTAGCTCGTGAAAACTTCACCCTCTTCGACCCTCATGAAATCTTGACTGTGAAAGGCTATGCCTTAGAGGACTTCTACGACACAGATGATAACAAAGAGTTTACAAAACGTTACCTCGAATGTGAACAGGATCCTAACTTGCATGGTATCGAAGTGCCAGCACTAGACATGATGAAAAAAATCATGCGCTCCGCTGTTGAAACTGGCACACCGTTCATCTTCTTCCGCGACACTGTAAACGCTGCAAACCCAAATAAACATGCAGGTATGATTTACGCATCCAACTTGTGCCACGAAATCGCACAAAACGTCGGCTTCACTAATCTTGCTGAAGAAATTATCAACGAAGATGGTACTATTACTACTAAAACAAATACCGGTGACATGGTTACATGTAACTTGAACTCTATCAGCCTTGGCCGTATTACTGATGAAGAATTAGAAGAAAACATTGCCCTTCAAATTCGCATGTTAGACAATGTTATTTCTATCAACCAGGCGCCAGTACCAGAGTCTCGCATGACGTCTGATAAATACCGCGCTATTGGTCTTGGTACATCTGGTTACCACCACTACCTTGTAAATCATGATATCCAATGGGAGTCTGATGAACACATCGAAGTAGCAGACAAATTGTTCGAAAACATCGCTTACTATGCCATCAAAGCTTCCATGGAATTAGCTAAAGAAAAAGGTGCATACCCTGCATTCAAAGGCTCCGAATGGGAAACTGGTGAATACTTCACACGTCGTGGCTACACATCTGATCGTTGGAAACAGTTAGCTGCAGACGTTGCTAAATACGGTATCCGCAATGGTTATTTGATGGCTGTGGCGCCTACTGGTTCTACTTCCAATATTGCAAATACTACAGCCGGCATCGACCCGATCTTCAAAAAATTCTTCATCGAAGAAAAGAAAGGTTCTTTCACACCAAAAACGGCACCAGATTTGAACAACAAAACATTCTGGCTCTACAAAGAGGCGCATACAATCGACCAACAATGGTCCATCAAAGCTTGTGGCGTACGTCAACGTCATATTGACCAAGCACAATCTTTCAACTTGTACATCACACCTCAAATGAAAGCGAAAGAAATCCTTGACCTTTACGTTGAGGCCTACAAACAAGGTATCAAAACAATCTACTACATCCGTAACCAATCTCTTGAAATGGATGAATGCACTAGCTGCTCCTCTTAATAGTTAAAAATATCATTGCTATATTTGACAAAAACTATACACTATTAGTAGAGAGCACTAAACTTGGGAAAGATACTTTTACCAATACTATAAATCTGATGACGACCTATAGTAGTATAGGTCGCATCGTTGTATAAAGGAGTCCTACTATGGATAAAAAACTGATTTTCAACGAACATGGTGAACGTGGCACCCAATCTATGATTGGCGGCAATACCACAAACCTTCGCGAATGGAACCGTATCAAGTACGATTGGGCGAACCAAATGTATCGTACAATGCTGAACAACTTCTGGATTCCTGAAGAGATTTCCTTGAACGAAGACGTTAAGCAATTCCCATACTTAACAGATTACGAACGCCGCGCATTTGATAAAATCATTGCGTTCTTGAACTTCCTTGATTCTATTCAATCTGAAAACTTGCCTAACTTGAGCCGTTATATTACAGCCTCTGAAGTGGCATCCTTATTGAATATCCAAGCATTCCAGGAAGAAATTCACGCTCAAAGTTATTCCTACATTTTGGACACTGTAACGAATCCTATTACACGTGACAAAATCTATGACGAATGGCGTACAGATAAAACATTACTTGCTCGTAACCGTTTCATCGCCGATGCATACCAACGTTTCAGCGATGATCCTAGCGAAGCAAACCTTATTCACACAATCATCGCTAACTATATCTTAGAAGGTATCTACTTCTATTCTGGTTTTAGCTTCTTCTACACATTGGCACGCCAAGGTAAGATGACAGCTACATCCACTATTTTTAAATATATCAACCGCGATGAAGTAACTCACCTTGTATTGTTCCAAAACATCATCCGCGAATTACGCCGTGAACGCCCTGACTTGTTCACACCAGAACTAGAAGCGAAAATCACTGACATGATTCGCCAAGGTGCGGAAAACGAAATCGCTTGGGGTCAATATATCACTGATGATAAAATCCTCGGCCTCAACAACGTTCTCATCGAACGCTACATCAAATACCTTGCAAACATCCGCTTAGAAGCAATCGGCTTGCCTCATCTATATCATGAAATCAAGGAAAATCCTATGGAATGGATTGAAAGCTTCTCCAACTTGAATAGCACAAAAACTGACTTCTTCGAAGCAAAGGTTACAAACTATACAAAAGCAGCGGCCTTTGATTTTGATGATTTAGAGTAATTACAATCCTATATTAGTTTCATTATTTATATACCCTATCATTATTAATCAATTATATTTATTCTTAAGTAAGGAGCTTATATAATGACACCTGCACAAGAAGCAGCTAAGGCAGCAACAACTTCTGCTGCAGCTACACCAACCTCAGCGCAAACTACGGAGTGGATTATTTGCCGTGTATGTGGATATATTGAAGATGCAAAATACAAGGACCAACCTTGTCCAGCATGTGGTTTTCCTCCAACAGTTTGGATGGAGTACAAACCACGACGCATAAATCCTAAACGTGAGAAGATGTTAAATCTCCACCTACATCCAATCTGTGTTCATTTTCCAATCGTTGGTACTACAGGTTCTTTCTTTGTTCCTATTATTGCATTGTTGATTCCATCAATTGCGCCAACATTATTCCATGTTGTTACATTAGTAACCATGATATTACCGGCTCTCGTTATTCTCGGTGGTATTTCAGGATATATTGGTAGTAAATTGCGTTTCAAAACAGCAAGCGCTAAATATCCTAAACAAAAAATTTACTTAACAATCATTTACTTCATTATTTCCTGCATTCAATCCTATATGGCCGTGGCCCACGGTGTAAACGCAGACAATGCATGGATTATGATCATTTTAGGTATTATTGGGACTATCTTTGCCGCTAAGCTCGGCAAAATGGGTTCTTACTTATTTGCAGGACGATTTAGTCCATATACAGCAGGATAAAAAAGGAGTGTTTTCACAGAAAATCTGTGAAAACACTCCTTTTTATAGTCCCCAACATCATCCGCATCAAAAATAGTTGATACCAGTGCATTATAGCAATAACCATACATTTAATACTATAACTGCTTTCGCATCATCACATGAGGACAACCTTCATCAAGGTATTCCTCTCCTTCTGCTTTATATCCGAGGGATTCGTAAAATGGTTTTGCCTGTACTTGTGCTGATAAGGAGCAAGTCTTAAATCCATCGCGACGAATACCGTTTTCTGCGGCCATCATAATCTTAGTTCCTAAATGTTGTCCACGATACAACTTACGCACCGCCATGCGTCCAATGTGGGCATCACCTTCATCAGGACTTGGAAAGTAACGACAGGTACCAGCTGCCTTACCATCTATAGATAAGAGAACGAATTTTGCTATATCGTCTATTTCATCGAACTCGTCTTCAAAACCCTGTTCCTTCATAAACACATCAATACGTATTTGTTTTATTTCATCAGTAATATGATCTAAAATTTGAATAACCATATAACAACCTTTCTGATTGTAAATACATTCATAAGGATATCTACAAATACATTATAAAAACCCTCTATTAATACATCAAAATTACCTATAACCATTATACCAAATGCATTTTAGCTTTCATATGATACATCCTATATAATTAATTCCCCCTAAAAATGTATTTTAAAACTTCTATGAAGTTTAATTTTAACTATTGCATAATCTTATCATTTGGGTTTATACTATACCCAACATTTTAGAAAGGAGCAACCAAAGATGACTAACCAAATTAGCCTCACTACAAAACAATACTTTTATTGGTTCTTTATCCAACGTACGGGTAAGGAACTATTTGTGGTGCACTAATTAAGATTTAGTTATTATTAGTTGCTTAGAATAGTAAAAGGGCTACCCGTATTAGATTGCGGGTGGCCCTTTTTTTGTTTGCTATCCCGTATGGTAAGCCCTACTATTCATTGTAGTTACAAGGAGGAATTATCATGATTATTACATTGAAACAAAACGCAGCAGAAGCAGAAGTATCTCGTTTACGCAGTGAATTAGAGGCTCAAGGATTCATTATTCATCCTGTAGAAGGCGCACGCTACAATATTTTAGGGCTTATCGGTGATACAGCATCCCTCGATGCTCGTCAAATCGAGTCTCTTGATTTCGTAGATAAAGTCACTCGTATTCAAGAACCATACAAAAAAGCAAACCGCAAATTCCATCCAGATGATTCTGTAATCAACGTAGGTGGTGTATTGATTGGTGGTGGTCACTTCGCAGTAATGGCTGGACCTTGCTCCGTAGAAACACCTGAACAAGTACTAGAAACTGCTAAAGCTTGTAAAGAAGCTGGCGCGACAATTCTTCGTGGCGGTGCTTTCAAACCACGTACATCCCCATACTCCTTCCAAGGCATGGGCCCAGAAGGTCTAGAATTGTTAGAACTTGCTAAAAAAGAAACAGGTCTTCCTATCGTTTCTGAAGTTATGGATATTTCCCAATTACAATACTTCGATAACGTAGATATGCTTCAAATTGGCGCTCGTAACATGCAAAACTTCACACTGTTAAAAGAAGTAGGTAAACTTAACAAACCAGTTCTTTTAAAACGTGGTTTGTCTGCTACATACGAAGAATGGTTGATGGCGGCTGAATACATCATGTCAGAAGGCAATGAACAAATTGTATTATGCGAACGTGGTATCCGCACATTCGAAACTAAAACTCGTAATACATTAGACGTAACAGCTATCCCTATGATGCACGAATTATCCCACTTACCAATTATTATGGACCCTAGCCACGCAGCAGGTATGAGTCGCATGGTTCGTCCACTTTCTCTTGCATCTGTAGGTGGCGGTGCAGACGGTCTTATGATCGAAGTTCACAACGATCCATCAAAAGCATTATGCGATGGCCCACAAGCACTACGTCCAGATCAATTCACTAGCCTTATGAAAGAAGTTATCGCATTACGCCAAGCATTGGTAGAATGCACTAAATAATCTTAAATAACACACAAATAAGCTAGTATCCGTTATAATAGATACTAGCTTATTCTTTTATGAAAGGAACCGTTATGACTCGCATCCACATTAACGCGTCCACACCGTATGACGTTGTCATCGAGGAAGGCGCTTTACAACGCATCACCGATTATATTAAACCATTAAAGCCAAATTGCCGTGTAATTATCGTTAGCGACACCAATGTGGCACCGCACTATTTGGACTCTGTGAAAGCTAATATGGAACATGCGGGTTATACAGTTTGTGATTATGTATTCCCTGCTGGTGAAAGCTCCAAAAACGCTCATCAACTCATCGACTTAGTGGAATACATGGCGGCCCAATCATTAACACGTAAAGACCTTCTCATTGCCCTTGGGGGCGGTGTAGTAGGTGACATGGCAGGCTTTGCAGCAGCTACATACCTACGTGGTATCGACTATGTACAGGTTCCTACCTCTCTATTAGCCGCCGTAGATTCCTCTGTAGGTGGTAAAACAGCGGTTAATCTCGAAGCAGGTAAAAACTTGTGGGGTGCTTTCAAACAACCTATTCTCGTTCTCTGTGATCCCACAACATTAAACACATTACCAGACATGGAGTGGAAAAATGGATGTGGAGAAATTATCAAATACGGATTCCTCGATGTGCCAGGGTTATTAACCCAACTAGAAAACAAACCGTTAATAAAACATCGTGATAGCGTTAGCGCAGTTATTGCGCGATGCGTTCAAGCAAAGGCAGATATTGTGGAGCAAGACGAACGTGAATCTGGTGTGCGTGCCCTCTTAAATCTAGGTCATACCTTTGGTCATGGCATCGAAAAGGCGAGCCACTTTGAGGTACACCATGGTTATGCCGTAGCAATCGGCATGGTCCTCATGGCGCAAGGTGCTGTAAAACATGGAGAATTAGATGCAGAGGTGTTAGAAAAATTAAAATCTCTCATCGAAGCACACGATTTGCCAACCACAACAACTATACCAAAAGAAGAAATTCTAGCTGCTGCTAAACACGATAAAAAAAGCGAAGGAGCTACCATTAAAATTGTAGTTCCTACTAGCTATGGCCACAGCGAACTCAAGGTGGTAACACACGAAGAGCTTGCCACCTATTTAGATTAAGGAGATTTATATGCATTCTGTAACGAACGCCATCCCTACTGGGACTATCGCGTCCATACCTGCAAAGGCCCATGCACATCGCGCATTAATTTGTGCCGCCCTCGGCAACTCACCTTCTACGATATTATTGAGCCGCACCTCTAAAGACATCGATGCTACTATGGACTCCTTGCGAGGCTTAGGCGCACACGTTGTGTATGAAAATAAAGTTGTCACTGTTACACCTGGCCCTGCACCAGCAAAAGGTAAAGTAGTTCCTCACGAATCAGGCACCACATTACGCCTTTTATTACCTGTAGCAGCATCTATCTGTAATGATGTAGACGTAGATGCTAAAGGTCGTTTACCAGATCGTCCTCTAGAGCCTATGCTAGGTGAAATGAAAGCACATGGCGTAACATTCTCTCAAGATAAACCACCCTTTACTATGACAGGTCGGCTCCAAGGTGGTAATTTCTCTATGGTAGGCGATGTAAGTAGTCAATTCTTTTCTGGACTCTTACTAGCAGCTCCACAATGTGAAGGTGTTACTATTACGTCTACCACACCACTTCAATCTAACGACTACGTAACATTGACGACTACAACCATGGCAGACTTTGGCGTTACCGTTGACCATACACCTGCGTCTGACACAGTGCAAGAATCCTTTACGGTAGCGGCCAATGCTACTTTCAAAGGTCAACATAATTATCAAATCGAAGGCGATTGGTCCAATACAGCGATTTGGATGGTCGCTGCCGCTATGACAGGCAAATCAATTACGATTACTGGTATGAACAAGAATTCTGTGCAAGCGGACCGCCGTATCATGCAAGTTATGATTGATGCCGGTTGTGATGTTGTATGGGATGGCATGAATGTGACAGTCACAGGTCGCGCCTCTAAACCAGTCCATGTCGACCTGGAGCAAATGCCTGACATGTTGCCAGTTATGGCAGCCCTCGCCTGCTCTATCCAAGGTGAAAGCGCCTTTGTTAAGGGTGCTCGCCTCCGTTTGAAAGAATCTGATCGTCTCGTAGCCGTTGCCAATCTCGTAAGAGACTTGGGCGGTACGGTGCGCGAAGATGGAGATGACCTATATATCATCGGTAGTGGTATACTTAAAGGTGGACAAGGTGATTGCGTAAATGACCATCGCCTCGTTATGGCAGGAACATTGATGGCCCTCATCAGTGAAAATCCTGTTATTTTAAAAGATAGCCAAGCTATCACAAAATCCTATCCAGACTTTTTTGAGGACTGGAACTTACTAGGTGGTAATGCACAACCGGTGTAGATTTTTAATCTTATCTGATGTGATTCAACAAATAACAATAATAGTAGTACGTACTATATAGTAGGAGTTAATATAATGGCATCTAATTTCGGTAAAACCATACAAGTATCTACCTTTGGCGCCTCTCACGGCTATGCCATTGGCGGTATCGTAGAAGGCCTACCTTGTGGACATACCATCGATATCGATGAGCTAAGATCCTTCTTGAAGCGCCGTGCGCCAGGTCAAAATCAATTACAAACACAACGTAAGGAAGCCGATGTGCCTGAATTTTTAGCAGGTATGGTGGACGGCATGCTCAGTGGTTCTCCATTGGCGTTTATGATTCGCAATACATCGCAGCACTCTAGCGATTACAATAACCTCCGCGACATTCCTCGCCCATCCCATGCGGACTTTACAGCTCGTATGCGCTACGGTGACAAGGTAGATATGCGAGGGGGTGGCCACTTCTCAGCACGCCTTACAGCCCCTCTATGCGTAGCTGGTGGCATTGCAATCCAACTATTACGTGAAAAAGGTATCGAAATCCACGGCCATTTAAAACAAGTGGGTCCGATCCAAGATACTCCTATCGATATGGTTCATCCAGATATGAAAGCACTTGCTGCAATCGCTACAGAGCCAATTGCTATGCTCGATGCAGATAAACGCAGTGAAGTAGAAAACCTTGTGATGCAACTCAAAAAGGATGGCGACTCCACAGGTGGTATCGTTGAAGTCGTTGCTACAGGTCTACCTATTGGCCTTGGCAATCCAAATTTTGACGGCATCGAAAACCGTTTAGCTCGCGTTATCTTTGGTGTGCCTGCTATTAAAGGCGTATCCTTCGGCGGTGGTTTTGACATGTGTGCAAAACTAGGCTCCGAAGTAAACGATGCTTTCACCATGGACGGTGACAAGATTACAACCACAACTAACAATAGCGGCGGTATCCAAGGCGGTATAACTAACGGCTTGCCCCTCGTTATGCAAGTAGGTATCAAGCCAACACCATCGATTTATAAAGAACAACATTCTGTGTCGCTTTCCCGAAAAGAGGACACATTGCTCACCATTAAAGGTCGTCACGACCCATGCGTAGCGCTCCGTGCAGTTCCTGTTATCGAAGCCGTTACAGCCCTTGTCATTCTTGATTTCTTAGGAGATATTGACCATGAACTTAGATGAAGTACGCGTTAAGATTAACGACATAAACGACCAAATGCTCGCCCTCTTCAAAGAGCGCATGGAACTCTCCAAGGACGTTGCGGCGGCAAAGAAAGAAATGAATAAGGCCATTTACGATGCCAAACGAGAACGGGATATTCTCGACAAAGTAACGAGAGATGCAGGCCCTGACCTCGATCTATATGCGCGCCGTTTCTTCGAGGCATTATTTAGCTTGAGCCGTACCTATCAGTCTGAACAATTATTCCAAGATAATGAGTTCACCGTAAAAATGAAAAAAGCCATCGAGCAATCCCCTACCTTGCCTCCTCAACGAGGCAGCGTAGCTTGTGCCGGCGTTTTCGGCAGCAATGCTCAAATGGCGTGTGATAAATTATTACCCCTCAGCCAAATTCACTACGTAACTGGCTTCCGTGCTGTATTCGACGCTGTAGAGTCTGGGGAATGTCAGTTTGGTGTATTACCTATCGAAAACAGCTCTAATGGTTCTGTAAAAGAGGTGTATGATCTTTTAGAAGAACGCAAATGCTATATCGTGCGCGGTACACGCCTTTGGATTTCCCATGATTTACTAGTGAAAAAGGGTACTAAATTAGAAGATATTCATACCATCATCTCCCATCCGCAAGCATTGGGCCAATGTAGTCACTTCCTAGATACATTAGACGGCGTAGAATTACGTTCCTTCGATAACACGGCTCGTGCCGCACAAATGGTGGCAGCTAGTGATGATCCAGGCGTAGCAGCTATTGCAGCACCGCAATGTGCAGACTTATATAACTTATCTCCATTGATGCGCAATATCCAAAATAGCGATAACAACTATACGCGCTTTATCTGCATCAGCAAGGACTTCCATGTGTACCCAGGGGCTAATAAAATCTCTGTAGTAACCACAGCAAGTCATGCTCCAGGGGGACTTGGTACATTGCTTACCAAGTTTGCTAATATCGGCGTAAACCTTACAAAACTTGAATCTCGTCCTATCGTAGGTCATAACTTTGAGTTCTTGTTTTACCTCGATTTAGAAGCATCCTTAGCAGATCCAAAGGTATTATCCGTTCTGGCAGAGCTTCATACATCACAAGATAAGTTCCGCTTACTCGGTAATTACCCTGAAAACTAATATATTCCTCTGTACTAGTCCCTATAAGGGCATATATAGTACAATGAATATAGCTATAAAACTCCAATGGCTAATAGGTACAAGCCTATTAGCCATTCTATGTATATTGACCTAGGAGGTCCTATGAAATTTGGTTTACTTGGCCGTACGTTGGGCCATAGCTTTTCCCCTCGCATTCACAATGCATTAGGGAATACAAACTACGAATTATTTGAGCGCGAGCCAAGCCAATTACAAGAATTCTTTGCAGATCCAGAACTACAAGGCATCAATATTACGATTCCATACAAAGTAAATGCCCTTGAGGCTTGTGATGTAGTAGATCCTCGTGCAGAGCGCATTGGCTGTGTAAATACGATGGTTCGCAAAGACGGTAAATGGCAGGGCTATAATACAGACTATGATGGCTTTGTATTTACTCTGCAACATGCTGGCATCGATGTGTCTGGTAAGGAATGTATTATCCTTGGCGATGGTGCATCCTCCGCTACGGTACACGTAGCACTTGAGGATTTAGGGTCAAAGAGTATCACTCATCTATCCCGCAAAACAGCGCCATTCTACGGTGATGCGCCTAATTACTATGAAACAGCACAGATTATTATTAACTGCACACCTATCGGTATGTATCCTCATAATCCAGCTAACCTTATTGATATTACTCAGTTTTCTAAATTAGAAGGCGTGGTAGATCTCATCTATAATCCACGCCGTACTATTTTGCTTTTACAAGCAGAAATGATGGAAATTCCTCACTGTGATGGCCTGCCATTCCTCGTAGCGCAAGGCGTTGAGGCGGCTAATCATTTCCAAGGTGAAAGCTTTGGCACAAAGGAAATCGAACAAATCTTACGAGATATGCGCCGTGAAAAGGAAAATATCATCCTCGTCGGAATGCCTGGTGTAGGTAAAACAACAGTAGGCAAAGCCCTTGGAGAAGAAATGGGCCGCACTTGCGTAGATGTAGATCACGAACTAGAAAAAGAAATTGGTGATATTTCTACCTATATTACGGAACAAGGGGAACCAGCCTTCCGTGAAAAAGAAGCGGAAATGATTGCAAAGCTGGGCACACAAACAGGCCTCGTTATCTCCACTGGTGGCGGCTGCGTAACAGTGCCTAAAAACTATGCACACCTACGCCAAAATGGTCGTATCTACCAATTAACACAACCAGTAGAAAACCTATCTACTTCTGGCCGTGTTCTCTCTAGTGGCGGCATTGAACGCTTACGCGAACTGGAAGCAACACGTACACCAATGTATGAAAGCTTTGCTCAATGCATCGTAGAACATAATCGCAATGCACCAGAAACAGTAGCGGCTATCCTACAAGACTTTGAAGCAAACCTATTGTAAGAGTTTGTTTATCTCATTTGTAAAATACTTTACAGATAAATTGGTAAGAACGGTAAGAGCTTCAACAGCTTTATAAGTAAATGTATTTACATCTGTATTTCTAGATAAAACTAAAACTCATATCATGACATCAATGATATAAACTGAAAAGCAGTAGCTATCCTAAAGATAACTACTGCTTTTTTATATGTCCTATGTATTATATATATTTGTAAAAGCTATCATTTGCAATTACAATGTAATTACAAATAAAATTAAAAAACTTATCTACCTATTAATGTAAAATCGATACAGTATTCATATCATAGCAGTCACGACCGAAAGAATATTAGGAGACATATTATGAAAACCATAAACCTACAAGTCCGCATCAACGAAGATCTAAAACAAGAAGTATCTAGCATATTAAAAGCACAAGGCCTATCCTATACATCTATGCTTGACGCACTATTTCGTCAAATCATTAAAGAACGTCGCATTCCGTTTGCCATTGCTTTACCATCGGCACCTACAGACGAAACACCGATACAAAGTACATGCAACAATAACGGCACCTACGAACAACCACAAACTACATTAAAAGTATCAGACGCTATCAGTACATACGGATCATCAACCTCAACAGAGGTGGAAATATCCTTTGATACAATTGATAAATCAGGTGTTCTTAACATCCGCATTAACCCTAAAGTAAAAACACTTACTACGGCAATACTAAAAGAAATGGGATTAACCATGTCATTATTAGTTACGCTAATCTCCAAACAAATACAGTTTTTAAAAGCAATTCCTAATTCGGTAAACAAGCCAATCGCTTGTGACTCTATGAATGCAGACTTTCTTACCGACGAAGAAATCAATCAGCTACTAGAATTGGCATATATAGACATAGAGCAAGGTAATGTAACTCCTTTAGAAGATGTTATCTCTAACTTTAAGAAAGAAGGTCTCCTTTTATGAGATATAAGATTTTACTATCTAAACTCGCTAAAAAAGACCTAAGAAATATACTTTTATCCTTAAAAGAAAAAACAGAGAATTTAAACCTTATTCTTCAACAGCAGTCAGAAATTATTGATAGTGTACAATCGCTGGATATTTTTCCCGAAAGACATCCTTTATATAACGGAAAATATAATAAGCAAAATTTACGAAAAATGGTTACAAAACATTACATTATTTTATATCGGATACATAATAATAATGTAATCATTGTTAAAATATTTGTTCAAGGTATGAATATATAAAAAGTCGGCTCTCGCCGACTTTTTTTAATGCACTTTTACGCGTTTATGTTGTTGTTCATCGAAGACACCATCTACGTCGATGGTATCGAGGATACGTTTTAGTTCATGTACATCGATTTGACCTGGTGCCGATGCTTTGCCAGCAGAGGCAAAGGTCATAGCATTACCAAATAGAGCTCCTGCAGCACGTGTAACAGACCCTAGTGGGCCCATGGCCATTGTGATGATTGGGTCTGATGGATACAAGGCTTTCACCTCAGCCGTTGCTTCCAGGAGGGTTAATACGTCACCTGTTGTATGAGGCATAATGGCAATCTTTGGCACATCGGCCAAGAATTCTTTCATTTGAATGAGACGATTTACAATAACCTCGCGACTAGGTGTGCCATGGAAATCATGATTACTCATAACTATAGTTACACCATGCACCTTGGCAAATTCTATCGTTTTAAGCATTCTATCTTGGTCAAAGAAGAGCTCAATATCGATAGCATCCACTAATCCAGTCGGAATAAGACGTTCTAGCATTGTAAAGTAATCTTGTGTAGAAATGGATTTTTCCCCACCTTCACCTTTCGTGCGCCATGTAAATAATAAAGCACGACCTTTTAATTGAGGCTTGATGAGCATTAACAGTTCAATAATAGCGTCAATGGAGTGGGCCCGCTCGTAATAGTCAATACGTAGCTCCACTACATGACACGGTGTATTACATGCTACCGCAGTGGCATCTAAAATTTCTTTCATTGTTGTGCCCACAATAGGCACACATATTTTTGTACCCTTTTCGCCGAGTACAGTATGACCGATACGGACCATAATACCTCCTTTCCGTCCCACACGGTGAGACAAATGACTTACCTTAAACTAACTATATACCAATATTTTTGTAAAAGCAATCAATCTGCTCATATTGGATTGCTATTCATAAAAAGTGTATGAAAGCCTGTTATTATGCACTAAAAATGTATTCTTAGATGAATGATTAATATTACTTTTTGTTATATCTTAGTATCTCTCTTTTGTGAAAGTTATACATATTATCCCGATTATATAATATTAGGCCTGTTACAAAAAAAGATACCTTGTTAACTGCTAAAGCAGTTTACAAAGTATCTTTTAAATCACCATATATATTAATCATGAATCATGTTGTACAGATAGTTTGCGAGATTGAAATCCCATGTAGAGTAATAACAAACCTGTAATGCCAAATACATAGGATATACCAACATAGGTGGATACAATACTAGCAAATACAGGGCCTACCATAGAGCCAAATTGTTGGGCTGTCGTAGTCATACCAAACATGCGCCCTCTAAAGCTTGGATCTGTATTGAGTGTTACAGCAGCACTCAAGGATGGATTAATACCTACTATACAAGCCCCAATTAGGACTTGTAATACACCAAACCACCAGATACCTACAGGCAAGCTTTGAAGTAATAAAACGATACCACTACCGATCATACAATAGGAAATAGTCTTAAAATAACCTCGACGTTCACCAAGGCGAACCCATAGATTTGTCGTCAAGGCCCCTGCTAAACCACCAATACTAAGGATTGTACCTGAAATAATAGCGGCCCCTTCCATAGTACCTTGCATATCCCCTACATAGAGAGCCAATATAGGTTGCAACATCATAATCGCACATTGCATAAAAAAGAAAATCCATAATAGCCGTACTAATATAGGTTGTTGTTGAACCGCTTTGAAGTCTTCACGTAAAGATGTAGATTTCGTATGGTGAGCAGCTTGTTCTTTTCCATCAGCACCCTTAGCATGTAATTTTGGTTCTTTCACAAAGAATAATACTGCCAAAGTCGCAATAAATACAGCAATACCAGATACATAAAATACAGGTCGCATGCCTACGATGTTTTCAACGGCACCACCTAAAAATGGACCAACTACATTGCCTAAAATTAAGCCTGTTTGGAATATACCAAGGGCACGGCCTACCTGTTTTTCATCAACGCTGAGGGACACCATGGTCATTGCCGCCGGATAGAATCCATTAGCAAAACCAACTAAGGCCCGCCCCATCAGTAATTGATATTGATCTGTAACTAAGCCAATTAATACATAACAGATAGCGATGGCAAAGCCTGCACGCAATGCCATCCGTTTTTTCCCTTTATTATCGGCAATCTTTCCCCATATAGGAGCCATAATCCCAGCGATAAGGAAAGTGATACCAAAGACGAGGCCAGACCAGAGGGCTACATCATCCTTTGGCACGCCTAATTCCAATAGATAGATTGGTAAGAACGGAATAATCATGGTGTAGCATATGGCAAGGACGGTCATACTAGCCGTAATAATCCATACATTGCGCATGCCCCCACGAGCATCGTATTCAGTTGTACTCATATTGACCTCCCCTCCTATAATCGTATCGCTTATATCGCTCGTTTAGCTCATTAAACGTATCTAGCTCATCAAGCAACTGAACTTATTTACTCAGAATTAATATAGATATAAAGAAGAGCCGCATACGAAACGCGACTCTTTCAATACATAACCTAACAGATAGCCATATCAATAGGTACTAGCTAGTACTAATACTACTTATACTACTAACACTAGTGCTTATACTGAAACATCTAGATTAGGCTATCATTTATTCCGTTGGGAATTTGTGATCCATTACGTCTTGCAAGGAAACGCGTTCCATTACATGACGAAATTCATCTTGCAAATACTGCCACAATGGAGCAGTCAAGCAATCGTTAAACATAGGACATGGCTCTACATCGTCCTCTAAACAAGATACGAGAGCAATAGAGTCCTCTGCAGCATATAAAATTTCATATACATTGTATTCAGATGGAGACTTCACCAAGCGATACCCACCATATTTGCCACGGCCGCTTTTAACGAGGCCAGCGGAGGATAAGCGAGATACAATCCCCTCTAAGTATTTATCGGAAAAGCCTTGGCGTTCTGCAATTTCACGAATTGGTACATTTTTTTCTACCCCGTATTCTGCAATATCCGCCAATATCCGTAAGGCATAGCGCCCTTTTGTAGATATTTTCATAAGTTAACCTCTAAGTCATTTCATAATATATTTATAGTATATCACAAATTCATACAAAAAATGGTGGGAAATATGATACACTATACATATATCGAAATATTTTATTTGGGTATTTTTTAATTTAATATGGGAGGATGTTATCTAATGTTAGATAAACTATTTCAACTCAGTGAACGCGGTACAACTGTTAAAACCGAAATTTTAGCTGGTATTACTACGTTTATCACGATGGCGTACATCCTATTCTTGGCGCCAAACATTCTTAGTCTTGCAGGCATGGATAAAGATGCAGTCCTCATCGCCACAGCGTTAGGCGCTGGTCTCGTAACGATTTCTATGGGGTTATTCGTTAACTATCCGATTGCTCTCGCTCCTGGGGTTGGTCTCTTAGCCTTTTATTCCTTCACCGTAGTTCTCGGTATGGGCGTAACTTGGCAAACGGCATTGGGTGCGGTATTCATTTCAGGTCTCGTATTCCTCGTATTAACACTTACATCGATACGACAAATGATTGTTGAAGGCATCCCCGCCTCTATGAAGGTTGCCATTACCGTTGGTATCGGCCTCTTCATCGCTATCATCGGCTTAAAACTATCTGGCTTGATGGCAATCTCTATTAGTTTGTCTCCAAACTCCTTAGGCCAAGTTGTACAAACGCACGGTAATTTAGTGCCCCCTGCGTCCGAAGCGCTCTTAACGCTTGGTAATTTGCATAGTGGCGAAACATTGTTGGCTCTATTCTCCCTCATCTTTACAGCTCTATTGATGGCTCGTAAAATTCAAGGTTCTCTCTTGATTGGTGTGGCAGCAACAACAATTCTTTCCTACGCTACCGGCCTTTCCACAATGCCTGAGAACTTCACTGTATTGGCAGTGCCTGATTTCTCTAAGGCAGCATTCCTTCAATTAGATATTCCTGGTGCGCTCCATATGGGCTTAATCACGATTATCTTCTCCTTTACCTTCGTAGAATTGTTCGACTCCATGGGTACTTTAATTGGTACTGCCACAGAGGCAAAAATTGCAGACCCTAAAACTGGTAAATTCCCAGGTCTTGGGAAAGCTATGACTGTCGATGCTATCGGCGTTAGTGCAGGCGCATTGCTCGGTACTTCTACGATTACTGCCTTTGTTGAAAGTGCGGCAGGTGTAGGTGCTGGTGGCCGTACAGGCTTAACAGCTGTCACAACAGGCGTATTATTCTTGCTCTGCTTGTTCTTGGCCCCAATCGTTTCCTTGGTGCCAAATGCAGCAACCTCTCCTGTTCTTATCATCGTTGGTGCCCTCATGTTAGGTGCTATTAGAAATATCGACTTCGATGATTGGACAGAAAGCTTCCCGGCATACCTGGTTATCGTTTTGATGCCTTTCACATATAGCATCGCTAACGGTATCTCCGCAGGTCTCGTTGTATATCCTCTACTTAAAATCGCTTCTGGTCGTGCAAAAGAGGTTAACTGGATTATGTACGTATTGGCGGTACTCGTTATCATCCGCTACGTATTCTTCTAATTAACGTATGGCCCATAATTATGCTATTAATGAAAGTTAATTTATATTAGTATGCTCATAATTATGCTATTAGTGAACGCTAAGCTATATTAAATGGCTATAAATTCAATACTGTGCTAAGAACTAAGTATATGTAAATTACATATACTAAAAGAACCTATCTCTAAAGATATTACTGAACCGCCCCCCTTAATGTTAAAATTTTTGGTCTAACATTAAGGGGGCGGTTCACACTGTAATATTTAAGAGATAGGTTCTTTTTTTTGTACTATTTTCTTAGGAAAAACTAATACCAGGTACTAACGAATTATTTTACACCAATTAAATCTGAACGACTTGGATCGATATCTTTTAAAGGCACTACATGATCTTTATAAAACTCTGCTTCAGATGCTTTCACAGGCACTTGGAAGAACAAGAAATATGCCATATTATCCTTGTACCAGCTAACACTACGCACGAGTCCTTTATCTACATCACCTGTATAGTGCACATCTCCTATTGGAGTAGAGTCAGTCCACTGTACGTCATGGTACTCCATTGGAATATATTCTTCAGGCCATACAGTATCCATAGAGTAGCTCATGCGGAAGACCATAGTATGATTTACCCAACGGCCACTCCGTTCTTGGTACTCTTTACCATCCTTCCAATATACAGTTTCTAATACATCATTATCATAATAATGCGTAGCATAGTATGTATACCCAAGAGGTAAATAACTTGGTACAGATACGTCATAAGACATCTTATGAGATGCATTAATTACACCGCTAGGTAAGCCGATGGATTTGCTCGTAAGTATAGGCCACACAGAATTTGTATGTGTACGCACTGGTAAAGGAATCGTTTCATAAGGAGTCCAATCTACTTCAGTATTTTGCTTAACATTTTCTTCAATGTTTTGTTTATCATTTCGATCACCACGTAATTGAGTATCATCAGCGGCTACGTTACTCAAAGGACCTACAGAATCTACAATTTTGCTTACATAGTTTTGGTTTCTTGGAGAAGCAAAGTAGAGCATATACACTTTATTATCTTTTTCCCAGTAAGCAATTTGAATAGCGTCTTTGCGAGAGCCTAACGTATGTACAGAGATCCCATTAGGAGTAATAAAGTTAACGGCATCCTTAGCATTGTATTTTGTCTTTTCCAATATAGGCTTTACTACGGTATCGCTAGCCCAACCCATACGATATACAATATCTGTATTAGAGAAGGTTAATTTCGGACCATATGCTCCATCATGGCCCGTTTCCGTATATACAATTTCTAATACGTCATGATCCTTAGCCTTTACATCCCGTACTGCATAATCTTCAGGCATATAAGACGGCACTTGTAATGGATAACCAAACTCCTGTACGGCGCTCTCAATATTAGTGTTAACTATATCATTATCACCAACTTGATCATACCAGCGATAACGATCCATAAGTTTTTGATTATCATCGATTGTTTTCTGATTATCTACATCTCGTTCAACAGGAACAGTATTACCATTTTTATCTATTAATGGATATGTGGCACTAACGGGTTGTACCCCAAGCGTGCTGACTGCAGTAGCCATCGTGGCACATAAAATAGTAGCTCTTATTATTTTTTTCATATTCTCTCCTCTTTATAAGCGCTTACAAATTCCACCACTATTACACAATATAGTATTCTAAATACAATTTGTATAACATCAGTTTATCTGCTAAGGAATCATTCGTTCCTTATTATATTCATCAATTGTTTTGTTTGAAATCTTCGTAACCGGATAGTTTCCTAATAAGTCATAACGTGAGCTATCTATAGTTTTTACAGGCACCACATGTTCCTTATAGAATTCAGCATCCACAGCTTTCACAGAATCCAAGAAGAATAAGGAGTACGCCATACCACCTTCCGTCCACGTAATGCTACGGATCAATTGTGCTTCTGGATTACCTGTGTAATATACCTTGCCAGATTCACCTTGTTCAGACCATTCATAATCTTTATACTCAGCTGGAATATACGGTGTATCTCTTACGGTATCCAAGGAATATCCCATTCGATACGCCATTATATGTCCAATAAATTTTTCCCCCGCCTCATAGATAGGCCCACCTCTCTTGTAATATACAACCTCTAGTACATCATTTTGATCGTGACGTGCTGTATAAAGCTGATATCCATAAGGTATATAACTAGGTACTTCAGCCTCATATGGCAATTTCTGAATAACCTCTGCTACCCCCTTAAAGTTACGAGCACTTTCTTGAGTCATCATAGGCCATCCTACTAATTGCAATCTTGGTATTTGTATAATTGCAGAAGCATTATCTATCTTAGGTGTAGCATTTTCAGAATTAGATAGGGCCTCAGAATTATTAGTAGATACAGACTGATCAATAGTATCTGCTGATACATAGCTTGCAGATAGTAAACCAACAGCTATCGCCGCTAATATCGTCTTACACATTATGTTTCTCATATTCTCTCCGCTTATAAAAATTTATAATATACTTCACATATATAATGATATATTTCTTTATTTATATCAGAAACACTATTATTATTCTGTTGCTCGTGCTACTTCATAAAACCTTTATAAAACCTATCCTGAAAGTAAGTCCTACTAATAAGAGAGCTATATTATATTTATTTTGTATTCATTTTGTATAAAAAAATCCTATTGAACGCTATATGTCTACTACAAAAATACATTTGACTTTTTAGAATAGATACTGTATTATAAGAAAATAGTTTTATAGATTCTATAGATTATAAAAGCTATGGTCATCCATGGCTTTTTATATTTGTAGATGGTTTGTAGAAAAGAGGTCTTACTATGTCTGATACACATCAGTTAAAACGGGGGCTTAAGAACCGGCACGTACAGTTGCTTGCCATCGGCGGTGCTATTGGTACAGGCTTATTCTTAGGCTCCGGCCGAGGCATTCACTTGGCTGGTCCATCCATTATTTTCGCCTACCTTATTACAGGTATTATCTGCTTCTTCATCATGAGAGCATTAGGCGAATTGTTATTATCCAACTTGAATCACCACTCCTTTATCGACTTCGTGGAAGATTATTTAGGTGATCGAGCTGCCTTTATCACAGGATGGACATACTGGTTCTGTTGGCTTTCACTAGCCATGGCTGACTTGACAGCCGTTGGCCTCTATATGCAGTACTGGATACCGTGGCTGCCACAATGGATACCAGCCTTGCTCGTCCTAGTCGTCCTGTTATTAATGAATTTAACAGCCGTAAAATACTTTGGTGAAATGGAGTTCTGGTTTGCTTTAATTAAGGTAATCGCCATCATTTCCCTCATTATTATCGGTCTTATCATGATCTTCACAGGCTTTACTACTGATGCGGGTGTCGCCGCCTTTAGTAATATGTGGAATTATGGAGGCTGGTTCCCGAACGGTACGATGGGCTTTATCTTATCATTCCAAATGGTTGTATTTGCTTTCACAGGCATTGAACTTGTAGGTCTCACAGCTGGCGAAACAGAAGATCCTGAAAAAGTTATTCCTATGGCTATTAACAACATTCCATTGCGTATTATTTTGTTCTATGTGGGCTCTTTAGTCATCATCATGAGCATTTACCCTTGGACGGCCGTTAACCCATCTGCTAGCCCATTTGTAGCCGTATTTACCGCTGTTGGTATCGCGGCTGCTGCAGGTATTGTAAACTTTGTAGTGCTCACATCAGCTGCATCGGCCACTAACTCTGGTATCTTTAGTACAGGCCGTATGATTTACGCCCTTGCTAAACGAGGTCATGCACCTAGCTCCATGCGTCGCTTAACGCACAGCAGCGTACCGTATCAAGCAACGATTTTCTCGGCTGCCGTATTATTGATCACTGTTGTACTTAACTACGTAATGCCTGAAGCAGTATTCGTTATGATTACATCTATCTCTACCTTCTGCTTCATCTTTATTTGGGCGATGATGGTTATTTGTCACCTCAAATATCGCAAAAAAAATCCTGAAATAGCGGCACAATCTAAATTTAAAATGCCACTATATCCAGTAATAAATTATGTGATTCTCGCCTTCTTCGTTTTCGTTCTAGCTATTCTAGCGCTAAATGAAGATACGCGAATTGCCCTCTTATTCACACCAATTTGGTTCCTTATCCTTTGGGCCTTCTACTCCATGCTTAATACGGACGATGAAGATGCTCTCAGTGAAGAACTTATCGAGATGGCCGGTGTAAAAGAAATTTACAAAAAACCGAAAAAAGACGATTCTGACGACTACATAATCTAATAAAAGAGGATTACATAAGCGAATAAAAGATGTCTGCCTAACTTAACAAAACGCCCGTGCATAGCACGGGCGTTTCTTTTACTTCATAGTAGGGAAGTTTTGTTGTTCATATTGTTGTTGATACGCTGCAAGATTACTTGTATCTTCATCGTAGTTAAAGATCGTTTTACTGCGATATCCACCTTGCGTAATGATGATATCGATAGAGGAAGGTACCTCTTGACCAGTACGTTGTAAATGGTTAACTAGCTCTTGTAGAGCTTCAATTTGGCGGTTGGAACCAGCCATGTATTTACCTTTAGATAAACCTGTATTTCTAATAACTTGACCATTATGTACTTGGCCTCTATTATCTGTGTAATAGAAACGTACAGCCCCCTTATCTCCCGTAGGCACTGCTTTAACATAAATAGTCTTCCAGTTCTTTTTAACCATCCCTTTAGTAACATCTGCTAACTTATTAGACAAACGTTGTGTCTCTTTATTAGTAGCTTTGGAAACACCATTTACCTGTTGAATTTCATCATTCATAGGCATTTCGATAGGTGATACCACTGGATCTTGTTGTACTTTTTTCGCATCTGCAGGCTGAACCGCCAACACACCTACGGCTGCCATTACAGCTAATGTTGTAAGAGCAATTTTTTTCATTCTATCTCTCCTTAGTCAGGTTACACTAAAACAAATTATATTATATGGATTATATCACTTTATCTCAAGTCATTCTTCTTTTTCAGAACTAGTACGCTTGATTATTTGATTCCATCGCAACATAGAATCACCTCTCTCTTATGTATAGTATAACTAAATCTCTAACCTAATAAAAGAAAAGGCTTCAACCAATACCCGACAAAACTTATTCTGTCGAGTATTGATTGAAGCCTTTATGTTTATACTATTAGTTACTGAAGTCAGTATCCACAATAGCGAATTGTGTATATTCAGGGCAGCGTTTTTGCATTTCTGCTTTAATTTTTTCTAATGTACCATATGGATCTTCTTCGTCAAAGTCAAAGATAATATCGTAGTAGATAACTTTCTTTTCTTCTTGTACGTAGAACGCATGTACTTGTACTACATGTGTATATAGACTCACAACTTGGTCGAGAGCTTGTCTTATTTCAAGTACTTCTACACTAGGTTGGTTTTCAGCATATACGCCAACGGTCATGGCAATACCAAATTTTTTATAAAGATGAACGGCGATACCTTTAGTTAGTGGATGAATATCTGCCATTGTCAACGTATCTGGCACTGTAATATGAACGGAACCAATTGTTTCACCAGGACCGTAGCTATTTAATACTAAATCATATACACCGCCCACATTTGGATGTTGTGCGATAGTTTCTTTAATTTCACGAACTAAATTATCATCTGCACGAACGCCAAGCAAGTGATTATACATTTCTTTTAAAATGTCATAAGCAGCTTTCAAAATTAAAACAGAGATTGCCGCACCTACATAACCTTGAATATCAAAGTTAAAGAAAAATACTAACGCTGCAGATACTAATGTGGCAAAGGTGATCACCGCATCAAAGAGCGCATCGATACCAGATGCTACAAGAGCATCAGATTTGTATTTCTCACCTTGTGACTTAATATAACGGCCCATCACTACTTTTACAACGATAGCAACGGCGATAATCGCCAAGCTTGGCACATCAAAGGTAGATACCTCAGGATGAATAATTTTTTCTATGGATTCCTTAAGGGATCCAAGACCTGCACCAAGGATGATGAAAGCAATAGCCATCGTAGTCATATACTCTATACGACCGTGACCAAATGGATGCTCCTTATCGGCACCTTTTGCGGCTAATTTTGTACCAACAATAGTCAACACAGAGGACAACACGTCTGTTAAATTGTTTACCGCATCAAGGATGATGGCGATAGAGTTAGACGCAAGGCCTATAATCATTTTAAAGATAACTAGAACGATATTACCGATAATACCTTTTATACTAGCAAGCGTAATCCCCCGATTACGTTCTACACTATTTTCTTGCAAAATCATACTATACCTCTTACATTCATTTCACTAAGCTATCAAATCGAAGCCTATCGATTTGTCTATATACCTATTATAGCTTATTGATTATCATTTGTCATTATTTTTTTGAGTATTTTTTTATAAAAACCATTGATTTTACTAAGTTATCAATAATTCTCATTTCTCAATTAGGATGTTTGATGTATTGTGACTTCACAATCTTATGCAGTAATCGTAATACGCTCGCCTGTGCGCATGTGTGTAAATACAACCTTTTGGGCTCGCAATTGGAAGGGCTGCCCCGTTGGTTGTGCGCCATATAATGTATCCCCTACGAGAGGGTGACCTATATGGCTGAAAGCTACACGAATTTGATGTGTTTTTCCTGTGTACAAACGGACTAAAACCTCTGTATATCCACATTTAGGTGAGTTATACACAGATTTGTCCACATTTTGACCACTTTTATCCACATTCGATAGTTCTATATCCACATTTTTTGATGTTATATCCACAGATTTTGGGGACTTATTCACAGAGTTATCCACAGGTTGTGATTGATGTCTACGTAGGACGGAATAGTCTGTACGAGTCTCTTTTCCCTTAGGATTTACTTCGTAATGAATCCCATCAGCACTACGTTCCATAGATAATATCAAGGAATCCGCATCAGCTTCTACGATGCCTTCCACAGTAGCCATATACCACTTTTCAAAGGTATTATCATCCATTTGCTGTTGATAAAGACTTTGAGCTAAACCACTTTTAGCAATCACAATACAGCCCGTTGTATCTCTATCTAAGCGATTCAAGAAACGCACCTTTCGCTTAATGCCATGATTTTTAAAGTAATACGCCACACCATTGGCAAGGGATACTTGGTCTTTAGAGTTTACCGTCACACCAGCTGGTTTATCCACAATGAGCAGATCATCATCTTCATATAGGATATGTAGATCCATTTCAATGGGTTCGTAATCTATTTTTTCCTTCGCCATGGCAATCCAAATCTCGTCACCTTCGGAGATAACATCCTTTGGCATCGCCTTATGTCCGTTGATATGGATTAACTTTTCCTCAAATAACTTTACTAAAGACTTGCGAGGATATTGAGTATCTAATACTTCACCCAATGTAACATCCTGTTTTCCCCTATGGGCAGTCTCTAGATCTGCGGCGGTTACTGTCCACAAAATATCATCTGGACGATGTGTTTTTCGCGCCATTAGTATCTCCTTTCTACGAGCTCATTGTCTCGTGGCATATAGTTTAGTAGCGAGCTTGGTTGAACCGCTCGGCCACGTATATTCGTCTGTTCAAAGGTAATGGTCAGCTCTTGCTTAGGGCGCGTAATGGCCACATAGAACAAGCGCTTTTCTTCATCTTCACGACCTTCTGCAATAGCAAACGGGCTTGGGAAGGTACCTTCGTTGAGGCCCGCCAGGAACACATGGTCAAACTCGCTTCCCTTTGCTTGGTGGATGGTAATGATAGGAATGCGATCTTCATTGCGTACCTGTTGAGCTGGCTCACCAGCTGTAAGGGCTGCCATCTGCAAGATTTGATTTAATCGAGCTAAACCAACGGGCCCTTCATAGGCAGCATCTAGTTTTTCCATAATGCGATACAAATCGCGTATATGCTCTACCTTTGCCCCTTCCCCATGGGATTTATAGTATTCCAGAACCCCCATTTGATTCATAATATACGCCAATAACTTCGTTGGCAATTCCGTATAGGCCTTTCTACGTAATGTCGCCATTTGGGACGCAATATTGGTGAAAGCCGCTTTATACTTATTAATTGCCACCATACGACCGGTCGTTGTAGGTACGATATTTTCTTTTACTGCATAGATTAAAAGCTGTGCAGTAGCCAAGATATCGTCCATCGCATTGTGCGTAGGCTCATGATTAATAGGAAACTGCTCCGCTAGGAAGCCCAATTTATGATTTGGCAAATTAGGATAGAATCTACGATAGATGTCTAATGTATCGTAAATAGCCTTGAACTCTGGATTACCTAAATTATGTCGTGCCAACTCATTAGTAAAAATGGATACGTCATAATTTACATTGTGGCCTACAATAATAGCATTCTTGGAGAATTCCTTAAAGGCTTGTAGTACTATAGCTGGCTCTTCGCCATGTTCTTGTAAATATGTATCGGAGAAGCCGTGTACCTCTTCGGATTGCCCCACAGGTACGCCCGGGTTGATAAATCGTTCAAAGGTCTCAAGGACCTGCCCATTTTCATCGATACGAATGGCTGCAATTTGAATGATACGATCTTGGGACGTATCGGTACCAGTACTTTCTACGTCATACACCACGACCTCATGATTTTCTAAGCCACTAACGAGCTTCGCATAAGGCTCGGCCTCAAAGATAGGCATATCCATAAAGTCCGTCAATTTTAAGCCTACTTGACGCGTCTCAGGACTTTCAATAGCGGCAATACGCGCATCACCAATGCCCGCAACATAGCGTTTTATAATGCGCTTAGCGCTGACGGAATCATTCGGGTTCATAAGCAGCTTAAAGTAAGCCATAACATCTTTGATTTCTTGACGTCTAAAAAATTTAAACTCGTCAATAATCATAAAGTGACGATGTTCCTCTTCAGGTTTTTCATTATTAAGGCGTTCAAAGGAATCGCTCAGCCGTTGCGCTTTTTTATTATCTCTTACCAGAACACCAATATTGGCATCCTTTGGCAAGGCGCAGATAGCTTCATAAATATATCGGCCCTCAAGATAGCTATTTTTACAGCCTTTAATAAGAACAGGCTTGCCCTTGCTTTCACTATTGGCGCGAGGCAGTTCAGTATAGATAGAGCCCACCAGATCAAGGAACATATTCTGCAATGTTTTGAAAGCCATCGTAAAGAGCGTCCAGTTAGAGCGGTAGTTTTCGTAGAAAATGATTTTTAAAGGCTTAAAATCCGCATCAAAGTGCTTGAGCAAACGGAACGGATCAGACCCACGCCATTCGTAAATGGTTTGGAAATAGTCACCGCATAATAGGACGTGATTACCTTCCCAAAGCATTTCTAACACCTTGTACTCTAGTACGCCTGTATCTTGCATTTCATCTACAGAAATATAGTTGTAACGGCTGCGCCAACGCTCCCGAACGACTGGATCTTGGAATAGGCGATGCACACCACAAATGAGATCTGTAAAGTCGAGACCATGTACAGAGGCTAAGCTTTCATCATAAGCGGCAATCCATTCGTGACCATGGTTCAAGAAGTCATGGAGCTCACTATAAAGCACATTGCCAAAACTAGAGAACTGTTGCTCAATAGCAGGACGCTGCTCCTTCTGCAAACGCTCAATAGTTCGTTTATAATCGCCTACCAGATCATCAGAATAAAAGCCATATAAGGAGCGATATTCTTTTACCATGGCGATGATGTTAGTAAAGGACATTTCTCGCAATTTACCTGGACGGTACGGTTCAGACAATTCCTTGCAATCCTCTTCATCAAAGATGGTTACATCCGTGTACAAGGTTTCATTGCGTTTTCCTTCTTGTTGAAGAACGAAAAAGCAAAAGCTGTGGAATGTACTAACCTCCACAGCCTTTGCAGGACTGCCTACGAGCGATTGAATGCGGTCTTTCATCTCATTTGCGGCCTTGTTCGTAAAGGTCATGCACAAGATATTCTCCGCCTTCGCATAGCCGCCCTCGATGAGGTGAGCCACTCGATAAGCAAGTGTATTCGTTTTTCCCGTCCCAGCGGACGCTAACAAGAGGATATTCTGTTCCACTTCATCAATAACGCGTTGTTGTTCACGATTGATAAGCATAAGGTCCTCCTATTTTAAAAAGCCGTACCATCCGGCAGCAATGAGCATTGGAATAGGGCCTAAAATAGCTGTTAATGCCCAAGTACCTAATCCAATATCCATAGGAATATTGAGTACATTCACACATACCCAATATGTTAAAACACCTGTTACGGCATTAATAACCACCCGTTTAATAGTAAAAAATGCTACTTTGAAAGCAATGTAGGCTACAGCAACGGATACAACCGCCGAAATAATCGGTGATGCTAATAAAGCTTCCATATTATCCTTTCATTTCTTGGCGGTTCACTACAGCACCGCCTAACGTTAATTCGTCCGCATATTCAATATCGCCACCCACAGGAACACCGCGGGCAATACGCGTTACCTTAATGCCACTTGGGCTTAATAAACGCGCCAAATAGAGAGCTGTTGCCTCCCCTTCTACGTCTGGGTCAGTAGCGAGGATAACCTCTTGTACGACACCATCCCGAAGGCGGGCAATCAATTCTTTTACCCGAATATCGTCAGCACCGATGCCCTCCATAGGGGATAAGGCACCTTCCAATACGTGATATAAGCCCTTATAATCACCACTGCGCTCGATAGCAATAACATCGCGAGAAGTTTCAACGACCATAATCGTCGTTTGATCTCGGTTCGGATTGCTACAGAATTCGCAAGGGTCTTGAGCTGATAGGTTAAAGCAAATAGAACAGTGACGCGTAGCCCCCTTCGCTTCTACGATGGTTTCCACGAGACGGTCTACCTCTTCCTTCGGCATTTCTATCAAATGATAGGCCAAGCGTCTAGCCGACTTAGAACCAATACCTGGCAAGCGGCGCAACTGCTCTACGAGCCGTTCTAAAGCATTTGTCATTTAGAATAAACCTGTTGGCAAGTTAAGACCACCAGTTACTTTGCCCATTTCTTGAGCCAAGAGGTCATCTACTTTTTTGCTAGCTTCGTTTACAGCAGCCATCACTAAATCTTCTAACATTTCTACGTCTTCAGGATCAACTGCAGTGGGGTTCAATTTCAAAGACTCGATGATTTTTTCACCGTTCATCACAACTGTTACAGCACCGCCACCAACGGAAGCCTCTACTGTACGAGTTTTTAATTCTTCTTGCATTTTCTTCATATCTGCTTGCATTTTTTGAACTTTTTTCATCATGCCAGCCATATTGCCCATACCTTTACCAAACATTGTATTTCCTCCTTTTTAGGACCTGCGTCCTTACTACTATTCTATGTTTAACACCATGAAAATATGCCACATAGATTCATAACTTGTATTGTCATCCAAAGCCCTTTAGGCCAAAGGATATGACTCAATGATATAGATTTCTAAACTTTTATTCTTCGATGACCTCTACGATGATGTCGTGGTCTTCAGATAGTTTTTCTAATGTTTCTGCCAAAAGAGGATTGTTTCGCTCCTCTTCCGTCATATTTGCTGGGTTCCATGCATATTCACGAGCAACTGTCACACTATCGATAGGTGCGACCTCAATAGGTGCTTGTGAAAGCATAGCATTGCCAGCATTTAGATTTGGGGTTCCCTGCTCTTGTTCGCCCCTATCAGACTTTGGGACAGCTTCTACCTCGATATGTGCACCGCTATCCATAGGGCGTTCTAAAACCTCCCCATCTTCACTGATAACAGTGACGCTATCTAATGGATGTGGCGGCATATCCTCTAAGGATGATACATAGGATTCCTCCATATCATCTACAGGCACATCATCAAAGGAATGAACAGGAATATCATCGCCTTCCATAGAACCTGCTAATGACTCAATAGGAATCTCCCCATCAGGCACCTGAGTAGATGGACTACCATCAAAGGATGTAATCGGCACATCCCCACTAGATGGTAAGGTTTCTGCTCCGACCGCACTCGTACCAGCACTAGATGTATCACTTACAGCAGCACCGCCTGCCTTCTTTGCTAAGAATGCTAACGCTGCCGCCTTTGCCGCATCTACCGCTGCGGAATCAGGTTTACTAGATTGTTCATCAGTTGTAGAACTGCCAACCGGTGCATTGCTAGATTGTGAGCTTTGTGAAACGCTACTGCCTTGAGGCGTATTAGCACCTTGTGAGTTATTTGCAACTTGTACGCTACCTTGAGGAGCTGATGGACTTGTTAAATCCATTTGCGTTGGTTGACCACCAGAGGTCTTCTGTACATCCACCATTGGCTCTTGTGGGCGCTGCGGCGCTTTTACTTGGCGCTGTGTCGTACTGCCAGAGGCCTTTTTATAGTCTTTGTAAACTTGTGTGAGAGCATCAACGATTTCTACATGTACTGGATAACCCAGTGTATAGGTGAAAGCATCTGCCGCTTCTGCCAGGTTTACTTCGTTCGTCATTACATTGAGGTGCAATGTATTTTTGAAAGCCATTACCGCTTTGCTTTGGTCTACGTACACGAGCTGACCTTGACCAATTACGGTAGAGGTCATATTGCGGTTGCTATCCTTCAAATATTTAATAACATTAGACTGTACATTGCGATACTCTTGTGCTGACAAGATATGATCACTAATAATCGCCTGAGTACTAATACCTTTTTTGCCACATCCTGTAGTTTGTTTCCTTGCAGGTCGTTGTGGGGCACCTCCCGTATTTGGCGGTGGTGCCATTCCAACCCCACCCATAGGAGGCGGAGCCATGCCCACTCCATTTATAGGAGGTGGCGTGCTACCTGGAGCTCCCATCGGCGGAGGTGTCATGCCTACACTCATAGGTGGTGGCGTCATCCCTACACCACTCGGTGGTGCTTCTCTAACCATAGTATGGGGGGCGTTATTCATGGATTCATTCTGTCCACTCGCCGCATTTTCAACAGGAACAAAGCTATTTGAATAACCGCCTTGTGGTGGTCCGAAGGAATTAGCACCGTAAGCAGGTGCAACTGCGACAGCTGGGCCTCGTTGTTCTAATTGAGCCATGCGGTTCAATAGATCATTGCGCTCAGACCGTTCTGAAGATTCTAATGCATACACACGGTCTTCTAAGCTTTCATCAACAGAGCCTAATTTAGCACATAAAACGAGCAAGCCCATTTCAATAATGGTCCGTGGATTATCCACTTGTTTTGCATCATTCATGATGGATTGCGCACTGCGCACATATTGGTTCAGTTCATTAAAATCGATGCTATTGGCTTGAGCTAGGAATTCATCCTTAAAGGCATCGTATACCTTGAGCTCATCCGCATCAGGTGCGACCTTGCCAACTAGCAAGGCCCGCACATGTTGAATGAGAGCTTCCATAATCTGCGTTGCATCGCGACCTTCTGCTAGGGCATCGTGGATATAGGACAACAATTTAGGTCCATCACCATTGCGCAACGCATCAAGGAAATGAATAATCCATTCCTTGCTAACAAGACCAATCAGTTCTTCTACAACTTGAGATGTAATAGTCCCCGTTGCCATCCCTGCACATTGGTCTAAGATACTCAAGGCGTCACGCAACCCACCGTCAGCATGGACCGCAATGAGCTGAGCCGCTGCAGGATCTAAAACAAAGCCTTCTTTTTCCGCTACATAGGATAGACGCTGTGCGATATCATCAGACGTAATACGTCTAAAAGTATAACGCTGACAACGCGATACAATCGTAACAGGCAATTTTTCAATTTCTGTGGTAGCGAAGATAAACATAACGTGAGCTGGGGGCTCTTCGATAGTTTTTAAAAGCGCATTCCACGCTTCGGTCGTAAGCATGTGGGCTTCGTCGATGATGAATACTTTTTTACGGCCCTCAACAGGCATAAATTTGACGCTTTCACGAAGGGCACGCACCTCATCGATACCACGATTGGAGGCGGCGTCGATTTCAAGAACATCCATGGACTGGCCGCTCAAAATCGATTTACAAGCACTACACTCGTTACAAGGGTGATCCGTTGGCCCATGTTCACAGTTGATAGCACGCGCAAAAATCTTTGCCATACTCGTCTTACCAGTCCCTCGCGGGCCAGCAAATAGATACGCATGAGCCACCTTATCCTCGCGGATAGCGCGCATCAATGTATCCGATACCTGATGCTGACCAACCACATCGGTAAACGTCTGCGGACGGTACTTACGATATAACGCAATATATGCCATTGGAACACCCCCTTTTTCCGAAAATTACAATACTTTATTATACCATATTCAGGAAAATCTGACTCATTTTCTAGAGTTCCATCATTAATTTATACGATTCATTTCCATCCATCAATTAGACATAAAAAAAGCGGCCCCTTAGGCCGCCTTGCAATATTCGATCACGACAGCCCCCGGGGTCCCCGTGGCACATGAAGGTTACCGCTTAGTGCTGCTACCTCTCAGTCCTGACACGATTCACAGGCCCCCATTGCACGGGCCCGAGAACTGCCATGATCCAATATTGCAATACAAATATTATACATGAAAATACCTCTATAGTCAAAACTATAGAGGTATTTCACATATTTTATATAAAGAATATGTAGTAAGATTAGAAATTATTTTGCATATTTTTCTTTGAATGCAGCTAATTGAGCTTCTTCCAAGGATAAACCTTGTTCTTTGAAGCGTTCAATAGCAGCATGCATTTCTTCATATGCTACTGGTACAACTTTTGTAAATCTGTTTACAAAGTTATTCCAGTTTTCAAGGATGTGACGGCCTTTAGCGGAGTTAGTATGCAATACGTGTTGTTCTACTAATTCTTTAATACGTTTAAGGTCATCATTATTAGCAGGACGTAATTCTACGAGGCCTGTATTTACATAGCGTTCATCGCAATCGAGGATGTACGCATAGCCACCGGACATACCTGCTGCAAAGTTACGACCGATTTTACCAAGTACGAGTACTTCGCCACCAGTCATGTATTCACAACCATGGTCACCTACGCCTTCTACAACGGCAGTGATACCACTGTTACGAACGGCGAAACGTTCACCAGCTACACCGTTGATGTAGGATGTGCCAGAAGTAGCACCGTAGAACGCAACGTTACCAATAAGGATGTTTTCATCAGCTTCGAAGATAGATTTCTTAGGTGGATATACAGTGATAGTACCACCAGACAAACCTTTACCGAGATAATCGTTTGCATCCCCTTCAAGTTCTAATGTCATGCCTTTAGGGATGAAAGCACCGAAAGATTGACCTGCAGAGCCTTCGAAGTTTAACTTGATTGTGTTATCAGGCAAGCCACTTTCACCATAGCGACGAGTCACCTCAGAACCAACCAAAGTACCTACTACACGGTTAATATTGTTAATAGCTAATTTAGCACGAATAGGTTTTTGGTCCTCAATAGCAGGACGGCACATACGCAAGAGTTTGGACATATCCAATGTGCGTTCCAATTCATGATCTTGATCAACAGTATGCATGTGACCTACAGAGGAATCGATGTATGGACGGAACAATACGCGTTTGAGGTCAACGCGAGACAATTTGAAGTTATCATCTTGAGATTTTTGACGAACGAGGTCAATACGACCAACGAGTTCAGCTACAGAGCGAATACCTAAGCGAGCCATGATTTCGCGCAATTCACGAGCGATGAAAATCATCAAGTTTTCTACATACTCAGGTTTACCAGTGAAACGAGCACGTAATTTTTCATCTTGTGTAGCTACACCATAAGGACATGTGTTGAGATTACATACACGAGCCATCTTACAACCTACTGCAACGAGTGGCAACGTACCAAAGCCAAATAGCTCAGCACCTAGCATAGCCGCTATAGCTACGTCGAAACCTGTCATCAACTTGGAGTCTACTTCTAATTGAACGCGGTCACGCAATCTATTGAGCATCAATGTTTGATGCGTTTCGGACAAACCTAATTCCCAAGGCACACCAGCATGTCTTACAGACGTACGGCCTGCTGCGCCTGTACCACCGTCGTAACCAGAGATTAAGATATTGTCAGCTTTTGCTTTTGCAACGCCAGCAGCGATAGTACCAACGCCAGCTTCAGATGTCAATTTAACAGAAATACGTGCATCTTTGTTGACGCATTTCAAATCATAAATCAACTCAGCCAAATCTTCGATGGAATAAATATCGTGATGCGGTGGTGGAGATACAAGCTCTACACCTGGCGTAGAGTGACGAGCTTTTGCAATTTCAGGGTATACTTTTTTACCTGGCAACTGGCCACCTTCACCTGGTTTAGCACCTTGTGCACATTTAATTTGCAATTCTTTTGCGTGGATGAGGTAGTTCGCAGTGACACCGAAACGACCAGAAGCGATCTGTTTTACTTCGGAGTTCATGCTGTCGCCGTTTGGCAATGGTTTGAAGCGAGCTACATCTTCGCCACCTTCACCAGAGTTAGATGTAGAGCCAAGGCGGTTCATAGCGATAGCAATCGCTTCATGCGCCTCTTTACTGATAGCACCATAACTCATAGCGCCCGCTTTAAAGCGTTTTACGATAGATTCTTCAGGTTCAACCTCTTCAATAGGAATACCACCGCCTACTGGGTAGTTCAATTCCATCAAGGAACGCAATGTAACGTGGTAATCATTGCGAATTGCTTTAGAATACTCTTTATATTTTGCATAGTCGCCATTGATAAGGGATTCTTGTAAAAGATCGATAGTCTTAGGGTTAAACAAATGCTCTTCCCCGTCTTTTACAGGACCATACCAACCACCTGGTTCAAGTACAGTTTCGTCGGATTTAAAGGCGCGGTCAAAACGAGCCAATGCTTCATTAGCAACGCCTACAAGACCAATACCACCAATACGTGTTGGTGTATTTACAAAGAACTTGTTAATGAAGTTTGTATTCAAACCTAAGGCTTCAAAGATTTGTGCACCATGGTAGGAACGAACTGTAGAAATACCCATTTTGGACATAACCTTCATGATGCCACCTACAGCTGCTTTGATGTAGTTTTTTTCTGCTTCTTCAACCGTAATATCGCCAAGGCGTTTACGAGCTTGCAAATCACGTACTGTTTCAAGAGCCAAGTATGGGTTGATAGCGGTTACACCATAACCAATTAATGTACAGAAGTGATGAACTTCTCGAGGCTCACCAGATTCAAGAATAAGACCGATTTCTGTGCGCAACACTTTATTGATCAAGTGATTATGAACAGCTGCTACAGCCAATAATGCTGGAATTGGTGCATGATTTTCATCGACGCCACGGTCGGATAAAATCAATACATTTTGCTCTGTACGTGCCGCTTCTTCTGCTTTTTCGCATAATTCATTCAATGCATCACGCAAACCATCTGCACCTTTAGTTGGGTCGAAGAGGATTGGCAATGTAACGGATTTCATGCGACGACAGTCAAGAGCCTTGATGGATGCCAACTCTTGGTTTGTAAGAATTGGTGTACGCATAGATAACGCATACGTACCAGCTTTGTTTGGATCTGTTAAGTTACCAGAGTTACCAAGCATTACGCGCGTAGATGTAACCATTTCCTCACGAATAGAGTCGATAGGTGGGTTTGTTACTTGCGCGAACATTTGCTTGAAATAGCTATACAACAATTGTGGTTTGTCGGACAAGATAGCCAATGGAGCATCGGCACCCATAGCACCTACAGGATCCTTACCATCCTTTGCCATAGGTACAATCATACGTACAAGATCTTCTTGAGTATAACCAAAGGCTTGTTGATTTTTGAACAAGTCTTCTACTTTTGGAATGTCGCTTTCATCAGCTTGCGTAATTTCAGACAAGTGAATAACGTGCTCTTTTACCCATTCATCATATGGCAATTCAGTGGCAACGCGTTGTTTGATTTCCTCGTCAGAGATAATACGTTGTTCCTCTGTATCGATGAGAAGCATTTTACCTGGTTCTAGACGACCTTTAGCGCGAATGTTTTCAGCATTTTCGTTTACTACACCAACTTCGGAGGCCATGATTACACGGTCATCAGTTGTTACATAGTAACGAGCAGGACGCAAACCATTACGGTCAAGTACGCCACCGATAACAGTACCATCTGTAAAGCCCATAGCCGCAGGGCCATCCCATGGTTCCATCATAAAGCTATTGAACTCGTAGAAATCATGTTTTTCTTTGCTCATGAGATTGTGGCGTTCCCAAGGCTCAGGAATCATCATCATAATCGCATGAGGCAAGGAACGGCCTGTCATATGCAAGAACTCTAGCGTATTATCGAACATAGCGGAGTCAGAACCGCTGTCATCAACTACAGGGAATACCTTTTTAATATCTGGGAATAATGGAGATTCTGCTTTACCTTCACGCGCATTAATCCAGTTTACGTTACCGCGGATAGTGTTGATTTCACCATTATGCACTAAGAAACGGTTAGGATGCGCCCGAGCCCAGCTTGGGAATGTATTCGTACTGAAACGAGAGTGAACCATAGCCAACGCAGATGTGAAATCAAGGTCACTCAAATCAAGGTAGAAGTCACGCAATTGACCAGGTGTTAACATACCTTTATATACGATTGTTTTAGAAGACAAAGAGGCGATATAGAAGTCGCTAGATAATTCCTTGCTCAACGGAATGATACGTTTTTCCGCCAATTTACGGATGATATACAATTTACGTTCGAATTCTTTATTATTCGTTACATCTGGACCTTTACCGATAAGAATTTGAATCATCCAAGGACGAATGGCAGCCGCCTCTTGACCAACCTTTGTACCATCAACTGGTACTTCACGCCAGCCGAGAACAACTTGGCCTTCTTCGCGAACAACCTCTTCAAAAATGCGTTTTTGCTCGTTACGGAGACTTTCATATTTATGGGCAAAGACCATACCTACGCCGTACTCGCCTGCTGCAGGCAAGTTGATACCAAGCACTTCGCATTCGCGTTTAAAGAACTCATGTGGAATTTGTACCAAAATACCGGCACCATCCCCTGTGTCTTTATCGGCACCTGCACCACCGCGGTGCTCAAGGCGCTCTAAAATACGCAACCCATCATCGATAATATCATGGGATTTTTTACCCTTAATATTAACGACAAAGCCCATGCCGCACGCATCTTTTTCAAATTGGCTGCTGTACATACCATTGGCTTCGAGTCTAGCTTGATCTAGACGTTGTTGCTTAATTGTGCTCTGATTCATATCCATAACGTGCACTCCTTCATATCACTTGATCATCCCAAGCACTGCGGCATCGTTCCGTTCGGTCTTGGTGAAAGTATAAACTATAAACTACATCTAAAGAACCCTCTATATAGTGCCATTATCAACTCATTACAATCGATAACCTCATCTAAATTTTAAATTCTATAGAATTTTTGTCTATACATAGTATACTCCTGTCCACTGTGTATTGAAAATATAAAAAAAACATAGTCCATGACTTTAAGTCATAGACTATGATTTTTTATCACTATTGTTTTTTGTATACATGAATACACAATCATCAATGGATATCTTTCTTTATCATCGATTGAGCTTTTTTTATTTTACTTGGCACGCTCTATGTCCACATCTAGCAATTGAGCTTTTTTTATTTTACTTGGCACGCTCTATGTCCACATCTAGCAATTGAGCTTTCTTTATTTTACGTGGCACGCTCTATGACCACATCATCATATAAATTATAATTGATAGAATTTATAAATACAATCAGGACTTTTCACAGCCAAAATTATCCCCTACTTCACAGCTCACTGTGATAGACTCATCCTTACCATAAGGTATGAAAGTGATTTCTGATGCATGCAAACATTGGCGCGTGTATGGTTTATTACGCGTACCATACATAGCATCACCAACAATAGGATAACCGATATGTTCCATATGTACACGAATTTGATGCGTTCGACCTGTGAGCAATTTAAATCGCAATAAAGTATGATTTCCATCATGACTAAGAACGGTATACTCCGTTTGTGCCGGTTGACCAAATTCATCGATGACACGGCGATTATCAAATACAGGATCTACACCGATAGGCGCATCCACAACGCCATCCGAAGCAATGCTACCTTCTACAAGGCCAGTATATATGCGATCGATACGACCAGACTGTAGTTCATCTGTGTAGTACTGCTGCGCTTCCTTAGTTTTGCCAAAGAGAATGCACCCAGAGGTATCGCGGTCCAGGCGATGCACAGGACGCACCTTATGAACTATGCCCTTTTTCGCATAATAACCCGCCACATAGTTGCTCAATGTACAAGACTTTGTTTGACCTGCCGGGTGAACGAGCATAAAGGGATCCTTATTAACTACCAAGGTATGAGCATCTTCGTAAAGAACCGTAATAGGACCCTTTTCTACATCTACCCCATAATCCTTATCCTGTGGCAGTTCCAAGGTTAATACATCACCTTTTTTGAGGGAACGCTGAGAATGGGCTACACGGCTGTTTACCTTTACCCGTTTCTTGCGGAACATCATTTGAATATCCCGAGAGGATAGAGAAAATCGTTCCTTTACATATTTAGAGACTGTTAATTCTGTCGGTTCTTTTACCGTATATGTTTTCCAGCTCATATTACCACCACTCGTTAATATATGTTTTTTGTTCAGGATAGAGGATATCGAAATAATCTAGCCATTCTTGTCCTACTGAAAGCTTACCTTCAAAGGCAAGGTCACGTGCTGTTAATGTGCCCATCAAAAGTTGGCTCAAAGCGCCTACTTCAACAGTAAGATCGACTTCACCTTCAAGCGTATCAGATACTTTCTTAACAGTTGGAGTTAACCCGCCGCCGTATTGTACTTCGTAGCGCCCTTCATTCCATGCACAAAGGCTATCTTTAACACCAAAGGTCAAAGTAATAGGCATCATCAATGCCTCTGGATTTACAGGGATTGCTTCAAGAGCCGCTTTCACATCAACAATGCGACTCATCATATACGGCATAGTAGCATGGCCACTTCTACCATCTGGATAGAAACGATAATATGTATCGTGAAGACCTTCATTCCAACGGATAGAAGTGCCTTGGGAGCGATGATTGTAGAAATAATTGAGTAATGCTCGTTGTGCACGGCGTGTAGTATAAACGAATTCAGAAACAGGGATTTCAGGTTGGCCTAAACGATATACCGCATATCCTTCAATGATACTTTCATCATTGCGTACAACGGCGATGTTTACGCCTTCTCCGAAGAAGCTACCAAGCAAACGTTTCCATTCCTTTTCACCGCGCTCCGCATAACCAGATAAACGCGCTGTATACGCTTTATATACTGGATCTAACAAGGTCCATTGGTCTACGCTATTAAGCAAGCCAAAACTCAACATTTTATCCGTCATAGGGCGCAAGTCTTCAAGAGACATGGTGTTCACCCATTGATGAGCATAAAGTTCCCAACCATATTGTTGATAGAACGCCGCCTTGGATGGCATCAAAATCGTTATAGCTTGACCGCGCTTACGAAGTTCCTCTAATGCAGCAGTCAATAAGGCCCCACCTACACCACCACGGCGAGCCGCAGGATGTGTGGCAACACCTACCATATAACTTGTAGGCAGTATAGCACCGCGTACATTAAGATTATATTGACGCAAATGAACAGTACTCAACAATTGGCCTTGTTCAAGGCCTACCATTGTATTTTCAGGTTCATAACAATTTGTAAAATAATATTGGAAGAATGGATCTTCCTTAGGTTCAAAACAGTACGCCCAAAGGTTTTCCACATGTGGCGTATCTTGGGCCGTTGCAATTCTAAATTCCATAAGTTTATCCTCGTTTAGTATAAAAAACGCTCTCTATCTGTTACATCGCATCGCATCGCATCGCCATGATGATACACAATGTATAGTCAAATAGATAGGCTAATACTTCTATTATAACAAAAGGAGCTATGAAGCACATCGGCTTCATAGCTCAAATTTTTATTTACCGCCTGTTGCATTATCTGCTTCATTAGCATAAACAGCGTCATATTTTTCAGCAAAGTGATCTGGGTTATAAGATTCTTTTGCTTGACGAAGGCCAGGCAAGCCCATGTCTTCTTCACGGTTGATGAATTCCACATCACTAAATTCATGACGAATGAATTCATTATTAATCGCTTGATACAAACCACGAATATCTGGATTTGCTTTTTCAATATGAATCAACGCCATTTTATCATTCAACAATTCACCGATACTGAAAGCTTCCACACGACCAAACAGTTTAATAGCGCCGCCTTTAAGGCCTAGTGCTTCCCAGTTATCAAACAACAAATTGATTGCTACTAATTCATCTTCGATACCTTCTTCGTGGTGAGTTTCCACCCAAGATGCTGCTGTTTCGCGACATAATGGAATAATATCTTCCGTAATTGGCAAGTACTCATAGTTGGAATATTGCATACGGAATTGGTTCAAATGATTTTTCTTTTGACGGAATTTCTTACCCGACAAATTGATAAGATCTTCAGTCTTGTAAATGTATTCGTAGTTATCACGGTCAGGTGTGAACTCATAGCGACCAGGACAAAGTTCTTCCATACGCTCTTTTACTGCTTTACTAACACCTTTAAAGCGGAATGGCAATTTATTTTCTACGAACCATTCCTTAGCGCGCAATAAACCATCAAGGAATTTTGCATCTTTACCAGCAAATGGAGGCAATAGGAACGGTTCACGCTTACCGCCACCTTGAATGTACAACACGCCATTTTCTTCAGCCCAACGGATGCCGTACGGATCTTGCCACATGAACAATGTAGTGAAACAGTTATCAGATGCTTCATAATGATGTTGTTCAAAATACTTATCGATTAATGGTTTATCTCTTAATTCAAAACGTTTAAATTCTAAAATAATAATCCCTCCTATCAGATTCCTCTTACGAGGTTACTTTTACAGTATGTGAAAGTTTTCTTGCAGTCATGCATTCAACATAAATTAAAACGCTAATATAAAACCTTACGGTTCGTAATTACAATTTTACAGATTCGCCTAACTCAAAGGTTCCATCAGTTGTGATAACCTTGTCACCTGCGTTTAGACCAGAAATAATAGCTACAGCATCATCTTCTGTGATGCCTACCTCTACTACGCGTACGTCCACTGTATTATTTTCAGTCAATACATACACATATTTGCCGTCTTGGTTTTCACGAACAGCCTTACTTGGAACGGTTAACATCTTCGCCTTTATATCAGACTCGATGATGAGCGTATAGAACTCACCAGCCTTGATAAGACCTTTGTCATTGTTGAAAGTAGCTTTCACAAGGACACTTGGAACATTTTCTGGCTGAGTCACATCTACATACGTCAATTCACCTGGCAATTCTTGATCACCGACCTTGAGAAGTACCTTGATACCTTTTTTAGCATCAGGCGTACCGAGTTTCATCGCCGCATCACGAGGGATGCTGAGAGATGCTACCATCGGTGTGGTTTGTTGTATCATCATAAACGGGCGGTCAGCAATGGCCATTTGACGGTCTTCATTATAAATGGCTGTTACCGTCCCAGCTATAGGAGCTACAATTGTAGATGCAGCCATTTGTGCCGATACTTGAGCGATTTGTGCTTCTATAGCTGCTACATTAGCGCCACCGCCACCACCGCCAGTTGTTACTGTCGTAGTTTGTGGTTGAGATCGTTCCACAATGCGATCATATTCTTTTTGTGTAATCATGCCCGCTTCACGCATTTTCTGTGCCTGTGCTAATTGAGCACTATCTACGGACGCCGCCGCCGTAGTCGTCACAGTTGTCGCATATGATTGCGATTGAGCTTGTGCTAACTGTCCTTGTAAGGATGCTAGCTGTTGTTGTAAAGCCGATGTATCTACAGTTGCCAAGGTTTGGCCTTGTTGTACTTGGTCGCCTACTTTCACAGCATATACGACCTGCCCAGTCAAAGTCGGTGTTACCGTCGCCTTATTAAGGGCTGTCACATTGGCCTCATTATGAATCTGCAACGGCATATCCTTGTATGTTACCTCTGCAACGGATACGGTTTTTGTACCACAACCGGCAATGACCAGCGCCATTATCATAACACTAAGAATAGCAACTACAGAACATAAACGATTGATTTTCATTCTGTCACTTCCTATCATATTGATTTTTATCAATACCTTAGTATATCATAAAATCAATTAGAATTGTATGAAAGCTAATTCCTTTAATTTATGGATATAACGGAGGTTCTTATGGAAGAACGGATGGACTTCAGAATATTAAATAACGGCAGCTTTATTCCCTCTATCGGTTATGGCACATATAAAACAGGTACTGAAGGAGAAACAGAGCAAGCCGTTGCTAATGCACTTAGCGTAGGTTACCGCTTGCTCGATACAGCCGCTTACTACGGCAACGAAGAAGCCGTTGGCAGAGGTATCAAAGCATCTGGCGTTAATCGTACAGATGTCATTATTACTACAAAAATTTGGCACACCGATGCGGGCTATGATAATACGATGCGCGCTGTTGAAAGTTCTCTAAAAAAATTAGACACTAATTATATCGACATCATGCTCGTTCACCAACCTCTAGGCGATTACTACGGCTCCTGGCGCGCCATGGAGGAGTTGTACGACCAAAACGTATTGCGTGGTCTAGGGCTCTCTAACTTCTACGAAGATCGCCTCATCGACTTACTATATCACTGTAATGTAAAACCTGTGGTAAACCAAATCGAGTGCCACCCATTCAACCAACGTCAATCCTTATTACAATTGATGCGTAAACATCAAGTAGTAGGCATGGCGTGGTCACCATTTACCCGTGATCGCCAACCAATTTTCGACCACCCCATCATCAAAAGCTTGGCTGAAAAATACGGCGTTAGTAAACACCAAATCATCTTGCGTTGGCACATCCAACGAGGCATCATTCCATTGCCAAAGGCAAATACTGTAAGCCATATGGAAACTAACTTCAATATATTCGACTTCAAACTCACTAACATCGATATGGACGTTATGGAATTATTAGATCAACAAGACTTCTTGGAAGACCACCACACGGCACCAGGTCTAGAAAGACTATTGCAACTTAAATAGAATATAAAAACAGAACCACTTATATCATCTTCCTTATGGAATAGATATAAGTGGTTTATTTTAGTTTGGTTTATTTTAGTTTAGTTTATTTTAGTGTAGTCTATTTTAGTCTGGCTTATTTCAGCGTGCCTTATTTTATTTCGGCACATTAAATACGACTTGTATAAGTATCATGTACACTACAGTGCCTGTTCCAATAGATACAAGCATATTTCGTTTCCATAAATGTAAGCCTACGGTAACAAGCAATGCAATCAATTCAGGTATTCCGTATGGATACGATAGGACAACGGTTTCTTTAAATGTATATACAACGAGCATCCCCATTACAGAGGCAGGTAGCGCTTTACCAAGATAGAGAACAAAGTCTGGAGCCTTTTTGCCGGGTGGAAATATGAGAAACGCCCCAAAGCGAGTCAATAATGTACCCGCTACTACGATAGCAACGGTCATAACCATTTCAAAACTAGTCAAGGCGCACACCTCCCCACTTATACGCAATATAAGAAGCTACGAGCATACAACTCATCGAAGTAAGCATAAAGAGGGATTTACCTACCACTAATAGCATAATAAGTGCTACTACGGCACCCGCTACACCAAAGGCTTTAATCCTATTATTCTTAGCATTCAATAACATTTCAAGGAATATAACAATAAATAGGCCCGGTAATACGAAATCAATACCCCGTAAATCTACAGTAGCCAACAAATTCCCGAATAAGCCCCCTACAAGAGTACTAAATACCCAGAATACATAGTTAAGCCAAGATACATGGAAATAGAACCACTTTTCATCTACATCTTCTGGAAGTTTAGTTGTAGCGTTGATAGCAAAGCTTTCATCACACATCCAAGCCACGGTAGGAAACCATTTCCAACCCATATTAACATAGCGTTGTAACATAGACAGTCCATAGAAGAAATGACGCCCATTAACAAACAAGGTCAACATAAACGTATTCACTGGATCAAAGCCTGCCATGAGCATGCCAATAGTTACGAATTCCATAGAGCCTGCGAAAATAGTGGCTGCTAAAACAGGCGCGGTCCACCACGGGAAGCCTTGGCTCGTCGCATACAGACCAAACCCTAACCCTATGAAAAAGAAGCTAATCCCCATAGGAATCATAATAGGAAGTGCAAAGGAGAAGGCACTTCGCCGCTTTATTTCACTCAAATGATTTCCTCCTTTCAAAATCATACATCATGTATTATGTAAACGATGGTCAAAACTAATCTTAGACCTCTTCGCCCTCTTCCAAACACTAAAACAAATTCGAACAATAATAAAAGACACCATAAGGTGTCTTTTATGTAAGCTATTATATTATACATTGTATATAATTAGTGTCAAATTTTGATGGCTTTAATCAAATGTATTATAAAGCGCGCGTTAAAATTTCACGAGCTACTGCTGGTGTTACATCGCCTTTTTCACCGAGTTGTGTCATACCATGATCTTCTAATTGTTTCACAATTTTATCAACTGCTTCTTCTCCAAGACCATAGTCTTTCAAATGCGTAGATACACCAAGAGACTCGAAGAATTCACGAGTTTTAGCAATAGCCTTATCTGCTTTTTCTTCGTTTGTACCTTCTGTAATATGCCATACCCGCGTAGCATATTGCGCTAGTTTTTCAAGCTTGTCTGCTTTTTTCACTTCTAACAATGCAGGCAATACAATAGCTAATGTAATACCATGGTCGAGATGGTACGCCGCAGTTAACTCATGACCAATAAGATGTGTTGCCCAGTCTTGTGGCACACCAGCACCAATCAAGCCATTTAACGCCAAGGTAGAAGCCCACACGTGGTTAGCACGAATATCGTAGTTTTCTGGATTCTCTACTGTTTCTTTGCCGATTTCAATCATAGTTTTCAAAATACCTTCACTGAAACGATCTTGAATACGGCCTTCTACAGGATATGTTAAATATTGCTCTGTAGTATGTACAAATGTATCGATAACACCATTCTTAACTTGTTTTTCAGGCAATGTGAAAGTCAATGTCGGATCAAGCATGGAGAACTTAGGAAATACTAAGCTACTGAATACAGGGTATTTACCGTCCCCATAAGTAATAACTGCACCATTGTTCATTTCAGAACCAGTCGCAGGAAGTGTCATAACTGTACCAAATGGTAATGGATTTGGTACCATCTCTACTGGAACCTCTGGCACACCAGCTCTCATAACATCAATGACAGGACCATCATAGGTAGCGCCCATAACGATAAGTTTTGTAGCGTCTACTACAGAACCGCCGCCTACAGCGAGCACGAAATCTACTCTATGTTCTTTAATGAAAGCTACTGCACGTTCACAAGTTTCAAAAGATGGGTTTGGCTCAATACCGCCGAATTGTTCTACCTTGCGGTTGCCAAGTGCCTCCACAATGCGATCAATAAGACCACTGCGCACAGCAGATCCGCCGCCGTAAGTAATGAGTACCTTTGCATCCTTTGGCACCAATACATCTAATTCATCTAAACGGTCTTTACCAAATACGATATGGGTTGGATTATAAAAATCAAAGTTAAACATGGTAGCCTCCTATATTTCCCAAAATTTACGGTTAGATTATTTGTAATACTTATATTAAATTGTAATGGATATATTAAACCGTAACGTTTAAATTAAGTTGTATAAAACTTATTGATTATATTATATCACTTTTCGAGATTTTTAGATATGCTAAAGCATATAACTTTAATCTATAGCTAACTAATAGATATTTCTCTATATACAAAACCCAACTTACATGATAGGATATTTACATATATTGTAGAAAGGGATGGTTATATGAAATTAAAAACATTATTAGCGCCATTACTTATCGGTGCTCTTGTATTTGCTATCGCTGGTTGTGGTAGTACATCAAATCAATCAACACAAACACCTAAAGAAATCAAAATAGGTGCTACATCTGGCCCTCATGCTCAAGTAGCTGAAGCAGTTGCTAAAGAGGCTAAAAAACAAGGAATCGATCTTAAAGTAGTTGAATTTTCAGACTATGTAACACCTGATAAAGCCCTTGCAGATGGCGATATTCAACTAAACGCTTATCAACACGTACCATTTATGGAAAACTTTAACAAACAAAATGGTTCCAACTTAGTAGCAATCGGTAAAACCATTTTAGTGCGTATGGGCTTATACAGTAATAGCGTACACAGCGTACAAGACGTACCTGAAGGCGCTACTGTTTCTATTCCAAATGACCCTACAAATGGTGGTCGTGCATTAGCCTTATTAGCTAAAGCTGGGTTAATTACATTAAAAGATGGTGTCGGCTTCAAAGCAACTGTTGCAGATATCACATCTAACCCGAAAAATATAAAGATTCAAGAACTAGAAGCAGCTCAATTACCTCGTAGTCTAGATGATGTAACAATTGCAGTTATTCCAATGAACTATGTACAAAGTGCTGGTCTTAATGTAGAAAAACAAGGCTTCTTCTTCGAATCTAAAGATGAACCATTAACAGTTATGGTACTTGCGGTACGTAGTGAAGACAAAGACAACGAAACTTACAAAAAAATTGCAGACATTTACAAATCTGATGCTATTAAACAATACATCGACGAAACATTCAAAGGCACTATTACAACTGCCAACTAATATAATTTATAGCATCACTGTATAGCTAAAAAGAGATACTTCAATGATTACAATCATTGAAGTATCTCTTTTTTTACTCTTCTGTATCAAATGTAACGTCCAATGGTTGACGTTCCACAATATTGCGGTAACGAACCTTTGGATAGCCCATTAAGATACCACCAGCAATGATTTTATCTTCAGGCACACCTAATAGCTCCAATAATGGTTCATATTCTGCTTTCCCAGCATGTTCAAAGAAGCCTGCCCAACAAGTACCTAAGCCTAATGTTGGTGCATACAACTCTGCATAAGACAAGCAAGAATGACCACTATCGTGAGTACGATGAATATCCTTTTTAGAACCGATAGCCACTACTAACGCAGGCGCATCGCGCAAGATATATTCCTTGCCCTTATCCACTTCAGCCTGTGCTGCACGAGCATAAAGACGCATAATCGGCACAGTCTTCGCAGCTAAATGCATCCACTCAAGAACGAGATCTGCAATGCGGCGCAACTTTTGTTTATCCCGAATTACAATATAAGAAATACCTTGTGTATTTGTTGGTGTGGGAGCCATTCTCGCAACATTTAATACCTTGCGAATAAGCTCAGCAGGAACTGGTTTATTTTGGTAATTACGAATAGAGCGACGGCTGCGTAAGAATAACTCAGCTTGCTCTGGCGTTAACTTTTGTTCTTTTGTGATATCGATTTGCTCTTTACGTGGTGTCATATCACTATCAAGAGCAAGTGTAGGGCAGACAGAAATACAATGCCCACAGGAGATACAACCTCCTTTGCCAGTTACAGGCCCATTTTCGGACATCACTAGCAAGCCTGTCGGACAGTCAGCTACGCAAAGGCCGCATCGTGTACAGACTTCTGTATTGACGGTAAATAACATCTGATAAATCCTCCAAACACTACTATAAAGCCCATTATAACACAATCAATCAAGGGTTATCTAGACAACATATGCTTTTCAAGGTTATTCTCCCTATTTTGATGGGGCCCTATTTCATTTCTACAACCTAGTAAAAAAAGTACAAATATACTTGCTTGCTCCGTCCTTCGCAAAGTCGCTGCACAAGTATATTCGTACTTTTTTATAATTATATTTATAAAGGCGTCCCATCAAAATAGAACTACACACTTAAATACATAACACCTAGATAAGCCGATTGTTCTATGTAAAAAGGCTTTAAACTAATGGCGCCACGCCCACCATGTGGGAAAAAATAGCCTGCAGCTAGGCTTTATAGTAGTGGTGCCATGCCCACCGTAGGGGAAGGACTAGCCTGCGGCTAGTCCTTCCCTTCCCCCATCATATAAAAGCATATTGAGTAAATGTCATATGTAGCTTGTGATGGGACTAGTTAATAGTAGGCGCTCAAATAATAAAAAGAGTTCCCTATGCAGCGACTTTGCGAAGAACGGAGCAAAGAGGGAACTCTTTTTATTATTTATTGAGTTGTCGCAATATAACGAGGCCCCATCACAAGCGGAGGAGGAATTTACTCAAATGCTTTTATAAGTTCCATGTATTCCGCTTTGTGTGTCATTCTCCATGTACCAAAGTCTGGTTCTGGAGATTGGTTCAGGATGTTTGCCAAGGCTTCTAGGAATTCTGGGATTTTTGTGGCTACGATATTACCTGCCATTTTACCGAAGTTTTCGGAGCCCATGTGTTCGGAACCACCGTCTACGAGGATGAATGCTACTGTAGGTTTCTTGTCTACTAGTTTTACAGCGCCATGGAAACCAATTTCACCGATTTGGTGTGTACCACAGGAGTGTGGACAGCCGGAGATGTGTAAACGAGGTAGTTTACTTGTGTCTACACCTTTTTCTTCAAGGTGTTCGAAGATGTCTTTCAAAAGACCATTGGAGTCTTGCATACCAATTTGGCATACTGTAGAGCCTACACAGGACACGGAGCGACGGAAGTCATTTTCTGCACTGTCATCTGTTAATTCTGCAATTTTACGAGCCTCATCAGCAGTAAGGTTGATGAAGAACAATGCTTGGTCCGGCGCAATACGAGCTTCCACTTGATCCAGTGTTACTGCATAATCGAGAGCAGCCAATAGATGTTCTACATTAGCGTCGCCACCTGCCGGATGGTATTCAACGTAGTATAAACCTTCTTGTTTTTGACGGTGAATACGATCATTTTCCACAGAATTATCACGCTTACCTGTTTTTGTAATTTCATAAGCATAATCAGCAGGATTAATTGTTAATTGTTCAACTTCTTTCACCATCGCCAATGTTTCTTCATAGGTCTTGATGAAAGCTTCCGCTCCACCCATTTCAGCAGGCATGTAGCGAGTACGAGCCTTACCACGGTTTTTGAAATTTCCATGGTTAGCAAAGACCATAAGCATAGCTTTCACATGGTACAAAACATCCTCAGGCGCCACATCGTGCACTACAGGAATACCAATGCGAGGATTTGGGCCAATACCACCACAAGCATATACATCAAAGGTATTGTGTTTTGTTAAATTGAAACCAAGGTCCTTGAATGTAGCATGAGGCGTACTATCGAAGCCATTATCGATACCCATTTTAAATTTGCGAGGAATTTTGATGTAGAACATTTGCTCTAGAAGGAACTCGCTAATAGCCGTTGCATATGGCGTAATATCTAAGGTTTCACGAGGATCAATACCGCGTAAAATACTAGCTACCACATTTGGATTGTCCCCACCAGCACCGCGGTTATAGATACCGTGATCATAACATTCTTTATATAGATTTAAAATTGTATCACCATCGAGGCCATGCATTTGCAAGCATTGGCCAGTAGTAAAATGTACGTGTTGTAAGTTATATTTACGGATAGAGTCAGCTAAGAACTGCATGTGCTGACGAGTCATGCGTCCCCCATTGAAACGCCAACGGCTCATACCAGAGTTTGCACCGCGTTCCGCGTAGCTACCATAGGTACCAGATTGGCCTTTATAGTCTGCAATAGACATTTCTTTCTTATAGAATTTATGCGTCATATCTTCAAACTTTGGATAATCCGCAATTAATCGATCTTTCAATTCTTGTGTAATCATACTATTACCCTCTTGGCTTATATCTATTAAGCATAATACAAAACTTTGTATTGCTAAGTATACCATACACGCACACGTATGTTAGTAGCCATGCTCACAATTTTAATATCAATTACAAATAACATTCTTTACAATCTGTAATAATAATTATTTTTAATAAAATACTACATCAATATATAGTAGGTTTTAAAAACCAAAAAGAACAGTCCTAAGACTGTTCTTTTTATTATGATTAGTTCTGAAATTGTATTGATTACTTTTATATACTATCCACAATGTAAAAATTTATACACTGCCTTCATTAGGATTGTTGTATGCGTCTTTATCAATAGTACCCATAATTTTATCTACTACGAGAGCATTTGTTAAGGAACCGGATACGTTCAAGCATGTACGGCCCATGTCGATCAATGGATCGATAGCAAGGATTGGGCTAATGGATGTGAAGTACGCACCAAGGCCTGTACCACTAAGAGATACGGATGCAGCCATTGTAGCTGTACCAGGAACACCAGCGATACCAACAGAACCGATGGCGATAACAATAACACTCATGATGTACATAGTCAAATCGAATGGAATATTTGCTACATTAGAGATATATACCACTACAAGTGCGGGGAATACGCCGGCACAACCTTGCATGCCCGCAGTAGTACCGAAAGATGCTACTGTATTAGCTGTTGTAGCATTTACACCAAGACGTTTTGTCAATGTTTCCACAGTCAATGGCAATACGCCCATAGAGGAACGGGATGTGAAAGCTAACAAGAGCGGAGCTTTTGCTTTTTTGAAGTATGTAATCGGATTGTAACCAAAGCTAGCAATCAAGATAGCTTGAACAACGAACATAATCAAAAGACCAACGTAAAGCAATACTACGAAGAGACCCATGTCTAAGATAGCTTGCAGGCCACGTGTTGCCAATGTGGATGCCAATAAAGCAACTACGCCGTATGGCATAAGACCAATAATGAAGTCTGCAACCCAAGAAATTAATTGGTGAAGTTCATCAAATAGCTTAGTAAAGATTTCCATGCTATTTGTGCCTGTTTTCTTCAATAAGCGAGCAACACTACCCAAGATAATAGCAAATATCACGATGCCAATAACATTAGTTTCAGCAGCTGCTTGAATTGGATTGCTTGGAATCAAAGCACGAAATGTATCAACCATTGGTTTGATTTCTCGAATCTTTTTACCAGATTCAACTACATCAAAACCTTGACCTAAACCAAAGGCATTACCCAAGATAAGACCAACGATAGCAGCAACAGCTACCATGCCAAGGTTTGTAGATACCATGGCAACTACTAACTTTTTAAGGTTAGCACCCGCCTCCATGTGCAAGATAACATGGACGATAGAAATAAATACAATAGGAATAACAAGCATACGAATCAAATCAATGAAACCGCCACCCACTAGAGAGAACCACTTAGTACTTTCTTTGATGTAAACCACTTTAGATGGATCATCTGGGAAGCCCGCAATGATTTGAACTGCAATACCGAGTACGGCACCAACAATGGTACCAATAATAACGAGATTACCAAAGGATGTGCCCTTGCGTTGCAACACATAAATACCGATTAACGCAAGTACAAACACTGCGATAATACCAATACTTAGTGGATTGCTTAACATGAGGTAATCTGTAAAGAATGGAATATTCATAATACACCTCTTTAATTCATATCACAATAATAGGTTATGGACTAAGTATAGCATATATCGAAAATTTTACAAGTAAAATAATACGAATTTTATGAGTTTATCTATGCAGAATCTGCAAGTTCCATAAACACATTAATCTCCATAGCTCTACAGGCGCCTATACAGTTCCAAGAGAGCTCTACATCACAATAGAAATTAACAGATATAAAAAAGGTGACCTTCCTAAGGAAGATCACCTTTAAAGTGATTCAGTTATAGCTATACCTAGTTAATGTATTAGCGTTTAACCAAAACGTAAGTTACTTGGATAGGACCATGAGCACCATCTACAGTAACCAACTCAATATCAGCTGTACGGGATGGCCCAGAAATCAAGCAGATATTTGTAGGGAATTTGGATGGATCCTTATGATAACGTTCAGCCAAATGTTCCATAGTTTGAGTCATACGTGGATTAATTGTATCAGTGTACAATACAGCAATATGTGTTGTAGGCAACAAGCTGATAGCACGGCCAGATTCTTCACCAGATGCTTGTACTACAGTAGCTGTTTCAGCAATACCGCAGTATGGGAATGTAATACCGATATCTGCATTGGCAGTGTTGGAGATACATTCTTCACGGCCTTTAGCTGGGTCCCATTGGAAGTATGTACGAGTGCCGCCATTATTAGCTGCATCTTGTTCGAATAATTCTTTTAATTTATATTCGTCTACTTCAGGAGTGCTTGGGAATACAATCTTACCATTGCCCCAGTCTTCGATAGCTGCCAAAATTGTTTCACCTAATTTATCAGGTGTAGTTTCAACGAATTTTGTACCAACACGTTGACATTGTTCCTTAAACATTGTCAAAATTTGATCTTGATTCAAATCTTTGAACATAGTTTCTTGAGGACCATGGCTGTAATCAAAGCCCTCTACAAATGCAGGGCACATTTCTTGATCACGGCCTAATGCACGAGATAAACGTGCAATAAATTGTTTACGTTTAGCTTCATCCATTATTTTTTCTCCTTCTTCTTGTTCTTTTCATGTTCAGCATATAAGTCACGGAATTTCTTGAACTTCAATGTACCCATTTCTTTAGATTTAGTCCAGCCGTTCATAACTGGAATAGCTTGAGTCCATGTAGGCATATTGCCTTCTTTGTTACTAATCAAGTTCATGCCGATAGCGCCAGCTTTTGTACCAAGGTCGAATAATGTGGAGTTACCAAACATCTTAGCCGCTGCAGTGAAGATTGCTTCTTCTGCTTTCGGACGAGTTTTTTCGATGTCAGCCATAATATGACGGTGTTCCATCAATAATTCATGCAATGGAATAGCTACTGGACAGTTTTCTGTACATGCACCGCACAATGTGGAAGCATATGGAAGATCGCCTGCTACGTCGTAACCTTTGAACAATGGAGTCAATACAGCACCCATTGGACCTGGATATACGGAGCCATAACCGTGACCAGAGATGTGACGGTATACAGGACAGATATTCATACATGCACCACAACGGATACAACGTAACATTTCTTGGAATGTACCACCCAAGATACCGGAACGACCGTTATCGATAATGATGATATGAGTTTCTTCAGGACCGTCAGCTTCGCCAGCACGACCAGGACCAGTCATCATGGAGAAGTAGTTGGAAATTTTAGCACCTACTGCAGAGCGGTTCAACATTTCCATCATTACGTCAAGAGCTTTGAAGTCAGGAACGATACGTTCTGTACCCAAGAAGATTACTTGAGTCTTAGGAATGGAACTAGCCATACGACCGTTACCTTCGTTGGAAACGATTGTACAAGTACCGGATGCAGCAACTGCAAAGTTACAACCGTTAACGCCTACGTCAGCTTTCAAGAAGCGTTCACGTACATAACCACGTACGAAGTGAGTCATTTCTGTAGGGTTTTCGGTGCCAGTATAACCTAATTTTTCAGCAAAAATTTCACGGATTTTGTTACGTTCAAAGTGAAGCCCTGGTACTACGATGTGAGATGGTGGGCTTACTGCAGTTTGCAAAATAAATTCAGCCAAGTCAGTTTCATTTACTTCGATACCAGCTGCTTCTAATACTTCGTTCAAGCCAATTTCTTCAGTTAAGATTGTTTTGGATTTAACGATCATTTTAGCTTCGCGTTCGCGAAGGATATCTAAAGCGATTTGAGTTGCTTCTTTATCATCGAATGCAAAGTGAACTTTAGAGCCTGCTTTTTCGGCATTCTCAGCAAATTGATTTACATAATAATCTAAGTTATTAAGTACATGATCACGTAGTTTTGCAGCTTCTGCGCGGAAATCTAACCATTCAGGAACATCCGCAACCATTGCATTACGTTTATCATAAAACACGTCTTGTGCTTTTTTGATAGCTGCAACTTTGAAATCATCAGCCAAACATTCTTGTATACGTGTTTTATAGGGGCGATTGTCATATATAAGTGCCATGTCGTCTCCTCCTTAACGGCAGTTTAAGATTTCAGCAATATGCATTACTTTGATACGGCGATCGATTTCGCCTTCTTTATGAAGACGGTCTAGCATACCAGCGATGTTCATCAAGCACGCTTGGTCAGAACCGGAAATTACGTTAGCACCGGTGCTAGCGATTTCCAATGCTTTTTCGCGTGTCATAACTTCACTAATTTCAGGGTTTTTAACGGAGAAAGTACCGCCGAAACCACAGCAACGGTCTGCACGTGGTAATTCGATCAAATTGATATCTTTAACGTTTTTAAGGAGTTTGAAAGGAGGCTCTTTAATCCCCATCAAACGAGTTACGTGGCAAGATGTGTGGTATGTAACGGAGTCGTTGAAACGAGCGCCTACATCTTCAACACCTAATACGTCAGTAATGAATTGAGTGAACTCATAAATTTTGCCGCTCAATCGTTCTGCACGTGCCAACCACTCTGGTTGATCTTTCAAGAAATGATGGTATTCATCACGGATTGCAAATGCGCAAGAGCCGGACATGCTGACTACATATTCAGCGTTCTCGAAGCATTCGATTGTGTTCTTAATAGCGTCCATAGCCGCTTCATTGTAACCAGAGTTAGTGAACATTTGGCCACAACATACTTGTTTCTTAGGAACTACGAGCTCGCAACCTAATCTTTCAAGTACTTCTACACCAGCCATGCCTACATGTGGGTAGAACATGTCAATCAAACACTGTTGGAAAAGATGAATTTTCATATTATCGTCCTCGTCTTTTCTAGTACTTAACCTAATAAAAAATTTTGATATGTATGTGTTATGGCAAGATTAATAGTGAATTTTTCGACTAAATTTCTGCCCTGAACATTACTTATGCTTTCAAATAAATATTCAAAAGCTTATCGATATAATTATAAAGTAATCATATATATATTGTCCAAAGAATTGCTATATTCGTATGTACCCATTTATTTCTTATATCGTTATGACTTTTTGTAATGGCAAACATTGTTTTTTATCACATACATTATTTTATTTATCAATTTTTCTTGTAAAAGCTATATAAAACCTAGATTTTGCGAATGTTTATCATTTTGCATTTTCAAAGTTATAATAATCTGATTTCTACCGTAATTCATCGTACTTTTACATAAATAGCAGTAGAATGTCAAATTCATGTAAATTTTATCCTTATATATTACATTTTCTTATAGTAGTGTATAAATTTAAAAAGTGTTATAATTTATTTTATATAAGTATAGTTTGAAAGGAGCCTTTTCAATGAAACTAAATAAATTATCTTTGTCCTTGGCAATCACATTGGCCCTTGGTTCCACATTCGGCATGGCTCACGCTGAAACAACCGCGGCACATACAAAAGCAACAACAGTAACAAATACACAAGCTAAAGCAACTACAACTACAGCTAAAACAACTGCAGCTAAAACAACTGCAAAAGCAGATACTAAAGTAGAAACTAAAGCTACAGAAGCTAAAGCAGCAACTGCTGAAAAAGCTACTGAAACAAAGGCAGAAGCAAAAGCTGAAGCTAAACCTGCTACAAAAGCAACAGAAGCTAAAACAACAACTAAAGCTAAAGAAACATTGCCAGCAGGTGTGTACACAGATACTAAAGATAACTGGGCACGCGATGCAATTCAAGCGATGTCTCAAGCCGGTTACCTTTCGGGTTACTCTGACAATACTTTCAGACCTAGCGCTCAAATCACACGTGAACAAGCAGCTGCTATTTATGGTAAAGTGTTGCAACACAACTTAAACGAACAAGAATTAGCTGATATCGTAACTAAAGAATCTGCTACTTCCTACTCTGACGTAGAAGCAGATCGTTGGTCTAACTCCGCTATTAAATTAGTGAGTGCTGCAGGCGTTATGCAAGGCACTTCTAAAACAGCTTTCACACCTAGCAAAACTATGAACCGTGAAGAGTTTGTTGCCTCCGCAGCTAGCTTAGCTAAAAAATTAAATATTTCTACACCTGTAAAAGCAGAAAAAGTAACGTTTAAAGATGAAGCGTCTATCTCTGGTGATTACTTGGCAGATATCCAATACATGGCTCAACGTGGCATCGTAGCATCTGGGGCAACAGAAAACTTCAACCCTAAACAACCTGTAACAAGAGCACAAGCGGCAACTATTTTGAACCGCATGCTTAACGGTGCTGGCTTAGCTACACCAAAACACGCTACAACTGAAAGTAAAGTAGAAACTGCTGTAAAAGAAGATGTTAAAAAAGCTGATAAAGCAATCGAAAAAGATGCATCTAACGTAAGTAAAGATGCAAAAAAAGACGTAGCTAAAGTAGATAAAGATGCTAAAAAAGACGTTGCAAAAGCTGATAAAGCAGTAAAAGAAGATGCTAAGAAAGTAGATAAAGCTGCTAAAGCGGACGCTAAAAAAGTAGACAAAGACGTAAAAAACAATAAAAACGAAGCAGTGGCTCAAAAGACTGAATCTACTCGTACCGTTCGTCCTGTTCGTCGCAGCACGTTAAAAGCACTTGATCAAAAGCAACAATCCGCCTTGGAAGATAAAGTATTTGTAGAATTAAATAAAACCTACAAAACACCAGAAGCGTTCCAAGATTACGGTGTAATGTACTGGCGTGATAACCAATTACACGTAGCGTTGAAAACAGATAGCGATATTTCCACAGTAAAAGCGAACCTTGCTTCCCGTGGCGATTCCACTATTAATAACTACGTTGTAGTTGAACCATCCCAATACAGCCAAACAGAATACGATGCAATCGATGCGAACTTCCGCAACTACTACAACAAAAACGAAAAAGCTGGCACAATCTTAGCTACATTCCCTGATGTAGAAAACAACCAACTTTACGCTGTAGTATCTACTGCATCTAAAGACACTCAACAAGGAATCTCTAAATTATTCGGTTCCAAAGTAAAAATGACAGTAAAACGCTAATCGGCGTTACACTTAACCAGCCAAGGCAGCGTATACTCGATAGTACTACGCTGCTTTGTTGTATCTCACTATGCATGCCCCTATTGACTATATTACGACGAATATAGATTTTTATGCTGGTGAAAGTTTATATTCTATGGCTATCGAGCGATAGCCTTTACCAAGATTAGGAAGGATTTTATGTACAAGAATACCCCTTACGCATTACGTGCCCTCGTTCTAGGCGCATTATTAGCTGCTACAGGCCTTGGTTTTGCCTCTGCCAATACAACAACTACGACTAATGCTCCTACAACTACAACTGAATCCGCTAAAGCTGAATCTGCTTTACAAGCCCCTACTTTTAGCTCCGCTAAAACAGATACATCTAATGTGGATGCTGTTAAAGTAGAATCCTCTACAACGGCAACACCTGTAGTTGTAAACAAATCTATTGGTACTCCCCAAGACATCCAAAAGATTCGCGCTCACATCTTCACAGATGTACCTAGCGATTTTTGGGCTGCAAACTCCATTAGCACTGTAACAAAAGCAAATCTAATGAAAGGTTACTCTGACGGCACATTCCGACCTAATCAACCTATGACACGTGAAGAAGTAGCAGCGCTCTTCAACAACATCACTGATGATGGGACTGCAGCCTTCTTATCTGGCAAATTTAAAGATATTACATCTGACCGTTGGTCTGCTCTTGCTATCGAGTCCGTAGCTCGCAAAAATATTATCAGCGGCTATGGCGACGAAACATATAAACCTGAAAAATATATGTCTCGCCAAGAATTTGCTGTAGTAGCAGATAACTATCTTCACTACTTAGGCTATACTACAGAGGATCCAACAGTTCTCGATAATATTGCTTACGGAGACCAAAAATTCGTAGCCCCTTGGGCTCAAGATGCAGTTCGCGAACTTGCATACCTTGGATTCACAATGTACTCCCCTGGTACATTATTCAACCCTGAAAAATACATAACTCGTGCCGAAGCTGCTGAAATTGCGTACCGCATGACCCAAACGAAACAAGCCCTTGCATTCCACAATGCATTGTTTAAACAGCAAGTAGAAACAAAGACAGCAAACATCATCAGTAAAGCGTTAGGTTATGACAATGACTTCACGAAATTCCGTCAAGATGGCGCCCTCTTCTGGGATGGTGGTAAGTTACATGCTTCTTTAACAGATAATAAAAAAGCTGATGCCGTTGCTCATGCAATTTCTGAAACCCATGACCCACAACTTGAAAGCACAGTCGTTGTATCTCAAGGTAAATTAAACCAAGAACAATTAGAGGATTACCAATCTGATGCGCTTGATTTATACAAAGCTAAAGAGCCAAAAGGCAACATTATCTCTATTCGCCCTAACGATGATACAAGTGCCCTTATCGTCACAGCTGACTCCGTTCAAAAGGACACTGTGAAAGCATTCAAAAAGAAATTCAAAAACAATGTAGTAGTTCAGTTGCCAGAACCTGAAACAGTAAAACCGGATGCAACAATTCAATTCCCATTGCCTCCACGGGTAAACTACTACGATACAACAAATAAATAATTGAAGAAACTTCAAAAGAAAAAGAACCGCCCCCATTGGGAGCGGTTCTTTCCACAATTAAACAGCTGTTACTATACACACAATCGAATTCACACAGTTCGATTATTATTTTGTTACATCATTTTGGCGGTCACGTAAGTTACCAACTGGTACAAATACAGTGCCTGCACTGTGGATTGCATCCACATCTTGTTGCAAGATCATTACAACGGAATAATCATCAGTTGTGTAGAACTCAGTAGGCATTTTGTCGATGTTTACATCGCCGCCTAGTTGGTCTTTCACGTCTTGATTATTATTAATAGCATTCACTAACTCTTTTTTGTTAAGACCACCAAGGTCATACAAGGACAATTGACGACCTGTTGTAGTGTTGAAAGTGAAGCCTTTTACATAGTTGACGCCATTTGCATCTTGATCACGCATTGTATACGTATGAATTAGGATGCTAAGAATGCCATTTTTATTTGTTTTCACATCGTAGTACATAACTACGTTTGTTTTATTAGCTTCTTTAGCATTCAATTTTTCTACATCATTTTGAACTTTAGCAACATACTTTTTGATAGTTGTATTGATTGCTTTCTCTACAGTTGGGCTAACAGATTTAACTTCTGGGAATACTAGGTCCAAGTGATCTGTAGTAGATTCCACAGGAGATACAGCAACCTCTTTACGATCCATATAACGGTCAGCATTAGGTGCTACTACTTCAACCGCATTGCGATCAACCTTAGTTGCTACAGAGCGTAACGCACGATTTTGCTCTGGTGTAGCAGTACTAGAGATACGGTATGTCAAATCATTGCGATTCACTTTATTCGTATTAGCTTGAACTGCTTGCACTGTCGCAGTGTCTTTTGTTACAGGAATTGCTTCGCTTGCTGCGAAGGATACTACTGGCAATGCAGCAGCCATCATGATAAGTACAGACTGTTTTAATTTCATTGTTTAACCTCTTATTGTTGTTCTTGCTCAGCTTTCATCGCTAAAGCTTCTTCTTTATTGAATTTGTGTGTTACAACACGACGAACAAGGTAGAGACCAGAGAATGCAAACGCAAGCAATCCTAACCATTGTGCTGTGCTTTCAAAATCAGGACCTACTAATTCAAGTGGAGATTCACCACCACCAGTTGTAACAGACAATACAATAATAACAGCTATGATTACACCAATCAAGCTTTCACCAACAATCAAACCAGAAGCGAAGAGAACGCCACGACGGTTAGATTGTTCAACATCGTACTCAGCGAGGTCGCCAGCACGCATTTTAGCACGAGCAACTAGGTAACGACCTACGAAGTAGCTAATGAAGGAACCTACGATGAGAGGCACTTCCAATGTTGGAGGTAAGTAGATACCCATACCAACTGCCAATGGTGGCAATGTTAAGGAAGCGGTTGTACTCTTAAGAATCAAATTCACGATGATTGCTACTACGCCAACACCAACGCCAATCAAAATGTAATCCCAATCCATGCTAGAGTTAAAAATACCTTGAGCAATTGTAGTCATCAAAGTCGCTTGAGGAGCGGATAATGTAGCATTAGGATCCATTTCAGCACGTGGTAACGCGCCTGTGAAGCCATATGCTTGGTAAAGCAAGTTAAGAACAGGAGCAATTGCAACTGCACCAGCTACAGAGCCAAGTAACAACGCAATTTGTTGACGCCAAGGTGTAGCACCAACAAGTTGACCTGTTTTCAAGTCTTGCAAGTTATCATTAGAGATAGATGCAATCGCAATAACTACGGATGTCATGAAGATAGCCATAGCTGTAGCGAATTGTACGCCTGCTTCTGTAGCGAACAAGTTATTTTCAGCAGCGATGAAGTACACCACTAAGGAAGAAATAATAGTCGCCAAGATACCAATACCAGAAATTGGAGATGCAGATGTACCGATAAGACCTGCCATGTAACCACATGCAGCAGCTACGAAGAAACCGATTAGCAAAGCTACTAGAATACCCACAACAACGAAAGTCCACATTAAGCCAGTACTAATAGGTACTGCAGATACGAAATCCCAGAATGTAAATACTAAACCAACAAGAATTACTGCGAACACGCATAAAACGGATTTTGTGCTCATATCTGTATCAGTACGATGCAATTCACGTTCACTAGAACTGCTGTTCATGGATTGTACAGAAATTTTCATACCTTCGATGATAGGTTTAATCAAAGTAATCAAAGTCCAAATCGCTGCGATGCCGATAGCACCAGCACCGATGAAACGAACTTTAGATTTCCAGATGCCCATTGCGAACTTAGCAGTAGCGCCACCATCTGGAGCAAACAAGTTAGTGTAGTAAGGTACGAAGCCAGCCCACGCGATGAGTACACCAACGAGGATAGCGATACCAGAAGCGATACCGATAAGGTAACCAGCACCTAACAACGCTGTAGAGAAGCCCAATGGAATTTGAGTGATACCTTTGCTACCTACAGGAAGCCAGAAGCTCATGCTGTCCCCAAGTACTTTAAAACCATTTGCACAAAGGCTGATAATACCAGCTACAATACCACCGGATACAATATCACCCATACCAGAGCTAGATTGAGGGCCTTGGCCAGCATTGTGAGAGCCAACTTTCAAAATTTCTGCTGCTGCACGGCCTTCTGGATATGGTAGATCACTATTTACTACCATGGCACGACGCAATGGAATAGTGAATAACACACCTAGAGAACCACCGCATGCGCAGAGCAAGAATGTTTGCCAGAATGGGAAGCCGTTCCAATACCCAATCATAAGTAGACCTGGCAAGATAAAGATAATGGCGGACAAAGTACCGGCTGCAGAAGCCTGTGTTTGTACCATGTTGTTTTCAAGAACGTTAGAATCCTTGAAGAAACGTAAAATTGCCATTGAAATAATGGCTGCCGGAATGGATGACGAGAATGTCAACCCAACCTTCAAACCGAGATATACGTTAGATGCTGTAAAAATTACAGTAATCAATGCACCAAGTAGCATCCCACGTAGTGTCAGTTCCGGCAGATGAAGGTCATGGCTCATAAAGTCATGTTTCATAAGTACTTACCTCCTCTGTGAAACTAGAGCTTAAAATAATATAATAAGCTACTTCCATTTTAACGTGTTAAAGCGATGTTGACAATAAAATACTATGTGTAAAGGTAATTATACCCCTTTAATTATATCTAATTGGTATTTATTATCATTTTCTATTATATTTTTTCTTTTTTTAGCCTATAATAAAAAAGAACCGACATTAAGGTCGGCATGTCTTTTAAGGAGGTTGTAAACATTATGGAAACAAGAATTGAATACGATTCAATGGGACCAGTCGAAGTCGACGCTAGACGAATTTACGGACCTCAAACGCAACGCTCGTTCAATAACTTTAAGATCGGTGACCACCGCATCCCTATTGAACAAATCAAAGCGCTTGCGCTTGTAAAAAAAGCATGTGCTTTAACCAATGCAAAATGTGGCGCAGTAACTGAGGAAAAAGCGAAACTCATCGCTCAAGTAGTCGATGAGATCGTAGACGGCAAATGGGATGATGAGTTCCCGTTAACCGTATTCCAAACAGGTTCTGGCACACAAACTAATATGAATGTGAACGAGGTAATCGCTCACCGAGCTAAACAGTTAGATGAAAGCAACCCGCTCCATCCTAACGACGATGTAAACCGCGGACAAAGTACAAACGATACATTCCCTACGGCAATGCATATCTGCGGATACTTTGAAATTACAAAACGGGTAATCCCTGCATTGGACGGCCTTATCGCATCCTTTGAAAAATTACAAGAAAAAGGAAAAGGTTTGCAAAAAGTTGGTCGTACTCACCTACAAGATGCAACTTTCATCATGGTGGACCAAGAAATTAGCGCCTTTGTGGACGGCTTAAAAACTGCCAAAGCTATGCTCGTTCAAAACGCTGACTACCTACTCGATGTAGCCCTAGGCGGCACTGCAGTCGGCACAGGTGTAAACACGCCTAAAGGCTATCTAGACGTTATGGAAACTGTATTGCCAGAGGTAACAGGTGCTCCATTCCGCGTGAAGAACAACAAATTCCAAGGACTATCCTTGAAAGATGCGTTTATGATGGCTCACGGCGCACTTAACACATTAGCTACTACATTATTTAAAATCGCTAACGACGTTCGTTTCTTAGGATCCGGCCCTCGCTGTGGCTATGGCGAATGGCATCTACCTGAAAACGAACCGGGCTCCTCCATCATGCCAGGCAAGGTAAACCCTACACAATGCGAAGCCTTGACCATGGTATGTGCCCAAGTATTCGGTCACAATACGACTATGACCATCTGTGCAGGCAGCGGTGCTTTCCAATTGAACGTGTACATGCCTATCATGATCTATGACTTTGTTGAAAGCTGTCGCCTCCTTGCAGACGCGATGAATTCTTTCACAACACACTGTATCGACGGTGTAGAATTTGTACCAGAAAAACTCAACTTCTTCGTAGAACAATCCCTTATGATCGCTACATCCTTAACACCATACATCGGCTACGATAAGAGTGCTAAGGTAGTAAAAGAAGCATACAAACGCGGTTGCTCTATTAAAGAAATCATCTTGGAAGAAAAACTCATGACCGAAGACGAATTTGCCGATGCAGTTCGCATGAAATAAAATCTCTCTCATCTCTATGACATATCTGTAACATCCTCTCATACCTCAAACGAACGGAGAAAGCCCCGATACATATCAATGACGTATCGGGGCTTTATTGTATTCCTATAAGGAGCATGACTTATATCCTAAGCTACTCCATCAAAGAATGTAATGACTGTAATTTCTCGTGGGCAGTTGATACGGATTGGGAACCAGTGGCCTGATCCATTATTGACGTAGCACACGCTTTGTTCTTCAACGTAGCGCCCTTTTGTATATGGAGTGCCCGTTGGTACTAGCGGCATGCCCATAAACACGATTTGACCACCGTGAGTATGACCTGAAATGGTCAACGGAATTTTACGTTCAATGGCTTCCTCAAAGAATTCTGGGTGATGCGCTAATAGAATAACAAAGGCATAATCTGGAATACCGGATAAAGCCTTATCAATCATAGCTTCACGCTTTTCTTTTTCCCGATCATTGTCGTACGCAACACCAGCAATATATACCGGTTGCTTACCACCCATGATTTGAATATTGCTATTCACAAGAATATTCATTGGTGTATTATGTTTCAATTCATCGAGCACCTTATTCACATCGTGATGGTACTCGTGATTACCTAAGATGAAATCGACACCGTCAGGAATTTGTTTTGCAAAGGTTGTCAGTCTTTCACAGACCTCCGGCAACCAGGCAATTTTATCGATTAAATCACCAGTAATAACAACACGATTAGGCTTTTCTATAAGGGCTAACTTTAAAATCTCATCTAGGTCATCTAAATCGATACTAGGGCCCACATGAATATCACTAAGTTGGACAATCTTGTAGTCTTTTAACCCGGGTGGTAAGTTCGTATAACCGAAGCTTTCATGAGTGACCTCAATCTCATGCTGCCCTACATAGGCAGCATAACTAGAACCACCTATGGTTGCCAAGGGCACTACTGTAGCTGCCGTTCTAAAGAAAGCACGGCGACCTGTTCTATTTTCCTCTGGCGTTTTGCTCCAAATCTTATTGACCGCCCAATATAGCAAGCTAAGTACAATAAACACAGGAATAGCCAAAAATAATCCAAAGAGGAAACCATAGCTTTCAGTACGGAACATATTCATCAACAGATAATATTGTGTGCCGTACAGATCTACTTGATTAAGTATATAGTATCGAATACCTGCAAACCAGGCGCCAATTATAATAATATAGCCTACCCAAGCGGGCCATTTCTTTTTAGGCTTCCACAGGTTGAGGAATAGCGCCCAAAACCCTACCAATCCTATTACGAGGATAGTAGAGAAAATGATATTAAATAGAATTCTCATGCATTGCTCCTACAAATTATTTTGCCATTTCTGTCAGTTTGCCATGAGGACCCGCCCAAGCGTAGTTAGCAAAGTCATCGCGCTTGATAAGCATCCAATCCTTTGGCAATTGTTTTTGGATATCTCCAATCGTTATATTTTTAGCATCGCCTGCGTACGTCAAATCGCCGCGGAATGCTTTCATAAACCATTTTCTATGAGAGAAAATATGTGTTATTTCTTTAACTAATACTGGTTGTAAAGATAGTTCAAAACCTAGGTCCTCAACTAATTCAGCAAGGCCTCGTTCCCCTTCGTCAAAGGCAGATACCATTTCCACCGAAGGGAATTCCCACATGGACCGTAACAACCCACGATTCGGACGTTTATGCAATAGATAATAGTCCTCGTATTGCAAGATACCTACAAATAGAGGCACCTCTACTACCTTTGTCTTCTTGATGCGCACAGGTAATTTGTCCGTATCCTCATGTTGGTATGCTTCGCACATGTTTACAATCGGACATTCTCCACAGCGCGGTGTCTTTGGAATACACACAGCAGAGCCAAAATCCATCAGTGCTTGGTTAAAATCACCAGGTCGATCGTGAGGTAATGTGTCCTCTACGATGGCCGTGATTGCCTTCTTACCTTTCGTGCTCAAAATATCATCAAAGATGCGATATAAACGAGCGTAAATACGTAGCACATTACCGTCTACAGCTACCTCTGGTTCGTTGTACGCCATGGATAGCACGGCCCCTGCCGTATACGATCCTACACCCTTTAAGGACTCCATAGTCTTGCGGTCACGGGGCACGATACCACCATAGTTTTCCACGACGTCCTTCACGCCAAGGCGCAAGTTGCGAGCACGGCTATAATAGCCCAGCCCCTGCCAAGCATGAACTACCTCATCCTCAGAGGCCTTTGCTAGGTCCTCTAAGGTTGGAAATAGTCGCATCCAGTTATCATAATAGGGCTTCATCGCCTCAATGCGCGTCTGCTGGCTCATCACCTCAGACACCCAAATCTTATAAGGGTCTCCACAATCGCGCCAGGGCAATTCCCGTTTATGCACATCATACCACGCCAATAGCTGTGGCACCCACTTAGGGTTCTTTTTATCAGTCATATTACCTCAATATATTACAAATTTAGGACTTCAGTACCACTTTCATGCTTTCTGGCATAACAAGGCATATTGCATACGTGTTGCAGCCAATAAGGTACAACTTATCCGTTAATATACAGATCAATGCGCGCCAAGTGTTCGCTTTCAAGAACGGTATCCACCGCGGTCAAATCCATCTTATCTACCGTACTGTTGTCTCGGTCAAACACGATAGGTCCTTTTAACTTCATGCCTTCTATCAGCATCGGCAACCATTGACGGTCACCGTCCCACATGTGCTCGTACGGAATCTCATTTGGTTCGAACCAATGAGGCTCCATTTCATCTGTTTCTTCTGCATTGCCTGTGAAAGTTCGCAAGAAATAGACGTAACCCACATGCGTTAAGCTTTCATCAAAAGGGAACTGAAAATCAAAAGCAGCCACACATTCTAAATCTTCGGGGCGCCCTTGAAGGCCAGATTCTTCAAATAATTCGCGAATAGCGCAGTCTCGGAAGCTTTCATCAGCCTCGAGTTTACCACCAAATCCATTATATTTATGAGCCCCAAAACCACGTTTCTTACGACCTAGTAATATGCGATTTTGTTCATCTATAGGAAATACGAGCGTCGTCGGTTTCATAGGGCCTCCTTAATCGTTAAAATAATACCTTTTTATTATACCATTATTTTATGTACGAATGCGCTAATTATGGTATGATTAAAAGTATAGATTTTCTTATGAGGAAGGAGGCACATGATGAATAAACCACTACGATTTAACATCGCACTAGGGCGCACTAAGCCTGTTAATATTCGCAACGAAGAAGTGCGCTGCCCCTTCTGTGATCGTTCAAAATTAACGGATATTCTAGATACATCAGGTCATATCATATGGCTTATGAACAAATATCCTGTATTAGATAAAACATGGCCAACGGTCATCGTCGAAACAGAAACGGACGAAGGCGAGTTTTCTACATTACCAGCAGACGAAGCGGCTCGCATTCTCCAATTCGGCCTCGATAAATGGCGAAAAACTCGGGAGCGCAAAGAATTCAAGTCCGTACTATTCTTCAAAAACCATGGCTATATGTCTGGCGGTTCTATCCGCCATCCACACAGCCAAATCATAGGTCTCGAAGATTACGATTACCACGAGGACATTACGGCTCAAAATATGGACGGCTGGCTCTTACACGAGGATCAAGATGTACGCATCACCTTGTCTACACAGCCTATAATTGGCTTTTTTGAGTACAATATTCGCTTTAAACCTGATGCACCTGTTCGCTCCGTAGCATTGCGTTTACAACAAGTGTTACGCTATGTTTTGCGTAGCATCGCTAATTACAGTCAGTCTTATAACTATTTTGTATATAATCTTGAGGATGGTTACGACTATATCAAAGTTGTGGCCCGTTATGTAACAACGCCACTTTATGTGGGCTACAAGATTCCTCAAACTTGTGACGAAGAACGAGCTGCTAAAATTATCCATGATATTGCACCGTACTTCCATACCTCTAAATAGCCATCTAAATAGTTTTGATGATACATATTTGAAAGGATTTTTATGAAAGTATTTGCCATCGGCGACCTCCATCTATCTGGCAATCCCCCCACTAAGCCGATGGATATTTTTGGTCCCCATTGGGATAATCACTGGGCCCGCATCAAAGAGTATTGGGCTAATCATGTAACAGATGATGATATTGTCTTTCTCGTAGGCGATATGAGCTGGGCATTACGCCTCGATGAAGCGGCTTGCGATTTACAAGAAATCGCATCTATGACTGGGAAAAAATATATGATTCGCGGCAACCACGATTACTGGTGGTCTTCAGCAAACAAGATGCGCAACCTCATGGGCGATGCTATTACCTTTTTACAAGGTCATGGCACAGCAGAGCTCATTCAAACAGAAGAAGGCCCTCGCATCATCGCTTTTGGTGGAACTCGCGCCTATCTATGTCCTGGAGACTCCCATTTCTCACCAGAAACAGACCAATCTATTTACGAAAGAGAATTGATGCGCACCGAAGCAGCATTACAAGAAATGGATAGAGCTGTGGAATCACTCCTAGAAAAGCTTACAGCTGAAAGAAACATGGAATCAACAGGTTCTGAAGTAACAGATAACACAATAGGTTCTGAAAAGACAGAGACATTAACAATAGACATACACAACATACCAGTAACAAAACTGTTATTGTTACACTATCCTCCATTTAATGAATCCAATGCACCTTCTGGCTTTACGGATCTCATGGATACATACAATGTAGATATGTGCATCTTTGGCCATTTACATGATCAAATTTCCTTCAAGCGTATTCCAAAGGAATTTGGTACCACTAAACTAGAACTAGTATCTGCAGACTATCTAAACTTTACACTCAAAGAAATCATGTAAGGAGAGACTATGAGTCGCATTCATAAAGAGCATTTACAAGCAGGCTATATCTTTGGCGATACTGTCAACCAAGAATATATTTATTTGCCCTCTGGTGAAGTAGGCACAGACCATCCTTTGGCAGTCCTCGAAACACCGACAAAGCGTGAAGATATCACCTTGGACGAAGCAGTCCACATGATTGATACGCTAACCTTAAAACGCTGTAGCCATCCTACACTGGGGAAAAAATCATTTTAATACATATAACTGCTTGAATATCACAAAGCGGGTAGATTCAATCTACCCGCTTTTTACATAGGCTTATATAATTTTAAGATGTTATAATTAACGATTTACCCTTTGTACAGTAAAACTTTAACTCATTGTATAGTAAAACTTTGACTCATTTTATAGATACAAAGATTATCCTAAGAAGCCACCATGGCCCATTTGAATGCAGTCTTCTTTAGTGATTTCATCGTCTGCTACAAGGCGTGGCAAGATTTCGTCAAAGGCCGTTGGTTTGCTGAATAATACGCCACCTGGAACGCCGAGAATCGGTGTACCATCAGCACAGTAAGCAATGCAAACCATAGAACCTGGCAATACAGGTAATCCGTATGTCACTACGCGATCTGCATAGCGTTTAATGGCGCCCGGTGTTAAATCGTCAGGATCAACGCTCATACCGCCTGTACAGAAAATAATGTCGGCGCCAGCTGCTTTTACCTTGTCGATAGCCGCCACGATATCGTCCGTATTGTCTGTTACGATTTCATGAGCTACTTTTGTGACCCCAAATTCAGCGCAACGTTCTTCAATAATAGGGGTGAAAGCATCTTTAATGCGACCTTCAAATACTTCGGAGCCAGTAGTAACGATGCCCATTGTTTTGCGCACGAATGGTTTGACATGAAGTAAAGGTTCCCCATTAGCAATTTTCTTAGCATCCTCTACTTGTTGTTCCTCTAGTAATAAAGGAATACAACGCATGCCGGCTAATTTATCGCCTGCTTTCACAGGCGTATTATTAAATCTCGTTACAATCGTAAGCTCACCAATACTGTTGATAGCATGTAAGCGTTCTACATCGACCTTAAATAAACCATCTACGTCTGCAATGGCTTCGATTTTACCTTGTGCCATAGGGCCTTCGTGCATATTTTCGCCACCTGCCATATGATACAAAGCGCGAGCTACGTCCTCTTCGTGCAAGAAACCTTCATCTTCAGGTTCCATAACGAAGATATGCTCTTTCCCAAGGTCTAATAATTTAGGAATATCCTCTTCTGTAATAACATGACCACGGCGGAACGGCGTATCTTTCACCTCGCCGATAACGATACGAACTAGATCGTGTATTAATGCATGCCCTACGGCATCTTGTGTTCTAATAGATTTCATAATATATCCCTCTATAATCTGGTATTCTATCTAAATTTCTTACTAATTAATCTGGTATTCTATGTAAATCTTTCACTAAACTATCTAAAGATCTTACTAAACTATCATATAAAAATCGATGTATTTACGCTGTAACTCAAGTCACCTTATTCGCCTAGATTAGATAGCGCAGAGTATGCGCGCCAATACTACACCAATCCAGCAAAGGATTAACCCTCCTACCACTTGTACAAAGCCATAGAATAAGGCTTGTACATAGGACTCGGTCATCATGAGTTGCAGCATTTCAAAGGCAAAGGTAGAAAAGGTGGTAAAAGCTCCAAGGCCGCCTACAACGAGGAAGAATCTAGCCCATTGTGGTAAATCTGGCTTTTGCATGTAAAAGCCTAACACGAGGCCAATGATGAGGCAACCGACAAGGTTAACTACGACCGTACCATACGGAAAGGAGCTGACCTTTGTCATCACCCATTCACCAAGAGCCATACGACATAAAGCACCTACAGCTCCACCGAGAGCAACAGCTATGTATTTTTCCATAGGTCCTCCTCTATTTACAACAATATACTAATTGCTTTGGTGACAGCACCAAAGTATATAGTAGTATGACTTTCACAATTCGTGTAATTATCTGTAATAACCGATAATTATCTAGTTTTCTATATTAGTCAATCGCCAACAGTCTCAGTATACTATATTTAGAGAGTCGGGAAAAGGAAGGAGTCCCTATGAACCCCGCAACAGCACCATTGACCGAACTTCGGATTAATACGTACGAAGATCCATTTTTACAACATCAATACGTATGTTTAGGCCATAAAATAGCCAATTTCCGCATATCTCTAAACATGTCCCAACATGAGTTAGCCCACCACGTCGGCATCAGCCGCAGTTATTTAAGTAAACTAGAGTGTGGCGCAGGCATTTCTGGCATGTCCTTAGAGATTTTATTTAAAATCGCTCAAGCCTTTCAAATCGACGTAGCACAACTCGTACGGCTACGCATCGTTGACTATAAAAACTGCAATGCACATCTAACATCACACTATAAACGATTAGAGTTTTTAAACCATACTAAAAAGCTCCGCCAATAGCGGAGCCTTTTATGTCATTATGCCTATGGGCACGTTAGACATTATACTTCGTTAAGTTTTTTGTGTTGCACTTCAGCATTGGCTTTTTTGAAGATAAAAGCATTGTTAATGTGCTGACGCATAGCTGCCTCTGCAGCTGCTTCGTCATGACGTTCGATAGCATCCACGATTTGATCATGTTCATCATCACAATCATGTGTACGGACAGCATTGAAGGAGCTAATATACATATCGCGGTTAACGCGTTCACGGAAGCTTGCTAAGTAGTCTTCAATGCGTTCATTACCAGAGTAATGAGCGATCATAGTGTGGAAACGGCTATTAACCTCAACACGTTCTGTAGCATCTTCCATTTCATGCATTTCTTTACAAATATCTCTCAATTCTTTAATTTGTTCATCTGTAGCATGGCGAGCACACAGTCTTGCACCAAGGCCCTCCATGACTTCACGCACTTGGTATAATGCAATAATTTCCTCTGGAGTGTCCGCTTTTACAGTAACACCTTTCCAAGGAACGATAACTACGAGGTTATCTTTAGCCAATTTACGGAATGCTTCACGTACAGGCGTAGCACTCACTTGTAGTTGTTCCGCAATTTTTACTTCGTTTAGCTTTTCTTGCGGCATCAACTCGCCTGTCAAAATAGCTGTTTTTAATGTTAAATATACTTGTTCACTGAGCGGTAATCTTTCAATAGAATCCACTGCAGATAATTTGTATTTATCTTTAGAATCTTGTCTTCCCATTACTATCCCCTAAACATTAATACTCGTCCTATCTTTCACACTTTCAAAGAACGGCTAAAATGAGTATAATATATTATACGACATATGTTTATAGAATATGTCGCACACAATATGTAATACAGTGTATACAAAATAATTATAAAACTCATATCTAAAACTGTCAATCTAGCAATCTAACAATAGATACTAGCTATATCCCATTTTTGAAAGTAAGGAAGTACACTATGAGCCGTTGTTTGGTTATCATCAATCCTGTATCCGGGGGCGGAGCGGCACGCCAGCATGCCCTCGACTTACAATGGAAATTGAGCACCTTATTCGAAACGCTCGAGGTCAAATTCACCACCGGCGCAGGTGATGCGACACGTTTTGCTAAAGACGCTTGCGAACGCGGGTTCGATGCAGTGTTTTGCATGGGTGGTGATGGTACTGTTAACGAAACTGTTAATGGCATTGCCCAAGGGGGCTTCAAATCTACCTTTGGCTTTATCCCAGTTGGTACTGTTAACGATATGTCTCGCGCACTTGGAATTCACCAAAATCCAGCACAAGCGATCCAACACATCGACATCAATGAAACGAGAACAATTGATATCGGACGTTGCAATGATAAGTATTTCTGCAATAACATTGCAGCAGGCGTTATCCCTAAGGTAGTAGAAGAGGTTACGCCAAAAGAGAAAAGCATACTCGGCCCTCTCGCCTACTTCTTGCGTGCAGGCCAAGCGTTATTTACCACAAAAGACTATACATATCGCATCAAAACAGAGAACGAAGATTTCATCTGTAAATCCCCTCTCGTTTTAGCATTGCTTACCAATGTAGTATCTAGTTTTGAACGGTTTATGCCTGAAGCCTCAGTAGATGACGGCTACATGCGTATCATCATTTTTAAAGAATACTTTATTCTCGATATGCTCAGCGTAATACCACTCGTCATTAATGGTGCCATTTATAACTCTCGGTATACAACTACCTTAACTGTAAACAAAGCATCTATTGAGCTCTTATCTGATGTTGATGATTTAGCAACTAATATGGATGGCGATCTAGGTCCATCTATGCCAGTAGATATCGAAGTATTACCACGGGTACTAAAAGTATTTGCCCCATCAAAACATAAAAAGAAAAAGGCTTTGAATTTGCCTAAACTACCGCATATAGAACTGTAAAATACAATCTAAGGAATGTATTTGAGTCATATATAGTTATCACAAAAGTTAAATGATACAGCTAACACAAAAGCTCTCTATCCAAGGATAGAGAGCTTTTTTATGTTTATTACATTATTTGAAATATCTGTCTATTCTCAACACAGGCCCCATAAATAACACAAGACTCTTAAATAGCAACCTAGACTAATCTATGATGATTGCATCGTGCAAGCGGAAACTATAGATATAACATGCTTTCACAGGCATTCCCGTCAATCGCTGTAAGGCCTCTTTGTAGAGGTCCATTTGTATTTTATAGCGTTTGATGAGGTCTTCCCCAGATTTGACGCGGTCTGTCTTGTAATCTACGAGAACCCATTCACCGTCCTCTTCAAAGGCAGTATCAATAATACCTTGAAGGAATAGATTTTCCCCATCCTCTAAGGTATCATATACACGTTTTCCTTCAAAAAGCATACTAAACGGCAACTCACGTTCTATGCGCTTCGCATTGATAAGTCGCTTTCCAAGGTCAGAACTAAAGAACTTATATAAACTTGTATCGCTTAATAGATTTCGTTCTTCCTCTGTGAAAGTCCCTTTCGTTACGAGTGCATCAAGCTCTTTTGTTAAAGAAGCCTTCGTGTACTTAGCAAGCGGTAGCCACTGCATGGCCTCATGCATCAAGGTACCCCATTGAGCCCCCGTCAACACATCCTCTTCGGACTGTAATACTTGAGGTTTACGACCGAATACGGAGTTCGCTAAATCATCTTCAATAGGTGTGTTAAGGGTATCGACTGTCCCTGCTTCTAGTTCTCGCTCTTGGAATCGTCGTTTTAATTCACTAACGGAGATTTTAGCAGTACGACGTGTTGCATCGCTGTATGGGTAGGTATAGTTAAATCGATCTACTATTTCCTGCGGTAATTGCACAGAATTAACAGCTTTCAACTCACGTACCTTGTTGATGGTAGTTTCGTCGATGTCTGCTTTGTAGTCGAGGTCACCATAGAGAGAACCGTCGTGAATTTCAACCTTTATGCGGCACTTCTTATCTGGTAAATCAAAATAAGTTGGCCCTTCGTATTCAATAGCTACACGCAACGGGTTACCACCATCTAAATGACGAGCAAAGCCCATAATCATCCAGTCTAAATAGGTATTAGCTTGCGTAATAATATCTGTCGGCAACTGTTGACCTTCTACGGAAGCAACATTTTTAATGAGTTTACCTAAGGTACTTAACTCACCTTTAGCGTTTTTTAAGCCTCTAAAATGACCTGTCATGAACAACTTATCTCTAGCTCGTGTTAAGGCTACATATAGAATACGCTGTTCCTCGGCCTTGAGGGCCGCCTCTTTTACATCTTTCACATAAAACCACGGCATGGTTGGGAAGGATACCCGAATATCTGGGAAGTAGCCCTTAAGACCTAAACCTGCGTTCTTATCGATAAGAAGCTCTGATCGGAGGTCCATCATGTTGAATTTCTTTTGCACCCCAGATAGGAATACAACAGGGAATTCTAGACCCTTACTCTTGTGAATCGTCATGAGGCGCACTACATTGTCCGCTTCACTTACCACATTAGCCAGCGGCATATCTTGGTTGCTATCGCGCAAGCTTTCAACAAAACGCAAAAATCTAAAGAGACCACGGAAGCCAGACGCCTCATAGCCCTTTGCTCTGTCGTATAAAGCGAGTACGTTTGCACGACGCACGAGACCATTTGGCATGGCCCCTACATAATTTACATAATCTTGGGATTCGTAAATATCCCATAGCAAATCGGTTACACCGTGACGGCGCGACAAGGTACGCCAACGCTCCATGTGTCCAATAAAAGCTAATAAGCGCTCATCTTGAGCCTCTTCTGCATAGGCGGGCATGAGAGACCACAACGAGCCCTCACCAGATAGGCGTAGTGCACCTAGCTCATTAGCATCAAGCCCCACAAGGCCAGAGTGCAACACCGCAGCCATCGGCAAGTCTTGTTCAGGATTATCTATGATGGATAGCAAGGCTAGTAAGAGCTGAATCTCTTGTGCTTCAAAGTAGCCATCCCGTTCGTTTACCACCGCAGGGATACCCGCTTGGCGCATAGCCTCTACCGCACGCGTGCCCCAGCCCGCCAAGGATCTGCGCAAAATAGCAAAGTCACGCCACTCGATTTGACGGAATGTGCCATCTGGATTTTGCACCTTCTTCTTGGCACCGTGGATTTCCTTAATCTTTTGAATGATGAAATCTAGCTCACGCTCGTTGTTTTCAGGGTCATCCCCTTCGTCTTCGTCGCTTTCACTAGCACTGAGGGTATCCTTGCTCACATCGAGGAGCTGCAATTCCACGTCGCCCCCAACCCAATCCGGTGGCGCATCCTCTACAATACGGCCAGGAATGAGCGATTCAGCCTCAGTATAATTAAGCTCTGCTGCCTCTTCCGTCATGATTTGGTAGAACAAGAAATTCGTTGTAGCCAAAATATTTTCATGAGATCGGAAGTTCTTTGCTAGGTCGATGCGACGCTCCACCGCGTCAGTACCGCCGTACGTATTATATTTCTCCATAAACAGAGAACTGTCCGCCATACGGAAGCTATAAATAGCCTGCTTTACGTCCCCTACGTAGAACCGATTATCGACGCGAGAAATCAAATTGATAATCGTCTCTTGCACGCCGTTCGTATCTTGGTATTCGTCGACCATGATTTCTTTGAAAGTATCTTGCAGTTCCTTTGCCACGTCAGATGGCTGAGGATCATCCTCTGTGCCAGGTTCAACGAGAAGGGCTAAGCATAAATGCTCTAAGTCGCTAAAGTCCATGATGCCTTGCTCTTGTTTCATATCCCCATACGCTTGGTGGAACGCAATGGTGAGCTCCACAAGCCCTTCAATAATGGGATATTGAGCCTTGAACTGCTCTTGCAAGGTAGCTTCAGGCACTGTGAATACAGCGGCTTGCATCGCTTTGAGGTCATCTTTATTTTGTGTACCTAAAGATCTAAACTCTGCTACCAATATAGGGTCAAAGGCTTGTGCCTCTTTTGGGCCCATGCGAAACTGGTCTTTAATAAAGGTATCCATATGCTTACATGCTTCACCCATATCGTCCCATGTTTGAGCACTTGAAAGCATGCTTAGTGCAGCTAGTTGATTATCGTATATCTTTTGCCATTTATGAGGCCCTACTGGATCGAGCAAGATTTGTTCCATCCGTTCCAAGCGATCCCGAATACGGTCAATAACAGCTACATGGTTATCCCACATATATTGGCCCCATAGCGTATTGCTTGGACTTACAGTCATGGCCTCTTTATAAGGCTCTAACGCTTTTCTAAGCCATCCATCAGGATTAGCCAGAGACATAGCGTAGTTATAGAGAGACATAATCTTTGCCGTTAAGCCCGCATCAGATTTATCATCACTGAAGAAGTCCGCCAATTCATAGATATTATAAAGGCCTTCTTCATAGGATTTAGTCAGTAAATCGGCTAATACCTCTTGTTGTAGGAGCGCCATTTCTGCTTCGTTGCCAATGCGAGCCGTTGGATTAATATCTAACTTGTAGAAATAGGAACGAATTACCCATTGGCAGAAGGAATGCAATGTAGAAATGTGAGCAGACGGCAAGAGATTGAGCTGTCTTTCGAGACGCTCTTGCATAGCCGCGTCATCAGTAGACTCCATGGCTTTTGCCAAGGCAAGTCCGATACGGGCACTCATCTCTTGAGCTGCCGCCTTTGTAAAGGTTACAACCATGAGCTCTTGTACGGATAAAGGATTATCCATATCTTTCAGACGCGTAATAATACGCTCTACAAGAACTGCTGTTTTACCTGAGCCGGCCGCTGCCGCCACAAGCAAGGTTTGATTATCTAAGGACGAATCCTTAGGAGCTATGATGGCAGACTCCTGCTCTGGCGTCCATTTAACACCCATGGTTTTCACCTCCTTCGTTACTATTCTTTCTATCGTTTCTGTTATTTCTATCGTTACTATTGTTTTCTTCGTTACTGCTGTTTCCGTCGTTACCGTCGTTTAAGACTTCTTTCATCCGTTCTAATGCATCATCTTCAGATAAGCCGGATAGATAATTATACTTATTACGGCTAGAGTCAAAACGGCAGACAGTACGATAGTCACAATATGTACATGGTCTAAAGCCATTCAATTGATATGGCTTAATAGGGAATTGACCATCCCCAATATTACGGCCCGTTTCAGCCATTACGTGGTTTGTATAACGGCACATTACGTCAAATTCACCAGGATTCTTAACCTTGCGCAAATCATTACTATTAATCGTTTGATCCCCTGTTGTCCTAATCGGTACATACGGACCTCGCTTACGACCATAGGATAAGAACTTATGATCAATATGCGTTAACAACTCAACGTCGTCTGCGAAGTACCCACTATTTTGCCATGCATCGCTTTCCTTAGCCAAAGATACTGCATCTTCATAAGATATAGGCGTTTTAGACGGAATTTTAGGATTCTTCACATAGGAATACACCACAGCCGCAGGAGCTATCGATTCGCCCTTCGCTTTACCGTAAGCAGATTCTAAGGCCAATAGATAGGTCATAAGCTGCAATTTAAGGCCATAGTATACATCTTGCGCCGTTACGTGTGCACCGCCCGACTTATAATCAATAACCATACCGTAGGTTTGACCATCTTGGGTATATTCATCGATGCGGTCAATTTGACCAATGAGGCGTAAATAACGATCCTCTCCAAGAGGCACGCGAATCGGATCCCAGCCGCCTTGACGGCCAAAATCTTGCTCTAAGTATTTCGTATCAAAATCACTGCGCTTCGACCACTCTACGAGGCGGTCTACCGTCACATGTAATGTTCTTTGTACACGCTGCTCGATTGCCTTTTGGTAGGCATCGCTCGTTTCCTCGCCACCTTGATTTTCTTGTAAAATTTCTTCCGCTACCGTACGACATAAGTTATGTTGATCCTCTTCGTTAAGGTCACGCCATTGTTTATTGTTAGCTAATAGATAATTACCTAAACGCTCTAAGTTAGCATGAAGGAATGTACCAATTTCTGGCGCACCAAAGGAGCGCACACGACGCGGTTCTAGTTTCAAACCATATTGAGCATAGAACTTGAAGGGACATTGCTGATATCTCTCTAAACGCGTTACAGAACCAGACATATAGCCTTTGGATAAGAACAATCCATTTACTAAATCCTTTGTAATGACAGGCACATCATTATTATCTCGAATACCACGAGACACCTCACCTAAACGTGGACGATAGGTGTCGCTTTCACGAGCCCAGTTATAGAGGCCCCACCACAGTGGATTGACCTCATGACCACTAAAGAGAGCGCCCCAACGCTCAGACAATAGGGACAAACTCTGTAAAGGTCTCCATACATAATCAGCCTCTGTATTAGGCTCAATGGATAGGGGAATATCTACCGCCTTACCTACATAACCAAGGGATTCTAGTCGTTTCACCACGAGGGATGGCTCAAGTCCCGTTCCATCCTCACCAGAACTTGCATAGGACAGCGTCAAGGAAGCGGATGCCCGCGTCATAGCTAGGTATAATAGGAAATTTTCGTTAAAAGCCTTCGGCAAAGCCCCTTCAGCCAACGTAATGCCGGCCTCTGCTAATTCTTGACGTTCCTTATCCTTGATAAGCCCTTCATCGCCCATGCTTTGTGGGAATACGCCTTGGTTGAGGCCCATAACAAATACCTTAGGCCACCATTGGCTATAACCACGTTCGATGGTGGTAATTACTACATGGTCCAAGGACGGTGGAATCATGGAATAATTTACATCGCTCAAGCCTTTTTCGAGGAGTAACATCATCTCGTCCAGTGTCAACACTTCATCCTTCATGACCATAGAGATTTCGTCTATGAAAGAAATGACCGCATTATACATCTGTTCATGGCTAGCTTTAGACTCTTGGTCACCTATAGTTTCTGCGTCCTTCGCCCATTCATAGAGACGCTGCGGCACTTGCAAGGTTTCTATGAGTCCATACAGCTGTTCGCCCCATTCTGCCCCTGTATGTCCTTCGCTATGAGCGGCAAAGTCAAACCATGGAGATAGAATCTCCATAATAGTTTGTCTTGCCTTATTAACACGGGCTCTACGAGGTGCATCTGGGTGACCTTCTTCATCTTGCCCCTCATGGAAGCCTCGTAAATAGGGCCAGCTTTCACGTTCCCATTTATAATAATCAATACCAAACTCGAGCACATAGTTCTCCAATTCATCTACGGCCTCTCGGTTGAGTGGCATCAAGTCCGTTTTAAGCAAGAGGAACATGCTATCTCGGCTGTAACTATGGCGTACAATATCAAAGAGAGCCGTCAACAATTCGCCTAATGGATGATTTTTCATAGGCCGCTGGCGATCGATAAAATGCGGAATGCCATACCGAGCAAAGACCTTTTCTAAGGTATCCCCGTACGTTTCGGACTCGCGAAGCATGATGCATACATCGCGGTACCGTGCCTCTGGAGAGGATTCTACGTAGGCTAAAATACGGCGAGCTACTGCGTCGGCTTCCCGTTCTCGGTTATATCCACGAATGAGCGGAATAGTAGTATTAGTAGAATTTTGCTTGCTAGGACTCGTAAAGTAATTAGCCTCTAATTCTTGTACGATTTGAGGTCCCCGTTTCCCGTCAAATCCAACCCAGTTAATGCTAGAACCATAACGAGCCACTAAGGTGTCATAAATCTCTAAAGGACGACTAAAGAGATGCTCCCCTCGACGAGCAAGATACAAGCTTTTCGGAGCCATTGGCAAGTCGATGGTAATAACTGCTTCCTTCGCAAAATCAAACAAGGTGTAGATTAACTCATAGTGAGTCGGTGTAAACCAATGAAAGCCATCGATAAAGACATGACTGTTTTCCATCAGTGGAGATTGAGGCAAAGCCTCAACGATTTCCATGATAGGATCGATGTCACGTTCCCCATGACGACTGATTTCCTCTTCATAGGCTGCCATACAAATGGCAAGTTCGCGCAATTTCTTTTGTAATACTTTATTTTTAACGGACTCCGCCCCACGTTCAAGGTCATTAGGACCGACGCGGAAGGCGCGAAATTCAGAAAAGAGCTGTTGCAATACAGAAGAAAATTCAGGACGCTTTGTAGCCTGTTCTAATAGGCCCAGTTCCTTTTGCTTCCGCTTCATAACAAGGCGCAACAACATAGACCGGCCAAAGCTAGATAAGCTTGATTGACCGGTCCCTTTGGAGCCTATGGATTGATATACTTGGTACCCCAAACGACCAAAGCCTACCACACGGACCGTCGTAAAGCCTTTTTCAGGCATAAATTCAGCAAGCTCTCGTTCTACCCTATAGGTAGCTGGTTCAGGAACAAGTAAGATTATAGGTTCCCCTGGACAATCAGTCATGACTTGACGGATCCGTTCATATACGGCACGCGTCTTGCCTGATCCTGCTCGTCCATAATAGACGCTAATATTCATGAGACCTCCCTAGTGAAATGTTCACCATCTCAATTTATATAATTTTATATAATTTATATATTCCACAAATTTCATCTTATTTATATATTTCTTTTCTTCAGGTATAGCATTAAATGAAATTTTTCGATATAATATACTACTATATATCACTATACTAAGTATTATTATATAGTAATATGACATTCTGTGCTTGATTCTGGGGTAAATTCAAGCTAATTGTACAATATTTGACTCATCTGATTATATTTGTTTATAATTAAGAAAAAAATTTATATTTTATTTACAATTAACAGGATTTCATATATAATACATGTTAGTATTTGTGTTATTTGTAAAATCATGTATTTAGGAGTGAATTATTATGAACAAAAAACATTTAGCAGCTGCTTTCGCAGTATTTGCAGCTACAACTATGTCTTTCTCCGCTTTCGCTGCATCCATCGATGCTAATGCACGCGCTTACGAACGTGCTGCAGCAGAGCAATATACTTACGCAGCACCTCAAGCGGCTACACCAGCTTACCAATCTGGTTACGTAACAAGTGCACCACGCCCTGGTTATAAACCATTGCCAGCGGTTCCTTACACAGCAGGTGACATGGCTCAACAAATGCCTGTATCCAAAGAATTGGGCGATCCAATCTTCGTAGCACCTCAAACAACAGCTGTAGGTCTTCAAATTATGGATCCAATCCCTACTAACAACCAACCGGTATACCAAGAAACTGTAACTTCTGTAACAGCTAATGGCAATGGCAGTGCATACGTTTCTCGTTACAAAACTAACCAATTAAATGCTTTCGACTTGTTGTTGAACGGCAAAACTTACACTTTTGACTTGCCTGCATACACTAATGGCTACCAAGTGAAAACTGCTAGCACTTACAACCGTGCTGGTGACGGCGTAGCGAATGTATTCTCTACAAACGTAATCACTGAAGCAGTTGTAAACAACAACCCTTTGCGCATCACTGTTAACATGACTCAACCAACAGCTGTAGCAGCTGCTAAATTGCGTTCCATGCAACAAACTGGTCAAGTAGCAGGTGGTGAAGTAGCTGCATTGTTTGCTTACAATGAAAGCTATGACGGTGTAAAACAAGCTGCTCATTACGACATCTTCAACAGCGGCGGCCGTTACATCATCGTTAAATCCGGCACTGTAACTGTACCAAACGGAGCACAACACCCTTACGCAACTGCATTGTTCGCTGTAACTGAAGACACTGTAGCTGCTGTAACAGTATCTGGCAACACTGCTGATGCTTATGACTTAGTAAAAGGTACTGCATACGCAATTGCACAATCCGCTCGCGTATCCAATGCACGTACTCGCTAATTCTAACAACTAATTCGTGACGAATTAGATATAATTGTGAAAGCCACATGCCTTCACACATAAAGACTATATAAATCACCAAATTCCCTCATGAGGTAACTCATGAGGGGATTTTTTATTATAACCGCGTAAAGACCTCTAATGCCTTATAGGCCATCAATCGATAGCCTAGCTCGTTAGGATGCACTTCTCCAGCAAAGACGATTTGCCCGATTCGATCAGCTTCATATAAAGTTGTATAGAAATCGATGACTTTCAGATTATGAGCCTCTGCGTAAGCTTTTAGCTGTGTATTAACATCTCGTACGACGAGGTCTAAACCATCCATATCGCTATCAATCTGAGTTTCTAAACCGATTATGACTGTCCCCTTTGTACTGGCTAATTCAATAGCTTTCACCAAAGTCTGGAACACATAATCGCTATCTCGACCTTGTAAGATATCGTTGGTACCACACATCAAGAAGATGTGGCGCGTTGGATCAGATATAGCAGCAACCGCCCAGTTTTCAATATTATAAATCATGGCTTGTACAGAGCAGCCATCCACCCCATAATTTGTAAAGTTTACACCCTCAATAGATGCATCGCAGATTTCAACCCACCCTCGTCCATAAGGCACATCGTAACCACGCGTAATACTGTCGCCAAAACATATAATTTCCATAGCAAGACCTCCTGTAACTATGCATTAATCATATAACAAAAAGGCAATTATACACAATATACATATTATGGAGTTTTATATTCATTTTTCATAGAATTACATGTGTGACTATGATATACTAATGCCACATAAGAGAGGTCTAATATGAGAAAACTATATCCTTTTTTAGTGATTGCTCTGGCTAGTTTCCAAACAGCTAGTGCTATTTCACAATACGAATTAGAAAATAAGCCTAGTCAGTATCAAGTTGCTTATAATAGTCCTTCAGAGACCGTATATATCGACTTGAGTACAATCAGTCTGGTACAAGCAAACCCTACTTACAGTACACTTCACGCACGCACAATTAGTCTGTATAAAAAGCAAAATATCATTGCAGATTATTCAACTAATTATACATACCATCGAGGCAGTTCGTCTAAAGATATTTATCTTATGGATTGGCATGTAACACCGGCGAAGTTTTACCAAGTAAATGGTGCCCCTATTGAAGCCACTAATAATGAGCATTCTGTCCTATCTACAGGTGCTCATGTCGCTACTAAAGGCTCTGCAATTGCTGAAATAGGTCAGTTTATCTTACACAATGCCTTAGAAATGGAGCGAATCACATATACCTTCACAAACCCCTATGTGCCACCACGCCCATATAAACCAATGAACACCCCTGCTCCTACTGCGGAGAAACCATTATTTGGTATTCAACCACCTGAAGGTGTATATAAACCACTAAATCAACTAGAATCGCCATATGCGTATCAACAGCCGCGCTTAGAACCATCTAAGCTGGGTGTATATGGACCAGTGCCTCCACCACCTCCAACAGGACCACGCCCTGATTGGGCTCTTGATATACAAAATCAAGATTTACCAGATCCGAACACACCTATGAGTCAATGGGGCCCACAACCAGATTATAATGCGCCTCCTAGACCATAGGGACGTATCAATAGAATAAATGACTACAAAAAAAGGACCCTTACGGGTCCTTTTCTTGTTATAGTATTTATATTTTTATGTACCTATATCCATCCTAATTAGATACTTTCACATTATTTAAGACGTACAAAGAACAATGCAATAGCACCGATAACTGGAGCAATAGCAAGAGTCATCAATGCAGATTGATAACTACCTGTAGCAGTCAACATGCTACCTAAAATCATAGGTGCCAACATAACACCGATTTGATTAAACAAGTTTACGAAGCCTGCCGTTGTACCACGCAAGTGAGGTGCTGCGGATTGAACTACAAGAGCATTTGTCAATGCACTATGCATGAAAGCACCGACGCCAAGAATTGGGCCTGTTATAAAGAGCATATCTGGATTTGTTGTACTTGCAAAAAGGATCAAAGCAGGTGCGAATAAGAACATAACAAGAGCTGTTAAATGATTTTTCTTAATCGGTAAAATATCAGATAAGATACCAATAGTCGGTTTTGCAATAAGAGCCGCTAAACCGAAAGCAGACATTACATGGCCTGCATAAATTGCATTAACACCTAGCTGTTTAACCATGTATAAGTTTGACCATTGCGCCACCGCCCAAGTAGCACCGGTAGCGAAGAAACCTGCAAAGGCAAGGCAACAAATATTGCGATTTTTCAAAACATGTAATAAGTTTTCTTTTAAGGAAGTTGTTTCACCTACATGCGCAGATGCAGCACTCACTTCTGCTTCCCGTTGTGCCAAGATGTCAGCACTTGGTTTACGAACCGTAAAGTAGCTAAGAATGAAAACAAGGATAGGTAATACTGCTGTTAACAGGAATGCATTTTGCCAGCCATAGTTAGTTGCCACATATGGTGCATATAGGTTTACAGTAGTCAATCCAAGAGATGTACAGGACATAAAAATACCAACTGCAGCACCACGTTGATTAGGACCAAAGTAATCCCCAATAGCACTTAAACAAGATGCTTGTACAGGACCAGATACGATACCTAACAGGAATCGCAATATCCAACCATAGGTGTAATTATCTATGGTACTCATCAATGCCGTAATAACTGCCATAGCAAGCAAACTCACCAAAATAGTGTAACGATAACCAATGCGATCCGCTAATATACCGCCTGGTAGAACCATGATAGCATAGCCCATATAAAACGCAGATAAATAGGCCGTCCCCATTTGAGGCGTAAAATTCAATGCCTCGTTAACGATAGGCATCAAAGATGCCCAAGATAAGCGCATAACAAAGCTAATCAAAAACGTTAGCCATACACTGACAAGAATTAAAATCTGAGTTCGTGAGAAACTAAGTCGATTCATACGAGCTCCTTTCTATAGAATAAAAACATATAAAACTATCATACTATAAATAGAAATATTTTTTCAAATACAAAGCATGACTGGTAACACAAAAGAACCCTCTATCAATTTGATAAAGGGTTCTATATATTACTATTCAAGGAACGGGCTCCAATTACCTTACCAAGTATATTAATATCTAAAATTGAATGGCGGAGAGGGTGGGATTCGAACCCACGGCCCCTTGCGGAGTCACTGGTTTTCAAGACCAGCTCCTTAAACCACTCGGACACCTCTCCATAACGGTATTATTATATCAGATTGGCCCAATAATAAGCAATAACGTAATAGTTAAGCAAGCAAAAAAGCTGGCTCATAGCCAGCTTTTTCTTGTATATTCAGTGTTTGAAGTTTAGTTTTCAACTATTCAGCATATTTTAGAACAAGTCTTTTTTCCACATGCCAATGATAGCAATAATAGTAAATACTACCGCAACACCTATAACCTCATAAAAACCATTCACATCCTCTTGGAATGGCAATGGTACATTTGTCCCCCACAAGCTAAATATGATAGTCGGAACCGCCATAGCAATGGTTACGGTAGCCAACATTTTCATAACCATGTTGAGGTTGTTAGAGATGATAGACGTAAAAGCGTTCATCATGTTCATCAAAATATTGGAGTACATTTCAACCATCTCGATGGCCTGTTTATTCTCGATGATAACGTCCTCTAATAAATCCTCATCCTCTTCGTACATTTTAAGCAAATGTCTATAAGAGCTATGACCACGCAAGCGCAATAGCCGCTCCATAACGGTACCATTCGTGCGCAATGCAGAGGTAAAGTATGTCATGGATTTCTGTAATTCCAACAATTGGAAGAAGTCTTTATTCTTTGTAGTATGACGCAATTGAACTTCAATATCGTCTGTACGACGGTTGATTTGTTGCAAGTAACGCAAGAACATGGTCGCTGTGCGATACAAGATTTGGAACAAGAAACGCGTCTTTTTATACGTGTAGAACGTAGAAATCTGATTAGAAATAAACGGATACAATACTTCAGATTCTTCGAGGCAGACCGTAATAAAGAAGTCCGGCGTCAAGAAGATACCAAGCGGCACTGTATCGTACATGTCGTTACCGCGAACAACTGGAATGTTGATAACAACGAAGATATAATTGTCCTCTAACTCCACGTGAGAACGTTCTTCCATATCGAGGGCGGTCTTTAAAACATCCGTTGGAATTTCTGTCAAAATATTGATTAGGGATAACTCATCGGGGTCTGGGTTCACCAAATTTACCCAAGAACCTTTTGTGGCATCTGATACAGTGCTGTCTGAAACTAACTCTTCTTCTATGTGTTTGTACACCGTGATCATGCTATCCCTCCTTCCAACAAATATATAGTAATCATCTAATAAATTATATACTATTTCATAGCTATTATTCAATTCAATTGTGAAAGTTTTGTACATGTAGTATATGCACAAATCACTTTATGTATATTAACAATACACAATTGTACATAGTAAGAATATCTTAAAACTATCTTTATATCAACTTGACCAAGAAATCTAGCAAACCAATAGTTAACAACATCTCATTAGATTAAAGCTTATAAAAATAACCTCTACACTAGCTTTCACCAGTATAGAGGTTATTATTGTATGCTAATCTTTCAGATTAGAAGAATGATATTTGTTATATTTCTATCTTGTTATAAAGGATACTTTCACCATATTAACGGCGCAAGATACGAATAGAGTTCAAGATACAAAGGATGGATACGCCAGTATCGCCAAATACGGCCCCCCACATGGATGCATAGCCCATGAGACCAAGCACCATGATGATGACTTTTACAGCAATCGCGAATACTACGTTTTGCCATGCGACGCGCAATGTCGCTTTAGACAAGTCGAGGACATGTGCAATGGCAGTCAAGGACGGACGCATGAATACAACGTCTGCCGCTTCGATAGCCGCATCAGCACCGCTACCCATCGCACCACCAACATCAGCACCAGCAAGTACTGGAGCATCGTTGATACCGTCCCCTACGAACATAGTTGGACCATATTCAGAGCGAATATCTTGTACTACAGATAACTTATCTTGTGGCAACAATTGAGCGCGAACAGCACTTACACCAGTTTCTTTAGCGATGTAATTTGCACTTGCTTCAGCATCACCTGTAAGCATAATAGTTTTAATAGCTTGACTATTAAGAGCAGCGATAGCCTCTGCGGAATCAGGACGAGCTTCATCGGCAATGATGATGCGACCAATGTATACATTACCTTCTGCTACTAGAACTTCTGTACCGTATTCAGCAGGTTCTGTTGGATAGCCTTGAACATTATAGCGTTCCATAAGACGACGGTTACCAACAAGAACTTGTTGACCATCAGTCATACCTACCATACCTTCACCAGCTAATTCTTGAACAAAATCAGAAGGCTCTACAGTAATGCCTTGATTTTTTGCTTCAGATACGATACTTGTTGCGATTGGATGAGTAGAAACGGCTTCGATAGCTGCTGCCATGGACAATAATTGAGTATTGCTCACATGAGAGCCTACAGTTTCTACATTTTGTACTTTAAATTCACCAGATGTGATCGTACCAGTTTTATCAAGAGCTACTGCTTTCACACTTGCCAACGCTTCGATAACACGACCACCTTTAAGCAAGATACCGTGTTTAGACGCATTGCCGATACCAGAGAAGAATGCAAGTGGCACGCTAAGCACCAATGCACATGGGCAAGAAATAACAAGGAATGTTAAGGCTGTGTAGATCCATTTATGCCATTCACCTGTAATAAGGGATGGGATGATAGCAACAGCCAATGCAAACACTACAACGATTGGTGTGTATACGCGAGCGAAACGCGTAATGAAACGGTCGATTTTAGGTTTGGAAGATGCAGCATTTTCAACAGCATCAAGGATTTTAGTAACCATGGATTCGTCAAGAACCTTATCTACACGCATCGTAATGCGACCAGATTCATTGATGCAACCAGACATGAGTTGAGTGCCAGGTACCGCGCGAACCGGTACAGGTTCACCTGTTACAGGAGCTGTATTAACGCGAGTTTCACCTTCAAGCACTGTGCCGTCTAGAGGAATCAAATCGCCAGGGCGAACCTCAATAGTCCAGCCTACCTCAACCTTTTCAGGAGCCATAACTACGATTTCACCACCGCAGCATGTATCAACAACGCGTACCTCTTGGGGACGCATATCAACAGCATTCATGATTTCTGTACGGCTACGCTCTGTAGCTTTATGCTCAAAGAACTCACCGATACGATAAAACAAGATAACGCCTACAGCCTCAGGCAATGCATCGATAGCAATAGCACCCAATGTAGCGATAGACATCAAGAAGTTCTCATCAAATACTTGGCCTTTCAAGATATTGCGACCTGCGATACGCAATACGGGGAACGCAAGAAGAATATAAGTAATATAGTAAATTGGAGTTTCGATGGACTCTGGCATGCTAATGGACGGAACAATCGTAGTCAACGCTTCGTAGAGCATGAACAACAAGCCTGCTGCGATAACTACAATTGTCATTGCCTCACTGCCGTGGTCGTGATCATGACCATGGTCCTCCATAGCCGCTTTAGATTTACGCTCATAATCAGCTACTGTTACGCCCTCTTCGATAGCATCACAAATCTCTTGAATGTCACGTTTAAGAGCTTCTCTGTCTTCCCAGGAGCCTGTTAATTTTAATTGATGCGTTGCAATTGTAAAGTTTGCAGTCTCTACAACATCCATTTTACGGATGCGGTCTTCAATTTTTGCCGCGCAGTTCGCACAGTTCAAATCCTTCAGCAATAATGTTTCTTCCATGATATCTCCTTTGATAATAGTGAAAGTTTCAATCTATGTATGTAAACTATCCTTTGAATGACTCTAATACTTATTAGATATATCTTTTAAATGTGTCTCTTAGATATTTCTTTTATATGAATATCTGTTCATATATTTATTTTAATAGAACATATACAATATGTCAAGAAGATTTATCAGGCTCGCTATGATAAAAAATAATAGTAAAATAGCCTATACTCATTATGCACAAGTATAGGCTAGCTTTATATTTTAAATGTATCATCTTGTATATTTTAATTTTACTAAGCTTCATTCATATAGATTTAGTTCTTTTATATCTTTAAACGCAATGACCATACCCTCGATAGATAAACTATGGATAGGTTTACCTACAGACTCTATGGACCCTACTAACTCTGTATAACAATGGCCCGTATAATAAAGGACCCGCACAAAATCCCCTTCTACCAAGGATTGTATAGTACGGTTCAATTCCTCAATTTGATCCTCAGATAACTCCACCCGCGCCTCCTTAGGCCTCGCAACAGCAGCGAGCAAGGTTTCAAATCCTTTTAATGCCGCAAAGGGCATAAATTGTTTAGCCCGTTGTAACCGAGACATGCGATGTTTCATTAATCTATACCTCCTCTTACGCGACTAATGTATTCCCAATTTAGCTAGTCTACTAATTATTTCCAATGTATCCTTTCTACTATTTATTCCCCATTGTGACCGCCTACCAAAGTATTTCTAAATCGCATGGTTCCTTCCTCTTGCAAGCTAGAGGCACGTAAAATAGAGTTCTTACCAAACTGTTCCTTAATAGATAGCATTGCCTCTTGTACTTGTCGCTCCTTTTCCTCTGTATCTGTCGTAAGAGCACTAAATAAATCCTCCTCTTGAGGGATTGCTGAACGATTCACTAAATCTTCAAAGCTTATTCCAATACGACGGATAGGCTCATTTTTATGGCAATGCTGCTCATATAATTTGATAATAGCCGCCGTCAATGTCTGCAAAGAATCTGTATATTGTTTGAGCTTCTTAGAGCCCCCTGTGGAGCGCACCATTTCATCTGCATAACCGATATGAACATGAATATGGTTCGTAACCCCTTTAATTTGTAAAAGCTCTAGTACCAAGGACTCTACCATTTCCCGCATGGGCACATACGCCTCTTCGTAAGTATAGTTACGCAATAAAATCTGACTATGGGAGATAGAATGCTTAATAGGACGATAGGCGTGAATATCTGCAATGGTACAAGGCTCACGACCCCAAGCATGATCAATGATAAGTTCTGCATTAACGCCAAACTCCTTATATAGTTTCGCCTCAGGAACCATGGTGATACCATGTAAATCGTATGCCCCATACTTATGCAAGCGATTGGCTATGCCTTTGCCAATCTGCCAAATATCGGTCAAGGGCTGATGATGCCAGATTTTCTCCTTAAAGAGGCTTTCATCAAGATAGCCTATAAAATCAGGCGCATGTTTTGCGAGGATATCGAGGGCAATCTTGGCGAGGAATAAATTCGTACCGATCCCAACGGTGGCATAAATCTTGGTTGCCGCTAACACCGCATCAAGTAGCATCTGCGCCAGCTCACGAGGCGTTTTCTTGTAGAGCGGCAAGTACGGCGTAATATCGATAAAATACTCGTCGATAGAGTATACATGCACATCCTCAGGCGCTACATACTTGAGCAAAGTTCCGTAAATCTCAGCAGACACCTGCATATACCGCTTCATATGAGGCTTTACCGTCAAATACTCAATATGCGGTGGAATCTGAAATAATCGGCTACGGTTTTTAACACCTAACTTTTTTAAAGCCGGAGAAATGGCCAATGTAATAGCCCCTTTGCCACGAGACCCATCGGCCACCACCAAAGGCGTTGTAAACGGATCCAGCCCCAAATCGGCGCACTCCACAGACGCGTAAAAACTCTTCAAATCAATGCACATATACATTCGATCCGTATCAGCTGAACCCATACAAACACCTCCTCAAACCGCTTAATCACTAGGCTCTACAAGAAATATAAAAAAAGAATTTCTATGATTAGTATAACAAAAATACAAAGTATTTTCAAACATATGTTTGTTATTATAAGGGTAAATTTTAGAGATAAATAAAAAATCCCAAGCCTTAACTATATAGTTAGGACTTAGGATTAAGCAATACAATGAAAACTATTGAGTGCACTATATTGATGGGACTTATTTTCGCTAACGTAATACAAAAAGAGCACCACCTATCGAGGGGCGACTTACGTGTCGTTTGGAGCCACGAGATAGGTGGTGCTTTTTTGTAACTAAGTTGTCGGAATATAGTCGGGCCCCATCAATATATAGGAACTAACCGATAGTTTTCATTATTGTTCCGGCCCCATGTCTCGGAATTCCACATCTCTAAATTGTGTTAATTCCCCAATGAATTGGAGTTCCACGGTACCTACGGAACCATTACGGTGTTTACGAATGAGGACTTCTGCATTGTCCCCTTTTTCAGAGTTTTCATCATAATATTTATCGCGATACAGGAAGATAACGATATCCGCATCTTGTTCCAGAGAACCAGATTCACGAAGGTCGGAAAGTACAGGCCGTTTATCTGGTCTGCTTTCAACACTACGAGACAACTGAGACAAAGCGATGAGCGGCACGTTAAACTCACGAGCGATCAATTTGAGGTTACGAGAGATTTCGGATACCTCTTGTTGACGGTTCTCGCTACCCTTGCCGGAGTTGCGGCCTTGCATCAACTGAATATAGTCGACGATAACGAGGTCGAGACCATGTTCCACCTTAAGACGGCGCAATTTAGAGCGCATATCTTGTACGGTAAGGCCCGGCGTATCATCGATAAAGAGCTTAGATTTACTCATACGGTCCGCAGCGGCAATAACTTTTTCCCAGTCTGCTGGATCCATATTGGCACGGCGCAGTTTTTCAGAGCTTACGCCTGCCACGGATGACAAAATACGACCAACGAGCTGTTCTTTACCCATTTCTAGAGAGAAGAATGCTACCGTCTTGTCGTACAGCATAGTTACGTTTTGAGCAATGTTCAAGGTAAACGCCGTTTTCCCCATCGCAGGACGAGCTGCTACGAGGATAAGGTCAGATTTTTGCAAACCATTAAAGACATGGTCTACGTCTTTAAAGCCTGTTGGCACCCCTGTAATAGCACCATCATGCTGTTGCAATGCGTTTAATTTATCTAAGTTAGATAATACGATCTCACTAATGGGAGCAAAGGAAGATTCAGATTGAGTTTGACCACTTACGTCTAGTACCATTTGCTCAGCCTTGTTGAGGATAGCCGTTGGCTCATCTTCGCCAGCATACGTCATGCCTACGATTTTATTCCCTGCATCGATAAGGCGGCGCAACTGAGCTTTCTCGCTGATGATCTTTGCGTGTTCCTCCACATTGTAGGACACCGATTCATTGGCAAGAGATGTAATATAAGCAAGACCACCTACTGCATCAAGTCGCTTGCGACGATCAAGCTCTTCACCAACAGTGATAAAGTCTGCGGTCTTATTGGCATACACGATTTCTAAGATAGCATCATAAATAATACGATGCGCATCGCGGTAAAAGTCTTCAGATTTTAGAATGCTCGTTACTGTATCGACAACAGCGCCCGAGTTAGAACCATTGGTTAATAAAGCCCCCAAAACGGCCTTTTCCGCATCTAGATTATGCGGTGGAATGCGTACATCCATGATAATCCCCTTCAACAACCACTATGGATAAAAGAATTCACCATACTCAAAGAGCATGGTGAACACTATTATTCAGCTACTACATTAACCTTGATAGTACTTGTAATCTCAGGATGAACACGAACTAATACGTCATGTACGCCTAATGTTTTCAATGGTTCTTTGATTTCGATTTTCTTTTTATCGATATCTACTTTGTATTGAGCTTTAGCTGCATCGGAAATGTCTTTTGCAGTAACAGAACCGAATACGCGACCTTCTTCGCCCATGCGAACTTTTACAGTTACTTCAACCTTAGTCAATTGAGCTGCCAAGATTTTAGCTTCATCGTTCGCTACTACTTTGTGGTGAGCAATGGAGTCTTGTTTTTGTTTTGCGTTATTTACGTTAGTTGTTGTACCTTCAAGGCCAAGACCTTTTTTAATCAATACATTACGACCATATGCGTCGCTAACTTCAACGATTTCGCCTTTTTTACCAACTTTTTTAACGTCTTCTAACAATACTACTTTCATTGTTGTTCCTCCTCTTGTTCAGCGGAATGAAGGGCTTCTAGAGCACGCTCTAAGATAGCCTGCTTCGCTTCCTCTACGGTCATACCTTGTAATTGGGCTCCAGCCACAGTCCTATGACCGCCGCCACCCAAGGCTTCCATTACAACTTGTACGTTTACCTTGCCTTTGGATCGGGCGCTAACGCCGATACCGCCGTCATTCAAGGAATACAGTACAAAGGCTGCTTCAATATCTTCATTACTGATGAGCATATCCGCACTTTGTGCAGCTAATGCCATCATATCCTTCAACCCTTCAGGGGCTACAGAAATAGCAATTCCTTCAGTACGATTGGCTTCAAATACTATTTTAGCACGCAATTGAACAGAATCGAAGGTTTCAATAAATAATTGCTTAACCTTTTCAATATCCGCCCCTGCACGGCGCAAGAATGCAGCCGCTTCAAAGGTACGTGCACCAGTTTGTTGAAAAAAGTTCTTCGTATCTAGAACGATACCTGCATATATACCTGTAGCTTCTGCTTTTGAAAGCTTCACAGGAACACCTGCATATTGTACGAGCTCTGTAACGAGCTCAGCTGTGGACGATGTATTAGGTTCCAAATACGTAAGTAATGGGTTTTCTATAAAGTCCGCTGCACGACGGTGATGGTCGATAACGATGCGTCGTTCAGAAATTTCAAGCGCCTCTGGGGCTGCTACCATTTCTTGACGATGCGTATCACACACAATCGTGAGTGTATTTGCATCGACCCACACTTTTGCCCCTTCTATAGTGATGAAATGTTCCTGCCAGAACTCAGATTCATTGAGAACGGCCACCATTTTATCAATAGCACTCGTTTCTTTTGAAAGTACAACACGTACATCTTTTCCCAGTGCTCGAGCAATGGAAGTGACACCGATGATACCGCCTAATGCATCATAGTCTTCGCGTCGATGACCCATGACAAGGATCTTATCAGAATCGATCATAAGCTCATGTAAAGCTTGAGATACAACACGAGCACGAACACGAGTGTTCTTTTCAACACCTGCTGTATTACCACCAAAGAAGCGGGTACTTTTACCATCCATAATACACACTTGGTCACCACCGCGACCTAATGCGATATCTAAGGCGGCACGAGCACGACTAGACACATCTTTTACAGAGCCTACGTTCTCACTAATACCGATAGAAATCGTAGCTGGCACCTGACGCGGAGAAGGCAATTTGCGGATTTTCTCAAGGATTTTAAAACCCTTTTCCTCCATCGACCGAAGAGCGCCACGAGAGATGGCAAAGGTGTACATATCACTTTGGAAGTTACGAACGAAGCCTTCATAGCCGTCGATTTCATCCACAATGATATTGTTAATATCAGACCAAACGCTAGTATATTCGCGATCACTAAGCCCTTTTGTCAACTCTTCCAGATTGTCGATTTGAATCATGCCCCATACAGGCTGATCCTCTTCGGCCTTGATACGCGCCTTTTCTACTTCTGTAATATTTTTGAAGTATAGTGCCATCACTGCATGATTAGCCAGTTCATCTTCACTATGAATCTCTGGACGTGTATCACGAGGATCAATAAATTTGTAAATAATTTGGAAGTACTTGTCTTCGTACTGCTCCGTCATATATCCGGATTTACCCCAGATTTTATCAATACGGAAGCCGGGTAAAAGAGCAGACATTTTTTGAAGTTTATTCCAGTCCACTTTAATCCAGTCTGCAAAGACACTGTTATTCCATACTAAAGTACCTTGTTTATTAACAAGGGCAATACCCATTGGTAAATTTTGTAAAGCAAAATTAGAAGCTTGTGTGACGTTTTTCATCATCGCACTAAACTGTTCTCTCGCTAAACGACGCCGGTTATGAAGGGTATTATAGTTAACCAAATATGCCGCTACTACAATAATTAACGCTAAAATTGCAACGGCCCAGTTCAAATAGGCCAACAATAATAACAATAATACGATAACGGTGATAATGGTAATTTCTAAACCTTGCCATTTCCGTTGAAAGGATTTCATAACGGCCTCCTTTCTATTACTATTGACGCGCTTTATAACGTGTCCGTAAATCTAAAAACATATCTATAACACCAAATATAGCAAGTGCTTGTCCAAAGAAAAAGGCATATACACCTAGCAATATCCACTTTAATTTATTACTCATGCGGTAACTACTCATCAAGTCTGCTAAAGCTGCAAAACCATGAATAGAACACATAGAACTACCGAGGAGTAATACATTAGTGCTAATGGCTGTAACCCATGAGGACTCCATATTAATATGTGGAGCACCATATATACCAATAATCCCTAAAGCATATAACCCTGCACTCCAAATAGGCATCTTCCACTCTTCGATTGGTAAAAATCGAGGTATGGAAATATGTAGTCGCTTGCCTAACCATATAGATATCTGGATAGTTATATAACTATATGATACTGCAGCTATAGCTACAGCTACAAAAAACGCATCATTCAAACCAGTAACAAGTTTATCCATATTTTTTACAAATAAATCAGCTTGTTCCTGTGTGATATTAGGATTCGTCTGTAATGCTTGATCAGCAATCATACGAGCTTGCTCAGTCATCTGTGTATCTATCATTGATAGGTCAATACCAGATACATATAGTTGTGCCATAAAAGTTACAAATACAGCAACAAACATAGCAATACTTGGGAGTAATAGCCGTTTAATCGTTCCTAAAGAAAGACGATTACCCTCTCCTACCCCTACACCTACCGTAGCAAATAAGCCAACAGGTATACCATTCCATGGTCCAAACAAAACTACCGCTAATAAAGTAGTAACAACAGCTGCCGATATACTATATTTGCGACCCCATTTTGTTCCAATTATACCAATAGCTGCAGGTGTAACAAAAAATGATAAAAAAGCGAAAGCTGGTAAATACACACTAATAGCACTAAGGATAACACCTATAGCACTGACAAATCCTGTTTCCACCATCGCTCTTGTATTTGTTTGTTTCATAGATCTCCATTCTATATATAAGAAGATAGATTAATTGGTATCTTTTAATTATAACAGTTTAAAAGGGTAACTTCAAATACCCCATATAGTAGCTAAACGCGATAGCATAGCTATTTATAGTAGTTTTAAAGCACATTTTTAAATGTCAAAAGTACCACATCATACGATGCGGTACTTTTTGTATTGTATTTGATTATACGTCTTGAATAATCGGCAAAATCATAGGGCGGCGACGAGTTTTATCGTAGAAGAATTTACCCAACGCGTCACGTACGTTTTGCTTAATGGTAGTCCAATCTTTAATGCGTTGCATTTCACATTCTTCAAGAACTTGGTCTACGCGGTGTTCTGCAGCAATCATAAGTTCTTCTGCGTCACGTACGTATACAAAACCACGAGACACGAGGTCTGGACCAGCAACGATTGTGCCAGAAGCTTTATCCATTGCCATTACAACGATAACCATACCTTCTTGTGCCAATTGTTGGCGGTCTCGAATAACGATGTTACCTACGTCACCAACGCCAAGGCCATCAACGAAGATAGCGCCAGCTTGTACACGGCCACCTTTGCGGCCACCATCTTTATCAAACTCAAAGATTTGACCATTATCGCCGATAAGGACTTTCTTAGGATCCACGCCCATAGCAACGCCAAGTTCACCATGACGACGCAACATGCGGTACTCACCATGAACTGGAATGAAGTATTCTGGGCGAACAAGATTGAGCATAGTTTTAAGCTCTTCTTGGCTCGCATGACCAGATACGTGAATACCACGGTCTTTACCGTATACTACATGACAACCTAAGCGAAGCAAATTATCGATAGTTCTACCTACAGCACCTTCGTTACCTGGAATTGGTGTAGCAGAGATAATAACTGTGTCATTCGGCGCCAATTCTACAGTACGGTGGTTACTTGTAGCCATACGGGACAAGCCTGCCATCGGTTCACCTTGAGAGC
>NZ_CAUTZP010000002.1:0-138604 GCF_963543145.1 uncultured Veillonella sp. | reverse complement strand
ACGGGTTCAGGTGTAGGAGGTATAAAATGGCTAAAGATTGTTCCTTTGACGTTGTGTCCGAAGTGGATATGCAGGAAGTAGATAATGCAGTAAACCAAGCGAAAAAAGAGATTGGTACGCGCTATGATTTCCGTGGCTCTAAAGCGGAAATTAGTCTTGAAGGTGACACTATTAAAATCATCGGTGATGATGAATATAAATTGAATGCCATTATCGATGTATTAAAAGGTAAAATGGTTAAACGTAACGTAGCAATTAAAAATCTTGACTATGGCAAAGTTGAACCAGCTGCTGGTGCTACAGTTCGCCAAATCATTACTATTAAAAAAGGCATTACAAAAGAAAATGCTAAAGAAGTAGTAAAAGCAATTAAAAACATGAAAATTAAGGTACAAGCATCTATCCAAGAGGATCAAGTGCGCGTATCTGGTAAGGATAAAGATGATTTGCAAGCAGTCATCCAAATGTTAAAACAATTGGATATTCCTGTAGAATTGCAATTCGTTAACTTCCGTTCCTAATAACATATGTCCATAAAGATAGGGTTAGTTTGATTCGTTTGAGTCGCTAACCCTATCGGTGTAGGAGGCCTTATGAGAGTAGAGGACATGAAGGGTGGCTATACCACAGGTTCATGTGCTACGGCAGGTATGAAAGCTGGTTTATTGGCCCTCTTAGATAAGAGTATTGTGGACCAAGTGGTCATTGAAAATCCTCAAGGTCAGTATATTGAGGTGCCTATTAAAGCCGTAGAGGTTATATCCGATACAGAGGCTAAGGTGACCGTTATGAAAGACGGTGGCGATGATCCTGATGTAACCCATGGTAATGATGTGGAAACGACAGTGACTCTTGATGATACTGGTGAACTACGATTCAGAGCGGGATTTGGTGTAGGAACGGTAACTAAACCAGGCCTTGCCATGCCGCCTGGAGAACCTGCTATCAATCCAGGTCCTCGAGCGATGATGAAGATCGTCTTTGGCGAGCATTGTGTTCATGGCCAAGGTGTAACAGTAACGGTGAGCGTGCCAAATGGTATGGTTCTAGCGAAGAAAACTTTGAACCACACGCTAGGTATCGAAGGTGGTATTTCTATTATCGGTACTACGGGTATCGTTAAGCCTATGAGTGAAGAAGGGTTCAAAAACTCTTTAGTGCCTCAGCTAAAAGTTATGAAAGCCAATGGCTGTGAAACGGCTGTTCTCGTACCGGGCCGTATTGGTCAGGATCTTGCAGAGCAAGTTCTGGGTATTCATAAGAACCAAATGGCAGAAACGAGTAATTTTATCGGCTTTATGCTTGAAAAGGCAGTTGAGATTGGATTTAAGCGCATCTTGATCATCGGTCATATTGGTAAGTTAATCAAACTTGCTAGTGGTAGTTTCCATACACATAACCGCATGAGTGATGGCCGCATGGAAAGTATCGTGGCTTATGCTGCTTTAGAAGGGGCATCCCAAGCAGTGTGTGAAGAGTTATTTAATTGCCAAACTACAGAGTCTACGTTCCCTATTTTGGAGCGTGAAGGTCTGACTGGCGTATACCAACGTGTTGTAGACCGTGCATCCTTGCGCAGTGAGCGATATATTGCTAACGAAGCAGAGGTTGGTATTATAATTACCACCTTAAAAGGTGAGATTTTGGCAATGGATAAGCATGCTAAAGAGATAGGAGAGCTTGAACAATGGAACATACCTTGTATATCGTAGGCATTGGTCCGGGTAATCCTGATTATGTGGTGCCTAGAGGCCTTACTTTAATTAAACATGCCACAGTATTGGTAGGCAGTGAACGGTCCTTAGAGGACTTTCAAGAGCCTGGCCAAATTACATATCCTGTAACGGGTAAGCTCAGCTTACTAGCTGAGCAAATTGAGCGTGAGCTCAACGACCATGATGTTGTAGTTATGGTAAGTGGTGATACAGGCTACTATAGCTTGTTGCCATATTTAAAGAAGAAATTTCCTGCTAACCCGATTGAGGTTGTGCCCGGCATTAGTTCTATGACCTTTGCCTTTGCTCGACTTAATGAGGTATGGCATGATGCAGATTTAATGAGCTTTCACGGTCGCCAACCGGCACCTGAGAAACTCCTATATGAAGCAGGTAAAAAGATGGGATTCTTGACGGATCCTGAATATAATCCAGCGCATATTGCGCGTATTTTAATAGATGCAGGCTGGCCTAAAGAGACGAGAGCAGCAGCCCTTGAGCGCTTGAGCTATGATGATGAAAAGATTGTAGACTCCACGCTAGAGGTCTTAACTGAGCTTGAAGGTTTTGGCCACTCTGTAATGGTGGTACTAGGATGAGACATTTTTTCGGAATTCCTGATGAGGAATTTATCCGCGGTGATGTGCCGATGACGAAATGCGAGATTCGCAAAGCCGTTATGAACGAGGCGCGCATCGAAGAGGATAGCATCGTCCTTGATGTAGGTGCTGGTACGGGCTCTATTTCTATTGAAGCAGCCTTGGCGGCCCCTAAAGGGCATGTATATGCAATTGAGCGCTTTGATAAAGGCATCGACCTTATCAATGAAAACATGAAGAAATTCAATGTAAATAATATGACTGTGATTAAGTCTAAAGCTCCTGAAGGCATGGAAGAATTGCCTGACCTTGATGCGGTTATTATCGGCGGTAGTGCTGGCGGTATGACAGGTATCATGGACGAAGCACAACGTCTTTTAAAGATTGGCGGTCGTTTAGTTGTAACTGCAGTAACAATGGAGACAGGCTATACAATCCTGAAAGAGTTGAAAGGTCGTCCTTTCACCTATGAAGGTTACCAAATGTCCATTAGCCGATATCGCAAGGCTGGTCCTTATCATTTGTTAGACCCATTGAGTCCAATTTTCATTGTATCTGCAACGCGTATCGCAGAAGGAGAGTAATATGGTTGACGTACATATCGTAGGCGCAGGCCCTGGGGATCCCGAGTTAATTACTCGCAAAGGGTATCGTTTAGTGCAAGAGGCAGACGTTGTTATTTATGCGGGATCTTTAGTAAACCCTGCCATTTTAGAGGCTTGTAAACCAGGCTGTGAAATCCATAACAGTGCTACTATGAACCTTGATGAGGTATTAGCCGTTATGAAAGCTTCCGTTGAGGCTGGCAAAAGTGTAGTTCGCCTTCATACAGGTGACCCTGCTATTTACGGTGCTATTCAAGAACAAATGGATGCACTGGCTGGTATGGGTATTTCTTATGAAGTCGTGCCAGGTGTAAGTTCTTTCCTTGCTACAGCAGCGGCTTTGAAACAAGAATATACACTACCTAATGTATCTCAAACAGTTATCATTACGCGCATGGAAGGCCGTACACCGATGCCTCCAAAGGAAAAATTACGCATGCTAGCATCTCATGAGGCAACTATGTGTATTTTCCTTAGCGTTCAAATGTTAGATAAGGTTGTAGCTGAACTCATCGAGGGCGGTTATGACAAAACGACTCCAGTGGCTATCGTGGTAAAAGCGTCTTGGCCTGACCAACGCATTATCCGTGGCACGTTGGAAACCATTGCGGACATCGTAGCGAAAGAAGGCGTATTACGCCAAGCTATGATCGTAGTAAGCCATGTATTAGATAGCGAATACGAATTATCTAAATTGTATGACAAAGGCTTTGCTCATATGTACCGCAGTGCTAAGGACTAGTATGATGAAAGAACTAGAAACTGCTGCATCTACGATTGCTACTAAAACAAAAAAGAATAGAACTGCAATTCTATCTGTTTCAGAGCGCGGTGCAAAGCTAGGTCAACGCATCAAGTCTTTGGTGGCACCCCATGCGGATTGCTTTGAAAAAGAAAATCGTCCCTCTGGTGGAGAGGCTATTTACTTTGATTCCCTCAAAAACCATATTGGACAGATTTTCAAGGATTACGACCAAGTGTTATGCATTATGGCACTGGGAATCGTAGTGCGCATGATTGCACCATATATTGAGCATAAATCTAAGGATCCTGCTGTAGTTGTAATGGATGAAGTAGGACACCATGTGATTAGCTTGTTATCTGGTCACCTAGGGGGCGCCAACGAATGGACGCAGTCCATTTCGCTGGCCATCGATGCGGACCCGGTCATTACAACTGCAACGGATGTAAATGGATTACCAGCGCCTGACGTGTTGGCGCGCCATGAGCATCTATTGGTAGATGATTTCCAAACCTTAATCAATGTGAACTCTGCCATCGTTGGAGGAGAGCAGGTTGATTATTATATTGATGCAAGTTTAGAGAATGCTGAGCATTTAGAGGAAGTTACAAAAGCGCATATTGGTAAACATGGCATGGTACACGTTGTTTCTTTGGATCAACTGGATTCTATACCATGTAAACATGAAAGCTCTGAAGCGGGTGCTTCTCGCGTGGTCATTACGGATAAAGTCATGACTGAGTATGGTCATCAATTGATTTTGCGCCCTCGCACCTATACGATGGGTATTGGCTGTCGTCGAGATACGCCGAAGGAATTAATCCTTGACGCTATACAACAGTCGCTAGTAGCACATAAGCTTTCACCAAAGAGCCTTGTAACGGCTGCATCAGTTATCGTTAAACAAGATGAAGTAGGCCTCTTAGAGGCTATGCAAATTATGGGGTGGCCTATTGTGTTCTATACACAGGACGAGATGGCACCACTCATTGAAGAAGAAGATTTAAAAGAATCTAATTTTGTAAAAGGAACTATAGGAGTAGGAAACGTATGCGAGACAACGGCATTACTAGCGGCCAAGAGCCGAACACTAATACAGCACAAAACAATTTATCCCAAAACAACGGTAGCCATTGCACAGGTAACATCAAAGTAATCGGCATTGGCCCTGGCGATGAAGAGTTTATGACACCTCAAGCGCGTGAAGCTATCTTGGCAGCTGACCGTGTGGTAGGTTATTTGACATACCTCGACTTGATTAAAGACCTTATCGAAGGTAAAGAAACTGTAGGTACAGCAATGATGCAAGAGGTGGATCGTTGCCAACAAGCAGTTGATTTAGCAGTAGAAGGGCATCAAGTAGTTGTAGTATCCTCTGGGGACTCTGGCGTATACGGCATGGCCGGTCTTGTGTTGGAACTTGCTAATAAAGTGCCAGCAGAAAAACGCCCTTCCGTAGATATCGTACCAGGCCTTAGTGCTGTAAACGTAGCAGCATCTGTATTGGGTGCACCTTTGATGCATGACTTTGCAGTAATTTCCTTGAGCGACTTGATGACGCCATGGGATCTTATCAAAAAACGTGCTGATCTTTGTGCACAAGGTGACATGGTTATTTCCTTATACAACCCACGTAGTAAAAAACGTGTTACTCACTTAGATGAAGTTCGCGAAATTGTTCTTAAATATCGCGATCCTAAAACACCTGTTGGTATCGTGCAAAAAGCAGGTCGTCCAGGTCAACATATGGTAATCTCCGATCTTGAAAACTTCACAAACGAAGAAGTAGATATGCAAACACTTGTTATCATCGGTAACAGCCAAACCTATGTTGAAAATGGTCGTATGATTACGCCTCGAGGCTACAAATTATGATTTGGGTCATTGCCGGTACTTTGGATGGTCGTACCTTAGCGGTAGAAATCCAAAAACGGACTGGTGAAGATGTGCTTGTTACGGTTGTCAGTCAATATGGTGCAGAGCTTGCTGCCCATAAAGGCATTACCGTACATACGGGCCGTCTTGATCAAGAAGCGATGCAAAATTTGATTAAGGAGCATAATGTACGCTTATTGATTGATGCTAGCCACCCCTATGCTGCTATTGTTACAGCTACGGCTCAAGATGCAGCAAAGGCTGAAGGTATTCCTTTTGTTCGCTTTGAACGTAAAGAAGTGCCATTGCCAGATTATGATAAATTACATATTGTAGTGGATGAAGTAGAAGCGGCTAATCTAGCAGGCAAATTAGCGAAGGAAAATAATAACCATGTGTATTTGACTACTGGTAGTAAAACAATGCACATCTTTGCTAAAGCTGAAGCCTTGCAAGATTGCGAAGTATGGACGCGCATTTTGCCTACTGCAGAGGTATTACAAATGATGGAGGACCTCAATGTAAGTCCAAAACGCATTGTTGCTGTACAAGGTCCATTTTCTTACGATATGAACCGCATCATGTTCCACGATACGAAGGCTAGCGTTGTAGTTATGAAAAACTCTGGTCTTGTAGGTGGTGCTGATACAAAATTACAAGCAGCTATGGATCTTGGCATCCATGTTATTGTTATCGATCGTCCCCGTGTTAACATTGAAAGTCACGTGGTATCGTCGAACGATGAATTCTTTGAATTATGGGAGGAAACTAATGGATTACGTTAAAAATCCTAAAGCGATTGAAGATAAAAGTATGCAAATCATTTACGATTATGTAAAAGATTTGGGGTTAACAGATGATGAAGTGCGCGTAGTATCTCGTACTGTACATGCTTCTGGTGACGTTGAATATGCTCAACTCGTAAAAATGAGCCCTGATGCTGTTCAAAAAGGTATCGAAGCGTTGGAAAATGGTGCTAACATCTACACTGACGTAGAAATGGTACGTACCGGTATCTCTAAACCAGCTCTTAAAATTCGTGGTAATGAAGTTCATTGCTTGATTAAAGACGAAAACGTGGCTAAAATGGCTAAAGAATTAGGCGTGACTCGCTCTATCGCGGCTATGCGTACCTTTGGTAAACAATTAGAAGGCCAAATCGTTGCTATCGGTAATGCACCAACTGCATTGTATGAAGTATTGCGGCTAGCTCTTGAAGAAGGCGTAAAACCAGCTCTTATCATTGGTATTCCTGTAGGCTTCGTAGGCGCCGCTGAATCCAAAGATTATTTGATGGAAGTATCCCCAGTTCCTTATATCACTGTAAAAGGTAACAAAGGTGGTAGTCCAATTGCCGCTTCCGTATGTAATGCATTGCTTTACACAGACGTAAAACGCAATGACATGCTCTTTGTAGAAGGTAAAGAGTCTAAATAATACAAAACCCGAATCGTATATGTAGTTTTGCGATTCGGGTTTTACTGTATATTTTAGATATATAAAGGTATGGAGAGGGGGTTCGTATGGCATCTATTAATGAACGAAAGGCTTTTCGTTTATCAGTGATTTTTATCTTACTTATAGCCGTTATAGCCTGCATGATTATTTCTCTTATCTGGGGTTCTACGCCTGTGTCGTTAACAGATATATGGCATACTCTGTGGTCTGATGAATTAACCGATACGGCTTCACAGATTATTTGGAATATTCGTTTACCACGTAATATAGTAGCCGCCTTGGTAGGGGCATGTCTTGCTGTTTCTGGTGCTATTTTACAAGCGGTTATGAAAAACCCATTGGCGGATCCACAAATTGTAGGTGTATCCTCTGGTGCTGGCCTTGCTGGTGTTATAGTACTCATTTTATTCCCTGGTTACGATTATATTGTTCCTTTAGTGGCCTTCTTAGGTGCCATGGGGGCAGCCCTCATGGTGTATGCACTGGCCTGGAAAAATGGGGTAAGGCCAAGTCGCATCATCTTAGCGGGTGTAGCAGTGGCTGCATTTTTAGGGTCTGGTATTTCAGCACTTCTCGTATTTTATGGGGACCGCGTTCAAGGCGCATTACTTTGGATGGTAGGGGGCTTGTCGGCTCGTAGTTGGCCTCAAGTTGAAGTATTATTCCCGTATGCCATGATTGGCCTTTTCTTGGCTTGCTTAGGGGCAAAACGACTTACCATTTTAAGTCTTGGTGATGAAACAGCGAAGGGGCTCGGTCTTAAGGTTGAACAAACTCGTTTTATGATGACTGCTGTAGCAGCACTACTAGCGGCTGGTGCCGTAAGTATTGCAGGGCTCATCGGCTTTGTAGGTCTTGTCATTCCCCATATGTTACGTCTTATCATTGGTAACGACTATGCCTATCTATTGCCTGGGTCTGCACTATTAGGTGCGTTTGTTCTCGTTGTGAGCGATACGGTGGGCCGTGTTCTCATGAGTCCTATTGAAATCCCAGTTGGTATTATTATGGCCTTCTTTGGGGCGCCGTTCTTCTTGTATCTATTAAGGAGGGATAGCTGATGAGTACAAATAATTCTGCTATTGCTGTAAAACAGCTATCCGTTACCCTCGGTAATCGACATATTTTACATGATATTTCAGTATCGATTCCGATGGGGAAAATTACAACCTTAATCGGGCCTAATGGTTGTGGTAAAAGTACGCTATTACGATCCATGATTGGTTATATTAGTAGTCCTAGTGAGTGTGTCACAATCTTTGATAAACCGTTGTCCTCGTATTCACAAAATAAACTGGCTCGTCAAATGGCATTCTTACCTCAAGTTCCTAATATGCCAAAGGATATGACCGTAGAGGAGCTAGTGTACTGTGGTCGTTATCCGTACCAAAATTGGTGGAAGAATACGGCGAAAGAGGATAGAGAAATTGTAGACTACGCATTATCTATCACAAAAACAGATCATCTTCGTCATCAACTGATTCCGTCATTATCTGGCGGTGAGCGCCAACGTGTATGGATTGCGATGGCCTTAGCACAAGAACCTAAGCTTTTAGTGCTTGATGAACCAACAACGTATTTAGATATCAATCACCAACTTGAAATCATGGAGCTTTTAAAACGCCTCAACAAAGAGCAAGGTCTAACAGTGCTCATGGTACTACATGATTTAACGCAAGCTGTACAATACTCTGATTACATGGCTGTTATCAAAGCTGGTCATTTAATCGCAGCAGGTGATACAAAGGATATTACCTCTGATACGCTCTTTAAAGAGGTATTCTCTGTAGACGTGCAAGTCGATAACTTAGATAACAAACCATACGTGCGTATAAAAGGATTGTTATAGAGGCTCCTGGTCAATTTTATAGTGCCCATAAAATTGCTAAACTTGGGGCTGTTACAGTGAATCAAATTGTTCTAGTAGGCATATAAACTAAATTAATTAGAATAAAGCAATAAAACGCAATAAAGGGACTATAACGGAATGTGGTGAATACATTCTGCTATAGTCCCTTTTATTTGTTTTTAAAATGTCACATCTATACCGTACGCTTCTTTTACGAGGCGAGCCATAGCTTCAGGTGTTTGAAGACCTGGATTCAATAAGAATAGTTTAGAAGGTAAATAAATAACGCGGTTGTTTTGTACAGCTTTCAAATTAGCCCATGCAGGATTATCTGTCATGGATTTTTTCATAGCTTTCGTAATTTCTTCTTCTTTGCCCATTGTTACAATAAAGATAATATCTGGATCATCTGCTGCCAATGTTTCTAAAGAATAAGGTACCGTTTTATCCGTCGTCGCTTTGTCTAAATGCGTAGATACAACATTTGTCATGCCTAAGTCTTTTACCATGGAAGCCGTAATAGCTGCATCTGTTTCAGCAGTTACGCCTTTACCAGTAGCACGCAATACGGCTACACGAGCTGGTTGTTGTGCTTTAACTGCATCTTTTACTTTATTTACATTGCTTTCATAGGTATTAGCTAATGCAGCAGCCTTATCCTCGTGATTTGTGAGGGCCCCTAAGAACTTGATGAGTGGCACATTATCCTTGATGCCATCATAGTTAATTAATACGGTTGGGATTTTACTTGATTGTAGTTGTGCTTCATATTTTTTATGTTGATTTTCAAGCCCTAAGACTACATCTGGATTAAGTCCGAGTAATTGCTCCATGTTAATATTTGCCGTTTGGCCAAGCGATGGTAGAGCTTCAATTTCAGTTGGTAATTTATCAGTAGTACTCACACGACTAATAGCTTTACCATCTACAGCATAGAGCATAGATAATATAGAATTAGATAAGACTGCAATTTTTTGAGGATCCTTTGGTACCGTATAAGTTTGACCATTAAAGGTCAATTCTTTTGTAGTAGCAGAAGAGCTGGATGTGGATTTACCACACCCAGCTAGTGCTAGTACAATCATAACCAAAGCGATACTACCGAGTAGTAGTTTTTTCATGATGTACTCCTATGTACGTTCTAGAACGATACTAGTTAAATTGTAAACAGATTATTTTTCTAGAGCATCCCAAGCTTCGTTAGCGCGTTCTACGAAGATGTTGCGGATATTTTGGTTTTCACCAAGGCCATGAAGGTAAGTATCTACCTTGAAACCATCTTTTTCTAGGATGGATTTATGGGAATCTGGTTCAGCGCCTGCCATGTCATTATTAGCATGGTCGCCAGCTACCATCATGAATGGCATCAATGTAACATGTTTAATACCTTTAGCTTTTAATTGAGGTACGACTTGTTCAAGATTTGGAGTACCTTCTACAGTGTAGATGTATACATTGTTTAAGCCAAGGGAATGGATACGATCTTGGATTACAGAGTAGTAAGCATTGGAAGGATCTGGAGTACCATGAGCCATGATAAGAAGTGCATCTTCTTTACCTAATTTAGGGAATTGAGATTGAACGGCTTTAATTGTTTGTACAACTTCATCAGTTTGGCCTTCTTGACCCATCCAGTACATAAGTGGAGTGCCAAGTGTCATTTTCTTGAAGTTGTTTTTGTAAAGATTATAAACAGCTACGTCGTAGTTGTATTCCATACCAGGAATAACATCTAAAGATGTTAAAGCTACACGAGTGTAACCTTCAGCTTTTAATTGGTCTAACGCTTCTTCAGGTGTAGGATATGTAATACCTTCTTTTTGTTGGATACGATCGCGGATGATATGACTAGTGAAAGCTGTTACTACTTTTGTGTTTGGATGAGCTGCTTTAATAGCATCTACAGTAGCATCAATAGTTTTAGCACGAGTATCTTTGTAAGTTGTACCAAAGCTCATAACAACAATTGCATCTTTGTTTGGAAGATTTTGAAGTTCTTTAGTTTCATGTGTGCGAACACCAATAGTGGATGCCTCTTTCAATGCTGGTGTAGGATCTTTTACTTCTTCATTTAATTGGTATGCTGCGTTAGATACCACAGGTGCACCAATAGATACTGCTAGACCTAAGATGGCAGATGCTAATGCTAATTGTTTTTTCATTTTAATACTCCTATCCATAACTTAACTACAAGTTATGCAATAATTATCTTAGTAACCTCATATAATTTTATATAAAATTATAGTTTATAGATTACTATAGATTTATTGCATGTATATAACCTCAAGCCAATCGTAACAAAGGGGAAAAGGGGTGTCAATAAACCCCATACCCCTAGAAGTATAGAGAAATTAAGGGTTTTTTAATAAATTAATGTGATGAATATAGTATAGTAGTAGATTTTGGGAGTATATTCTTTTTGGTTATAAGGATATGAATGTGTGAATATATGAGGAATTTTTTCTTATTAGTGAAAATGGACTTTGATATTATTTCTCATTGACTTATAGTTGTGAATCTTGTACTATTATTACATAGTAGTTGATAACAATTTTCAGTTATGGAAATTGTTTCCTGTATGAGTAATATGGAGGTCACATATGAAAGGCATAATCATTGCATCCTTTGGATCAATTTACCAAGATGCTGTGGAGAAATCCATCGGCAGTATAGAGAAAAAAGTACGTTCCATCTATAGCGATATGGAGGTACGCCGTGTATTCTTATCTGATGCATTAGTAGAGAAGTGGAACGAGAAATACGATGATAAGATTTCTTCTTTCACAGAGGCTATGCAGAATTTCGCTCGCAAGGGCGTTGATGAGGTATACATTCAACCAATTACATTGGTAGCAGATCAGTGTTACCAACAAATGCGTAAACAAGCATTAAAGTTTTTACATAATAATGAATATGGTTTTAGCCAAGTGAACATTGGTAAGCCGTTACTTACGTCTTTAGGTGTAAAGAATTATGCTGACGATTACGAAGCTACATTAGAAAGTATTGTTCGCCACGTTAATACAAAAGCACTTAATAAATCTGTAGTGCTTATGGCGAATGGTCAAAATCAATTGGAATTCAGTACATTACAATTGAAAGCTATGTACGGCGCAGCACCAAATGTAGTGGTATTTACTACAAATGGTTTCCCTACGTTTAAACAAGCTCTTACTTTGTTAGATCGAATGGGGCATAAAGATTTACTAGTAGTGCCGTTGGCTCTTATTGGTTCTACACATTTAATGGACTACCTCGGCGGTGAGCGTTCTGACTCCATTTATGCATTGCTCGCTGAAGAAGGTTATAATGTAGATATTTGGAATGAAGGCCTTGGGGAAAACCCTTATGTACAAGATTTGTTCTTGAAACATTTAGGCCAAGCTATTCGCATGTCTGATCGGAAGCGTCCCATGCCACGTGAATCTGTAAAACCTGTCATGACAAATTCTCGTATAGAAGCACAAGGCATGATTTCTTAATACATACTATTACATAATTAGACATATCACTCCACTCCTTTCCATAAGTAAAACTCCTCCTTGTTGGATATCCAATGAGGAGGAGTTTTACTTTCACTATGAAAGATAAGAATAATTTCTAATTTATACGTACTACGGTATGCCCTGAAAAGGTTCTCTATGGTATGATTAAGTTACATTATTAATTGATATAAGGAGACTTTCATGAAACAAGCTATTTTAGTTGTTGCCTTTGGGTCCACTGTGGACAGTGCTCGTGAACATAATATTGATTCCGTAGTAGAACATATCCGTAAATCGTATCCGGACTATACTGTGGAGCTGGCGTTTTCCTCTCGCATCATCGTTAAGCGTTTACGTGAACGTGGTATTGAGGTTCCTACTGAACAAGGGGCGTTAGAAAAACTTATCCAAGAAGGGTATACACATGTGTATGTACAACCACTTCATTTCACTGGCGGTGAAGAGTTTGATAAATTGAAAAATAATATTCTTGCTCATGAAGGGGAAGGGCAGCTTGAAGTATTGCGCGTAGGAAGACCTCTTGTATACTATATGGGTCAAGAAGAGCATCCTGATGATTACCAAATTTTGATTGACCGTTTCATTAAATCTCTTAACATATCTAAGGACGATGGTTTATTGCTAGTTGGTCATGGTGGCCTTGGCTCTGGTAACTCCTCGTACGGTAATTTACAGTTTAAATTGATTCGTGATGGCCTTACAAATGTACGTATCGCTGTTTTAGAGAATGCTCCTTATGTGGCTGACGTAGCTATGCCATGGGAATGGCTTGATGGGAAGCGTCCTAATACAATTTACCTACATCCGCTATTATTAGTTTTAGGTGATCATGCACAAAATGATCTCTTTGGTGATGAAGAGGACAGTGTAGTGAATGAATTGACTGAGGCTGGTTATGAGGTTAAACCTATTAATGCTGGCCTAGGTGAGTACGAAGTTATCCAAGATATCTTCCGTCAACATTTACAAGACTGCATCGACGATTTGTATGGAAAACGTAGCCCACATCGCCCTGCAATTCCAAATATTAAATAGTGCTTTTGTATATCTTGCATAAATTAGTTATAATAAAAGATATTGCAATTATAAATAGACTGTAACTATAAGAATAGGAGTATCCCATGAAAGGTAAATTATATGGCATTGGCGTAGGCCCTGGTGATTCTGAATTGATGACTGTGAAAGCTGCTCGCATTGTAGGTGAAGCAGATATTATCATTACACCTAAAACAGAAAAGAAAGATGGTTCTGTAGCACTTAATATCGCATCCCCATATATTCAAGAACATACAGAAATCGTTCCTGTAGTATTTCCAATGGTTTTGGATGATGCTACACAAGAAGAAGGTTGGCAAGAAGCTAAACGCATTATCTTGTCTTACTTAGATCAAGGTAAAAGTGTTGTATTCTTAACATTGGGGGACCCTATGTTCTACAGCACATATATGTATGTATATCGATTGATTGAAAATACAGGACATGAAATTGAAACAATTCCTGGCGTTACTGCATTCTGTGCTATTGGTTCTCACCTTGGTTATCCAATTGTAGAGAAAGAAGAAGTATTAGCAATCGTTCCTGCTACAGCACCTAAAGAAAAAATTGATGCAGTATTGGCTGTAGCTGATGATGCGGTAATCATGAAAGTATATAAAAACTTTGATGAAGTACAAGAAACATTGCTTAAGCACAACATGGCAGATGATGCGGTTATGATTAGCCGTGTAGGTTTGCCGGATGAGCAAGTATACGTTGGCCTTGATAACATGCCAAAAGATACTAAGCTCAACTACTTATCTACAATCCTTGCAAAACGTAAGGACCGTTAACAAACACGTCGTATTACGAGGTAATATCTATGAACACAGTACAGATTCCATGTGTTGTCATTGCTGGCACTAACTCTGGTGTAGGTAAAACAACTATCGTAGCGGGCTTATTGGCTGCTTATGCAAATGGTGGACGTACGGTGCAATCCTTTAAAGTGGGCCCGGATTATATTGATCCGGGCTTTCATAAAATTGCATCCGGCCGTGACAGCTATAATTTAGATACGTGGCTCGTGCCACCTCACAAATTAAATCCTTTCTTTGCTACTATGGCGCATGGCGTAGACCTTGCTATTATTGAAGGCGTTATGGGCCTTTATGATGGCGGTCGAGAAGGTGTTAGTTCTACAGCTCAAATTGCTAAGCAATTGAATGCGCCTGTGGTGCTTGTTATCGATTGCAAGGCCATGGGTGAAAGTGCAGCCGCTATTGCTAAAGGTTTCCGTGATTATGATCCAGAGGTAAACTTTGGTGGCGTCATCTTGAACCGTTTAGGCTCTGCCAACCACGAGCGCATGATTCGTGAAGGGATGGATAAAATAGGTGTACCTGTTATTGGTGCTATTTATCGAGATGATCGTATGCACTCTCCTGAGCGTCATTTAGGACTCACACCGGTTACTGAGATTGACCCAACAGAGGCAATCAACACGATTCGTGAGGCCGTAGAGAAAATGGTAAATCTAGATCAATTGTTAGATATTGCATCTAGTGCACCGGCTATTGAGTTACCAGAAGCTGTAGATGCTAAATCCGTTGAAAAGCGAGTTAAAATTGGTGTAGCCTATGATGAGGCATTCTCTTTCTACTATCCAGCAAGTTTAGCTGCCTTAGAAGAGAAGGGCGCCGAGCTCGTTTATTTTAGTCCTCTCAATGATTTAGTGATTCCCGAAGTCGACGGGCTAGTATTTGGTGGTGGCTTCCCTGAAATGTTCTTATTCCAATTATCTAGCAATGAATCTATGAAAGAGTCTATCCGCCACGCTAACAAAGCGGGTATGCCAATTTATGCTGAGTGTGGTGGCCTTATGTACCTTTGTGAAACGATTCACGACTTTGAAGGTTCTGTATATGAAACAGTAGGGATTGTACCGGCTAACTGTATAATGCAAGAAAAACTGCAAAAGGTTGGCTATGTTACGGCTACGGCTAAAAGAGATACTTTATTAGGGGACGCAAATACATCCCTTCGTGGGCATGAGTTCCATTTTTCCATTATGGAGCCTACAGTAGAAGACTTCCCGTGGGCATTTCATTTAGAAGGGGGCCGCAAACCTCAATCGTATGATGGCGGCTATGCTACTGATAATGTATTAGCATCCTATTTACATTTGAACTTTGCTGGTTCTGATGAAGTGGCGCAACACTTTGTAGATACATGTGCTACGTATAAAGCTAAAAGGAGCTAATTATGAGTGAACGAGGCTTAATCTTAGTAAATACTGGCAATGGTAAAGGTAAAACTACGGCCGCTTTAGGTGTTGCATTGCGTGCCGTTGGTCAAGGTTTTAAGGTTCTCATACTACAATTTATTAAAAGTGGGAATGGCTATGGTGAATTAGCAGGTCTCGCTAAATTAGGTGACCAAGTAGAAATACGCTCCATGGGAAAAGGCTTTATCTACTATAAACGTGATGAAGTAGGAGCGGCGGAGCTCGCTAGACATAAAGAGGCAGCTCAAATTGCTTGGCATACTTTGGTAGAGGAAGTAAACTCTGATACATGGGATCTTATCATTATGGATGAAATCAATAATGCCATTAATTACGAGCTTATTGATGTAAACTCTGTAGTAGATATGCTAAAGAATAAACCAGAACGACTTCACGTAGTTTTGACGGGCCGCTATGCTAAACCAGAAATTATTGAAATAGCGGATACGGTAACAGAAATGAACGTAGTAAAGCATGCCTATGAAAAGGGCATTAAGGCTGCTAAAGGTATTGAGTTTTAAGTATATATACTTACATCTTAATGAAATTGCATAAAATATCTAAAAGGCATGTGTAATAGTGCATTTAGCAACTCATGTTTTATTTAGCTAAAAATAAATCTAAAAGTTTCGAAAAAGAACTTGCTAAAACTATATCGAAAATGTATAATATAGTCATAAGCACAGTAGTGCTCAATATTCTTGACATTAAGTATGTATATAACAATAACCAGGAGGTTAACTATGGCTGTACATGATTACATTAAATCTGGCGATTTCGCTACTGAAAAACACGTTCCTGTTATCGAAACAGTTGACACTGTAAAAGCAGGTGAAACTTTCCACGTAACTTTGTCCGTAGGTAAAGACATTGCACATCCAAACACTGTAGAACATCACATTGATTGGATTAAATTGTACTTCGTAGCTGAAGGTACTCAATTGCCATTCGAAGTTGGCACTATCGCGTTCAACGTTCATGGTGACGGTGCAACTGCAAACGAAGGCCCTGTACACGCAATTTCTGAAGGTACATTAGCAGTTTCCTTGAACAAATCCGGTAAATTGATTGCTGTTTCTTACTGCAACATCCACGGTTTGTGGGAATCTGAAAAAGAAATTACAGTTGCTTAATTAACTTAATCAACTTATAAAGACCAGCCTTAGGGCTGGTCTTTTTTCATACATTTTAATGTCCGCATAAAAAGGAGTTTTGTGTTCTCCGAGTGGAGTAGTTGCTATACATCCCTTTACAGTGCTATTTGTTTATGGTAAAGTATATGCATATTGATTTTTAGTAGAATAAGTTAAATGAGGGATTATTGTGGCCTTAATCGTTAAAAAATTTGGTGGTAGTTCCGTAGCTACACCAGAAAAAATATTTAATATTGTTGATCGCGTCCTTCGTGAGAAGAAAGCAGACGATAAAATCGTTCTCGTCGTATCTGCCATGGGTGATACAACTGATGATTTGGTAGCATTGGCAAAACAAGTTACATCTAAGCCGTATGGTCGTGAAATGGACCGCTTGTTATCTACAGGTGAACAAGTAACGATTGCATTGATGGCAATGGCTTTTAACGAACGTGGTCATAAATCTGTATCCTTAACAGGTGACCAAGCAGGTATTACAAGTAGTGATACTTTCAATAAAGGCCGCATCTTGGGTGTTGACCCAAATCGCGTATTTGAAGCGTTAGACGAAGGCAACATCGTAGTTGTTGCTGGTTTCCAAGGTATTACTGAATATGGTGATATGGTTACATTAGGTCGTGGTGGCTCTGATACAACTGCTGTTGCATTAGCAGGCGCTATGAAGGCTGATGTATGTGAAATCTTCACAGATGTTGAAGGCGTTTACTCTACAGACCCTCGCGTTGCAAAAGAGGCTTTCAAATTAGAAGAAGTAACGTATGGCGAAATGCTTGAAATGGCTCGTCTTGGTGCAGGTGTAATGCAGCCACGTGCCGTAGAAATGGGTTTCCGTTATGGTGTACCTATTCACGTACGTTCAACATTTAGTGATAATACAGGTACTATTATTCGGGAGGATTATACTGTGGAAGCAAATAAACACGTAATTACTGGCGTAGCAGATGATACTAATACGGCAAAAGTAGCCCTTGTTGGCGTTGAAAATAAACCAGGTGTTGCAGCAACTGTATTCAAAGCGTTGGCTGCGAAAAACGTAGACGTAGATATGATTGTTCAATCTATCCGTTCCGTCGGTGAACCAAAAACTGACCTTATCTTTACTGTAGCTATGGATGACGTAGTTTTGGCGCGCGAAGTATTGGAAGAATTGCAAAAAACAGTTGATATTGAAGCTGTTAATATCGACGAACGGATGGCAAAAGTTTCTATTATTGGCGCTGGTATGTTAGGTCAACCTGGCGTAGCTGCGCAAATGTTTGATATTTTGAGCCAAGAAGGTATTAATATCGAAATCATTTCTACTTCTGAAATTAGTATTTCCTGTCTTGTTGCTGAAGACCGTGTAAAAGATGCTGTTCGCGTAATTCACAACGGCTTATTATTAGACCAAAGAGGTTAATCTATTCATGGATAGTCTACGTAGTTTTATGGATGAAATGCTCAATGACCAAGGTCGTAAGGAAGGTTTCATTAGCGATCTACTAGGAAATCTAAAAAATCAGCCTATTCCAACATTGGAACAAGCTCAAACTGGTTATACTACGGTAAGTAATTTACATGGTATCTTCTACGATTATGATAAAGCAGAGGTTACTATTTCTTATAAGGTAGTACCGGATATGTATCAACCCTATACATTGAGCTTTGTACAATTTCAAGCTGTACTAGAAGGATTATTAACCTTGCGCCGCAATCAAAAGTGGCAAATGCAACATAATACATAATATGAACCCCATGGGCGGTACAGCCTATGGGGTTTTGTAATTCGATAATTATTCTTAACATCTATATATAGAGTCGTCGATATGATATAATAAATTATTAAGAAAGAAATTAATTATATTTATATAGAAAGAAGGGACAGCATGGAAATAAATAAGGTTTATTCTGGCTTTCGCCTTGACCGCATTGAGCGCATTGATGAAATCAATGGTACCGCTTATGAAATGAAGCATGAAAAGTCTGGTGCACGATTAATTTATATTGATTCACCAGATTCTAATAAAGTATTCAATATTGCTTTTAGAACAACACCTCACAATAGTACTGGTGTAGCACATATTATGGAGCACTCCGTATTATGTGGTTCTCGTAAGTTTCCTTTGAAAGAGCCTTTTGTAGAGCTCGTAAAAGGTTCTTTGAATACGTTCTTAAACGCCATGACATATCCTGATAAGACAATGTATCCTGTGGCGAGTAAGAACGATAAAGACTTCCACAACTTAATGGACGTGTACCTTGATGCAGTATTGTATCCTCGTGTACGTGATGATGCAGAAATTGTCATGCAAGAAGGTTGGCATTATGAGCTAGATCATGCCGATGATGAGCTTACCTATAAAGGCGTTGTATTTAATGAGATGAAGGGCGTGTACTCTTCTCCTGATTCCGTATTAGAGCGTCAAATGATGCGCGAGCTTTTCCCAGATACTACTTATGGAGTTGATTCTGGTGGGGATCCTGATTATATTACAGATTTAACATATGAAGAATTCCAAGAGTTCTATCGCGTTCATTATCATCCATCTAATAGTTATATCTTCTTGTATGGTGATATGAATATTGAAGAACAACTAGCATTCTTGAATGATGAATATTTAAGTCACTTTGATGCTATTGAGGTTAATACTGAGGTAGGTTTACAAGTTCCATTTACAGAAGGTAAAGTGGTAAGTTATCCATATAGTGTAGGTTCTGAGGAACCAACAGATAATCGTACTTTGCATTCCTTTGCCTATGTATTACCTAGTGTGACGCCTGAGCATAGCTTAGCCTTTGAGGTTTTAACACATGCTTTATTAACGTCCCCAGCAGCGCCTTTAAAACAGGCTTTGGTGAAAGCAGGTATCGGCTCTGACGTGAGTGGCTATTATTTAGATAGCATTCGCCAACCTATTTGGACTGTACAAGCAACTGGATCTAATCTAGATAAACAAGCTGACTTGCAACGCATTGTAGAATCTACATTACAAGAGCTTTGTGATAAAGGTTTAGATAAAGAATTATTAGAAGCTTCTTTAAATAGCATTGAGTTTGCTCTTCGTGAAAGTGACTTTGGTGGTCGTCCAATCGGCCTTGCCTATGTCATCCGCATGATGGATAATTGGTTATACGATAATGATCCACTTGAGCTTTTACACTACGAAGAAGCATTAGCTAACATTCGAAAGGGCATAGCTGGTACGTACTTTGAAGATTTGATTCGTCAATCTATTTTACATAATAATCACAAAGTACTCGTATCTATCTATCCTGAACGTGGACTTCAAGAGCGCAAAGATGCAGAGGTTAAAGAACATTTAGCTGCTGTAAAAGCGAATATGACCAAAGAGGAGATTGATGCGATTGTAGAGCAAACAAAACGCCTTAAAATCCGTCAAGAAACTCCAGATAGTGAAGAAGCGTTGGCATCGATTCCATTGCTTGAGTTATCTGATTTAAACCCTAATATTGAAGCTGTAGAACGCCGTGAAAGCAAGATTGGTAATACGAAAGTACATTTTGTGCCTACTTTCACGAAAGGCATTAACTATGTAGGTCTATACTTTAACCTAAGTTGCCTCACAGAGGATGAATTGTTCTACGCAGATATTTTAAGTGATATCATTGGTCGTATTGATACATCTGAACGGGGCTATGAAGCGTTGGCTAAAGATATCAATATGAATCTTGGCGGTTTGAGCTCTGATATTACAGCCATCAGCAAAGATGGTAAGCGCGATGAATTTACACCGCTTATGATTGTACGGGCTAAAGCATTGCATTCTAAATTGCCTGATTTATGCCGCTTGATTAATGAAGTCGTACAAAAAGCTGATTATAGTGATGATCGTCGTTTGACTGAGCTTGTTCAAGAAAGCAAAGCTATTTGGGATAACGAAGCATTCCGTCGCGGTAACTCCATCGTAAGCCAACGCGTTATGGCGCAAGTGTCCGCAGTTGGTAAATTTAGAGATAATGGGAACTTTGGTTACTATCAAAAGATTAGCGAATTAGCTTCTAACCCAGCAGCCTTACCATTGTTGCCAGAAAAACTAGGTGATGTAGCTCGTAAGATTTTCCGTGCTAACAACGTAGATATTATGTTCGTTGGTGAAGAAGGCGAATTAGAGGCTTTTGAAAACCTAATGAAACCATTAGTTGAAACTTGGGATACTACTGAGTTAAGCAATGATGCATTACAAATTACTCGACTTTCTGGTAATGACGGTATCGTTACAGCTGGTAAGGTGCAATATGTAGCACAAGGTGGTAATTTCGTCGATCATGGGTATAAACACGTTGGTCCCATGAGTGTATTAGAAACGATCTTACGTTATGAGTACCTTTGGATTCGTATTCGTGTTCAAGGTGGTGCTTATGGTGCCTTTGCTAATTTCTATGACGATGGCAATATGATTTTCTGTAGCTATCGCGATCCAAATTTGGTAGAAACATTGAATGTGTACAAAGAGTTACCTCAATACCTTCGTGAGTTTACCTTAACTGATCGTGAAATGCGTAAATATATTATTGGTACGATGAGCTCCTTAGACTTGCCTATGACTCCAGCCTTGCGTGGACCTCGTGCAATGGGGCTGTACTTTAGCGGTGCTAAACTAGAGGATAAGGTTGAGTTCCGTAAACAAGTTATTGCTTGTAAGCCAGAGGATATTGTTGCTTTAGCAGATGTGGTTGAACCTGTGCTAAAGGATAATCATATTTGTACAATGGGTAACGAACAAAAAATTAAAGACGCTGGTAATGTATTCGATAATATCATTTCTTTAGGTTAATTATTTAATATTATATAGTGGCATATTCTGTTTAATGGTACAGAGTATGCCACTTGTTTTGTAATCTAGGAGGGCTAGTATGAAAGGTCGGTTTGCACCAAGCCCAACAGGATATATTCATCTTGGCAATGTTTGGATTGCTTTATTATCATATATTTCTACGAGACAGCAAAAGGGAACTTATGTAGTTCGAATGGAGGATATAGATCTTCAACGTTCTAAACGGGAATTAGGGGAAGCACTCTTAGATGATTTAGAATGGCTTGGTTTTGAATGGGATGAAGGGCCTCGTATTGGCGGCTCAGAATCAACATATTGGCAAAGTGAACGACAAGATTACTATGCTAATGTATTAGAATGTCTTGCATTAGAAAAACTAATTTATCCTTGTTTCTGTAATAGAACACGGTTACAATCTATAGCCTCGGCTCCTCATATAGGTGAAATAATTCATCGTTATGATGGCAAATGTCGACATTTGAGTAAGAGGGATATAGATGAATTATACTCTATGAAAGAACCTTCATTACGTCTAGCTGTAGATTCCTGTAACCTTGAGTTTGAGGATCGTTGGCAAGGTACGCAGCATATTCACTTAGACGGTGAATTAGATGATTATGTATTACGTCGTGGTGATGGTATGTATGCTTATAATTTAGCAGTTGTCTTAGATGATATAGCAATGGGAATAACTGAAATTATTCGTGGTGATGATTTACTTGATACAACAGGGCAGCAATTATATTTGTATAAAACATTACAACAATGTTATCCCCATAAGCATATAGAGGTTCCTAAGTATGGTCATGCACCACTTTTGGTAGATATAGATGGGCATAGACTCTCTAAGCGTCAAAAGAGTATTACAATCCGAGAACTCAAAGCACAACAATGGTCTGCGTCTAGAATTTTAGGGGAATTAGCCATTGTAGGTGGGCTTATAGATGGTTCTAGGTATACTCATCGAGAAATAAGCCTTTCTGATTTAATTCATTTAGACCTATCGGTTTCAGGTTTGAGGCAAAAAACAATTGTCATTAAATGATGAGCGATCAATTGATTTTAGTTCTAAAATGTTTGCTAAAAGAGTATAATTCATTAATTATAAAATTCGATATATTACATTGACAAAATTCGATATTTATTTATAATAATATATAAGAGGTGGTCGTAATGACAATTCAACAAGCTTTAGATCAAAAAGTGTGGGCCGTTATTGGAGCCACTCATAAAACCGAAAAGTTCGGCTATAAGATTTATAAATGTCTTAAAGATCACGGATATGAAGTATATCCAGTTAATCCTAATATTGCAGAAATAGATGGAGATATATGTTACTCTAGTCTTTCTGCACTCCCTGTTGTACCAGCTGTTGTGGATTTTGTTGTACCAGAAGCAGCAGGCTTGGCTGCATTAGATGAATGTAAAGAACTTGGCATTTCTACTGTGTGGTTGCAACCAGGAGCGGATAAACCATCTGTTGTTGAAAAAGCACATGCTTTAAACCTGCATGTCATTCAAGATTGTGTATTAGTTCAATTACCGTAGGAGGGTACAATGAGCGAATTAAAAGAATTAAAAACTGCTGAATATCAAGATTTAGTTAATCAAGGTGGCGTTACTGTTATTGATTTCTGGGCTCCATGGTGCGGTTATTGCGTACGTATGATGCCAATCATCGAAGAAATTGCTGGTGAGCTTGAAGGTAAAGCTAACTTTGTAAAAGTAAATGCTGATGAAGAACCAGAATTAGCACGTAATTTACAAGTTGAAGTATTGCCTACATTTGTTATCTTAAAAGATGGCGAAGTAGTAGATCGTAAAATTGGTTTCTTACCAAAAGGCGATCTTCAAGGTGCTATTGAATCTAAATTCTAATAATCGAAATAAAACGATATAAATAGAGACAAAAAACCCTCATCAATGTATAAAGTATACATTGATGAGGGTTTTTTCATATTTTCTATAGAAGTGAATAAAAATAATATTCTAAAAATTAAATAATTTTAAAAATTAAAATTTCATTTTATGAAATAATATTATATTAAATACACAGTAAAAATGCATATTTGTGATGGCTTTTTTATGAGTGAAAAATGAAGCATAAGTTTAACTTATTAATTTTTTTATAGAGTTTTAAAAAAATGTATGGTAATATTAAGTTAAATATTGTGAATGTTTAGTGAAAAAGAGTGCAATATTTGATTTATTTCTTCATTGTGGGGTGAGAGCCACAAATGTTGGGAGGGAACTTAATATGAATAAGGTATTCAAAGTTGTATGGAGTGCAACTAAGCACGCTTACGTTGTAACGTCTGAGTTGGCTAAGTCACATCAAAAATCCGCTACTACAATTGTAGCAGCAGTTATTTTGGCGGCTAGCTTTTCTGGAGGTGTTGCTAATGCATCCAGCCCTGAGGATTGGGCTAGAGCTGATCTTATTGGTAGCCAAAGATGGTTGACACCAGATCAAAATGCATGGGGACACAATCAAAATCAACATCAAGTGGATCCAGAACAATTAGATCAACAGCAACAACAACAGCAACAACAGCAGCAATGGCAACAACAAGTGCCACAGCAACAACAACAGCAGCAACAAAGACGTCCACGTCCACAAGTGCCGCAACAACAGCAACAATGGCAACAAGACCAACAACAATGGCAACAACAAGAACCTAAAAAAGACGGTTCTAATGGGAACACTGTAATTAACAATTATTATACAGTTGTAACTACTGATGTTAAGAATGTTAAGAAAAATACAAATAATATTAATATTCTTAACCAAAAGGTGGAAAAGAATACTTCTAATATTACAAACATTAATAATAACGTTGAGAGTGTAAAAACTGACATTATAGGTATTAAATCCGATATTACTACTATCAATGCTAAAGTTGATAAAAATAGTAAAGATATCGAAGGCCTAAAAGGTAAAGTTGGCACTCAAATTACTAATATTCAACAAGATATTACTAATATTAATAATAATATCGATGCTAGATTTACAGAAATCAACAATAACATCGACACAAGAATCAATAATCAAGTTACTAACATCACGAATAATGTTGTTAATAATGTAAACACTAATATCGATGCAAGTGTTAAAAAACACATCGAAGCTAATAATACTAATATTATTAACCAAGTAAATCAAAATATTAACACTGAAATTCAAAATAATAACACTACAATTTTAAGCAAAGTTGATGAGCGAATTGAAAACAACAATACAACTATTATCAATAATGTTAACAAAGATGTAGATGTTAAAATTGCTGATATTAAAACAAATATCAACAATGTAAAAACTGAGTTAAACAACAATATCACTAATGTTAAGACTGAGTTGAATAATAATATTAACAACGTTGATGTTAAAGTTAACGACAACAAAAAAGCTATCAATAATTTAACTGTTAATGTTAACAATAATAGCAAAGCTATTAATGATTTGACTGCTAAAGTTGAAGAGAATACCAATAACATTACTTTCAACAATACTATAGCGATGGAAAACCGCAAAGGTATCGGTGATAACAAAAAAGCTATCGGTGAAAATAAAAAAGCCATCGAAGACTTGAAAGGTAAAGTTGGTACAACGATTACTAACATCAATACAACTATTGACAATAAAATTACTGAAAATAACACAAAAATCATTAATGAAGTCAATAAAAATGTAGATGCTAAGATTGATGCAGTTAAAGTAGACATTACAAAGATTAATAACTCTGTAAGTAATGTAAGTGCAAAAGTTGATACTAATACAACTAACATCACTAATAACACTACAAATATTAACAAAAATTCTACTGCAATTACTGAATTGAATGCTAAAGTTGATAAAAATCATACTGATTTGATGAATCGTTTCAACTATCATAATGATGCGTTGAGCAATCATGAAGGTCGCATCCAGGCGCTTGAACAAGATAATAAAACTATCAAAACTGATGTATCCAACACTCAAAACCAAGTTAATATCAACACTAAAGATATTGCTGATTTAAAAGGTAAAGTTGGCCAAAATATTGGTAATGTTCAAGTAGATATTAAAGATATTAAAAACAATATCACTAATATCAATAGCAAAGTAGAAGCAAATGCAACTGCAATTAATAACGTTAATGTAAAAGTTGATGGTGTTAAAGGGGACTTGGATGGTCTTAAAGGTCGTGTAGATCGCCATGATCAAAGTTTAGAATACTTACATGATAATATTAATGATAACTCTACACGTATCTCCGTTGTAGAAGATGGCGTAAAAGCTAATAAAAAAGCTATCGATGAGTTAAAAGGTCATGTTGGCAATCAAATCACAAATATCGAAAATACAATTACTAATAAAATTAACGAAAACAATACAGTAATTAACAAAACTATCGATAATAAGATTGAAGCTAACAACACTACTATTATTAATAAAGTAGATCAAAATATTGATGCAAAGATTACTGAAAATAATAAAGTAATCAACACTAATATCAACAACGTAAACGTTAAAGTTGATGGTATTAAAGGTGACTTGGATGGTCTTACTAAACGTGTAGATAAAGCGGAAAACGATATCAACGTAGCAGGTACAATTGCTATTGAAAACCGTAAATTCATTGGGGACAACAAAAAAGCTATCGATGAATTAAAAGGTCATGTTGGCACACAAATCACAAATATCGAAAACACAATTACTAATAAAATCAACGAAAACAACACAGTAATTAACAAAACTATCGATAATAAGATTGAAGCTAACAACACTACTATTATCAATAAAGTAGATAACAATATTGACGCTAAGATCAATGCTAATAACACAACAATCATCAATAAAGTAGATCAAAATATTGATGCAAAAATCACTGAAAATAATAAAGTGATTAATAATAATATCAACAACGTAAACGTTAAAGTTGATGGTGTTAAAGGTGATTTAGATGGCCTTAAAGGTCGTGTAGATCGTCATGATGAACGTTTAGACTACTTACAAGGTAATATTGTAGATAACTCTACACGTATTACTGTAGTAGAAGATGGTGTTAAAGCTAACGCTAAAGATATCAATGTAGTTGGCACTATCGCTATGGAAAATCGTCAATTCATCGGTGATAACAAAGCTGCTATTGATAAAAATACAAAAGCTATTGATGCATTAAAAGGTCAAGTTGGCACTACAATTAAAAATATCGAAACTACAATTAATAACAAAATTACAGAAAACAATGTAACTATTAATAAAAATATCGATACTAAGATTGAAGCTAACAATACTGTTATCAACCAAAACATTGATAATAAAATTAACAGCAATAATACAACAATCATCAATAAAGTAGATCAAAACATTGATGCAAAAATCAATGCTAATAACACTACTATTCTTAACAAAGTTGATCAAAACATCGATGTAAAAATCAATGAAAATAACAAACAAATCAACAACACAATCAATACTAAGATTGGGGATGTAAATGTTAAGATTGATGGCGTTAAAGGTGACTTGAATGGTCTTAAAGGTGATTTAGATGGCCTTAAAGGTCGTGTAGATCGTCATGACCAACGTTTAGACTACTTACAAGGTAACATTGAGGATAACTCCACACGTATTTCCGTAGTTGAAGATGGTGTGAAAGCTAATGCAAAAGATATTAATGTAGTTGGTACAATTGCAATGGAAAACCGTCAATTCATTGGCGATAATAAAGTTGCTATTGCAAACAATACTAAAAATATCAATATCAATGCTAAAGCTATCGATGAGTTAAAAGGTCAAGTAGGTCAATCCTCTACAGTTATCAATGATATTAAGAAACAAGTTACTAATATCAACGGTAAAGTAGAAAACAATTCTACAAATATTGCTAAAAATACTACAGCAATTAACAACGTAAATGTTAAAGTTGATGCTAATGCAAACGCTATCGTAGACAATAGCAAACGTATCGATGCAACTAATATGAAAGTAGATGCTAATACTACTAACATTGCTAAAAATACTACAGCAATTAACAACGTAAACGTTAAAGTTGATGGTGTTAAAGGTGATGTAGAAGGCTTGAAAGGCCGTGTTGATCGTCATGACCAACGCTTAGATTACCTACAAGACAATATTGTAGATAACTCTACTCGTATTACAGCAGTAGAAGATAGTGTTAAAGTAAATACTACTAATATTGCTAACAATGCTGCAAATATCCAAGCGAATGTAATAGCAATTGCGGATAATAGCAAACGTATTACAGAAAATACTACAAACATTGCTAACAATACAACAGCAATCAACAATGTAAACGTTAAAGTTGATGGAGTTAAAGGTGACTTGAAAGACCTTACTGCTAAAGTTGAACAAAATACTAAAGATATCAACGTAGCAGGTACAATTGCTCTTGAAAACCGTAAATTCATAGGCGATAACAAAGCTGCTATTGCAAATAACACTACAAATATTAATGTTAATGCAAAAGCTATCGATGAATTAAAAGGTCAAGTAGGTAAATCTTCTACCGTAATCAACGATATTAAAAACCAAATCACTAATATCAACGGTAAAGTAGAAAATAATGCTACTAACATTGCTAACAATGCTACAAACATTCAAACTAATGTAGTGGCAATTGCTGACAATAGTAAACGTATCAATGAAAATACTACAAATATTACTAATAACACAACAGCTATTAACAATGTAAACGTAAAAGTTGACGGTGTTAAAGGTGATTTGGATGGTCTTACTAAACGTGTAGATCAAAATGAAAAAGATATCAATGTAGCTGGTACAATTGCTATCGAAAACCGTAAATTCATTGGCGATAACAAAAAAGCTATTGATGAATTAAAAGGTCAAGTTGGTAATACAGTTAAAAATATCGAAACTACTATTAATAACAAAATTACTGAAAACAATGTAGTTATTAATAAAAATATCGATACTAAGATTGAAGCTAACAACACTGTAATTAACCAAAACATTGCAAATGCAATCAACGAAAATAACACAACAATCATTAACAAAGTTGATAAATCTGTAGATGTTAAGATCGCTGAAAATAACAAAACGATTAACAATACAATCAACAATGTAAATGTTAAAGTTGACGGTGTTAAAGGTGATTTGGATGGTCTTACTAAACGTGTTGACCAAAATGAAAAAGATATCAATGTAGCTGGTACAATTGCTATCGAAAACCGTACATTCATTGGCAATAACAAAGCTGCTATCGACAAGAATGCAAAAGCTATTGCTGAATTGAACGGTAAAGTTGGTACTACCATTACTAACATTGAATCTACTATTAACAACAAGATTGAAGCTAACAATACTACAATTCTTAACAAAGTAGATCAAAATATCGATGCTAAGATTACTGCTAATAACACAACAATCATTAACAAAGTTGATAAAAACATCGATGTAAAAATCAATGAAAATAACAAAGAAATCAACAATACAATAAATACTAAGATTGGTGATGTAAATGTTAAGATTGACGGTGTTAAAGGTGATTTGGATGGTCTTACTAAACGTGTAGATCGTCATGATGAACGTTTAGATTACTTACAAGGCAATATTGTAGAACATTCTGGACGCATTAGTGCTAATGAAGATGCTATTAAGAAATTACAAGGTCAAGTTGGTACAACTGTTACTAATGTTGAAAATACAATTAATGCTAAGATTGAAGCTAACAACACTGTAATTAACCAAAACATTGCAAATGCAATCAATGAAAACAACACAACAATCATTAACAAAGTTGACAAAAATATTGATGCTAAGATTACTAATAACAACATAGAAATCAATAAAACTATCAACAGTATAGTTAATGAAGTAAATGTTAAAGTTGATGCTAACGCAAAAGCAATCGTTGATAATAGCAAAGCTATTACTGACATTAAAGCTAATGTGACAAACATCAGTAATAAAGTAGATGTTAACACTGCAGATATTAAAGCTATTCGCACAGATGTAACTAATAACACTACTAATATTGCTAATAACACTGCAGCTATTGCTAATGTAAGTAAACAAGTTACAAATAATACAACTAATATTTCTAACAATGCAACAGCTATTGCAAACATTAGTAAACAAGTCGCTGGTAACACAGCTAATATTACAGATGTAACTGCTAAAGTAAATGCTAATACTGGTCGTATTGAATCTAATACAACGGCTATTAATAACTTGACTGGTAAAGTTGATGCTAATTCTCAAGCTATTGAATCCTTGAAAGGTCAAGTTGGTAAAGGCAATACTACAATCGTTAATGTCGCTCAAAAAGTAGAAAATATTACTCAAAACATTAACGCTCAAAATAGTAACATTCAAGCTAATACTGTAAATATTCAAAACAATACTTCCAATATTAATAACATTAAAGCTAATGTTGTAAATGTTGAAAAAAATGTAAACAATATTAAAGCTGATGTAACAGTAGTAAAAGCTGATATCACAAACATCAATGCTAAGGTTGATCAAAAAATCAATATTGTAAATAACAATATCAACAACATTAGTGCTAAAGTTGATAAACAACTTAATATTGTAAATAACAATATTACTAATGTTCAAAATGATGTGAAGAATATTGATGCAAAAGTTACTAACATTGATAATAAAGTAACTACTATTGACAACAAATTGACTGATATTGATGTAAGAGTAAATAATCAAAATACTGTAATCAACAATATCAAAACTGATGTAACTGGCTTGAAAGACCAAGTTGGCAAAAACACCGAAGCAATCAAAAACTTACAAAACGTAAGTGTTGATGTAAGCAAAGTGAAAGAACAAGTGAATGCAAATACTCAAAAAGCAAATGCTAATGAAGAACGCATTAAAAATGTTCAAAGCCAAGTTTCTGTTAATACTGAAGCAATCAAACATAACACTGAAAACATCAATATTAACAAAGCAGCGATCAAACAAAATGCAGAAGCAATTCAAAACACTAATGTAACAGTACAAAAAGTAATCAACAAAGTTGATGAACATAGCAAAGTTATTAACGATGTATCTAAACAAGTTAATACTAATACAACTAATATTGCTAATATTAATAATGTTGTTAACCAAAATACGACTAATATTACGAATGTAACTAACCAAGTTAATACAAATACAAGCAATATTAGTAAAGTATCTAATCAAGTTAATACAAATATTGCTAACATCAACACTCTCAATGCTAAGGTAGATACTAATATTACAAATATTACTAAAGTAGATAATCGTGTAACAGAAGTAGCAACTCAAGTTAATGAAAATACTAAATTAACTAAAGCTGTTGGTACTCTAGCATTAGAAAATCAAGAAAAGGTTAGTGTATTAGGTTTACAAGTAAACAAAAATACTCAAGACATTTCTGATGTAAATAACAAAGTTGATGAAAATGTTAAATTAACTAAAGCTGTTGGTACATTGGCATTAGAAAATCATGAAAAAGTTAATGTATTAGGATTACAAGTAGATAAAAATACTCAAGACATCGGTACATTGGCTGAAGCTGCAAACTATAGCTTGAAAGCTTCTAACGTAGCTCTTCAAGACCATGCAACTCTTGTTCAACACGATGCTCAAATCGCAGAAAACTCTCGCCGTATTAGTAGCGTAGAACGCGATGTTAAAGTAGTGGGTGCTAATGCAGCAGCATTGGCAGCATTGAAACCTATCGAATATCACGAAGGTCAAAAAGCTCAAATCATGGCCGCTGTTGGTACTTACAAAGGTAAAACATCTACTGCATTGGGTGTAGCTCATTATGCAAACCCTGATTTGTTAATCCATGCTGGCGCAGCTTATGGTGGTGACCATAGCGTAATGGCAAATGCTGGTGTAACAATCGGTATCGGTAGTGCTCCTACAGCTCCTAAAGCATCCCCAGCAACTGTAAAAGTTCTTGAGGATAAAGTGGCTGATTTACAAGCTCAAAATAAAGAAATCCGTGATCTTCTTGATAAAGTGCTTGCACAACAACCACAACAAGCTCCACAAGCAGCTGTAAAAACAACTAAATAATTAGCCTCCCAATTGATAGATTAATTCTTTGATCTATCGTAGGTATAGAAACCGCGTAACAGAAATGTTACGCGGTTTTCTTTTTTGTGATATAAATTTTGTGTTGTTGTGGTAAATAGTGGTTTTTAACAGCTACTTTTAGTTTTATATTCGAACATATGTATTGTAGAAAAAAGAAGAAAAATAGAGATTGAATAAGAAAAATATAAAAAAGTGGGTTAAAAATGGAAAATTTGTTGTTAAAGGTGGGGAATTGTGGTAGAATTTACCATATAGTGGTGGATAAGGAATAGTAAAGGGCGGTGATACGTATGTTCATGGGAGAATATAATCACACCATTGATACAAAAGGGCGGATGATTATACCTGCCAAAATACGTGAACAATTAGGCGATTTGTGCATTGTCACAAAAGGATTAGATGACTGCTTAGCTATTTACACACAAGAGGCGTGGAAGAAAATTTCTGATGCCTTACAAGCACAATCCTCCACTAAAGCTAGCGTACGTGCCTTAAAACGTTTTGTTTTCGGTAGTGCTGCTGAGCTTGAATATGATAAACAAGGTCGTGTCCTCATTCCTGTGCCACTACGTGAATATGCGAGCCTTGATAAACAGGCCGTTATTGTCGGTGCTGGGGATCACGTTGAAATTTGGAGCCGCGAAAAATACGATTACTATGATGATCAAGTGGCTGAAAGTATGGAAGAATTAGTCGAAGGGCTTGAAGGGATTATGTTATAGGAGGCTATGATGGAATTTAATCATACCAGCGTACTTTTACGCGAAACGGTGGACTCCGTCGTAACTAATCCGAAAGGCATTTATGTGGACTGTACCCTTGGTGGAGCAGGTCATGCTCACGCAGTGGGCGAAATGCTTGACCCAGAAGGCATGATAATAGGTTTAGATCAAGACGAAGACGCATTGAGCGTAGCTAGACAGAGGTTGTCTGATTTAAATTGTCAGGTATTAACAATACCAACAAACTTTTCTAACTTAAAAGAAGCTCTCCAAACTGCGGGCATCTATGAGGTAGATGGTTTTATATTTGATCTTGGCGTATCAAGTTATCAGCTCGATACCCCAGAGCGTGGCTTTTCATATATGAATGATGGACCGCTCGATATGCGTATGGATAAAGATGCACCACTTACAGCAGAGGAAATTGTTAATGAGTACGATGCTGAACAATTGCTGCAAATCATCCGCGATTATGGGGAAGAACGATGGGCTAAGCGCATTGTTAAATTTATTGTGAATGCACGTCAAGAGAATCGAATTACTACTACCGGTGAGTTAGTTAGAATTATTAAGCAAGCAATACCTGCGAAGGCGCGTCAAGATGGGCCACATCCGGCGAAACGGACGTTCCAAGCCATTCGCATTGAGGTAAATAGAGAATTAGCTATCTTGCATGATAGTTTTGTAGATGCTGTATCTATGTTGAAACCAAAGGGGAAAATTGGGGTTATCACATTCCACTCTTTGGAAGATCGAATTACGAAACAAACTTTCAAAGAATTAAGTACAGCATGTATATGTCCTCCAGAATTGCCAATGTGTGTATGTAACCACAAAGCAGTTGTGAAGGCGAAGAATAAGGCTATAGAGCCAAGTGCAGGGGAGATTGAGGTTAATCCGAGGGCTAGAAGTGCGAAGTTGCGCGTAGCCGTCAAGTTGTAGAATTGGAAGGGGTTAGTATTTATGTTAGCGAGAAAGGCTGTTGTGGGCCAAGTAAAAAGCGATGTGTTGGTTGCTACACAAGGGAGAAAACGTAGTGCAAATGTGGTTCTAGATTTGAGCCCTATGATGTGGCAAGTTATTTATGGCATTGCTGCATTAGTTGCATTTTTACTTATCATGATGTTTATGAATGCATACAGCACGAAATTAGGCTATGAAGTAGTTAAAACACAGCAAGCTGTAGTACAATTAACAAAAGAAAACGATGCATTGGATGTAGAGGTAGCTTCCTTGAAGTCTCCTGTTCGTATCCAACAGATCGCAGAAGAACAACTAGGGATGGTTTTGCCTGATTCTTTTGTTTATAGCACTAAAAGCGCTGTTACTGAACGTAATGTGCAAGAGAAACAGCAAATTATAGACTAGCAGGCAAAGCAGCTCGTATTGGGCTGCTTTCCTTTGCGTGTAAAGGAGATTGTATATGAAACAATTACAAGATATAGTGAAAACATTGCAAGCACCGCAAGTAACAGGTAATACAGCTGTTGAAATTTTAGATATTACAGCGGACTCTCGTGCAGTTAAAGCCGGTAGTTTATTTATTGCTTTAGATGGTGCTACTGTAGATGGTCATAACTATGTAAATAAAGCTATTGAAGCTGGTGCAGTAGCAGTACTAGTATCTAAACCAGTAGAAGTAAGTGGTGATGTTTGTACTATCACTGTAGAGGATACTCGTGAGGCTATGATGGCTTGCGTACCTTATTTCTTTGATTATCCAGCTAACTCCATGCGTATGATTGGTGTTACTGGCACTAATGGTAAGACAACTACAACGCATATGATTCGTCATATTTTGAAAGCGCAAGGTTATAAAGTAGGGATTATTGGCACCGTTCATATTATGATCGGCGATACAACGTATCCGATACATAATACGACACCTGATGTAGTAGATTTGCAACATATTCTTCATCAAATGGTAGAGGAAGGCATTACACATTGTGTAATGGAGGTTTCTTCTCATGCTTTAGCGCTAGGTCGCGTATCTGGTGTTGAATATGATACAGCTGTATTTACTAATTTGACACAGGATCATTTAGACTTCCATAAAACCTTTGAGAACTATTTGGCAGCTAAATGTAAATTGTTTGAACAAGTAAGTGAACCTAACCAAACTAAATCTGGTAAGGGCGCTATTATCAATATCGATGATGAATATGGTCACCGGGTTGTTGAAAAAACTAAAGCACCTATTATTACCTATAGTATTGATGGAAACGGCACATTGAATGCTCACGATGTTGCTATGACGCCTAAATCTAGCCGTTATACTGTATCTTATGATGATCATGACTATACAGTGGCTATGAATACGACAGGTCTATTTAATGTGTATAACACGTTAGCAGCTATCGGTGCTTGTTTGTTAGAAGGTATCTCCATGGAGGATATTGATAAAGCATTAAAAACATTTAGTGCTGTACCTGGTCGCTTTGAATTAATCGAAGAAGGTCAACCATTTGCAGTTGTTGTAGACTATGCACATACACCTGATGGTTTAGAAAATATTTTACAAACTGCTAAGGCTATTCAAGAAAATCGTATTATCGTAGTCTTTGGCTGTGGTGGTGACCGAGACGCTACTAAACGTCCTATTATGGGCCGCATTGCTGCTCAATATGGTGATGTGGTATACGTTACATCTGATAATCCACGTACAGAGGATCCTGTACAGATTGTCAAAGATGTTGAAGCAGGCGTTAAAGAAGGCCTTCGTGAAGGCTCTCATTATGAAGTTATCGTTGATCGTCGGGAAGCGATTCAACATGCAATACAAAATGCAAAGCCGGGGGATATTGTACTGATTGCAGGTAAGGGGCATGAGGATTATCAAATCTTAAAGGATAAAACGATTCATTTTGATGATCGTGAAGAGGCGCGAGCGGCCCTCAAGGAGATCTAATATGGCAGAATTTACATTGTCTCAAGTGGTCGAAGCCACTGCGGGGACGAGTGCACATACCGACAATATTAAGTTTTTAGATGTATCTACTGATACAAGAACTATTGAATCTGGATTTTTATTTGTAGCCTTAAAAGGCGATACCTTTGATGGTCATGATTTTATTAATACAGCTATTGAAAAGGGTGCTACCGGTGCTATTGTAGAAAAAGGTCGTGTAGTAGAAGGTATTGCTTGTATTGAGGTAGAAAATACCTTGGTAGCATACCAAAACTTGGCACGTTACCATCGTCGCCGTTTTGATATTCCTGTAGTAGCGATTACTGGCTCCTCTGGTAAAACTACGACAAAGGAAATGGTGGCAGCTGTACTTGGTACAGAATTTAACGTTTTAAAAACAGAGAAAAACTTCAATAATGAAATTGGCTTGCCAAAAACATTGTTGCGTTTAACTGCAGAACATGAAGCTTGTGTAGTAGAAATGGGGATGCGTGGTCTTGGTCAAATTGAAGAGCTCGCATTAATTGCTGAGCCAACTATGGGTATTATTACGAATGTTGGTACAAGTCATATCGAACTATTAGGCTCTCGTGAAGCTATTGCAGAAGCGAAAGGTGAGTTAATTCGTTGCTTGCCAAAAAATAGTGTAGCTATTCTTAATGAAGATGATCCATATGTTAAGGCTATGGATAGCCTAGCTAAAGGTAAGACTATTACGTATGGCATCGAACGTAATGCTACATGCATTGGCAGCCACTTACGTTATAAAAAAGATGGTATCAAGTTTACTTGCAAATGTTATGATGAAGTTTTCGATATCTTCTTGCCTATGATTGGTGAACACAATGTATATGACGCATTGGCAGCAATCGTAGCTGGTCGTGTGTTAGGTATTAAGTCTAATACAATTCGTAAAGGCTTAAGTGAGTTTACAGGCACTCCTATGCGCCAAGAAATTGTACCATTTGACGATATGGTTATCTTAAATGACGCATATAATGCGAATCCTTCCTCTATGGCTGAAGCTATTAAAGCTTTAGGTCAATTAGAAGGAAAACGTAAGATTGCTATGCTTGGAGATATGCTTGAACTTGGCGATTTCTCCGAGGAAGCACATCGTGAAATTGGTCAATTATTGGCTGAAGAGGGTTATAGTGTAGTGTTTACCTTCGGTGATGCAGCTGCTTTTATAGCAAAAGAAGCAAAAAAAGCAGGGTTAACTACATTCCGTTGTAATAGCCATTTAGAAATGGCCAACGCTTATAGCGATATTCGCGAAAAAGGGGACGTTATCCTTGTAAAAGGTTCCCGTGGTTTGCGAATGGAGCGCGTTGTTGAAGAATTAAAAGATCGAGAATAAAAGGTAGCGGCTAGTTGTATCTAGCCGTCATCTGTTTATTAGTAAGAAGAGGATTCATATGATATATCATATTCTATTAGCCTTTGTAGTGACCTTTATCATTACAGTTGTGCTAGGTAAAATCGGTATTCCTATGTTGCGTTCTTTGCACGCACAACAAAGTATTCGTGAAGAAGGTCCTGAAAGCCATCAAGCAAAAGCTGGTACACCAACAATGGGCGGTGCTTTTATGATGGTAGCTCTCGTTCTTGGTGTAGCTATTTTTGCACCCTGGAATGTAGGTACAGGAATGTTATTATTTTTAACATTAGGTCATAGTTTATTAGGCTTCTTTGACGATTTTGTAAAAGCCGTTAAAAAACGTAATCTTGGTTTAACAGCTAAGCAAAAATTATTGGGCCAATTTATTTTGGCAGCTGTATTCTGTTACTTCATTACTGAAATTATGGTTGTTCCTACCACATTGTGGATTCCTGTAGCAGATGTACATCTTCAATTAGGTTGGGGTTATTATGTATTGGCATTCTTAATTATCGTAGGTGCTACAAATGCTGTAAATCTTACAGATGGTCTCGATGGTCTTGCAAGCGGTACGTCTGCAGTGGCGGCGATTGCCTTCTCAGTTATTGGCCTTATGCTTGCATCTATGACAAATTCTATTGGTGCTGAAAGCGTTGCTTACTTTGGTGCTATTGTAGCTGCTGTATGCCTTGGCTTCTTGGTATATAATGTAAATCCTGCTAAAGTATTCATGGGTGATACAGGCTCTTTGGCTTTAGGGGGTGCCTTTGCGGCCATGGCTATTTTAACTAAAACAGAATTGCTACTCGTTGTAATTGGCGGCATTTTTGTTATGGAAGCTTTATCCGTTATTATTCAAGTTATTTCCTTTAAAACACGCGGTGTACGTGTATTTAAAATGAGTCCTATTCATCATCATTTCGAATTGTCTGGATGGGCAGAACAAACCGTAGTTAATCGCTTCTGGTTTGCTGGTGCTGTATTAGCCGTTATTGGTGTAGTATTAGCGACTATAACTTTATAAGATAATACTTAACGGAACCCGTAAATAATGGTATGCTTATAAGATAGGAATACATTATTTTTGTTGATAATTTAGGTGATACAGATGGAATACGGAGATAAACATATACTTGTACTTGGCGCTGGTGCCAGCGGTATAGGCGCATCTTGGGTATTAGCCCAAGTGGGTGCTCATGTTGTATTAAATGATTATAAACCTGTAACATTGCCAATAGCAGAAGAAGAACGTTTAGTCGCTGCAGGTGTAGAGATTATTACAGGTCGTCAAGATGAATCCTTGCTAGATGGCGTGGATCGCATCGTTATTTCTCCAGGTATTTCTTTAGATATTCCCATTGTAAAAGCCGCTCAAGCTCGCGGCATTGATGTGGTTAGCGAAGTAGAGTTAGCTTACGAAGTATCTAAATCACCTATCGTAGCCGTTACAGGTACAAATGGTAAGACTACGACTACAACCTTATTAACTAAAGTGCTAGAAGGCTCTGGAAGGCCAGTTCGCGTTGGTGGGAACATTGGCGACTCTCTTAGTGAAGTGGCCTATTCGATGCCAGCAGGCGGTTTTTTAGTAGCCGAGCTATCTAGCTATCAATTAGAGACAATTAAGCATTTTAGACCTATAGGGGCCATTATGCTCAATATTACGCCAGATCATTTAGCGCGGCATAAGACGATGGAAAACTATATTGCCGCTAAGGAACGTATCTTTGAAAACCAATTGAAATCCGATTTCTTAGTTCTCAATATTGATGATTCTGTAGTAGCTGATATGGAGCATCGTGCGCCTAGTGACATTCTACAAATTAGCCAAAAACAAACTGTTGAGAATGGCGCCTATTATGCTAATGGTCAATGTTATGTAGTAAAGGACGGTATAGCGACAGCCGTTATTGGCGATGAAGATATCCATATTCCAGGTAGTCATAATATTGAAAATATCTTAACGGTTATTGCTTTAACATATGCGCTAGGAGTACCTATAGAGGAAATCCATCGTATTATTAGTGAGTTTCATGGTGTAGAACATCGGTTGGAACGGGTTAAAACAATTGATGGGATTACATTCTATAATGACTCTAAGGCGACCAATGTTGATTCTGTAGTTAAAGCTTTGGAATCTTTTAATAAACCCGTTATTCTATTGGCTGGTGGTCATGATAAAATGACGCCTTTAGAAGAGTTTATGCATCTGGTTAAAGAAAATACAAAAGCTGTCATTTTCATGGGGGAAGCAGCAGATCGATTTGAAGAGGCTGCAAAAGCGGCTGGTGTAGAGCCTATTTATCGTGCTTCAACTATGAGAGACGCTGTAGAGCAAGGCTATAAATTGGCTGAGTCTGGTGATATTGTATTACTATCTCCTGCTTGTGCAAGCTTTGATTGGTACAGCTGTTTTGAAGAACGCGGTGACGACTTTAAAGCTTGTGTTCAGATGTTGCAAGAAGGGGGACACCATTAATGAAAAGAATCATTATTTCTGGTGGTGGCACTGGCGGACATATATATCCTGCAATAACTATATATAAGGAAATCATGAAACAACACCCTGATGCACAGGTTTTATATGTAGGGACAAAGCAAGGTTTAGAGGCTACATTAGTTCCTAAAGAGGGTATTGAGTTCACTACGATTCCAGTACAAGGTTTGCAACGTCAATTATCATTGGATACATTAGTCACATTAGGTAAAACTGCATTAGGCATAGTTAAAGCTAATGCTATTATTTGTAAATTTAGACCTGATGTGGTAATTGGTACGGGTGGTTATGTATGTGGTCCTATTCTCATGGCCGCTGCATTACATAACATTCCAACCTTAATTCAAGAGCAGAATGTCATTGCAGGCATTACTAATAAAATTTTGAGCCGTTTTGTTGATGTTGTAGCGGTAGGCTATAAGGATGCAGAAGCATCTTTTTCAAAAGCAAAACGCGTAGTATATACTGGTAATCCAGTGCGTCCTGAGGTATTAGTTGACTCAAGAACTGCGGGACGTAATTATTTCAACCTAAATGATGATACTTTCACAGTCCTCATAGCAGGTGGTTCTCGGGGGGCGCGAACCATCAATAATGCCATGATTGATGTACATAAGCATTTCCAAGGTAAAGAAGGGATTAAATTAATCCATATTACGGGGAATGGAGCATATGAATCTGTTTTATCTCAACTTGGTATTACAGATGGGGATGGTTTAGGTAATTCATCTTTAATTTTGCCGTATTTACATGATATGCCAAAAGCATTGGCTGCCGCTGATTTGGCCGTATTTAGATCGGGTGCTATTGGACTTGCTGAGTTAGCAGTTCGTGGTATTCCATCTATATTGATACCGTATCCATATGCAGCGGAAGACCATCAAACCTATAATGCGCGTATCTTTGTACAAGAAGGAGCGGCTCACATGATCGTTGATAAAATGTTGAGTGCTCATGACTTAATAGGGGAAATTGAGATGTTTATGGCCAACCGTGATTTGTTGGCTCAAATGGGAGAACGAGCGTTGCAATTGGGTAAACCTAATGCAGCTCATGATATTGCAAAACTTGCATTATCTATTGCAAAGTAACAAGGAGAGCTTTTATGTTAGACGGTATTCACAAGATTCATCTCATTGGTATCGGTGGATCTGGCATGCGTGCTATAGCGAATATTTTAATCCAAAAAGGGTATGACGTATCTGGTTCAGATATAGCTGAATCTGCAGTTATTTCTAAGTTTAGAAAAATGGGTGCTACGGTTCATATCGGTCATAATAAAGAATATGTAAATGGTGTAGATGCGGTAGTTCGTTCTACAGCGATTCGTGAGGATAATCCTGAAATCGTTGCTGCAAAAGAACAAGGAATTACCATTTTGCATCGCTCTGATATTGTAAAAGCAGTACTCGATGTAACGGATGGCATCGCAGTAGCAGGCGCACACGGTAAGACTTCTACTACATCTATGATTGGCCAAATTTTAGTAGAAGCTGATGCTGATCCTACGGTAATTATCGGTGGTGAAGTAGATTATCTTAAAGGTAGTAGCTGCCTTGGTAAAGGCCACTTCTCCGTTGTAGAGGCGGATGAAAGTGATGGGTCTTTCTTGAAGTTGCGTCCGCATACTATCGTTATTACTAATATTGAAGATGATCATATGGATCACTACAAAACGATGGATAACTTACTTAATGCCTTCTGTGAGTTCGTAGAAACACTCCCAGAAAATGGCAAGGCCATCGTATGTGGTGATAATGAAAATATTCGTTACGTTATGAGTCGTGTAAAACGCAACTTTATTACTTATGGATTTGATGATAGTAATGAATATGTAGCTAAAAATATTCACTATGTAGATTCTACGTTGGTATACGATGTATATCATAAAGGTGTTAACCTTGAGCGCATTCGTTTGCGTGTTCCTGGCGATCACAACGTATTGAACTCTTTGGCTGCATTTATTGTGGCTCATGATTGTTGTGGTGTAGAAACACGTGTTATCACTAAAGGGTTAGGCAAATTTATTGGCGCAAAACGCCGTTTTGAAACGAAAGGTCATGTAGCTGGCGTATGGGTTGTAGATGATTATGCTCATCATCCTACAGAAATAAAAGCTACTTTGAAAGCTGCAAAAGAACTTGAGAAACATCGTGTCATCTGTGTATTCCAACCACATAGATTCTCTCGTACAAGCTTGTTGAAGGATGAGTTTGCTACTGCTTTCGCTAGCGCTGATGAAGTATACATGACAGATATTTATAGCTCTGGTGAAGATCCAATCCCTGGTATTGATGGGAATACGATCCCAAATGCTATTAAAGAAGCGACTGGTCAAGATATAAATTATGTACCATCAGTTGATGATTTACCTGAGGTATTGGCAAAAGTAGTAAGACCAAATGATTTGGTTATTACAATGGGCGCTGGTTCTATTAATCAATATGGACCAAAATTATTAGCGATATTGGAGGAAGGCTTACAATGAAAGATAAACAAATAATCGTATTGATGGGTGGTCCTTCCAAAGAGGCTGAAGTATCTCGTCGCACAGGTGCTGCTATTGCAGAAGCGCTTGTTAGCAAAGGATATAAGGCTCAAACATTAGAACTTAATCCTCGTACAGTATTGCAAGATATCGATTCCTTAGGCGGTGAAGTTGTATTTAATGCTATTCACGGTCGTTATGGTGAAGATGGGGCTTTGCAAGGCCTTTTAGAAATGGCTGAAATTCCATATACTGGTTCCGGCATCATGGCTCACGCTGTAGGTATGAATAAAAAAGTAAGTAAAGACGTATTTAAAGGCGCTAATATCCCAACTGCAAGATCTGAATCCTATAATGGTAATCTTGAATCTGCTGAGGCAATTATCGAGCATATTCGTGAAGAATTTACCATTCCTGTAGTTGTTAAGTCTGCTACGCAAGGTTCCAGTATTGGTGTGACAATCGTTCGAGAAGCATCACAATTAGAAGCAGCTGTAACGGAGGCTCTTAAATATGATCCAATTCTTGTAGTAGAACAATTCCTTGATGGTCGCGAGTTTACCGTGGCTGTTTTGGATGGTAAAGCATTGTCAGTCATTGAAATTCGTCCACATTCTGGCGAATATGACTACAAGAGCAAATATACGGTAGGTGCTACAGAATACTTGGTACCAGCACCTATTAGTGACGAAATGACTGCTGAAATGCAACGTATTGGGGAACTTGTGTATCGCGAAGTGCAAGGCAGTGGGGTTATTCGTGTAGATATTATGACGGATCATGCAGACAAAATGTATGTTCTTGAGTACAATACTGTTCCTGGTATGACGGCAACGTCTTTAGTACCAAAAGCAGCTAAAGAAATGGGAATCGATTTCCCTACATTATGTGAAAAAATTATATTAACAGCTAGTATAGGGAAATTTTAAAGGCTAAATAGAACAGAAGGAGTTATTTATGGATGATAAGCAAAACCATCCATCCAACTCTGGGGAGATGCAGTCTTCTACACCTGTTCGTGACGAACGGGCTGTATTTAGAAAACGAGTATTAAAAATCGGTGGTGCAGTTACTCTCGTGTTGGTGGGGTTGTTTACACTACCTATTCCTTTTGGATCCTTAAAAATCACGGGATCGGATAAGGTAACTGTACAAGATGTAATGGTAGCAGGTGATATACATGAACCTGTCAATATTTTGCAAATTAGTACAGAAAAATTGAAATCTAGATTGGCAAAGGATTTACGGGTTGAAGAGGCCCAAATACGATATCAATTGCCGCTGACTATGGAGGTTCACATTGTAGAACGTAAGGCCGTTGCTGTAGTACCGGCCCAGTTCGGATATTTGACTATTGATAGTAAAGGTCAGGTTATAGCATCTGAGCCAGCCATACAAGATACATCAGTACCTATGATTTCGGGTGTTAAAGCTGGTAATATTTTATTAGGTGATACGGTTGTAGATAAACCAATTCTAGCCGCTCTTGAGTATTTGAATTCTCTTGATGAAAGTACGTTTAAGAGTATTGCAGAGGTTAATATCGGTGATCCTGATGCTATTATGGCTTATACCGTATCTGGGGTACAAATTCGTTTAGGTGATGGAAAAGACTTACCTAAAAAGGCCGAGCTAACACAGTCGATGCTACAAGATATTAAGAAAACCCATGGTAATGTACAGTATATAGATGTTAATGTTTCATCACCGTACATTAAGACCGATGTAATTCCTGAAGGAAAGAAGCGTCATAATGGGGCACCGGCTACAGAAAATTCATCTACTAAGAAGGATGATACAAAACAAGATAAACAAGGTCATGTTGAAGATAAAAGGTAGATGATTGTCGTGAGACACGAACGGTGGGCAATTGCCTTAGTCAGCTGTATATTAGGGTTCATGGTTGTAACTCAATATAAGATGACACAAGATAATATAGAAGAAAACATTCGCTTACAGCGGGCTGGTGACTTAGCTGTTCAACTACGTGAAGCCCAAAGTGAGCGAGATGCTTTATTAAAGCAAATAGAAACGCTTAAACAAAATGGTACTACTACAGATATGAAAGCTGATGAGCAACTCATGATGAGAGCAGCTTTGACAAATGTTAAAGGTCCTGGTGTTAGCGTGTTGATAGAAGATAGTTTGAAACCAATTCAAAGTGGTGAAAATCCTAATTTGTTTGTAATTCATGATGAAGATATTTTACGTATCGTTAATGAATTACGCGCTGGTGGGGCTGAAGCTATAGCCATTAATGATCAACGACTAATTGGTACATCTGAAATACGTTGTTCAGGTCCTACTATTACAGTAAATGGGAAAGTATTTGGAGCACCTTTTACTGTTAAAGCTATTGGTGATCCTAAAACATTAAACTCTGCGCTTACTATGCGTGGTGGTGTAGTAGATTCACTTAAACATTGGGGCATCAAAGTAACTATTAAGGAAGAAAATGAGGTAGCTATTCCTGCTTTTACAGGAACATTCCGAGAAGAACATATGAAGCCTAATGAGTTAGGAGGTAAAGAATGAATATATATATCTTTGCTATCGCTGGGCTCATTGTAGGGGCCACATTAGGTTGGATAGCACCATTTCATATTCCTATCAGTTATGCGAACTACACATCTGTAGCGGTTCTGGCTGCATTAGATGCGGTATTTGGCGGTAGTCGTGCTGCCTTAGAACGAACCTTTGATCTCAGTAATTTTGTGATTGGGTTCTTTTCAAATGTAGTATTAGCTGTTATTCTTGTATATGTAGGAGACCTCATTGGTATAAATTTATATTATGTAGCCCTCATTGGATTTGGGTTGCGTGTATTTATTAATGTAGGCGCTATACGCAAGATTATTATGACTAAGCGGTTCTAATAAATCACATTCTATATAGTGGAAAGTTTTCAAATTTTAGTGTAAAATAAATGTAATTGTTATAAGATAATCAGTATATAAATCGATACATTGGGACATATATTGATACATACATAACGATAAGAGGAGGAAGTTCAATGTCTGATTTTGCAAATATTAAAGTTATCGGTGTAGGTGGCGGCGGTAATAACGCTGTTAATCGCATGGTAGATAACCAAATTAAAGGTGTTCAATTCATAGCAGTTAATACGGAGAACCAAGTGCTTGAATTGTCTAAAGCAGATATAACCATTCAAATTGGTGAAAAAGTAACTAGAGGTCTTGGCGCAGGTGCTAATCCACAAGTTGGTGAAGAAGCTGCTCAAGAAAGTCGCGAAGAAATTATTAAAGCTCTTGAAGGTGCTGACATGGTATTCGTAACTGCAGGTATGGGTGGTGGTACTGGTACTGGTGCTGCTCCAATCGTTGCAGAATGTGCTAAAGAAGTTGGTGCGTTAACTGTAGGTGTAGTAACAAAACCTTTTGCATTTGAAGGTAAACGCCGTCGTGCTGCAGCAGAAAAAGGCATTGAGTTCTTGACTCAAAAAGTTGATACAATTATCGTTATTCCTAATGATAAATTACTACAAGTTGTTGATAAAAAATGTACTATTACTGATGCATTCAGTAAAGCCGATGATGTTCTTCGCCAAGGTATCAAAGGTATTTCCGACTTGATTCAAATTCCTGGTTTGATTAACCTTGACTTTGCTGACGTTAAAACTATCATGACTGAACAAGGCGAAGCTTTGATGGGGATTGGTGTCGGCGAAGGTGAAAACCGCGCTGCTGACGCTGCAAAAATGGCTATTAACAGCCCATTGTTGGAAACTTCCATCGATGGTGCAAAAGGCATCTTGCTTAACATTTCTGGTAGCTCTGATTTGAGTATCTTTGAAGTTAATGAAGCAGCTGAAATTATTTCTGATGCAGCAGATCCTGATGCAAATATTATCTTCGGTTCTGTTATTGATGAAAGCTTGGGCGATAAAGTACAAATTACAGTTGTTGCAACTGGCTTTAATTCTAGTGCAAAAAGTGTGCCAGAATTCGGTAAAACAACAACTACATCTCGTCCAGCGTCCACTACAACTACTAACAGTGGTATCCCTGATATCCCTGTTTTCATGAAACGCTAATTTATAGAGTGTATAACTATAATATCTGTAAATAGTAACTTAGTAAGACATACCTGTGGGTATGTGTATAGGAGGTACAAATGAAAAAATTAGTATTATTAACTCTAGCAGCAACAGTTGTGGCAGGTAGCGCATTTGCAGCAGCACCTGTAACAAAAATTAGCGATGGTTCCACTAAGATACAAGCTGATTATGCATTTAAACAACATGTATCTAAAGGTGGTGGCAATAGCAACGACGGTTTCGGTGTTTCTTTGCAACACGATCTTTCTGATAAAACTGCTGTGCAATATTCTTATGATAAATTAAATGCAAAAAATGGTGATATCAAAGATCATCAATTAGCATTAGTTTACAAAGTGCATCCAAACGTAAACGTTTATGGTGCAGGCACTGCAATTCGTACACATGACACTGAACTAGGCTTCCAAGCTGGTGTTATCGGTCATGTACCTTTGACAGATAAAGTAAACGGCTTTGCTAAAGCTGGTTGGGGTAATGATATTAAGCAAACTTACCAAGTAGGTGCTCAATATGAAGTTCGCCCTGATGTAGACTTGAACGTATACTATGGCTATGATAAATATAGCGTAAACGACAACGATAAAACTGCAAAAGGTTTACACGCTGGTGTAGGCTACTCCTTCTAAGGAATTTAGGACCACTCTTGTGAGTGGTCCTTTTGTTATATATTTACCGATTCATTGCATATTATTTATAATTATTTCTTTATATAGTAAATTTAATATATTCTATACAAGCTTTATTTATGATTAAATTGCTAGTAATTAGTAAGATTAATTATGTATACAATATATTTCATGAATACACATTGTATAATTAAATAAGTTTAGGTATGATAGGTGTGTAATATTCATTTTAGATAGGATGGTGCAAGTTATGACTAGTGTTGCTGCAAAGCATGCAAAAGGGAAAAAATTAAAGGACGTAATCTTTGTCACTGCTGGACAAGCATTAGCTGATGCTAAAGAAAATGGTCGCGAGAACGTTGTAAATGGTACTTTAGGGGCTATTCACGATGAAGATGGTAAATTAGTTTTTCTCAAAACCGTTAAAGAAGAATATTTGGGTCTTTCTGACACTGAACATATTGGTTATGCCCCAATTGCAGGTGTTCCAGAGTTTTTAGCAGCTGCTGAGAAAGAATGTTTTGGTAATTCTCGTCCAGATGGTCATATCCGTAGCATCGCTACAGCTGGTGGTACTGGTGGCGTCCATCACTTAATTCATAACTATACTGAGCCAGGTGATGAAGTATTAACGGCAGATTGGTATTGGGGTGCATACCGTGTCATTTGTAGTGATATTGGTCGTACACTTGTGACGTACTCTTTATTTGATGAACATAATAACTTTAATCATGAAGCATTCCAAAATCGTGTAAATGAATTGGCTGCTAAACAAACAAATGTAGTTATTGTATTTAATACACCTGGCAATAATCCAACAGGTTACTCTATTGAAGATAAAGACTGGGATTCTATTCTTAACTTCTTGAAAGAGTTAGTTGCTATTGGTCGTAATCATGTAATCATTGGCGTTGACGTAGCTTACCTTGATTACTCTGGTGAAAAAGAAGAAGTGCGTGCATTCTTTAGCAAATTTGGTCACTTGCCAAAAGCAATTCTTACATGTGTGTGCTATAGCTTGTCTAAAGGCTTCACTATGTACGGTCAACGTGTAGGCGCTATGATTGGCATTTCTGATGACGAAGAAATAGCTGATGAATTCTTAGAGATTAATAAATCGACAAGCCGTGCAACATGGTCTAATATTTGTCGTCCTGCAATGCGTACAATGGCAAATATTGTGGCAGATCCTGTTAAATTTAAAGCCTATGAAAATGAGCGTAATAGCTATTACCAATTGATTCGCGAGCGTGCTGACATATTCAAACAAGAGGCCACACAAGTAGGCCTTCCTATGTTGCCTTACCGCGGTGGTTTCTTCATTACAATTCCTACAGATTCTGCTAATGCTATCTGCGAAGAGTTGAAGAAAGAACATATTTATGTTATTGCTTTAGCAAATGGTATTCGCATTGCCGCATGCGGTATTCCTAAATTCCAAATGACAGGTCTTGCAGAAAAAATTTATAATGCCATGAAACGACTTGGTAAATTATAATAAATAAGTAAAACTTATACAAAAAGCCAATTGATCTATTGATCAATTGGCTTTTTCTTAGTGAATATCTTTATGTTCTTTAATATCTTTGTCAGCTTCTTTAGCCAAGTTTTCGAGTGCTCGTTTAGGAGCTGTACGTTCACCTGTTTCTGGATCCACGAATTCAACGCGGTCTAGAGTAGATGTAATTTGACCTCGAATAAAACTTAAGTATATTTCATAAAGTTCTTTTTTTTCTGCTAATTCTTCTGGTGTGAGTTGTTGACCAGATTTTTTCTTTGTTGCTAGTTCATTTATGCGTTTTAATGTATCGTTAATATTACTCATATTGACCTCCTGTATTCTATATTAGAATAACATCATTTATTATAACATAGAACTAAATGAATACGTATGGTAAGATATAGGTTGTACGCGTCTGTACTTTCACAAGTGAGAAAGGAGAGCTGTATGCGTGTAACAAAAGCAATAAAGGCAGAGCAGTTAAAATTGCTACAAGAGCATTATTTTGATGCAAAACCTGCCCTTGAGTATACAAATGAATTTGAATTATTAGTAGCCGTTGTCTTATCTGCACAATGTACTGATGAGCGGGTGAATATCGTTACTAAGCGATTGTTCCCTGAGTTAAATCATCCTGCTAAGATGCTAGCAATTGGCGTCACTAAGTTAGAATCTCTTATTAAGGATTGTGGTCTTTATAAATCGAAGGCTAAAAATTTAATTGCTACATGCCAGATTTTAGTTGACCAATATCATGGAGAGGTACCTCGTGAGTTTGATCAACTCGTTGAATTGCCTGGCGTAGGCCGAAAGACGGCAAATGTAGTAGTATCTGTACTCTTTGGTACACCAGCCATTGCGGTGGATACCCATGTATTCCGTGTATCAAATCGACTAAAACTAGGTATTGCAAAAACACCAGAAGAGATGGAGTTAAAATTGCAAAAGGCTATTCCAAAAGAGGATTGGGCTGCTGCACATCACTGGTTAATTTATCATGGTCGTAAATTATGTAAGGCGCGCAAGCCTTTATGTGAAGACTGTTTCTTAAATCATCTATGTCCTTCTGCAGGAAAGGTTTAATATGAAAGCAAATAACGAAGAATTTATTACCCTTTGTGCCGCCAATGGTATTGAAGGTATCGATATTGTAAATGAATTAATGCGTTTCAATGTATTAGATCAATTGATTTCTAGCAATGCTAGTTCCCGTGAGTGGGGTGTCACACCTGAGGATCTATATGCATTGGCAGAAAAATCTACCATTGAATCCTTTGGTCCAGTACCATACGACTTAAATACACTCCAAGCTCTATATGGTCCTTCCTTTAAGGTTGAACTCTTTGATTTTATCAGTGATACCGGAATTTTGGATGGTCTAGATGTAGGCACTATTTGGGACACTCCTGTTCGTGAAAGCATTGAAGCTCATAGCAAAACAGGGGAGCTTGTTCTTTACGCCTATGTAGAAGAATATGCTGGTATGGTAGAAGAAATTCTTCAATCTTATGAAGATAAAAAGGTTGTTCTCTACACAGCATCTCCAGTTTGCTATAGCATCTTATCTCGTCTATATCCAATGGCTCAAATCATTAATCATTGGCCACATCGCAGTTACTTTGACCATATCTTTACAGGTACGGTGGGCATGTTCCAATCTTCTGAAGATATTGTAGAAGAAGTGGCTAATGGTTTGCATAACTTGGTACCAGAAGGGACTGCCCAATTATTTTTACCTGCTACGATGGCACAAAATCAATTGGGCTTGAACAATATGGCCTTACAATTCTTCTTGAACCAAAAACGTGTGGAAGCTATTCGCGAGTGGACTCCATTAGGGGCCTATGAAATCGTATATGGTAAATATGATGTTAAAAAGATGCGCGTTGGCCTTCGTGAGCGCGTGGGGGATGAGTGGAAGGCGATTAATTATATTCCATTGCCTCATGGTGTATTTGCTCAATTACCAGTATTTACGGTGTTGAATTATGGTTTATCGTTGCGCTCTATTTTATTGCCAGGTGGTCAAACAGATGTGGCATTAGGACAAGATGGCATTTACTGTATCGACAGTCGTGTATCTGAATTGGGTCGCAATGCTCTAGTTGAAAGCGGAGCATACTTCCTTACTTTTAAACGTCATACAGATCATGTAGACGTAGATATTACGGCAGAAGCACCTGTAGATGATGTATACTGGATGTTCCCAGATGCAGAGCTTGCTTATATGTGGTATGCGTACTTCTGCAGTACAATTGGACAAACATTGATTCAAGAAATTTCTATGCTTGTTCAAACAGAAGAATCCTTCGGCTATATGCTTAGCAGCGTACGTCGTCGCGTATTAGATGTAAAAGACGAATCTCAATTAATTGAATCTGTTCAGGCTGCAGATGAAGCGTATGTTGACGCAGTAACAGCAGCAACAGAAAGCTGGAAGGAAACAGTAGATACATTAGGGGCTCAAGTTATGCCTCCCACAACATCTATTGATATTGAAGATTACAGCGACTATAAAAATTAATTGTAAAACTTAAGCTTTTAGTTTAAAATATATCGTATCCTAAAAAATATGAACTACTAAATATAGTAGGTATGAAACATACTACACGAATGTGTAAGAAAGGAGATACTATGGCAGTTATCAATTTTGAAATCTTCAAAGTTATTGGTACTTTGTCTGAAGATAAAGACGGTTGGAAAAAACAATTAACATGTACTAGCTGGGGCAAATACAATCCTAAATTTGACCTTCGCGCTTGGGATAGTGAATATACAAGCATGAAAAAGGGGATTACCCTTTCCTTAGAGGAGCTTATCGCATTGCGCGATATCCTTAATGAAAGCGACTTAGAGACTATCCTAGCTGAGTCTATTGAAGAAAAACAAGCATCCAAGGAATAGTATTGGCAACTTGCATTTGTACAAGTGTCATGCTATAATCTATAAGAATAATATTGATTGTCGGAAAGAGGTGTATAGAATGAAACAAGGTATTCATCCAGACTATAAAGAAGCTACAGTAACTTGCGGTTGTGGCAACACATTCAAAACTGGCTCTGTAAAAGAAGACCTTCGTGTAGACGTTTGCTCCAAATGCCATCCGTTCTTCACTGGTCAACAACGCGCAGCTCAAGCTCGTGGTCGTATTGAACAATTTAACAAACGTTACGGCAAATAATTTGTCATGTAATGTAGCATCTATTGGCAGGGCTATGGGCTCTGCCTCTATTTGTTTATGAGAGGAGCTCTTGTGAACACAGAACGTATTAAAAAGTTTGTCGGTGGACAAGCTGTGATCGAAGGTGTCATGATGAGAGGCCCTGGCTATACGGCAACAGCTGTACGTGAGCCAGCAGGTACCATTGTAGTCCAAAAAGAGGCTACAAAATCCATTGCTGACACATATCCAATTTTGAAAAAACCATTTCTTCGTGGCTGTGTAGCTCTCTATGAATCTCTAGTGATTGGCATGAAGGCATTGTCCTTCTCTGCTAAAGCAGCTGGTGATGAAGAGGAAGAAATGTCTAATAGTGAAATTGCCATTACCATGGTTATTTCCACAGTCTTTGCGATAGCTGTATTTTTGGCTTTGCCAACATTTATCGTTAAATTCATTCCTGGTGTACAGGATAATCATGTAGTATTAAATCTCATTGAAGGTATCATTCGTTTAGTACTATTCCTACTCTATATTTGGGGGATTGGTCTTACGAAGGACATTCAACGAGTTTTCCAATATCATGGGGCAGAGCATAAAGCTATTCATACTTATGAATTAGATTTGCCTCTTACCGTAGAAAACGTTCGAAAACAAAGTCGCTTACATGCGCGATGCGGTACAAACTTCTTACTCATTGTTATGGTAGTTAGTATCTTTGTGTTTGCCTTTTTAGGGTGGCCTAATTTGTTAGAACGTATTGTGAGCCGAGTACTTCTAATGCCAGTTGTGGCAGGTATTGCGTACGAGGTTATTCGTCTTGCTGGTCGTAGTGAGCATTCTTTCGTGAAAGCGCTTATTAAACCGGGTCTTGTACTACAATACATGACAACACGTGAACCAGAAGATGATCAAATTGAAGTCGCTATACGAGCTCTTGAAGAGGTTCGTCCTCCAGAGAGTGATGCATATGAAGAGGAATAAACATGTTAGTAGATAAATTACAAGTTATTGAAGATAAATTTATGGACCTGGAGCAGCGCATTAGTGACCCTGAAGTGATTGCTCGTCAAGATGAATGGCGTAAATTGACACGTCAACATGCTCAATTATCTGAAACAGTTGAAACATTCCGTACTTATAAAAAAGTATTAACCGGTATTGAAGAAGCTATGGAAGTTATTGAAGATAAATCCATGGATGAAGAATTCCGTGAAATGGCACAAGAGGAACTAAAAGAATTAAAACCTCAAAAAGAGGAATTAGAAGAGAAGTTACAAATCCTTTTATTGCCTAAAGACCCTAATGATGATAAGAATATTATCATTGAGATTCGCGGTGGTGCCGGAGGTGATGAAGCGGCATTATTCGCAGGGGATTTGTTCCGTATGTATACAAAATATGCGGAAAGCCAAGGGTGGCGTTGCGAGATTATCGATGCTAATGAACCAGAATTAGGTGGTTTCAAAGAGGTTATTTTCTCTGTAGATGGTGAAAATGTATACTCTAAGATGAAATTTGAATCTGGTGTACATCGTGTACAACGTGTGCCTACTACAGAAACACAAGGTCGTGTACATACGTCCACTGTTACAGTAGCGGTGTTGCCAGAAATGGAAGATGTTGATATTGAAGTCAATGAAAAAGACTTAAAAATCGACACATATCGTGCGAGTGGCGCCGGTGGTCAGCACATCAATAAAACTGAATCTGCTGTTCGTATTACACACTTACCATCCGGTATTGTCGTAGCTTGTCAGGATCAACGTTCCCAATTACAGAACCGTGAAAAGGCTATGCGTGTATTGCGTGCTAAATTGCAAGACCAAGCTGAACAAGAGGCTATTTCTAGCATGGCTGCAGACCGTAAAAGCCAAGTTGGCACCGGTGACCGCAGTGAACGTATTCGCACCTATAACTACCCACAAGGTCGTGTAACAGATCATCGTATTAACTTAACATTGTATAAATTAGATGCTATTTTAAATGGCGATCTTGATGAAATCATTCAAGCCTTAAATGCTGCTGACCAAGCGGCAAAAATGCAGGAGGCTAATACAAATGCATAAGGAGATTTGGACAATCGGTCGTATTCTCCAGTGGACAGAGCAGTACTTTCAAAGCAAGGAGATGGATACACCTCGACTTGATGGGGAAGTACTGCTTTCTCACGTTTTAGGCAAGGAACGTATCTATCTATATACTCATTATGACCAACCACTTATTCAAGAGGAACTCGATGCCTTTAGACCTCTTGTTCAAGAACGCGCTAAGGGGCATTGTGTAGCAGCAATTATTGGGGAAAAGGACTTTATGGGCCTTACCTTTAAGGTTAATGATAAGGTTTTGATTCCACGACCTGATACAGAAACCTTGATTGAGCATGTACTAGGAACGTATCCAAAGAATAGTGAAGCGCGTATCCTTGATGTTTGTACAGGCCCTGGTACGATATTGTTAAGTATACTTCACTATTTGCCGAATGCGAGTGGTGTAGGTCTTGAAATATCTACTGATGCTTTATCATTGGCTGAGGAGAACAGTGAAAGATTCAACTTAAAGGATCGTGTTCAATTTTTAGCGTCCGATATGTTTTCTACATTAGCAGGCAATACAGAGCAGTTTGACCTTATCGTATCGAATCCACCATATATTCGTACAGGGGATGCTAAAATATTGTCTCAGGACGTGTTAAATGAGCCTCATATTGCTTTGTTTGGTGGTGAAGATGGCTTAGAATTCTACCGTATTTTAGCTAAAGAATGTGGAACATATTTAAAACCACAAGGTCGTATAGCTTTTGAGATAGGTTTTGACCAAGCTGAGGCTGTAAAAGCTTTATTGGAAAAAACAGGACAGTACTCTAATATTCAATGTATAGCAGACCTTGGTGGAAATGACCGCGTTGTAACAGCTGTGTATGAGGGCTAATATGGATACTAAAATTATTACAAATCCATCAGAAAAAGATATAGATATGTTAGCCCATGCTTTGCGTAATGGTGAGTTGGTATCTATACCGACAGAAACTGTATACGGTTTGGGTGCCAATGGTCTAGATCCAGAGGCAATGGATAAAATCTATGCTGCCAAAGGCCGTCCATCAGATAATCCATTGATTTTACATGTTCCTAATAGTGAAAGTATAAAACCTTTGGTAACAGAGGTTTCAAAGACAGCGCAACTATTAATGGATACTTTTTGGCCAGGACCTTTAACGATTACACTACCTAAGTCTGATTTAGTGCCAGACCGTGCAACAGGTGGATTGCCTCGTGTAGCGCTTCGCTGTCCTGATCATGATGGATGTCGCGTGTTGTTACAGCGTGCAGGTATACCTATAGCAGCGCCAAGTGCTAATATTTCAGGCCGCCCAAGTCCAACTACGGCTCAAGATGTATATAATGATATGAATGGTCGTATTTCTTATATTTTAGATGCTGGTCCTTGTACAATCGGAGTAGAGTCTACTGTAGTAGAAGTTCATGAAGATAAGGTTATCATATTGCGTCCTGGTGGGATTACAAAATCACAGCTAGAAACAGTTGTTTCTACCGTAGAGTACGATACGGCATTAGTGAATGCTGAAACCAAACCTAAGGCTCCTGGTATGAAGTATACACATTATGCTCCTGATGCACCGATGACTGTTGTCGTTGGTACTCCAGAAGCTGTGGCTAATACATTTAAAGAACTTTCAAAAGATATAGAAGGACCTATCGGCTGTTTAGTAAGTCATGAGACCTATGAGCTTATCAAAGATGATACACGTTTTATGTGCCATTGTTTTGGGGCACATGGTGATGCACTAGCATTAGGCCATGACTTTTATAAAAGTTTGTTACATTTTAATGAAAATCGTGTTACCCTAATCTTAGCAGAAGGTGTGAATGATGACGGTTTCGGCGTTGCTATCATGAATCGTATGGAAAAAGCGTCTGGTCATCATATCATTTATAATTAAATTTTCTAACATTATAAATGTCCACTGATAATAGAAAAATGTCTTTACATATTGGATGAATTTGCTATAATGTATAAAGTAATCACAAAATGTGATTAAGTAAGGATGTTATTATGAATATTTTATTTGTGTGTACCGGTAACACTTGCCGTAGCCCTATGGCTGAAGGTATTACACGGGTACTTGCAGCGGAGCAACATAAGGATGTTACCACTGTATCGGCTGGGTTATTTGCCGCTTATGGTGCAAAACCAACTGAACAAGCCGTGGAAGCCGTCCGTTCCATTGCAGATATTTCTGATCATGAATCGAGACCATTGACGATGGAGCTTGTCAATGCAGCAGATCTTATCATTGGTATGACGAAAGATCATAAATCTGTACTACTTCGCCAATTCCCATTTGAGGAACGTAAAATCAAAACGATTTCCGAGTGGGGTGGTCAAGATGGTGATGTTACGGACCCATATGGATCTGATCAGACCGTATATAATCAATGTGCGGAACAAATTTATCACTTAGTAGAGGCTGGTCTTACATCAGTGCCTCAGAAAGCGTAGGAGATGAAATTATGAAAGTTGCAATCGGTTGTGATCATGGCGGATTACATTTAAAATCATCCGTTAAGGAATTGTTAAATGCATTGGGACATGAAGTAGAGGACTTTGGCTGTCATACAGCTGATTCTTGCGACTATCCTGATATTGCTGTACCTGTAGCAAATGCAGTCGTATCTGGTCAAGTAGACAGAGGTATTTTGATTTGCGGTACTGGTATTGGCATCGGGATTAGCGCTAATAAGATTAAAGGTATTCGCGCTGCACTTTGCCATGACTCTTTTTCCGCTAAGTATAGTAGACTTCATAATGATGCAAATATTCTTACAATGGGGGAACGCGTTATTGGTCCTGGCCTAGCTAACGATATTGTAACCATCTTTATGGAAACAGAGTTCGAAGGTGGTCGTCACGCACGCCGTGTAGAGAAAATTAAAGCATTAGAGAAATAATACATCATTACCATTTATATATTCGTTTTGCACGAGGAGGATACTCATGAGTTTCTTAGAAAAACAAGACCCTAATATTCAAGCTGTTATCAATCAAGAATTGGCACGCCAACGTGACAAATTGGAAATGATTGCTTCTGAAAACTTCGTTTCTCAAGCAGTAATGGAAGCTCAAGGTAGTGTATTAACAAATAAATATGCTGAAGGGTATCCTGGTAAACGCTATTATGGCGGTTGTGAAAATGTTGACGTTATCGAAACATTAGCTATCGAACGGGCAAAACGCTTGTTTGGCGCTGAACATGCTAACGTACAACCTCATTCTGGCTCCCAAGCAAACTTTGGTGTGTACTTTGCATTATTACAACCTGGTGACACTATTGTAGGTATGAACTTGTCCCATGGTGGCCATTTAACTCATGGTTCTCCTGTTAACGTATCTGGTACATATTTCAATGTAGTACCTTACGGTGTAGATGCAGAAACACAACAAATCGACTATGATGAGTTCCGTAAAATTGTATTGGAAGCAAAACCTAAATTGATCATCGCTGGTGGTAGTGCGTATAGCCGTCAAATTGACTTCAAGAAAATGGCTGAAGTGGCTCACGAAGTAGATGCTATCTTCATGGTAGATATGGCTCACTTTGCAGGTCTAGTAGCAGCAGGTTTACATCCAAATCCAGTTGAATACGCTGATATCGTAACTACTACAACTCATAAAACATTGCGTGGTCCTCGTGGCGGTATGATTCTTTGTAAAGAAAAATATGCTAAAGCAATCGATAAAGCAATCTTCCCTGGTATCCAAGGTGGTCCTTTGATGCATGTTATCGCTGCTAAAGCTGTTGCTTTAGGCGAAGCGTTACAACCTGAATTCAAAGTATATGCGCAACAAGTTATTGACAATGCTAAAGCATTGGCTGCTGCATTGCAAGATAAAGGTTTAACAATCGTTTCCGGTGGTACTGATACTCACGTTATGCTCGTAGATGTTCGTAGCACTGGTTTAACTGGTAAAGAAGCAGAACACTTACTCGATGAAGTAGGTATTACATGTAATAAAAACACAATTCCATTCGATCCAGCTAGCCCATTTGTAACAAGTGGTATCCGTCTTGGTACGCCAGCGCTTACAACTCGCGGTTTGCAAGTGAAAGATATGGAAGAAATTGCGGATATTATTGCAGCAGTTCTTAAAAATCCTGAAGATAAAGCCGTTCATGAAGAAGCTAGCAAACGCGTTGCTGCACTTTGTGAAGCGTATCCATTGTACTAATCTATTGGATTAACCTATTGCATTAATGATAGTCATTACATATTTATAGCCCTATCGGTCTATAGTTAATATAAGAGGGATGTGCCTTGACATATCCCTTTTAATATTTTTATGGCATGATTTATAAATCTGTGATAGAGTAAATATGAATATTAGATGGATACCAATAGGGTATGTATATTATTTATAGGAGGACAGTCATGAAAGTTAATGTTATGACACATCCATTGATTCAACACAAGGTTACATTGATGCGCGATGCAGAAACAGGCTCTAAGGATTTTAGAGAGTTACTTGATGAGATTACTATGTTGATGGGTTATGAAATCACTCGTAACCTTCCATTAGAGGATGTAGAAGTACAAACACCTTTAACTAAAATGACTGGAAAACGTATTGCAGGTAAAAAATTAGGTATCATTCCGATTCTTCGTGCTGGTCTTGGCATGGTAAATGGTATGCTTAGCTTGATTCCAACTGCAAAGGTTGGTCATATCGGTTTATATCGTGATCCTGAAACTTTGAAACCAGTAGAATACTACTGCAAATTACCATCTGATGTAGGGGAACGTGATTTCATTGTAACTGATCCTATGCTTGCTACTGGTGGTAGTGCAGCGGCAGCTATTACTTTGTTGAAAGAAAAAGGTGCGCAACATATCAAATTGATGTGCCTCGTAGCGGCTCCAGAAGGCGTTGAAGTAGTAAATAAGGAACATCCTGATGTACCTATTTACGTAGCAGCACTTGATGAAAAACTTAATGATCATGGTTACATCTTGCCTGGTTTAGGCGATGCTGGTGACCGTATCTTCGGTACAAAATAAAATAAACATAAGCGGCATACTTTTAGGTATAAAACTAGTATTAATTTACCTCAAAAGTATGTCGTTTTCTGCTATTTAGGGTTGAATAAAATTCACATAGGGTATACAATACAAATGTAAAGGTATTTTTTTATTTTAGGTGGGATGAATTTTGTTCACATGGGACGAAAAACGATTCATATAATCCCAACGGGTAAAGGAGGGACCCGATGAACGAGTTTCTAATGATATGTGAACGTATTGTTCCTGAAATCGTTAGCGTATTAAAGGAACGATACAAGATACTAAACCACCTTGTTTATGAAGAGCCTATAGGCCGCAGGACTTTAGCTACAGCGACGGACCTTCCAGAGCGAACCGTACGAAGTCATATTGAGCTAATGCGTGCTAATGGTCTTGTAGACATTTATAAACCGGGGATTTTTCTCACTGACGAGGGACATACAATTGTTCCGAAGTTACGAAATTTTTTAAATGAACTAGATCGTATTAACGAACTAGAAAATCGATTGACGGAAGCACTTCATATCGATAGGGTTATCATCACTCCTACAGAAGGAACGTTAATGGTTAAAAAACTCGGCTTTGCTGCAGCAAAACTGTTACAGGAGTTATTAGAGCCTGATTCAGTTGTGGCTATTAGTGGTGGCAGTACCATGGCAGCGGTGGCTGAGGAAATGCCTGTTTTACCATTTAATCCTACGGTGATTCCCGCCCGTGGTGGTGTTGGTGAAGTAGTAGAATACCAAGCTAACGTCATTGCTTCGGTGTTAGCTGAGCGACTACGTGGGACCTACAAGATGCTTCATTTACCAGATGGGCTTTCACAAGATTCATTACATATGCTCATGACTTGTGAACCGCAAATCAAGGAAATCGGCGACCTCATTAGTAGGACCGATGTATTGTTGTTTGGTATTGGTACCGCCATGCGTATGGCAGATCAGCGCCATATCGCTGATGATGTACGCAAGCAGCTAGTAGATAATCATGCAGTAGGTGAAGCACTTGGTCAATATTGTGATATAGAAGGTAAGTTGATTTACTCCACTAATAATATAGGGTTATCACTTCCTGATGTTGCAAAAGTTCCGAATGTCATTGCCGTTGCTGGTGGACAAGAAAAAGCGAGCGCCATTATTGGTGTTATGCGAGCTTGCCAAAAAGGTATACTCATCATTGATGAGCAAGCAGCAGAAGGTATGCGTCAATTGTTACAAATTTCAGCCTTATAGGCGAATGATTAGTTATATAAATTTAGTTTACATATTTTTGTTATAGGAGGATTTAACAATGGCAGTAAAAGTTGGTATTAACGGTTTTGGTCGTATTGGTAAATGTGTAGTGCGTGCAGCGATTAATAATCCTGATGTAGAAATAGTAGCAATTAATGCAACAGGTGACAATGAAGGTACTGCATTATTGTTAAAATACGATTCCGTACATGGTACAATTCCTAACGAAGTAACATTTGATGAAAACAATATTTATGTTGATGGTAAAAAAATCCGTGTATTCCATGACCGTGATGCATCTAAATTACCTTGGTCTGAAGAAGGCGTTGAAATTGTTATGGAATGTACTGGTAAATACCGTGATGCAGAAGAAGCTAAGGTTCATTTGAATCAACCTACAGTTAAAAAAGTATTGATTTCTGCACCTGGTAAAAATGAAGACTTAACAATGGTTATGGGCGTTAACCAAGATATGTACGATCCTGTGAAACACCACATCATTTCCAACGCATCTTGCACAACAAACTGCTTGGCTCCATTTGCTAAAGTATTGTGTGATGAATTCGGTATTAAACGTGGCATGATGACAACTATTCATTCCTATACGAATGACCAAAAAATTCTTGATGCACGTCATAAAGACCCTCGCCGTGCTCGTGCAGCTGCAATGTCCATCATTCCTACAACAACTGGTGCAGCGAAAGCTGTTGCTAAAGTATTGCCTCAATTAAAAGGTAAACTTGATGGTTTTGCATTGCGCGTTCCAACTCCAGACGTATCTGCAACTGACCTTGTTTGCGAACTTGAAAAACCAGCTACTAAAGAAGAAATCAACGAAGCATTCCGTAAAGCAGCAGCTGGCGAATTAAAAGGTATTCTTGGCGTATCTGATGTGCCATTGGTATCTTGTGACTTCGGTTCCGACCCTCGCAGCTCTATTGTTGATGCTGACTTAACAATGGTTATGGACGGCAACATGGTTAAAATCGTTTCTTGGTATGACAATGAATGGGGTTACTCCGAGCGTCTTATCGACATGGCAGCATTCGTAGCAAGCAAAGGCTTATAATCGGGAGGCTTTGATGAAACAAACAATCGAAGGTTTACAAGTAGCTAATAAAACAGTATTTGTTCGTGTTGATTTTAATGTACCTATGAAAGACGGTGTCATCACTGATGACACTCGTATTCGTAGTGCTTTACCTACTATTAACTATTTAGTAGAACAAGGTGCAAAGGTTATCCTTGCTTCTCACTTTGGTCGTCCAAAAGGGGAACGGAAACCTGAAATGTCTTTGGCCCCATGTGCTAAACATTTATCTGCGCTTATCAACAAGCCTGTAAAATTTGTAGATGACTGCATTGGCCCTAAAGTTGAAGAGGCTGTAAAAGCATTGCAATCTGGCGATATATTGATGCTTGAAAACTTGCGTTATCACAATGAAGAAACTAAAAACGATCCTGAGTTTGCTAAACAATTGGCATCTCTTGCGGACGTAGCCATCAATGATGCGTTCGGTGTATCTCATCGTAATGCAGCATCCGTAGTAGGTATTGCTGATTACATCCCTATGGCTGCAGGATTCTTGCTCAAAAAAGAAATTGATGCATTGAGTGCAGCTGTTGTACATCCTAAAAAACCTATGGCCGCAATCATTGGCGGTGCAAAGGTAACAGATAAAATTTCTGTGATTTCTAACCTTTTGCCTAAAGTTGATGTAATGATCATCGGTGGTGGCATGGCTAATGCGTTCATTAAAGCACAAGGCTGCAATATTGGCAGCTCTTTATTTGAAGAAGGTCAAGAAGCTATTGCTACAGACCTTGTTATGGAAGCGCGCGTAGCAGGTGCTAAACTGTTAACACCTATCGATGCTGTAGTAGCAGATGCTTTCAGCAACGATGCTAATACTAAAATCGTTGACGTTGATCAAATTGAAGACGGCTGGATGGTTCTAGATATTGGTCCTAAAACACGGGAACTCTATGTAGAGGCATTGGCGCCAATGAAGACTATTATTTGGAATGGTCCTATGGGCGTATTTGAAATGGAAAACTTTGCAGCTGGTACAAATGCAGTAGCGAAAGCTGTAGCTGAGTCAGATGCGATGACTATCGTTGGCGGTGGCGACTCTGTGGCAGCCATTGAAAAGAGTGGCTTAGCAGATAAAATTAGCCATATCTCCACAGGTGGTGGCGCATCTTTAGAATTCTTAGAAGGCAAAATCCTACCAGGTATTGCTGCATTGTCTGAGGCATAATATGAGAAAACCTATTATTGCAGGAAATTGGAAAATGAATGGCACCATTGCGTCTGGATCAATTCTGATCGAAGCGTTTAACAGCGTGTTACAAGATATGGAATTATCCTGTGATGTAGTTGTTTGCCCGCCTTTCACAGCTATTGAGCGTGCTGTAGCGCTGACGCGTAGCACAGCCATTGAGGTAGGCGCACAAACTATGGATTATCATGATGCTGGTGCGTTCACTGGTGAAATTTCACCACTTATGCTTACAGAGATAGGCGTCAATTATGTTATTATCGGTCATTCTGAACGCCGTGAATATTATGGCGAAACAGATGAGACGGTGAATGCGAAAATTAAAAGTGCATTCCATCATAATTTGAGCCCTATTGTCTGTGTTGGTGAAAGTTTAGAGCAACGTGAAGCGGGTCATACTCTTGATTGGATTACGGCTCAACTTAAAGGGGCTTTACAGGATATTCCTAAAGAGCATGTTAGTCAGCTCATTATTGCGTACGAACCAATTTGGGCTATCGGTACGGGTAAAACTGCAACTGCAGATCAAGCTGAAGAGGTATGTAAGGCTATTCGCGATTACATTCGCTCTTTATATGATGATGAAGTTGCCGATGCTATACGTATCCAGTATGGCGGTAGCGTTAAATCGGAAAATGCATTAGAAATTCTAGGGGAACCAAATATTGATGGTGCTCTCGTAGGTGGTGCATCTTTAGTGGTTGATGAATTTATTGATATTATTAAAGCAGCGAATCAAGTAAGCGCTTAATATGAGGTTAAAAATGGCTAAATTAGAGGCTCCCGTAATGCTAGTCATCTTAGATGGCTTTGGCATGGGGGATCAATCAGATACAACCAATGCTGTAGTACAGGCGAAGCCGCACTGTTTTAATCAATTATGGGATATGTATCCACATACAAAATTAGAAGCATCAGGGCTTGCGGTAGGCCTGCCAGAAGGTCAAATGGGGAACTCTGAAGTCGGCCATTTAAACCTTGGCTCTGGGCGTATCGTGTATCAAGATTTAACTCGTATTACTAAAGATGTTGAATCTGGTGAGTTTTATAACCGCCCTGTCATGAAGGAACTATACGAAGTTGCTAAAAAACAAAGCTTACATCTTATCGGTCTAGTTTCAGATGGCAATGTACATTGCTCCTTAGATCACATTAAGGCAGTCATTAAAGGGGCTCATGATCATGGTATTGAGCACGTTTATGTACATGCCTTGCTTGATGGTCGTGACGTAGCTCCTCAATGTGCACAAGGCTATTTAAAGGACTTAGAAGCATATATGGCAGAGCTAAACTGTGGCAAGATTGCCACAGTGAGCGGTCGTTACTATGCAATGGATCGCGATAATCGTTGGGACCGTGTTGAACTTGCTTACAAAGCGATTGTAAATGGTCAAGGCGAAAGGGCCGCATCAGCTTGTGAAGCAGTGCAACAGTCCTACGACAAAGATGCGGCCGATGAGTTTGTTCTTCCTACCGTAATTGATGCTGAAGGCACTATCAAAGATGGAGATGCCGTTATCTTCTGTAATTTCCGCCCAGACCGTGGTCGAGAACTTACAAAAGCATTAGTATTGCCAGAATTTGATGGTTTTAAACGTGAACCTTTATCTCTATACATGGCGACCATGACCAAATATGAAGATGGTTTACCAGTTCATATTGTGTACGAAAAGGACATCTTATCTGAAACACTAGGTGAAGTGTTAAGTGTAGGTGGCTATCGTCAATTACGTATTGCTGAAACAGAGAAATACGCCCATGTTACTTATTTCTTTAATGGTGGTAAAGAAGAACCATTTGAAGGTGAGGATCGCATACTTGTGAAATCTCCGCAAGTGGCAACCTATGATTTGCAACCGGAAATGAGTGCTTATGAAGTAACGGATAAGGTAGTGCAGGCCATTCAAGATGAAACGTATGATATGATTATCTTGAATTTTGCAAATCCAGATATGGTCGGTCATACAGGTAACTTTGAAGCAGCTGTTAAAGCAGTTCAAGCAGTTGATACTTGTTTAGGTCGTATCGTAGAGGCTATTCGCAGTAAACATGGACATCTGTTGATTACAGCGGATCATGGTAATGCAGAGGTTATGGTAAACCATGAAACTGGTAAGGTACATACTGCTCATACTACAAACTTGGTTCCTTTAATTTTAATGAGTGATACATTGAAATCAGCTACATTGGAAGCTGGTAAATTATGTGATATCGCTCCTACATTATTAGACTTAGCTGGCATAGAACAACCAAGTGCTATGACAGGACATAGTTTAGTAAATAAAGCATAATATAGAGCTTTTACTATATTGGTAGTTAATCTGAGTTATAACTATATGATATAGCTCAACATATAAGGGCTGTCAAAAGACAACCAATCTATTAGTTTTTATGAGGTGAAAAAATGGCAGTAATTGAACAAGTCATTGCAAGAGAAATTTTAGATTCCCGTGGTAACCCAACTGTTGAAGTTGAAGTATGTTTAGAAGATGGCACTATTGCAACAGCAGCGGTCCCATCTGGTGCTTCCACAGGTAAATTTGAAGCTGTAGAATTACGGGATGGTGATAAATCTCGTTACTCCGGTAAAGGTGTATTAACAGCGATCGATAATGTAAATGCTAAAATTGGTCCTGCACTTATCGGTTATGATGCAACTGAACAAGTAGCCATTGATAACTTGATGTTGAAATTAGATGGCACAGATAATAAATCTAACCTTGGCGCTAATGCAATTCTAGGCGTATCTATGGCTGTAGCTCGTGCAGCTGCTGAATCTTTGGACTTGCCATTATTCGCATATCTTGGCGGTTTCAACGCTAAAGAATTACCTGTTCCTATGATGAATATTTTGAACGGTGGCGCACATGCAGACAACAACGTAGATATTCAAGAATTCATGATCATGCCTGTAGGTGCTACATCCTTTGCAGAAGCTCTTCGTAGTTGTGCAGAAGTATATCATACATTGAAATCCGTACTTCATAACAAAGGCCTTAGCACTGCAGTAGGCGACGAAGGTGGTTTTGCTCCTAACTTGGCATCCAACGAAGAGGCATTGGAAGTAATCTGCGAAGCTATTAAAGCAGCTGGTTATGAACCTGGTAAAGACTTTAAATTAGCTCTTGATTCTGCATCTTCTGAATTTTATGAAGATGGCAAATACAATCTAGCTGGTGAAGGCAAAGTTAAAACAGCTGCTGAAATGGTAGAGTTCTACGAATACTTAGTAGGTAAATACCCAATCGTATCCATCGAAGATGGTCTTGCTGAAGAAGATTGGGAAGGCTGGAAATTATTAACAGATCGTCTTGGTGATCGCGTTCAACTCGTTGGTGATGATTTATTCGTAACTAATACAAAACGTTTGGCTCGTGGTATTGAGCTTGGTGTAGGTAACTCTATTCTTGTAAAAGTTAACCAAATCGGTACTTTGACAGAAGCATTCGATGCTATGGAACTTGCTAAACGTGCTGGTTATACTTGCGTAGTATCTCACCGCTCTGGCGAAACTGAAGATACATTCATCGCTGACATCGCTGTAGCTGTAAATGCCGGTCAAATTAAGACTGGTGCACCAGCACGCTCTGAACGTGTAGCAAAATACAACCAATTGCTTCGCATTGAAGAAATGTTATACGAAACAGCTCAATATAAAGGTAACGATGTATTCTACAACTTAAAATAAGATACATTATATCTGATAGTCAAATAAGGGCGCCCTTCGGGGCGCCTTTTTTGTATGTTTCAAAATATAAAAGTTTTCGCTTCGTGGATTTTTAAAAATAAAAAAGGGATTTTGGGAATGATGTCGAAACCTATAACGCCATACGCTAGTGTGAGGTAAAAACATACCGCAAGGTATTGGAGGTGACCATGTATGTAGATGTGACATTAGACGATATTATTTTGTATGCCTTAGAACATCATGTGAGTGACATTCACTTTGATCCTCTTAAAAGTGGTGTGCATGTTCGACTACGACAAGATGGACTGTTACAAAATTACATGACCGTATCTAATGAAGATGCGGAACTTATTATTAATCGCATCAAGGTTTGTAGTTCACTCGATATTAGTGAGAAAAGATTGCCTCAAGACGGCCGTTGGGCTTGGAGTCATAAAGATAAAGCCATAACTATGCGTGTATCTACTTTACCCAGTTTATACGGAGAAACTTTAGTCTGTCGCCTTATGGGAAATGAGGGCAGTCATAAAGACCTTAAAGCATTAGGTATGCGTACAGATATTTTCGAGCATATTGAGGAACTCCTTAAACGACCTTATGGCTTACTGCTCATCTGTGGGCCTACAGGCAGTGGTAAGACGGCTACTCTATATGCTATGCTGCGTATGTTAAATTTAGAAGAAACAAAGCTCATATGTCTCGAAGATCCTGTAGAAGCTGAAATAAAAGGAGCCATCCAAATTGGCATCAATGAGAAGATTGGATTTACCTTTGCAAAAGGTCTTAGATCTGTATTACGGCAAGATCCCGATACGATTATGATTGGTGAAATCAGAGATAAGGAGACTGCAGAGCTTGCAGTTAAAGCCGCTTTAACGGGACATCGCGTATTATCGACTATTCATACCAATACGGCGATGGGAGTTGTGACGCGACTTATGGATATGGGCGTAGAACCCTATTTAATACGGGCTACCTTAATGGGGGCAATTGCACAAAGGTTAGTACGAAAGTTTGACGGCAAAGCGTACCACGGGCGGACCGCTCTATTTGAATATTTAGAAATACCTACTAATACGCCCAACTGGGAGCAATTAGAAACACATGTATTACTTTCATTAGAGGAATCTGCTCGTGAGGCCGTTTCTCAGCATGTTACATCTATTGAGGAGGTGCATCGTTGTGGACTCATGTTGTAAGAATGAAAGTTTAGAAACCATTGTAGAACAAGCCATACAATTATCATCAACAGATATCCATCTACAATGTGGTGAGCCTATCTATTTGAGGTATGGTGACGGATTAAAAGCCACTTCGTTTACGTGTACTACTGCATTAATCGAAGATATTTTACGGCGCTGTGGTATAGCCTCTTATGAATGGCAATCGCTTGATGAAGCCTGTTCTTGTTGTGGTATGCGCATTCGCGTCCATCTATATCGGGCTAATCAAACCATATGTGGTACATTGCGACTACTAAGTCATCAACAGCTAAAACTAGATGATACTAGTGAAGGACAATTGTTGCAAAAATTATGTGAATCCCATGATGGCTTGTTGCTCGTTTGTGGTCCTACAGGCAGTGGTAAAAGCTTTACGTTGGCTTGTTGTATCGACCACATTAATCAAACAATGGAGCGCCATATCATAACGTTAGAAGACCCTATCGAGTTTGAATTTAAACCTAAAAGATCTTTAATTCATCAAAGGCAATTAGGGGCTGATATTAAGTCTATGTCTGACGGCATTCGAGATGCCTTGCGGGAGGATCCAGATGTCATTATGGTAGGCGAACTTCGAGATCGAGAAACATTGGAAGCTGCACTTCATGCAGCAGAGACGGGGCATCTTGTAATGGCTACTATGCATACACAACGTGCTGTTATGGCTGTACATCGCATGATTTCACTATTCCCTGGAGAGCAACAAGAAGAGGTACGCAGTCAAATATCTCAAGTGTTACGTGCCGTTATATGTCAGCGACTCCTTAGGTGGAATAAGAAGTTCATTACTATTCGTGATATTTTGCTAAATACCCATGCGGTAGCAAATTTAATTCGCACTCGTAAGGAACCTCAAATTATTTCCATTCAAGAAACACAATTACCTATGAAAACACTAGAAATGGCTGTGCGAGATGTGAAGGCACAATATGGTTCTCAACAACAACTACATACGTTGTTAGATCAACAATTATCGTAGGTGAATACATGGAGGCTTATGAATATGTCGTAAAAAATGAGAATAATGAAACAGAGAAAGGTTTGATGTGGGGCGATTCAGAACAGGAGATCGGAACGCGGCTGAAACGCGATGGATACAAGATTTATAGAATATCTTTACACGTAGAAAAGAAGAAATATAAATGGAATCATTCTATGGTGGTTGATGTAACCTATCAACTGGGATTACTGATAGAGTCTGGTGTACCTTTACGAAGGGCTTTACAGTTACTCTGTCATGGAAAGCGAGGTTTGCTATATACGGCTCTGTATGAATCGATTGAGAGAGGACAAACTTTATCGCAAGCATTACGTAGTGAAGGTTGTCCTGCTATAGCCTTAGCTTTACTAGAAAGTGGAGAGGCAGCAGGTACCTTAGGTGAAAGCTTACAATATATTTCACGTCACTACGATTGGGAACGACAAATCCGGCAAAAGGTTATGAGCGCTATTTCTTATCCTATATTTCTTCTTCTCATGATGAACGTATTCTTTCTCGTTACTATCCTGTTTATTATCCCATCCTTTGAAAAGGTTTTTACTACTATGCATATTACATTACCATTGATGACACGAGCCCTCTTTGCATTAGGACAAGGGTTAAAGGAACATCCTTTAATGGTAATAGGTATACATAGTGTTGTAATAGTTTCAATAGTATTTGCTTATAAGAAGCATAGTATAAGATGTAAAGTACATCGTTGGCTTTGGCATTTGGCTCACCGATACCAATGGAGTACTTGTATGTACTATACGAGTATGTTGAAAGTTTGGGCACTGCTTCTTGACTCGGGGATTTCGATCATTCAAACCGTGAATATTACTCGTTCCTTATGGGGCAATCTATATGGCAGCGAATGTAGTGAGCAGGTGGAGGCTAAACTATTAACTGGCTTTTCTTTTGAAGAAAGCTTACGAAGTGGTCATATAGGAAATGATTTTATATGGCAAATGGTTTCTATTGGAGAAGAAAGCGGTGAGTTAGTAAAGATGTTAAACCATTGTGGTCACTACTATGAGTCTATACTTTCAAAATATATCGGTCGCTTAGAGCGACTATTAGAACCTGTACTATTAACCGTCATGGGCATTGGTGTAGCCGTATTAGTCGTTTCTGTTATGTATCCCTTATTTACGTCTATTGGCAAACTAGGAGGACAATAGATATTGTTTTACAAGTATTATATAGTATCGAATTGTATCAAATAATGTAAAAGGAGGATATTATGAGTTCCGTTATACATATGGTTCATGGGATAAATCATCGATTAGAAATGTGTGGACAATGGATAGTCGAGCGATTACATATATGTCGTGTTCGAGAAGGACTTAAGAAGTCGAGAAAAGGTGGTTTCACCCTTGTAGAATTAATGGTTGTCGTTGCAGTTATTGCCATATTAGCAGCCATTGCGATGCCGCAGTTCTTATCTGCCGCAGATAGAGCACGATCTGCAAAAGAAACGGCAGATATTCAAATCATAAAAAATGCCACTCAGCTCTACATGATCGATAAGAATGTAGATACTCCACCAACAGTAGAAAATCTTTACAAAGAAGGCTATCTTACAGAACATGTTAAGACTGCAAAAGGTAAAGAATATACCATTACCTATGAAGCTGTTAGCGGTGGTACTGCAAAAGCTGTAGTTGTAACAGCACCTAGTGTGCCTTAATCGATAGTATGCATTATTTAATGGGCATATAGTGTTTATTAGGTACATAGTATTTATTAGGTAAATAATGTTTAATTTAATCGGCAAATAGTGTGTATTAGGCACGTAGACATTGATGGCTTGGTATTGGCATCGATTAAAGGTGCTTGATATATGGAAGGACAAGGTATGAAAGGGACTAGTTATGTAATAGGGCTCATCGTATATATAGCATCTGTAGTGTTACCTATTCTATTATCCTCAAAGGCAATATCTTTTATTCACGTTGCTTTGTATGCTGTGTTTTCACTCATCATCATAGCAGGTGCTACCATCGATATGCATTACTATATATTGCCCGATGAAGGGGCTATGGCCCTTGTAATAGGTGGTATTATATATAGCTATATAAACGATACATCTATGTTAATAACCCTATTAAGTGTTATAAGTGTAGCGTCTATTACATATGGACTTCGTCTGATTAGTCATAATGGCTTTGGACTCGGTGATGTGAAATGGTTTTCTGCCATTGCCACATGGCTTACGCCATGGGAGACTGTATGTTTCTTTTACGTAGCTTTTGGTGTTGGTTCTCTCTATCTCTTACTAACAGGCTATCGTAATCGATACATTCCGTTTGGTCCCTTTCTATGCTTTGGTGGGTGGTGTGCCTTACATGGTGGACCCTATATGGAGGTACTTTACCAATGGTTAAGGAACAACTTTTAAATTGTCAAAGGGGCTCACTACTTGTAGAATGGCTAATTACGATAACTTTAATCTTACTGCTCATATCCATCGCATTACCTATAGTGACAACACCAAGTCGTTATACTTTAAATGGTGCCACACAAGAGGTGGCATATATGCTTAAGAAAGTACAACTTTGGTCTATGCTTGGTCATAAATCAAATGGAAAAGGAAGAATGCTCTTTATATTACATAAGGATAGTTACACCTTAGAGGAGGATACTCAACACCCTACCGTTGATATGTCGTTGCCTCCCCATATTGAAAGTACTCGTCCTTTGACGGTTATTTCCTTTTCTGCACTAGGTTTACCATACGATGGAACTGAAATTATTCTAGAGGATCGAGAAAGTGGTGAGAAAAATCGCATATGGATATCTGTACAAACGGGACGTATCAGATGGGAAGAAGTACACTGAAGGGTTTATGTATGGTGATGCTTTAATCTCGGCAGCTATTATAATGTTTATGTTACCTATTGTATTATCTGTGTTCTGGATATCGACGCTAACGATATATAAAGCTTATTATTGGGACCATATATTGCAAGATACTATAACGTATGTGGAGGAAGGTAAAGCAGCATATTATGAAACGGGAACACTTCAAACAGGTGTACATAACTCACAATTTATCATGAGCCCTAGTGAGGCTATTACTTATAAAACCTATGTGGACCCCGTAGTAGTGCAGGGTATTTCACTACAACGATTAACGGTAGATGCCATAGATAATGCAACAGTTGTCTATTCATTGTCCGTTGATTTGGAAGAGAAACAGTAAATAGCAACCATATAGAGAATAGGCATTGATGAGGTAAAGTTGAAAGAATATAAAAGAAAGAGCAAATATAAGGATATACCTAAGACTATAGTTAAGGGGCATCTTAATGATAGAGCTCAGACAAAAGCTACAACTATTAGCAAAGTTAATAATCATGAAGGCTTTATATTGTACTCGACCCTTATTAGTATGACTATTTCTATTATCGTCCTTACCTTACTCTTAGGTATTGTATTCTATGCGGTTATGTGGGATGCCAAATTACTAGATAGCGTAGCGATGATGGAGGATGGTCGTTATACACGGCGCATGGTTGTAGCTCAAATGATATGGAATCCTGCAAAGGTTACCGTAGAGGATAAGAATATAAGCTTATATATTCATGATACAAAACGTACGACCTTGACCGTACAAAGACATGCTCTTTACAGAAAGCTCACGGATGGTAGCCTGCAACCTGTTAGTGGCAGTCGCATCATCGGAACAAGAGATAAGCGTAATGTAGGGTATACGCAGGAGCATCCTTTTAGTTTGGATAATAATAAAACAGTTCATATGCGATGGTACATTAATAATCGCTTTGCTAATAATAAGCCTTATACTAGCGGATATGGTGGATTAGCTCTATATGAGGTCTCTATAGGGCAGAGTACTATTTATGATTGGTATAGAGATAATGAGGAGACAAGCCATGAACGGAGGAGCCCATAATGCGGGCTTTATTACATATGTAGCTATACTTACAATGTCCTTATTATTGGTCTTAGCCTTTATGGGGCTTCGTATTGGTCAAATTTGTGAAAGTAATGCAATAGATGAATTACATTTAGAGGAGGCTCATTATGCGGCGCAGAGAGGGGCTCATTGGTTTGTAGGCTATTGTAAAGGTGGCAATACATGGGACTTTCAAGAAAAAATAATCGTAGTAGATGATGATGAGCTTGAAATCATTATTGAAGCAGACCATTCGCCAGACAATCCTCGCCATATTATGAGCTATGGTAGATTGAAGCATCGTGAAATAGTAAGTCGCGTTCATATGTATGTTACTGTAGATAACGATAAACATATGCATGTTATAAAGGTAAAACCGTATTGAGGTGAAGCTATGAAACGGAAAAAGAAAATACATTCTGGAGTATGTATTACGGATGAACATATTGTATGTGTTACTGCTCATATTGAAAATAAAACTATGGTCATTACCGATGCGTTAGAGATGAAACGGAGTGGACCTATTGATGAAGACATTACTAAATTTATTGAAACCTATGATTTAGACGAAGGGGCTTATAGTATTGTAGCTAATATAGATACCCAAATGCATGTAGCCCCTTATGATCCTCACGATTTTGATATGAAGGAATTTATAAAATGGAACGTAGAGGATTACTTTAATTTTGATGGTGATAGCTTCCAAATGGATGCATGTCGTCGAGAATACCCAAGACATAGTTATCATATGTTTATGGTTGCCGTAGATCGTCATTCACTGGAGTTATTAAAACAAGGTATACGAGATACCTATGCCCCTGTTGATGTTATCGATTTTTGGCCTATTCCAATTTGTTACAGCTTGATGCGGCGCAGTGGTACCGTAACAGGTGTTGTTGAAGATGGAGCCATGCATCTATGGCTATGGTGGAATGATATATGTATTCAAGAGTGCATCGTACCTATAACAGGTAGCGATGTATCAGAAGCGATGAATACATTAGAAGCAAGGCTACAAGAATTTGGTATAGATGAGATACAGGGCGTTCGCATGTATGGGTTAGAAACTATTACTGATGCTGAACGAAGCGATATGGAAGAAATAATTTCTATGTATGGTGAAAACGAATATATTCCGTTATTGTTCTTAGGTCGTGGTCGCAATCGTTGTAAAAAGGGCCAGTTAGATTGGGATATGGCTATTGGTATGGCCGCAAGGGGGCTTAAGTGGATTGGCTTGGGATGGTAAAGATAAATGTATAAATTTAATGCCTCGCTCCTTACGTTGGCATAGTGTATGGCATACATATCGATATCATCTTTATGGGATAAGTTTTATCTATGCTATAGTAGGACTCGTTTCCTTGTATAGTTCCTGGCTTAGTTATGGTGCTTATGAGAAGGTAAAGATAGACTTTTTACAATTACAAGCTAATGTTCAGTATCAGTCTATACACCAACGGTATGGAGAATTAATGGCTATTAAAAATAAAATAGTACAGACTAAGTCTCCTAAGAATCAGTCTAACATATATTCCAACACCATGGTCTTATATATTCTTGATACAGCTATGGCGGAACATATAAGCTTACAACATCTTAGTGTTAAGGATAGGCGTATAAGTGTTGATGGCATCGGTGTCAGTGATGATAAGTGTCGTAAATTTATAGCTATACTCCAACAAAAGTTAGTAGGAATGGAGTGTCATGGAACAGTTAAAGCAGATAAAGGTGTTTATACATTCCATATGGACGGATATAAACGAGAGCACAACGTATCAGGTGAATCGAATACTGATAGTCCTGGTGGTGTGGGGAATGGTAATTAGTCTTTCCTTATATGGGCATATCTATTTAGATCAAAAGACGAATAATCTTAAAAATTTACAAGATAATTACGTTATACAAATGAATGCTGAGTCGGATTATATAGTATCTAATGAAGCAAAACTATTAGAATCTTTTACAGAAAATAAGAATTCTAATAGGAGTGCGAATACAAGTATATTTGATTCCTTACAAGGAGAACCATTAATGATTGTCAGTACGGATGAGCATGAAGGTATATTAGAATTAACACTATTAGGTAGTACAGAACGCATGATAAACTGGATTAATACTGTAGATGAAAAAGATCCTTCACGCCGTATAGAAATAGAAGATATAGAACGGAAAGGCAACGTAGTCTATGTACATTGTGCAGTTAAATCCATCATAAAGCCTTAAAAAATAGGCTGTATTATAAGAGGCAGATTATAGATTTTCGTCTATAGTCTGTCTTTGTTTTTGCGTCATTTTATAGTACAATGAAGGATATGTAATAATAAGGGGCACATAATAAATGATAATTAAACGCAATATTATGCTCATCGGATCTATGGGAAGTGGTAAAAGTCACTTCGGCCGAAATCTTGCAGAACGTAAAGGATGGCAATTTGTAGATACCGATCGTGTATTAGAAAGTCGTTTTGGGTTGCCCATTGCTGAAATATTCAAAAAGATTGGGGAAAAAGCATTCCGCCGTGCTGAAATGGATGTACTTAAAAAGGTATGCTTGTATCATGAAGCTGTTATTTCTGTAGGCGGTAATTTCCCTATTGAACATCGCACATTGAAGGTATTGAAAAAATACTCTTATATCATTGGTATACGAGCTGCACAATTCCGTATAGTGAGTCGTGTTAATCGACGTATTGGGAAGCGGCCTACTATGGATTATACTAATGTTAATGCCTTTGTACACGCTATGATACAGTCTTGGAAGCCCGTGTATAAGCAGTGCGATTTTGTACTGGACACAACAAATGGTCGGACCTATGATTTCATGCAACGTATTGAGGACGAATTAGAGGCCTCAGATGTGCAATTTAAAGCAAGACGTCAACCCAATGAAACGGACAAAATAGATGTAAAAGATGCATCTAAGGAAACACAATTTGATAAATGTGGCAAGCAAAAGGCGTCTAATGTAGGAAACAAGAAACGAAAGACTGAGACTATATCCAAACAACGTACACCACAAGGGGGCAAAGGATATGAGAAGAATCGCAATACTAACAAGCGGCGGAGACGCACCTGGAATGAACGCCGCCATAAGAGCGCTAACTAGAAAAGCCATATATGAAGGTTTCGAGGTATTTGGTATTGAACGAGGCTATTTAGGCATCATTGAAGAACAGATTTTTCCTTTAACGAATCGAGCCGTGGGCGGCATTATAACCCAAGGTGGGACGATGCTAAAAACGGCTCGCTTTCCTGAGTTTCAAAATGAAGAGGTTCAGAAAAAGGCTTATGATATTTTAAAAGCTAATGGTATAGATCATCTTATCGTTATTGGTGGTGATGGTTCTATGCGTGGTGCTAAAAGTTTGGCAAAACTCGGTATGTCTACCATGACTATTCCTTGTACCATTGATAATGACATAGGGGGCACTCAATACACTTTAGGTTTTGATACAGCTTTAAACACTGTAGTTGATGCGGTTGGTCGTATTCGCGATACATCTAACTCACATGAGCGTGTAGCCATTGTAGAGGTAATGGGGCGTAAAGCTGGTCATATTGCACTTAAAGCTGGGCTTGCGTGCGGTGCAGAAATCGTATTAGTTCCAGAAAATCCTATGCCTTTACATGCCGTATGCCGTCATTTAAAGGAAACCCAGATTCGAGGTAAAGAATATAGTGTGATTCTCGTAGCAGAAGGTACCTATAATAGCGGTGATGTAAAAGCCTTTATTAAGGAGCATACTGAGTTTGATCCGAGCTTGACCGTATTGGGATATTTGCAACGCGGTGGTGGTCCATCTGCATTTGATGCGATTTTAGCGGCTCGTATGAGTGAAGCTTGTATCAATCTTTTGATGAGTGGTGTAGATAATCGATTAGTAGGCTACATAGATGGACATATTCGTGCTATATCCTATCAAGAGGCTGAACGCCTAGAATTCCCAATTAATGAAAAGGATTATACATTACTAACTATTTTGAGTAGTTAATACGATTAAAAATGACCAGTAAGTGTCATTATATATATGTCATAATTCATTCATAAATGAAATTATATTGCGTAAAAGCAATTAGTGCTGTATAATTAAAAAATACTATACGTATCTATAGAAAATAGATATTTATGTTGAGTATATCTTCGTTTTTATTTAAGGAGATTATAATGAAAGAGTTTTTACAAAAGCATCGCAAACGAATTGTAGCAGGTGCTGTTGCTCTTTGTGTTCTTGGTGGTGGAACATACTACTACATGCATAGTCAAAATGCTAGTCAAACACAAAACTTATATACTACTGGCAAGGTAGAAAAGGGTGATGTAAAAACAAGCATCAGTGCAACTGGTACCATTAACCCTGTAAATTATGTAGACGTTTCTACGAATGTGGCTGGTAAGCTTGAAAAAGTTTTAGTAAAAGAAAATGATCAAGTTACAGAGGGACAAGTTATCGCTTATATTGATACGCGACAGCTACAGGCTTCTGTTGATGATGCTCGTGCAGCTTTAGCGAATGCGGAACTTGATATGAACCGTTATAAGGCATTGGCAGCCCAAAATGCTATTGCACAAAAAACGTATGATGATGCCGTAACAGCTTACGAACGTGCTAAATCTACGTATGAACGTGCAGCAGCAGATTTAAGTGATGCCACAATTACGGCACCTATGTCCGGTACTGTTGTAGGCACACCTTTAAAAGCAGGTCAAACTATTAGTACAGGCATTTCTACCCAAATGATTATTGCTACTATTGCAGATTTAAGTAATTTAGAAATTTATCTAACTGTAGATGAAACGGATATTGGTAATATTAAACAAGGGGCTAAAGTAGAATTTACGGTAGACTCTAAACCAGGTGAAACCTTCACAGGCTATGTATCTGAAATTGCAAAAGGAACAAAAGGCAACATGGGTACTACAAGTACAAGTGTTGTGTACTATACTGTAAAGGTTCAAATTCCAGAAAATATTGCAGGTAATTTCCTACCAACTATGACGGCTCGTGCCACAATCTTTGGTGAAGATATTAAAAATACCTTAGTAGTTCCTATTACTGCAGTACGTACAGATAAACAAGGTGAATACGTATATGTAATGAAAGACGGTCAACCAGTTCGTACAACTGTTTCCACAGGTGTAACTGGTGATACGAATGTACAAATTCTAGAAGGGTTATCTGAAGGTGATGAAATCATTGTAAGTGGTGATGTTACAGCACCTAAGAATAATAGCCGTGGACCATTCTAATAGTAGGTGAATATGAATCAATCAGTAATCGACATACAAGGGATTACAAAGACCTATGTAAATGGTAAATTATCGGTACCTGTATTGCATGGTATCGATTTGCAGGTCAATAAGGGAGAATTCGTATCTATTATGGGTCCTTCTGGTTCGGGTAAGTCTACCTTTATGAACATTCTTGGTTGTTTAGATCGACCAACGACAGGTTCCTATCGTCTTAATGGTGATGAGGTAGCAACCTTATCTGATGATGAATTGGCCTTTGTACGAAATAAACAAATAGGCTTTGTATTCCAAAGTTTTAACTTATTAACAAAATTAACTGCTCTAGAAAATGTAGCACTTCCTATGATTTATGCTGGTATGGATAAGAAGACAAGGAATGAACGTGCTGCTGCACTATTAGCATCAGTTGGATTAGGTGAACGTATGGATCACTTGCCATCTGAGTTGTCTGGTGGTCAACGGCAGCGTGTAGCTATTGCTCGGGCTTTAGCAAATAACCCTGCCATTATTATGGCCGATGAACCGACAGGGAATCTTGACTCCAAGTCTACCATTGACGTTATGAATATTTTTAGAGGGCTTTATGATGAGGGCCGTACAATACTTCTTGTTACGCATGAGCCAGAGATTGCTACTTATGCTAGCCGTAATGTGGTATTGCGTGATGGTGTGATTGTAGAAGACAACTTCAATCAAAATATGACACCAGTACAGGAGGTGACTCATGTATAAAGAGAGTTTCTTAATGGCATGGGCATCCCTCGTTGCTAATAAATTACGTTCTATCTTAACTATGCTTGGCATCATTATTGGTGTAGCTGCTGTAATTGCATTAGTGTCCATTGGTAATGGTGTAAGACAAGATATTCAAAATTCCATTTCTAGTTTAGGTTCAAATCTATTAATGGTAATGCCCGGTGCACCACGTACGCCAGGGGTTAGAGCTGCTGCAGGTTCTATGCAATCATTAAAGGTTTCCGACTATGAAGCGATTTCTAAGCTGGATGGCGTTAAAGCGGCGAGCCCTATGACTAGTGGTTCATATGTAGTCATTTATCAAAATAAAAACTGGACTACCACTGTATCTGGTGTTAACTCTAATTATATGGATGTTAATAACTGGACTATGAAGTCTGGTCGTTTCTTCTCCGATAAAAATGTACAAAATCGTGAACGGGTTGCTGTTATTGGCCAAACAGTTGTTAAAAACTTATTTGGCGATGAAGATCCAGTAGGTGCTGAAATTCGGGTTAAGAATATTCCATTCCGTATCATCGGTGTGCTCAATAGCAAGGGTAGTGGCTCTATGGGTGCTGACCAAGATGATATAGTACTCATTCCATATACTACTGCTATGGAACGGGTAGAAGGTGTTGACTATCTCCGAATGATTTATGTCGTAGGTGAAGATGAAAATGGTATTGATCGTTTGCAGTCCGATATCGAAAACCTATTGCGGGTACGACATGGTATCAAAGATTCAAATCTAGATGATTTCAACATTCAAAATATGAATTCCATCATGGAAACTATGGAGGAAACAACGGGAACCTTAACATTATTCCTTGGTGCTGTAGCGGCCATTTCTCTCGTAGTTGGTGGTATTGGTATTATGAATATCATGCTCGTGTCGGTAACAGAACGGACGCGAGAAATTGGTGTACGTAAGGCATTAGGTGCTACATATAATGTCATCGTCACACAGTTCCTTATTGAGGCTGTTGTTATCAGTTTGATGGGGGGATTAATAGGTATTGTGCTCGGTATAGTGGCTTCAAAAATGATCAGTGTATCCTCGGGGATGAGTACCGTTATTTCCATTCCAACCATCGTATTATCCTTTGCTTTCTCCATGGCGATCGGTTTGGTATTTGGTATTTATCCTGCTCGAAAAGCAGCAAAACTTAATCCAATCGATGCATTACATTATGAATAGTCTGGAACTTATACATGTGTTTTCTTAAGAACATACTATATAATTAGATAGAGTTATTCGCATATGGTGCGTTGCATGATACAATATGTATGATGTAACGCACCATTTTTATATGCTTGTATGTAATTAGTGCTATATAACTATGAAGATTTCAGGCAAGCAATTTGTAATAAAAGGGGTATGTGGATTACCTAATTTACTGGTAAGTATATTGAATGGAGAACCTTATGACTACAACATTGTTAGAATATTTCAACGAATTACGAGATCAGAATCCTTTTTCTTGGGTAAAAGATTCTGAGATTACTGCTGTTGAACCTGGTCATGCAGAAATGACATTACAAACAAATGAAACAGACTATTGCAATTTTAGAGGTGATTTACATGGCGCTGTTTGTATTGGTTTAGCGGACAGTGTGATGGGTACAGCTTGTTTTACATTGGGAAAATCTGTTAGTACTATTGATCTTAATGGTAACTATGTGAAAGCTGTTAAGGGGGGTACTGTATTACGTGGTGTAGCCAATGTAGAGCATAATGGTAAAACGACTATGGTCGCTACTGCACGTATTTATAATGAACTAGGTGAGCTAGTTCACTTAGCAAGAGGCACTTTCTATGTCTTAGAAGAGAAGCCATTACCTGATTTACCATGGCGTTTTATTGAAGAAGACAACCCTGATTTGGTATAATATAGTTTAGACTTTTAACTATAGGAGGATGCTTGAATGGAACAAGAATTACAACGCATTAAAGAGGTAGCGCTAACAGCTATCAGAGCTGCCACTGATCAACAAGCGTTGCAAGACGTACGCGTAAAATATTTAGGTAAAAAAGGTGAAGTAACTGCACTGTTAAAAGGTTTAGGTAAATTATTACCAGAAGAACGTCCTAAGATGGGGGCTCTTGTAAATGCTGTGCGTGAAACATTAGAAGCTGAATTAGATAAAATTAAGTCCTCTATGGAGGCGGCGGCTATGAATGCTCGCTTGGAAGAGGAAAAAATAGATATTACTCTACCTGGTAGAGCTCCAAAAACAGGTCATATCCATCCATTGACTACAGTTAATGAAATGATTGAAGACTTCTTTATGAAAATGGGGTATACCGTTGAAGAAGGCCCAGAAATAGAGCAAGATTACTATAACTTTGAGTGCTTAAACTTGCCTAAAGATCATCCAGCACGCGATATGCAAGATTCCTTCTATATTACAGAAAACTTCTTGTTACGTACACATACATCTCCGGTGCAAGCTCGTACTATGCAACGTCATGAGCCTAACAGCCCAATTCGTATGATTGCGCCTGGTAAGGTTTATCGTTGGGACTATGATGCGACACATTCCCCAGTATTCCATCAAGTGGAAGGTCTCGTCATCGACGAGCACATTACATTTGCTGATTTAAAAGGTACACTGGAGTCCTTCTTGCGTTACATGTATGGTGATGAAACAAAGGTGCGTTTCCGTACAAGCTTCTTCCCATTCACAGAGCCATCTGCAGAGGTAGATATTTCCTGTGTAATGTGTGGTGGCGAAGGTTGTCGTGTATGTTCTCATACAGGTTGGCTAGAAATCTTAGGCTGTGGTATGGTTCATCCTGACGTATTGCGCATTAATGGGTACGATCCTGAAAAGGTAAAAGGCTTTGCCTTTGGCATGGGCGTAGAACGTATTGAAATGCTTTTATACGGCATTAACGATTTACGTCTATTCTATGAAGATGATGTACGATTCTTGGAACAATTTTAGGAGGAACTCATGAAAGCAAGCTTACAGTGGATGAATGAATATGTGCCTGTGGATATGAATCGTCCTGCTCAAGAATTGGCCGATGAATTAACACAAGCTGGAATTCCTGTAGAAGATGTCATTACTTTGGATAATGGCATTAAGAAAATTTATACTGGTAAAATCGTAGAAATTACAAAACATCCAGATGCAGATAAATTACAAGTATGCCAAGTAGAATGTCTTACTGAAGAAGGTGAGCCTGTTACTAAGCAAATCGTAACGGCTGCTACAAATGTTGCAGTAGGTCAAATTGTGCCTGTAGCATACCATAAATCTCGCTTAGCGGATGGCACAGAAATTAAAAAAGGTAAATTACGTGGTGTAACTTCTGAAGGTATGTTCTGTTCTGTAGCAGAATTCGGTATCTCTAGTGACTTAGTCTTGCCAGAGGAAGCGCAAGGCATTTATATTTTCCCTGAAAATACACCAATTGGTCTTGATGTAAAAGATGTATTAGGATTAAACGATATAGTATATGAATTTGAATTGACTGCTAATCGTGCAGATTGCTTCTCCATGGTTGGCTTATCCCGTGAATTCGGTATAATGACAAATCAAAAGGCTTTATTCCCTGTTATTATGGTCAACGAAAATGGTGAGTCCATCGGAGGTAAAGCATCTGTATCTATTGAAGCTGATGATCTTTGTACTCGTTTCACTGCTCGCGTAGTGACTGATGTTAAGGTAGAACCATCTCCATTGTGGATGCAAAACCGTTTACGCAATTGCGGCATTCGTCCTATCAATAATGTGGTAGACGTAACAAACTACGTCATGTTAGAACTTGGTCAACCTATGCACGCATATGACTATGACCATGTCAAAGGTCATCAATTAGTGGCAAGACGTGCTAAAAATGGCGAAGTGCTTGTTACTCTTGATGGTTCCGAACGTGAGTTAAATGATTCTATGCTCATTATTGCTGATGCTGAACGTCCTGTAGGCGTAGCTGGTATCATGGGCGGCTTTGATAGCGAAGTAACAAATGAAACTACTACTGTTATGTTTGAAGCTGCTGTATTCAATGGTCCATCTATTCGTCGCACAGCTAAAGCATTAGGTATGCGCTCCGAAGCATCTGGTCGTTTTGAACGTGGTGTAAACCATAAATATACTGCTTATGCTATCGATAGAGCGGCTCAATTATTACAACAAATTTGCCCTAGTTGTAAAGTTGATGTAGGTGTTATCGATGTATATAAAAATCCTGTAGAGCAACATACAGTTACTTTTACAGCAGAACAAATTAACGATTACTTGGGGACCAATATTGAAAAAGACGAAATGGTTCGCATTTTGACAGCCCTTGAATTCGTTGTAACAGAAGACGGTAATCAATTGTCTGCCCTAGTACCAACATGGCGTGGCGACGTAACAGTGATGCCTGATATTGCTGAAGAGGTAGCTCGTATTTATAACTACGATAATATTGCTCCTACAATTCCTGTAGCCGTATTATCCTCTGGTGGTATGACTCCTAAAAAAGCTCTTATTAAACAGGTAACACATGCATTGGCTAAGCTAGGCATGACTCAAATCATTACATTTAGCTTTATGCATAAAGACGGCCTTACAAATATGATGCTTCCTGAAGGGGATAGTCGTTATACGGCCATTCAAATCTTGAATCCTATTTCCGAAGAGTTCCCTTATATGCGTACTACATTGGTACCAGCTGTTATTGACGCAGCAAAACGCAATATTGCGCAACAAAATAAGGATCTTTGGTTATTTGAAACAGCGAATGTATATGAGCCAAAATCATTGCCTTTGACAGAGTTACCTCATGAGCGCCCTATGGCTTGTGGTATTTTGATGGGCAAGGTGAATCAAGTTAGTTGGAATCAAGCAGAACGCTCTACAGACTTCTATGATGTAAAAGGCATCATAGATGCGTTGTTGGTAGAACTTGGCGTTACAGGTTACGATATTAATCGTGGCACTGAACCATATTTCCACCCAGGCGTAAGTGCTCAATACCTTGTAGATGGTAAAATGATTGCTCAATACGGCGAATTACATCCACAAGTGAGCAAAAACTTTGATTTGCCTGGTAAAGTATATATGTTTGAAATCGACTTGGAAGCAGTATTATCCTTGACGATTCCAGCATTCCGCTATACAACTTTCAGTAAATTCCCAGGCACTAGCCGTGACCTTGCTATCGTAGCACCTGCGTCCGTTGCTAGTGGTGAAATTTTATCTATCATTAAAGCGCATGGTGGAGAATATTTAGAAAATGTATCTATCTTCGATGTTTACGAAGGTGAACATATCGAAGCTGGTTATCGCAGTCTTGCGTACAACTTGCAATTCCGCTCTATGGAAGGTACGTTGAACGATGAAGATATTGACGGTAATATTCAAGCAATTATCGATGCATTAGCTGAAATTAACTGCAGATTACGTTAATCTCAAGCAGTATATTGAAAGGGTTTACCGCATGGTAAACCCTTTTAGTACTATAGTTATACCTTTAGTTAGGTAGAAAGGATTGTCCATGGAATTATTGGCTCCTGCCGGTACGATGGAAAACTTTATGGCCGCCTTAGAATCTGGAGCGGATGCGATTTACCTTGGTGGTAAAGGCTTTAATGCCCGTGCTCATGCAGCTAATTTTGGAATTGAAGAATTGGCTGAGGCTATTCGCTTGGCTCACATTCTAGATGTGTCTGTATATGTAACAGTAAACATCCTCATAGGTGACTCTGAACTTACGGCTCTCGAGGCGTATTTAAAAGATTTAGAACGCATTGGTGTGGATGCAATTATCGTTCAAGATTTAGCTGTTGCTAAATTGGCACAACGAGTGGCTCCCAAATTGCATTTACATGGTAGTACGCAAATGACAGCAGCTACACTTGATGCAGTTCGTTTTTATGAAAGCCTCGGTTTTACCCGTGTTGTATTGGCCCGTGAATTGAGCCTCTCTGAAATTGAACATATTTGTAAGAACTGTATAGCTGAAATTGAAGTCTTTGTACATGGTGCCTTATGCGTATGTTATTCTGGCCAATGCTTGATGAGTTCCTTTATAGGTGGTCGTAGTGGTAACCGTGGTGCTTGCGCACAACCTTGCCGTTTACCTTATGAATTACTAGACTCGTCGGGTACTAGTTTATTACCTAAACACGAAGCTTATGTATTGAGCCCTAAAGATCTTAACTATAGTGAGTATATGAATGAGCTTGTAGCAGCTGGTGTAACATCCTTCAAGGTAGAAGGGCGGATGAAGAAGGTTTCATATGTACGTCAAGTTATTGGTACTTATCGACATATTTTAGATACGGCTCATATGGATGCCTCTGATGCTAAGGCATTGGCCTCTGGCTTTAACCGTGGATTCTCGACAGATTATTTAACAGATCATGTAGGGAAATCCATGATGACCGTGGTGGCCCCAAATAATCAGGGGAAACCAATTGGCAAGGCAGAGGTAAAAAAAGGACAAGTTCATTTATACTTAACCGAACCTATTGAAAAAGGCTCACTCTTAAAGGTTATGCAAGCCTCTGGTAGTATTACTTACTATCAGATTGATCAAAACTGGTCTCTTCTAGATGAGAAACATTTTGTAGGGAAACCAGATGAAGGTTTTGCATCGGGACAAGTATTCCTTGCATCACCACCTAAAGCTCAAAAGCAGAGAGGTCTACAAGATTTCAGTGCTAAATTAGAGGTACATGGATATCTATCTATTAATGCAGACCGAGAAAAGCCTTGCACAGAACTTACCTTTGTATTAAATGATGGTCGTACTGTGACCGTATCTAATGAGTTTGAACCTGTTTATGCTAATAATAAACCGACTACATTAGAGAAGGTTACAGATCAAGTAGGTAGATTAGGGAATACATTGTTTACCTTAGGCTCTATGTCTATTCCTGACGGGCCTTATATGTGGCCAGCGAGTGTGTTAAATGCATTGCGCCGCGATGCTGTAGAGGCTCTAGAAAACTTGTTAATTACCGACCATGAAACGGCTTGGGCTGAACTGGCTGCAGAGCCTCAAGATATGTCATCTATGGTTGCAAAGTCAAAGATTCAATATTCTGAGCCTATAGTGAGTGCTCGCGTTGATGAGCTGGATGGTGTGAAAGCAGCAATTGAAGGGGGCGCTAAGAAGATTATCTTCGGTGGTGACCGTTTACAACGTAAGCCTTATGAACTTAGCATATACGAGCAGATAGCCAAGCTTTGCAAAAACCATCATGTGCTTTGTGTATTCGGTACGCCTCGTGTCGTAAAAGATGATGAAGTAGAGTCGTACATGAATACTTTTAAGGCCATGGTTCAGGCCAAACCAGATAGCATTTCTATTCACGTTCCACAAGCTTTATTGTGGCTTCGCGATTTAGGCTATACAGGTGCTATTGAAGCTGATACAGGTCTTAATATATTTAATAGATCTGCACTACAAGTATGGCAAGATTTTAATATGAGTAGTATAGCTCCATCCTTAGAGTTAACATTGACGCAACTAGTAAGCTTACAAAAATCTAGTAATCTCCCATTAGAGGTTATGGTTCATGGGTATACGGAAATGATGATTTCTGAATACTGTGCCATCGCTAGCTTTGTTGGCACTGGTAAAAAGGAAAATTGTCCTATGCCGTGCGTTACAGAAGATTACGCATTAAAGGATCGTAAAGGGGAAGTGTTCCCACTTCGTACTGATCCATATTGCCGCATGCATATTATGAACAGTCATGAAATGGACATGCGTGCCTATGTGCCAGAGTTACATCGAAAAGGGTTACATATTTTACGTATTGATGGACGTCATATGGATCCAAAGAGATTGCGTACTTTTGTAGCTGATTATGTATCCATTCAAAATGGAACTCAACAGGCTCCATCTAAGAGTGTAGGCAAAGATGATACGCCTATTACAAGGGGCCACTATTTTAGAGGTATTTTATAAAAGAGGTAGTACATTGTTTAACGAAGATGTATTAGACTTTCACCATATAAAAGAACAATTACAACAGCATTGTAGCTCTACTATAGCTAAAGAATTGGCTATGAACATTGAGCCAATGATTGACGGGAAACAAATTCAAGAGAATCTTGACGAAACGGCAGAGGCAATGCGGTCATTGCAAACCGAGGTAGAACAACCGCTAGGTGGAACACGAGATATTCGTGAGTCCTGTAAAAAGAGTCGCAAAGACTTTGTTCTTACTCGTGAAGCACTATGGGATATTTACTTGTCCATTGGTGCTTATAAGCGCATGACAAAGTTCTTTAGAACGAAATATATGGAATATCCGTTGCTATCCTTATGGGTGCAGGATATGCCAAATACAGATCGCATTGAGAACCGTTTTAAACGGGTCTTTGATGATAAAGGGGAATTGCTAGATACAGCATCTCCTAAATTGGCGAGCCTTAGAAATACGATTATTAAAACTCGTGAAAAGATTAAAAATGATATTCAAGCTATCTTACACGACAAGGATAATCAGAAGTATTTCCAAGAAACGATCATTACACAGCGTAACAATCGCTATGTAATCCCTGTAAAACAGGAATATCGCCAATATTTTGACGGTCTTATTCACGACCGTTCTGCAACGGGTCAAACACTCTATATTGAGCCGATGCGTTTGGTGAATCTAAATAATGAATTACAAGAGGCACTGATTGGTGAAGAGCAGGAGGTATTGCGCATTTACCGTGAATTATCTGCCCTTGTAAAACAGCATAGTAATGATTTGATGGATGCCTGTGAAAAGGTATCCCATATCGAATTTGTATATGGTAAGGCAAGCCTTGCTATTTCTTATAAGGGTGTACCAGCCATATTGAGTACTGATAGAACAGTTAATCTCATGAGAGCTCGTCATCCATTAATTCCACCGAATGTGGTAGTGCCTACGAATATTTTATTAGGCACATCATATCGTATTTTATTAATTACTGGTTCTAATACAGGAGGTAAAACAGTATCCCTTAAAACATTAGGCTTATTAAGTTTAATGAACCAATGTGGTTTATTTATCCCTGCAGATCACGGTTCTATGTTGCCTGTATTCCATAATATCTTTGCCGATATTGGGGATGAACAAAGTATTGAGGCTAGCCTTAGTACATTCTCCGCTCATATGACGCAAGTGATTTCCATCATTAAACATTGTGGTCCTAATGATTTGGTATTACTAGATGAGCTTGGTTCTGGTACTGATCCAGAGGAAGGTAGTGCTTTAGCGGTATCTATCCTTGAGTTCTTCCGTAAAAAAGGCGCTCTCATGATGGTGAGTACTCATTATAACGAGCTCAAGAATTATGCGTACCATACGGAAGGTATTGAAAATGGCCATGTTGAGTTTGATGAGCGCACCTTAAAACCAACATATCGATTACATATTGGTGTAGCGGGTAGTAGTCATGCATTAAGCATTGCTGCCCGTCTAGGATTGCCAAAAGATATCGTAACTCGTGCGGCAGAATATAAATCTCAATTTGGTAACCATGAGATGGAAGAGGTTCTTTCAGATTTAAATGAACAACTTCGTAAAGCGTCTGAACGTGAAAGAGCATTAAAGAAAGAGCTCGATGAAACACGTCGTATGCGTGGCCAATTAGAGAAAGAAAAGAAACAGTTTAACGAAAAACGTAAACAAATCTTAGCCAAAGCCCAAGCTGATGCTGAAGCTATGAAGCGCAGTTTACGTGTTGAAGGGGAAGCGATTATCAAGCAATTGAAGGCGCAATTCTCTGAAACGAATAAGGATAAACGACAATCTGCTATCAATGCAGCGCGTAAAGGTATCTCTAATGTTCATGTGCCAGATGCACCAGTAGATGACGATCGTAAGACCTTAACGGCGGATGAAGTCAAGGTAGGGCAAGTTGTATTCGTAACGACCTTACGTTCTTTAGGTACCGTATTATCTATGAAAGGCAATCGTGTAAATGTAGATATTAATGGACTAACAGCTACTGTTAAAGTTAGCGAATTACAATCTACTACACGTGAAGAAGGCAATAAACTAGAACGTGAACAAAAAGCAGCTATGCCTAAAACGAGAAAACGTATGGGCGGTTCTGCTGTACAACGTCAAAAAGAGGTGCGTACAGAAATTAATATTCTTGGTCAAACTGTAGATGAAGCGACAGTTTCTGTCGGTAGATTTATCGATCAAGCCTTGCTGGGTGGTGTTAATCAAGTGCGTATAATTCATGGTAAGGGAACTGGTGCATTGCGCGAAGGCGTTCACCAATATTTACGCACCTTACCTCATGTAGCCCACTTTGAAACCGCTGGTTATGATGAAGGTGGTGCAGGGGCTACTAATGTAGTGCTTAAATAACATATAAGGTACATACAATAGTAAGGCTATATGTGGCATATTGTATGGATAAAACAAAAAGGTAGTAAGTTCAAAAAAACTTACTACCTTTTTGTAATGTGTAAAAACTAGTTGGGAGATATAAAAAGAAGGGGCGGAAGAAATTGTTCCGCCCCTTCTGTAAGGACCCTATTAAAGTTAGTTTTCCTTTTTAGATTTTTTGTTTTTCGATGAATTAGATTTAGATTCCGTTACCTCTTCCTTTTGAGGCTGTTCTTCTTCTTTTACCTTTTCATCTTTTTTATCTGCTTTCTCGTCCTTTTTATCAGCCTTCTCATCTTTTTTATCATCCTTTTTAGGTTGTACTTTCGCAGGATTGTAATAACCTTCAGAAACAGCTGATTGAGCGCTAGCAGGAACGGAAAAGTCAGATGCAGGGGTGTTGGCAAGTGCATTAGCCATGAATTGACCCCACATAATAGCAGGTGTGTCACCACCTGTCATACCGTGTAATGTTTCAGAACCGTAGTCGTCACCAATCCAAACGGCAGCTACAAGATCAGGTGTATAACCAACAAACCAAGCATCCTTGGAATCATCTGTTGTACCTGTTTTACCAGCTGCAGGACGACCGATTGCTGCATTACCACCAGTACCACCATTAATAACAGATTCTAGCATACTTGTGATGATGGCTGCATCTTTTTCATCTACAACGCGTTTTTCTTGAATGGAGTTTTCTTCCACAACTTGACCATTGCGGTCTACAATTTTGAGGATTGCTGTAGGTTGAACCTTGATACCACCATTAGCGAGTACACCATAAGCTTGAACCATTTCAAGAGGTGTTACACCATGAGTTAAACCACCAAGTGCAGTAGACAAGTTATTATCTTGATCTGTAAGGGTAGTGATACCCATTTCTTTGGCAAGTTTAATAATCTTAGACATGCCTACTTCATCAGCAATTTTTACGGCAGCTACGTTACGAGAATGTTGTAATGCATAGCGATATGTAATATTACCTACGAAGTCATTTTCATAGTTTTTAGGGCTCCAGCTACCAAATGTAACAGGGCTGTCATCTACGATAGAACCAGGAGTTTTACCAGCCTGAATAGCTGCTAAATATACAAATGGTTTCATAGAGGAACCTGGTTGACGTTCTGCTTGTGTAGCACGGTTAAATGCATCATCGCCACGACCACCAACCATAGCCATAATATAACCATTATGAGGATTCATAGCTACGATAGCACCTTGTGGTTGATGTAAACCATTGCTATCTGTGTAGTAGTTAGGCAAGTTTTGCATTGCTGCTACAGCTGCATTTTGTGCATCCATATCGAGAGTAGTATAAATTTTTAAACCATCTTTATAGATTGCATCATCACCATATTTTTCAGAAACTTGTGCAATAACATAGTTAATGAAGTAAGACGCATTAGATTTTTCATGCGTTTGTTCTTGTTTTGCCACTAAGCCTAAATCTGCTTGACGCGCTTCATCGGCTTGCTCTTGTGTAATGTATCCGTATTTAACCATTTGGCCTAATACAACGGCTTGACGTTTTTTACTAGCTTCTAAATCATTGAATGGAGAGTAGTAGTTAGGACTTTGTGGTAAGCCCGCAATGAGCGCTGCTTGAGCAAGCGTTAATTGGCTAGCATCCTTGCCAAAGTACACATGAGCTGCAGATTGTACACCGTATGCACCTTGGCCAAAGTAAATTTGGTTCATGTACATTTCTAGGATTTCATCCTTCGTGTAGTGTTGTTCAATTTTTAGTGCTAGTAATGCTTCAGAAATTTTACGTTTAAATGTTCTGTCTTGAGACAAGAATGCATTACGCGCTAACTGTTGAGTGATAGTAGAACCACCTTCAGATACGCCACTATGAACAAGGTTAACCCATACAGCACGCAAGATACCAACTGGGTCGATACCGTGATGGGAGTAGAAGCGAGAGTCCTCAGTAGCAACAAAGGCGTTTTGTAAATCCTTTGGTACATCTTTTAAAGGCACTGGCAATCTGTTTTCTGTGGAATGAACCGTTGTGATGAGATTACCATGGACATCGTAAATTTGAGACGATGCGGAAGGACGTACATTGGATACATCTGGTAGGTTAGACAGTGTGGCACTGATAAAACCACAGCCACCTCCGGCTACGATGAGTATAAGGAGAAGGGCACAAATCCAAAATAGACGCTTCGGACTTGTTTTCTTCGGTGTAGAGCCGCTACCGTTAGTACGGCGGCTGCTTCTCGCATTTGAGTTATTACTCATAGAGTCACCTCTTTTTTCTTTTGTTAGTAAATATAACGTAAATTCTATTACCCAGTTATAAATATTATATCATAAATGGCTTAAAACCAATACTATATATATAATTGTGAAAGTTTTTAGATAATGGTATACTAAAACAATAGTATTTCGAGGAGGATTATCATGGTTAGTGCTCAAGAACAAGTGCGCCAAATTAAACACGGCGTAGCAGATTTAATTAACGAACAAGATCTTGTAAAGAAAATAGAGAAATCCATTAAGGAAAATAAACCGTTAGTTGTAAAATTAGGTTTGGACCCAACGGCTCCAGATATTCATTTGGGCCATACAGTACCACTTCGTAAACTACGTTTGTTCCAAGAATTTGGTCATCAAGTAGTGATCGTTATCGGTGGTTTCACTGCGCGTATTGGTGATCCTACTGGTAAAAGTGTAACTCGTCCACCACTTACAAAAGAAGAAGTATTGAAAAATGCTGAAACGTATAAAACACAAATCTTCAAAGTGTTAGATCCTGAAAAAACGATCGTCCGCGACAATAGTGAATGGCTAGAATCTATGAACTTTGCGGATGTTCTACGTTTGGCAAGCTCTTATACTGTAGCACGTATGATGGAACGCGATGATTTCAATAAACGCTTTAAAGAAGGTCGTGCTATTGGTGTTCATGAGTTTATGTATCCATTGATGCAAGGTCAAGATTCTGTAGCATTACATGCTGACGTTGAATTTGGTGGTACAGACCAAACTTTCAACTTGTTAATGGGCCGTCATTTACAAGAATTAGAAGGTCAAGAACCTCAAGTTGTTATCACAATGCCATTGCTTGAAGGCCTTGACGGTGTTCAAAAAATGAGTAAATCTTTAGGCAATTACATCGGTATCGACGAAGAACCTAAAGAAATGTACGGTAAAGCAATGTCTATTCCTGATGAATTGATGATGCGCTACTTCATGCTCGTTACAGATATGCCAATTGAAGAACAAGAGGACATGGAAAAACGTCTTGAAAGTGGTGAATTACATCCACGTGACGCTAAAATGCAATTAGCTCGTACCATCGTTCGTTTGTACCATGGTGAAGAGGCTGCTCTTGAGGCAGAAGAGGAATTCAAACGTGTATTCCAACAACGCGCATTGCCTACAGATATTCCTGAATGCGCTATGGATGCGCCAACAGAACCAATCTTTGTACCACAATTCTGTACAGATGCTGGTTTGACTGCTTCTAATGGTGAAGCACGTCGATCCATTAAAGCCGGTGCTTTCAAAGTAAACGGTGAAAAATATAGCGATGAAAACCTTACCCTTGAAGACGGCATGATCGTTCAAGTTGGTAAACGTAAATTTGTAAAAATTAAATTTAACTAATATAAAACTGTGATGAGATAGAAACCTCATCACAGTTTTTTCTGTCTATTTTCTTATAAGATTTTTTCTCTGTTATATCTACTAAGAGTAATTCCAAAATTGACGTACAAGTTAATGTATAATGAATATAAAAGATAAATATAAAATACAAATTTGATACATAATAGATTTATATGGATATCATATAAATTTTACTATAAAGTAAGAGGACTATATATGGACAAGAAACTATCTAATTTCCTAGAAAAACGAGAACATACTGTTCTCACCGATATTGATGTTATAACTGCGGCCGTAGCCGTACCATTACTAGAAATAGATGGGGAAGACCATGTAGTGTTTACTGTACGCAGTAATAAGCTACGCCGTCAGCCTGGTGAAATTAGCTTTCCTGGTGGCCACTGTGAGCCTAATGATAAAAGCAGTGCTCATGCTGCCATGCGTGAATGCTCTGAAGAACTGGGAATTAATCTAGATCAAATTGAACTTCTGGGCAATTTAGACTGCTTTGTATTTGCTATTGGGGTAAAACTATATGCAGTAGCCGTACGCCTACATACAAGTGATTTAAAACCAAATCCTGATGAAGTAGGAGAAGTGTTTACCGTACCTTTACAATATCTATTAGAGATGGAGCCAACTGTAGGTCATCTAGATATAGCTACAAGACCATTAAAGGACTTTCCATTCCATTTATTAGAAGGCTACAATATCGATTGGAAAATTAGACAGAACTACTCTGTCTATTTCTATCCCTATGAAAAATACACCATATGGGGATTAACAGGACGAGTGCTGAAAAACTTTTTAGATATATATAAGGAGATTTATTTGCATAATAACCCTCATATAAATTGACAGATTTTAAATTAAGGTATACTATTTATGTGTAAAAGGTTTAATGTGTTGCACTAATTGACTAGGAGGTTCTCACATGAATCGCGAAACAGCATACGTACTTTGGTTTGATGAATTACAACGTGAAGATGTTAATTTAGTTGGTGGTAAGTCTTCTTCCTTAGGGGAATTGACATCCTCCACTAATGTACCTGTACCTTACGGTTTTGCTACAACTGCTCATGGTTATCGTGAGTTTATGAAAGCAACAGGTTTGGAAGATAAAATCCGCGCTGAACTTGATGCGTTAGATGATGTAGAAAATTCTGCATTATTGCGTGAAGTATGTGCTAAAATTCGCCGCATGATTTGCGAAGAAGAAATGCCTAAAGAATTGGCAGATGCTATCCGTAATGCTTATGAAGAACTTGGTAAAAAAGTAAACGAAGAAAATCCGTTCGTAGCAGTTCGTTCTAGTGCAACAGCAGAAGACTTGCCAGATGCAAGCTTCGCAGGCCAACAAGATACGTATTTAAATGTACGTGGTGCTGATGTTATCATCGAGAAAGTAAAGGAATGCTACGCATCTACTTTCACAGACCGCGCAACATATTACCGTGTAAAACAAGGTTTCGATCATATGACAGTTGCTTTGAGTGCTGCTGTTCAAATGATGGTATTCTCTAAAGCGGCTGGTGTAATGTTCACTGTTGACCTTGTAACAGGCAATGATAACAACATCCTTATCGAAGGTTCTTGGGGCCTTGGTGAGTACGTTGTACAAGGTACAGTAACACCAGATAATTTCCATGTAGATAAAGCTAAAATGGAAATTACTGATCGCATGATTAATGACAAACATATCCGTTTAGTTCGTAAAGCTGATGGCGATTGCGTCGAAGAGGTCGTTCCAGCAGATGAAGCTAAAAAACAAGTAATTACAGATGCTCAAGTATTGGAACTTGCTGAATACGCTAAAGCAATCGAAAAACACTATGGTTGCTACATGGATATGGAATGGGGCGTAGACGAACGCAATGATAAGATTTGGATTTTACAAGCTCGTCCAGAAACAGTATGGTCCCGTAAAGAAAAACCTGAAACAACTGAAAAAGCTAGCACATTAGATGCAGGCAATCGTGATATTATCGTTAAAGGTTTGCCAGCTTCCCCTGGTAATGCAGCAGGTAAAGCCCATGTTATCATCAACCCTGAAGATATTGATGAGTTCAAAGAAGGAGAAATCCTTGTTACTGCTATGACTGCTCCTGACTGGGTTCCAGCTATGAAAAAGGCAAAAGCAATCGTTACTGATGCTGGTGGTATGACTTGTCATGCGTCCATCGTTAGCCGTGAGCTTGGTATTCCTTGTATCGTAGGTACTAAGAGCCGTAGCCATGAAGCAACAACATCCATTAAAGATGGTCAAATGATTACTGTTGATGCTACAAATGGTATTGTATACGATGGCGTCTTAGAAGATATCGTTAAAAAGCCAGAAGCACAAGCTACTGTAAGTGTTGCTACTGAATATGTTCCTGTAACAGGTACTAAAATTTACATGAACCTAGGCAATCCTGATTTGGCTGAAAAACATGGTGTGTTGCCATGTGATGGCATTGGTCTCATGCGTGAAGAGTTCATTTGGACTACGTTCATTCATGAACACCCATTACACCTTATCGAAACTGGTCGCAGTGATTTTGCTGTAAATACATTGGCAGAAGGTATGCGTAAAGTGTGTCAAGCATTAGCTCCTCGCCAAGTAGTAGTTCGTTTGAGCGACTTCAAATCTAGTGAATACCGCGATCTTAACGGTGGCGATAAATATGAACCACATGAATCCAGTGCATTACTTGGCTGGCGTGGTGCAGCCCGTTACTATGATCCAAAATACACACCTGCTTTTAAATTAGAATTAGAAGCAATCAAAAAAGTACGCAATGAATTTGGTTTCAAAAACTTGCAAGTTATGATTCCTTTCTGCCGTACTGTAGAAGAAGCTGAATTAGTAACTAATTTAATGGCTCAAGAAGGCCTTGTACGCGGTAAAGACTTCAAAGTATGGCTTATGGCTGAGATTCCATCCAATATTATCTTAGCTGATCAATTCAATAAATACGTAGATGGTTATTCCATCGGTTCTAACGATTTGACTATGCTCGTTCTCGGTTGTGACCGTGATAATGAAACTGTTCAACATATCTATGATGAACGCAATTTAGCAGTTCGTAGAGCAATTCGCCATCTCATCGAAGTGGCTCACAAAGATGGTAAAACCGTATCCATCTGTGGCCAAGCGCCAAGTGTATACCCTGAACTTTGCGAATTCCTCGTGAAGAGCGGTATCGATTCCATTTCTGTTAACCCAGATGCGGTTGTGAGCACTAAGAAAATGGTGGCTCAAATCGAACAACGAATTATGCTCGATGCTATGACTGGTCGTGGTCGTCAAGAAACTGATGACTTAACTTGGTAATCATATAGTGGTATTGAAAGAGGAGGCCCTAGGTCTCCTCTTTTTCTGAATGGAAACTTAGGATATAATACAAACAGAGATGAAAGGGGGTTACCGTGTGAAACTGTCGAAACGACAAGAACAAATTGCTCAAATCGTTCGTGAAGAAGGGCCTGTAACAGGTAGTGCCATTGCTGAGCATTTAGAGGTTACGCGATCTGCATTGCGTTCAGATTTATCTGTATTAACTATGCTAGGTGTTCTCGACGCGCGTCCAAACGTAGGGTATTACTATGTGGGACTTTCAAAGGAAACACAAACAGCAGAGCGATTAAAATCATTTCTGGTAAGTGATGTATTATCTCAAGCAGTCGTAGTTAATGGGGATACGAGTTTGTATGATACAATTGTCACTATCTTTACAGAGGACGTAGGGACAATTTTAGTGTGTGATGACTCGTATTTAGTAGGTGTTGTATCTCGAAAAGATTTATTACGAGCATCTATGGGGCAAACAGATTCGCACGCTATGCCTATATCTATGATTATGACCCCTGTTAGTAAGGTTATAACTGTGGAGCCTACCGATACCTTGGTAGAGGCAGCACAGAAGATGATAGATTATGAGGTAGATTGTTTACCTGTTATCGTTCGTGAGGACGTAGGTAACAAAAAGCGACTCAAGGTTGTGGGCCGCGTATCTAAAACGACGGTAGCAAAAGTATTTTTAGAATGTAGCATACATTGAGGTTGATAGAATGGCAGAAAAAATTATTTATGCAATATCGGATTCCTTGGGGGAAACCGCAGAGGCTGTAGCACGTGCTACGGCGAGTCAATATGATAAGGAACAAATTGAGATTGTGCGCATTCCTTATATCGATAGTGAAAGTCAAATCGATGAAATCATAGATGATGCAAAACGTGGCCATCACGTTATTTGTCATACTATCGTGTCCGAGTCTTTACGCAAATATCTTCATGAGAAGGTAGCAGAATATAAAATTCCAGCTGTAGATATCATGGGGCCTGTTCTCGATGCAGTAGGTACTGTAGCGACTACAAAACCACGTATGACAGCAGGCATGGTTCATAAACTTGACCAAGAGTATTTCAAAAAGGTAGAAGCTATTGAGTTTGCCGTAAAATATGACGATGGTAAAAATCCATCTGGCTTTGAAAAGGCAGATGTAGTTATTATTGGTGTATCTAGAACAAGTAAGACACCATTGTCTATGTTTTTGGCGTATAAAAAGATTAAAGCTGCCAACTTACCATTAGTTCCAGAGGTACCATTGCCAGAGGAGCTATTTAAGATTCCAGCAAAGAAAATTGTGGGCCTTATTATTGACCCATTCAAATTAAACAATATTCGTAGTGAACGTTTGCGTGCTATCGGTCTTGAAGATGAAGCAAACTATGCATCTATTGAGCGTATTCAATCTGAATTGGAATATGCAAAAGCTATTATGCGTCGTTTGCATTGCCAAGTGCTAGATGTTTCTAATAAATCTATCGAAGAAACAGCATCTTTAGTTATGCAATTGATCGATAAAAACCGCGCTTCGGAGGGTAAATGAATATACGGGAACAAATAGAGGAACGGGAGTTTTTACTCCTGTCCCCCTATGCAGCTAAAAGCCGCGATGCCATCCGTGATACAGCAGAAGCTCCTGATCCTCTTAGAACTGCATTCCAACGAGATCGGGATCGCATTATCCACAGTAAATGTTTTAGACGGTTAAAGCATAAAACACAGGTGTATATTGCACCAGGTGACCATTATCGGACGCGTATGACTCATACCCTTGAGGTAGGTCAAATTGGGCGTACTGTGGCTCGTGCGTTGCGTTTAAACGAAGATTTAGTAGAGGCTATTGCTATGGGTCACGATGTGGGCCATACGCCTTTTGGTCATGTTGGAGAATACGCTTTACGTGATATGGTGGGTCATTTTAACCATAATGAGCAAAGTTTGCGCATGGTTGAGGTCTTAGAAAAGCATGGTGACCAACAAGGTCTTAATTTAACCACTGCTGTACGTGATGGCATCTTAGGCCATACGGGCTCACATATTCCAGTTACTTTAGAAGGTCAAATCATTCGTATCGTAGACCGCATTGCTTATTTGTGTCACGATTTTGACGATGCACAACGGGCAGGGATGTTGACTGCTGAGGAACTACCTTTTGAAGTACGCGAACATTTTGGTATGACTCCATCTAGTATGATTACAGCCATGGTTGAAGATATGGTACGGGAGTCCTTAGATAAACCAGTAATTTCTATGTCCGGTGATGTGGAAATGACTATGAATCTATTCCGCCAATTTATGTTTAAAAACGTTTACTTGGCGCCAGCGTTAATTCCAGATCGGAACAAAGCATCTCACGTAGTAAAAAACTTATTTACTCATTTTATGGAGCACCCAGATGATATGGAAGGGTGTGAAAGTGGTAAGGAATTTTATTCTACACTCGATATAGTAGACTATGTGGCAGGCTTAACAGACCAATATGCAATTAAGCTATTTAAACAATACTATATTCCAAACATCACACTTTAATATAGTTAAAGATAACAAAAAAAGCAGTTAGTTCATTTGAACTAACTGCTTTTTTTGGGGCTCTAGAACCCCAAAGAGTACATGTACTTTTTATTTTACGCGCGTGTAACTTTATTAGAACGAAGGCAGCGAGTGCATACATTTACTTTTTTAGTAGCACCGTCTACAACCGCCCGTACTCTTTGAATGTTCGGTTTCCAAGTTTTTCTTGTGCGAATGTGAGAATGACTCACGTTCATACCGCTAGATGTGGATTTGCCACATACTTCGCAAAGGTTTGCCATAGTTTCCACCTCCAAGCTTAATCTATAACATAACAAAAGTATATTATCATAAAGAGTAGGTTAAAGCAAGTGTTTTATCGTACATATTGCTCTTTTTATGAAATATACTACAATATAAGGTATACTATATATCATATTCTATGATATGAGTGGGCTTTTACACAAGGATATACAGAAATTGGATATATCTCATGTGTTTATCGTATATTTAAAGGAGTTTCTATGGATGAACGGTTGACGACCATAAAGGGGATTGGTCCTGGTCGAGAGAAACAATTACATAAGTTGGGAATTACAAATATAACATCCTTGTTGACATATTTCCCGAGAACCTATGAAGACCGCCGTACGATTTATAGAATTGGTGATTTAAAATCAGGCATGACTGGTGGAGTGGTAGGTAATGTTATAGCCGTACAAGAGAAACGTCCTCGCCCTCGATTGTCTATCTTAGAGGTTGTTATTGCAGATGGTACAGGTCCTTTAAAAATTGTCCTATTTAACCAAGGCTATAAGAAGAACTTTTACAAAAAAGGGCAACGTCTATATGCGTACGGCAAAGCGGAATTTCAATATGGCTCAATGCAAATGAATACGCCACAAATAGAAAACTTGGGTGATGGTGGGCAGCCAGATCGAGGTATCGTTCCTATTTATGCTTTGGCTGATGGGGTATCTCAATTTGTTGTGCGTTCATCGGTGCGAAATTGGTTTGCCGCTAATCATGAGTTACCTGAGATTTTACCTAAAGAGGTTCGAGAGGCTCACCATTATATGAGTCGATATGATGCATTTAAGATGATGCATTTTCCCGATTCCTCTGAACGTTACGAAGAAGCTCGCCATCAATTAGCTTATGAAGAGCTATTTGTCATGCAGGCTGGCTTAGCCTTGTTGCGTAATAAAGAGCAGTGCCATAGAGGTCCGAAAATGGGGCCTAATGGAGAATTAATGGCTAAATGTATTGAAAATTTACCATTCTCTTTGACCGGTGATCAACAGCGTGCATTAGAGGATATTCGTATCGATATGGAAGATGAACGTCCTATGCAGCGGTTGTTACAAGGTGATGTAGGCTCCGGTAAAACTGTTGTAGCTACGTTGAGTTTGTTGAAAGCCATCGAAAATGGTTACCAAGGGGCATTAATGGCTCCAACGGAGATTTTGGCGGCTCAACATTACGAAGGAATAACAGAAGTATGTGGTAATTTGGGGATTACCATAGAGCTATTAACGGGCTCTACTACAAAAAAAGAAAAAGAACGTATCTATGAAGGGTTAGTTGATGGATCGATTCATATGGTTATTGGCACCCATGCTCTTATTCAAGAAAGTGTTAACTTCCAAAACTTAGGGCTTGTTATTATAGATGAACAACATCGCTTTGGTGTAGAACAACGGGCTCGGTTGCAACAGAAGGGGACATACCCTCACGTACTTATAATGACGGCTACACCGATTCCTCGAACTATGACCTTATCTGTATATGGTGATTTGGCAGTATCCTTGATTAAAGAGATGCCACCAGGTCGTAAGCCTGTAAAAACCTATGCTGTAGATAGTTCTTATAAAGATCGACTACGGGCGTTCTTTGGTAAGGAGATGGCGGAAGGACGGCAAGTCTACGTAGTGTGTCCACTCGTAGAAGAGTCTGAGAAATTAGATTTACAAGCTGCAGAAGAATTGTATTTAGAACTAAAAGAGTACTTTTACAAGACCTATGAAGTAGGACTCGTTCATGGTCGTATGAAACCTAGTGAAAAGGATGAAGTAATGAATGCGTTCCACAAGGGCGATATTTCATTATTAGTTTCCACCACGGTTATTGAGGTTGGGGTCAATGTACCTAATGCGACCATCATGTGCATTGAAGGGGCTGAGCGATTTGGCTTGTCTCAATTGCATCAGCTGCGTGGCCGTGTAGGTCGTGGTTCTGATCAGTCCTACTGTATTCTTGTAAGTGATTCAAAAAATGATGTAAGCCAAGAGCGTTTGAAGCTGATGGAACAAACGCAAGATGGTTTTGAATTGGCGGAGCAAGATTTATTATTGCGCGGATCCGGTCAATTATTTGGATTAGCTCAATCGGGTTTACCTGATTTACGAGTTGCTAACATCATCAAAGATATCGAAATTCTAGTAGAGGCTCGCAAGGATGTACTAGACTTTGCAAGTCAATTTGGGATGGAAACATTAGAATCTGTAATGAAAGAAGAATTAGAAAAAAGATTTGGTGAAAAATTCCTTAGAATATTGTATAATTAAGAGGCAGGAATAATAAGTACATAAGTATCGATAATATTAGATTTTATCTAGCTTTTTCCCTTGTGTATATGTTCCTCATACCGTATAATAGAACAAACAATTTATTTCATTTTTTCATCTATGGAGGTCAATATGCCAATTATCCATGTAGAGCTCGTTGAAGGGCGTACAAAAGAACAAAAGAAACAATTAGGTGAAGCTATCACTAAAGCTGCGGTTGATATCGTAAATGTTCCTGCTGATGCAGTAAAAGTTATCTTCGTAGATATGAAAAAAGATGATTATATGGAAGGCGGCATTTTGCGGTCTGAACGCTAAGCTACGACTGACCGCCTAGTCCCTATGGACTAGGCGGGTCGTAGTTTTGTTTTATTATACGGAAAGGAATTAAATAATGAGAGACGATAAATTCGGTATGCGTGGACTAACTTTTGATGATGTATTATTAGTACCAGCGGCTTCTGATGTGCTGCCAAATCAAGTGGAGTTAAAAACTCAACTGACTCGCGACATAACATTAAATATTCCTATGATTAGTTCTGGGATGGATACGGTTACTGAATCTCGTATGGCGATTGCTATGGCTCGTGAAGGGGGCCTTGGTGTCATCCATAAGAATATGTCTATTGAAGAACAAGCCCATGAAGTTGACAAGGTAAAGCGCTCTGAACATGGTGTTATCGTTGATCCTATTTTCTTAAGCCCTCAAAATTTACTATCTGATGTAGCAGAAATTATGGAAAAATATAAAATTTCTGGTGTACCTATCACAGAACATGGTAAACTAGTAGGGATCATAACAAATCGCGATATGCGTTTTGAAACTGATTTAACTCGCCAAATTGGAGACTGCATGACAAAGGATAGCCTTGTTACTGCGCCAGAAGGTACGTCTCTAGAAGCGGCGAAAGCTATTTTAAGTGAACATCGCATTGAAAAATTACCTCTCGTAGATAACGATGGTAACTTAAAAGGTTTAATTACTATAAAAGATATTGAAAAAGCGACAAAATATCCAAATGCAGCTAAGGATGTTAGCGGTCGATTATTAGTTGGTGCCGCAGTAGGTGTATCTCAAGATATGTATGATCGTCTGGATGCCCTTGTATCTGCTAAAGCTGACGTAATTATCGTCGATACTGCTCATGGTCATTCTGCAGGTGTACTACGTACATTGAAGGAAATCAAACAAGCCTATCCTCACATTCCAGTAATTGCTGGTAACGTGGCGACTGCAGCAGGCACAGAAGCCCTCATTGAAGCGGGTGCTGATGCTGTTAAGGTTGGTATTGGCCCTGGCTCTATTTGTACAACGCGCGTCATTGCTGGTATTGGGGTACCTCAAATTACAGCGGTCTATGAATCCGCTCAAGTAGGTCGTCGCTATGGCATTCCTATCATCGCTGATGGGGGCATTAAATACTCTGGCGATATTGCTAAAGCTATTGCAGCTGGTGCCAATGTAGTTATGATGGGCAATATTTTAGCTGGTACTGATGAAAGCCCAGGGGAACAAGTGATTTATCAAGGTCGTTCCTATAAAGTATACCGTGGCATGGGTAGCTTAGGGGCTATGAAGCTTGGTAGTAAAGATCGATATTTCCAAACAGAAGCTAAGAAATTAGTTCCTGAAGGTATAGAAGGTCGCGTACCATATAAAGGTATGTTGGCCGATACAATTTTCCAAATGGTTGGTGGTTTGCGTGCAAGTATGGGGTATTGCGGATGTCATAACATCCAAGAAATGATTGAAAATACTCAATTCATTCAAATTACAGCGGCTGGTTTGAGAGAAAGTCATCCGCATGATGTAAGCATTACCGTTGAGGCACCAAATTATAGTGGTTGATAATGGAGTATTACATTGAATAAACGTATTTCTGTTTTATCTGTGCCTATCGATTGTGTAACAATGGATGAGGCAGTCCAACGAATTTTACAATTGACTGAACAGCCGGGGCTACACTTAGTAGCCACGGCTAATGCAGAAATGGTTATGTTGGCTAATAAAAATCCTACATTGCACACCATATTGAATAATGCTAGTCTCGTCGTCCCTGACGGGGCTGGCATTTTGTGGGCTGCAGAACGTCAAGGTGAACATGTACCTGAACGTGTAACAGGTGTAGACGTAACTAAGGAGTTATTCAAAGTTGCGGCTACCCATCAAATTCCTGTATACTGCTTAGGGGCGGCACCTGGTGTTGCTCAGCGTGCAGTTGATAATTTAGTGGCTCAAGTGGGTGAGTTAAATATAGCAGGAATTCATGATGGATTCTTTGATAGCGCAGAGGAACAAGAAATCATTAACAATATTGGCGAATCTAAGGCAAAATTAGTATTTGTTGCCTTAGGTGTACCAAAGCAAGAGCAATGGATTGTAGAAAAATTGAGTCATCTTGATGGCGTTGTGGCCATCGGTATTGGTGGTTCCTTTGATGTCTTGGCAGGTAATATTCCTCGGGCTCCAGAATGGATGCAACGGAATCGACTTGAATGGTTGTATCGATTATATTTAGAACCTCAACGTCTTGGCCGCATGTTGGCTATTCCAAAGTTTATGTGGACCGTTATTAGAAATAAATAGGGAGTGTTGAATTGTGCCTACAGGACCAATTATTAAGGAAGGATTTCCGCTGATAGGGGCTATGCTTGTTATTACAGTGGTATTAGGATTTTTAGGACATTATGTAATTGCGATTATTTCATTTATTTTGGCATTATTTTTCGTCAATTTCTTTAGAAATCCTAAACGTGTAATCCCTCAAGATCCAGAATTGATTTTATCCCCTGCAGATGGGAATATCATGGATATTTCTGATGTATATGAAGATATTTACTTACATAAAGAATGTAAAAAGGTGACTATCTTCTTATCTGTATTTGACGTACATGCTAATCGTGCGCCTATTGATGGTAAAATTACGTACCGTCATTATACGATGGGCAGTTTCTTACCTGCCTTTAAAGATGATGTAGGCTTTGAAAATGAACGTCATACTATTTGTATCGAGAATGGTCGTACCTCAGTTTTGGTAACACAAATCGCAGGACTTTTAGCAAGACGTATCGTATCTTGGATAGACCTAGATAGCGAGCTTAAACGCGGTCAATTGTACGGAATGATTAAGTTCGGTTCCTGTACTGAGCTCTATATGGATAAGAATGTAGAGTTATTCGTGGAAAAAGGTCAACATATTACAGGTGGTGACACTGTTATCGGGAGGTTACGTCATGAATAAATCTATAATTCCAAATTTATTTACTAGTGCTAATTTAGCCTTTGGTGTAATAGGTATTACCTTATCTGCTACAGGAAATACTTTTTATGCTGCTATTTGCGTATTATTATCTCTCGTAGCGGACGGATTAGATGGTCGTGTAGCAAGAGCGTTAGGTGTTGCAGGTCCCATGGGGCGTGAACTAGACTCTTTGTCTGATGTAGTGGGCTTTGGTGTAGCACCGGCTTACATGCTCTTTATGAAAGAACTCTACGGTTTAGGCTGGGTAGCCTATGTACCATTACTAGCTTTTACTGTCCTTGGTGCATTCCGCCTTGCTCGTTTTAATATTAAAACCGACGAAGTACATGGTTATTTTGAGGGGTTACCAATTCCAGCTGCAGGCTGTTTGGCAGCAACGTACGTATTGTGTGGCGTACCAGTTCCTCAATTTGTGTTGGTAGTTTGTATGATTGGTGTAGGCATCCTCATGGTTAGTGGTATTAAATATCCTGACTTTAAAGGTAAGAGCGAAATTTACATTAATAAACTTTCTTATGTGCTTACAGCAATTTTCGTAATAGCCTGTCTCGTGTATGATTGGCATACTTGGGCTGTTATGATTTTTGCAGGCTATGTAATGTTTGGTCTCATAAATGGGGCTTTAAATATAGTGCGTAAATAGGTGTGTGGAGGAAAATAGTATGAATTACCTACTGGATCTACTACTGATCCCTATGCAGGTAATAATCGTAATCTATACGGTTTATTATTTTATACTCGCCGTTGTTGGTATGTGGCGGTCGCGAGTACATAAAAACTATACCCCTAAAAATACCTTTGCCATCATTGTATGTGCTCATAATGAGGAAGCTGTAGTTGGTGAGTTAGTTAAAAACTTACGTGGCTTAGATTATCCTGATGAGCTGTACGATATCTTTGTAGTAGCAGATAACTGTACAGATAAGACCGCAGAAGTGGCTAGTGCTGCTGGTGCTAATGTGCATGTGCGCGAAAACAAAAAAGAAGTAGGTAAAGGTTATGCCATGGGGTGGATGTTCGATCGGGTAGAGAAAATGGAAAGGAAATACGATGCCTTTCTTATCTTTGATGCCGATAATTTAGTACATCCACAATTTATGTTAGAAATGAATAATCACCTTGAAAAAGGTGAGTCTGTCATTCAAGGTTATTTGAACTCTAAAAATCCAACTGACTCTTGGGTAGCAGGTACGTTTTCCATTGCGTTTTGGACGGTAAACCATATGTGGCATTTAGCAAAATATCGCATTGGTTTGTCTACAGCTTTGGGTGGTACAGGTATGTGTATCCGTACGTCTATCATTCGTGAGTACGGTTGGGATTGTAATAGCTTGACTGAGGATATGGAATTCTCTATGAAGTTATTAACTCATGATATTCGTACGTGTTGGGCCCACGATGCCATCGTATACGATGAAAAGGTAACGACCATGATGGCCTCCTGTAAACAGCGTTTACGTTGGGCTCAAGGCCAATTTGATTGTGCAGGTCGATATATTCCTAAATTGTTTGCTACAGGCATTAAGACAGGGAATATTATGATTTTGGATGGTATTTTCCAAGTGAGTCAACCGTATTTCTTGTTGTTGACTACTGTATATTTAGTGTTGTCTTACATTAATGCGTATACTCCAATTTATACAAACATTTTGTATCAAATCATGCCAATGTCTGTTTGGACGATTATTGGTGTTGGTCAATATTTATTCCCATTAATCGTGTTATTGAAAATTAAGGTACCACCAAAGATTTGGTTCTACTATTTACTATATCCATTATTTGTATATTCTTGGATTCCAATAAATATTTTAGGTTGGTTCCGCCGTCATAACAAAGTATGGTCTCATACAGTTCATACGAAAGCTGTTGGCTTACATGACGTAAAATTAACACGTATGGGAAATATGAATAAGAATAGAAAATAGAATCTGTAGGAGTGACTATGCATATTTTAATGTGTAATGATGATGGTATTTTAGCAGATGGTTTACGCCATCTTGCATCGTACTTAAGTCAATATTATCGAATTACCGTTGTAGCACCTGCGAATGAGCAAAGTGCTAAATCTCATGCATTGACGACCGAGGTTCCGTTAAAACTAGATGCGTACAATGGCGAGGATGAAAATCCTCGCCTTTATGCTCTAACGGGAACACCGTCTGATTGTATGAAGTTTGGCCTTAGTTATTTATTGACCGATGATATGCCTGACCTTGTAATTTCTGGTATTAATCACGGTTTTAACTTAGGCTCTGATGTATTGTATTCTGGTACTGTATCAGCTGCTATGGAAAGCTGTTTTTACGGTATTCCAGGATTAGCTCTGTCTGTAGAGCGCTATTCTGCTGAACGGGGCGATGAAATGCATCCCTTTATTCATAAATTGATTGATAAAATTTATGTTAAGGGCCAGTTTAGTGGTTTGCTTAATGTGAACTTCCCATTGCGTGGCATTTGCGATTGGGATCATTTTAAAATGGTGAGCCAAGGCTTGCAGACTTATAGTAATATTATTGATGCTCGTATCAATTCGAGAGGGCAGGATTATTATTGGCTAGCAGGTGAATTAGATTATGGTGCTGAAAGTGTGCCTACTGATGTAGAATATGCCCGAAAAGGATATATAACAGGGGTAGCACTTACGTGGAAACAACAATGTGATTCCGATATGGAAGTTGTTAAAAATATTTTAGAGAAAATATAAAAAATAGGTTGACATTGTTTAGGGATATCTGTATAATAACAAATGTTCCGAGACGCCGGAGTGGCGGAATGGCAGACGCACTTGACTCAAAATCAAGCGGGTAACACCGTGTGGGTTCAAGTCCCACCTCCGGCACCAACTTTAGGCGGTAAGACTTTTGTCTTACCGCCTATTTTTATATTTATTGAATTTATATACTTAATATACATTTTTCTTTTTGAGGTGATATTATGGATCAAGGTGTAATTGATTACATTGCTAATGTCTTTGACATTCCAAAGCTAACACAACATGTGAGTGCTGTTCAAATGCCATTGCCTTTATCTCGTTTAGCTGAAATCCCATTAGATGCGGGCGTAAATCAATGCCAAGGATTTTGTTATAACTCTAAAAAAGATGTCTTTGTGTTAGCTTGTATTAACTCTGAAAATACAAAACAAATCATTTATGAAATTAATCCTACAACCTTTGAGGTGGTTGAAAAATATGAATATAGTCACAAAAAGCTGTTAGGTCATATGAATACCTTAACTTATAATCCTAACAATAATCGCTACTATACGACCAATGCCGTTGTAGATGGTTATATTGTTACGCCTATAGAGGCGGATAGTATGATTGTAGAAGCACCTATTAGATTAAAAGAAAAGGTATTTAATTTTGCCTTTGATAAGGAACGTAATGAATACGTATCTATTGTGCCGTTAACAAATTCTCATCGTACGATTAATTTTTATGACTCTAATTTTAATAAGATTAAAACTTATAAAATCGACGCAGAGCATACAGATTTAAACAATAATGGTGCTTATGCTAGCAATGGGAATACTATTTTTACAACCTTAACGACCTTTGTTTTTGTCGATGAAGAAGGGGTTGTAAAAAATATTAGTCCTTATACATCTGGTATGGAGGTTGAGGATATGGATTATCGGAATGGTCAAATGTATATGGCTGTAAATCGTAAGGGGAAAGTTGAAATTTACAGCTTGCCTAGTTTACCATTCTCTGTAAACGCCTAGATATTATCATGTTTTTATCCCTTTTAAGAGTGTATAATAATAGTGTTAAGGTATTTTAGGAGCTATTATGAAATTAGGGAATGATATTATAGAAATTGAACGCATCCGCCAAGCTATAGAGCGGTCTAGTTCATTTGTAGAGCGTGTTTATACGCCTCATGAGATAGATTATTGTAAAAGTCGCAATAAAGGACGTTATGAATCTTTCGCAGGTATTTATGCCGCAAAAGAGGCATTTATTAAAGCCTTAGGAACGGGGATGCGCCATGGATCTTGGCAAGATATAGAAATTTATCATAATGAGTTGGGTGCACCACTGATAAAATTACAAGATACTTTCAAAAATATCTATGAACAGTCTGGATGTACGCAAATTCATGTGTCTATTAGTCATTGCAAGGAGTATGCAATGAGTACGGTTATACTTGAAGGAGCATAAGATGAATATTTTAACAACTGAAGATGCTCGATACATAGATAAAGAGGTGCCTAAACAGATAGGCGTTTCTTTAGAAATTCTAATGGAAAACGCAGGACGTGGCATTGTAGATGCTTTGTGGGGCGAATATGATTTGTTTTCGTTAGATACTGCCCACTCTATTAATAGTTTTGTTCTATTTATCTGTGGTACAGGAAATAATGGAGCAGATGGTCTTGTAGCAGCTCGTCATCTATTAGAGCAAGGCGTATCTGTACAGATTGCAATAGTAGGGAATACAAGTAAATGTAGTGACCTATTTAGGGTTCAATTAGAACGTTGTGAATCAATGGGTTGTATCATTGATATGTATGATGAATTCAATGATTGGTCAAATGTATCCATCGTTGTAGAAGGCATTATGGGAACAGGATTAACTGGACGTCTTCGAGATATGACGATAGACATATTACACGATATAGATACTATGCGTAGTCAATATAATTTTGATTTATGGGCCATTGATGTACCTGCAGGCCTAGATGCATCTTCTGGTCAAATTTCAGAAGGCACATTGACGTATGATTATACGGTTACATTTGGCGCTATTAAACAAGGCTTATTATTATATCCTGGTAAGGCTGTAGGGGGAACAGTTATTGTGGCACCTCTAGGAGCGCCTTGGCAACAAGTTTTAGTTAATCGTGATAGTACTGTAACTATTGATTCAGATTTAGCAAAAACACTTATAAATTATCGGATTCCTATGGCTCATAAAGGTGTTAACGGTAATACCTTAATTATTGGGGGCTCAAAGGATATGATTGGTGCTGCCATTTTAGCAGCGGAAGCAGCCGTTCATAGTGGTGCTGGTAAGGTGACATTAGGTGTTCCAGAATCGATTAAACAGACTGTACAAGGTCGCATCATACCGGAAGTGATGGTTACCTCTACAGAGGCTAATAAAGCTATGTTAGAAGGGCGCCAAGCGGTAGCTATAGGACCCGGGTTAGGTCGCACATCTGATATTCCCGAAATAATAAACGATGTGCTAGCTGGTTATGATGGACCGTTAGTCATTGATGCAGATGCTTTATATGCATTAGGTCATGTAGGCACTGTAGATAAAGATGCATTGCGAGATGGTGAAGTTGAGTCCATGTATAAGGTGGAACAACATTTACCATATTGTGTGATGACGCCTCATTTAGGTGAGTTTAGTAGGCTCATTGATTTGCCTATTAAATGGATTGAGCGTCATTACATTACGTTAGCAAGAGAATTTGCTAAGGCACACCAAGTTGTTTTAGTATTAAAAGGGATTCCTTCTGTTGTAGCATTACCGGATGGAACAGTATATATTAATACAATTGGCAACGCCGGTATGGGGACCGGCGGCATGGGGGATGTGCTTACTGGTGTAATCGCGGGATTCATTAGCCAAGGCTATACCTTACAAGATAGTGCTGTTCTCGGTGTGTATGTACATAGTCGAAGTGCAGATATATTAAGCGATACTAAGAGTTGGGGATATACACCTAGTGATGTAAGTGCCTCACTAGGCTGTGTCATTAGTGAATTATTGGGAGAGTAAGAATGACAAATAAGATACAACGGTTTATAGCCTTTTTATTAGTGCTCTGTATTCCGCTCTTTGCCATTGCAGGGTGTACGAATAAAGATGTAGCTAATGCTGCTAATCAAGCAATGTCAAGTGCTAATGGAGGGTACTCCATTGAAACTAAAACGACTACTCCTGAAGGCAAGTTAGATGTATATATGCTAGATATTGGCCAAGGGGATGCTATATTGCTTAAGGTAGGCGATGAATATAGCATGATCGATACTGGCGATATTGAACATCGAGAGAATATTGTAGCTCAGCTAAAAGCTATGGGTGTTACAAAGTTAAAAAATATTATTATTACCCATCCTCATGCAGATCACATGGGTGGTTTTTATGCCATTGCTAAAGCAATGCCTATTGAAAATGTATATGATAATGGTATTTCTGTTGATAATAATATGTTCAAAACCTATGAAAAGTGGATTGAAAAAAATAAAATCAAACGTTCTACTTTGAGAAGTGGTGATGTAGTTGATTTTGGTCATGGAGCCGTATTTGTTGTGTATGCTCCTTGGACGGAGGTCTTAACTGATAAAAAAGGGGAACCAGACCTCAATAATAACTCTATTGTAGGAAAATTAATCTTTGGTAAATTCTCAATGCTCTTTACGGGGGATGCAGAATTACAAGAAGAGAAAAAACTGGTAAAAGAGCAGAACTCTAAACTGTTTGCCCGCGTTCTTAAGGTAGGTCATCACGGTTCTCGTACAAGTAGTTCTGAAGATTTTTTGAAATCTATTAAACCAGAAAGTGCATTAATTTCAAATGGCATGTATAATAAGTATGGTCATCCTCACGATGTAACATTACGTCGTTTACAGGAAAATAATATTGCCATTTACCGTACGGATACGATGGGACGTATTCACATTAGTACGGATGGGAATGAATGGCAGATTACAACTGAACGATAGTATCGATTATATAGCATATAAAATAATTTTAAGCAACTGTTTTTTATGTGTTTAATATAAAGACTTTATATAGTAATATGTATAATCGGCATACTTATCTTCATGTTTGTATGAAATAATCTATTTATAATCTAACATTAGTTTATGGATAGATTGGAACGATGAGATTTTGATAGACAAAGATATCATCGACTCATCTCTATGGTTTGGACACTACGTATGTCAGTTAGATTGGAGTGAATGTATTGCGTAAACTTTTTTTTATGTGCCTTGCAGTCTTGATGGCGATACCTTTATTACTGACTCAAGCGAAGGCCGCTAATCTTGATGATGCCCGATGGGTGACGAGAACAGATGCACCTGTACCATATGTTCGTATGGTTATGGATTTGTCAGCGCCGGTGAAAGCGTCCGCATCGATTAGCAAAGATGGGAAAACGACGACTGTTACCTTGAAAAATACAAAGCTAAAAACTGCAAAAGAGAACATTACAATGGACTCAAGCATAGCTAGTTCTGCTAAACTCTCACAAGACGGCAGAGATGTTAAGGTTACAATCAAGACACCTTCATCTATCGATACGAGTGATATAAAGGTATTTTCCTTGAAAAAAGATACGGTTACTAAGAAACCATATCGCATCGTTGTAGATGTTCAGAAAAAAGGTGTAGCACTTAAACCTGCTTACTATGGTAAACGACCATCTCCTTCTGCACATCCTGCAAAAAATGTACCGCCTGGATCTGGTAAATACTCTAGTAGCGGTGGTCTATCTGGAAAAACAATCACTATCGATCCTGGTCATGGTGGTAGTGACTCTGGTGCTATTGGACCAAATGGTTTACAAGAGAAAAATGTAACATTACCAATTTCTAAGTATTTGAAATCTGCTTTGGAAAGCCGTGGTGCTAAAGTAGTTATGACACGTACTACAGACGTAGACGTATATGGCCCTAATGCAAGTGGTGTTGAAGAATTAGGTGCTCGCGTTAATATTGCGAACCAAAACAGTTCTGATGCTCTTATAAGTGTTCATATCAATGCTTTCACTAACCCAAGCGTGGGTGGTATTGCGACATACTACTATAGTAAAACTGGTAATGATGCTAGATTGGCACAAAAGGTTCAAACTCAAATTGCTAATACACCTGGTTTCAATGGTGACCGTGGCATTCAAGAGGGCAACTTATATGTGTTGAGACATTCTAATATGCCTGCAATTCTCGTAGAGCTTGGCTTTATCTCCAACCCTAGCGAGGAACGAGCATTACAATCTGCTCAAACACAACAAGACTTTGCTAATCGCATTGCAAATGGTATTGCAAGTTACTTTGGAGGTTAATCGATGAAATTACGTAAACAAGTTCTTTCGATCCTCTGTGTAGGTATGCTAGCATTTGCAGCAGGTTGTACACCTAATCAAGCTCCTACAACAGGTAAAAGCGAGCCTGTGCAAGAGGTGAAAGTCAATAAGGATGCAGAAACTACAAAGGTATCTCAAGAAAAGGTTAAGATGGTATTCTTTGTACCAACAGATGATGGTTCTGGGGTAAAACAACAGACCGTTGAGATGGAGGCGGATAAAGTAACGCCGAAAGTAGCTCTTCTAGCGATGTTAAAAGCTGATAGAGCTCAAAAATATCCAATATTCACTAAGGATATTGAAATTACATCTGTTACTGTGAAGGATGGCATTGCTTCTGTTGAAGTAAACAATGCCTTCGTAAAAGGTAATGGTGGGGACTTAACTGTTAAATTGCAAATGGCTGCCATTGTAAATACATTGACATCCTTTGATAATATTAATGGTGTTCTCTTCGTCAGCGATGGTAAAAAGGTTCCTACAGTAGGCTCCTTTGATACTAAAGATCCAGTTAAACGGATGACGAACTTAATTAAAAAATAATTCCCTTAGGAACATTGATAGCAGATAGTTGATATATCAACTATCTGCTATTTTTGTTGTCTTTTATATATGTTACAATACAATGAGTATAATAATCAGAAACTAGGTGATCAGATGCAATTAAAAGATATAGGGGAATTTAATTTCATTCGCCAAATTCAAGATAATACAATATATGACTCTAGTACCGTAGTGTATGGTGTTGGTGATGATTGTGCAGTATATACTGCGGCGCCAGATATGGATCAACTCATTAGTACGGATACGATGGTGGAAGGCGTTCATTTTAGCTTTCACTATATGATGCCTTATGATGTCGGATATCGGCTCATGACTGCTAATTTAAGCGATATTGCGGCTATGGGGGGAAGCCCTAAACAAATTGTTTTATCTGTTGCAGCTCCCCAACATATAGACACAAAAATTTTAGATGAAATATATAGAGGTATTAAAGCTCAATGCCAACGATATAAGCTAAATATATTAGGTGGTGACACGGTGCGCACGGAAGGCCCTATGGTGTGGACCGTAACGATTATTGGTGAGGTACCTAAAGGAACTGCGGTTATGCGTAGTGGAGCTCAAGTAGGTGACGTTGTGGGCATAACTAATTATGTAGGCTATGCTGCCACTGGATTAGGCGCACTTTCATACAATCTAGAAGGCTATGATATGACTAAGATAGGTCATCAACGACCAGATCCTCAAATTGAATTAGGGGAACAGTTGAGACAGTTAGGTATTCATAGTATGAATGATATTAGCGATGGTCTTGGTAGTGAATTAAATGAAATTGCATCGGCTAGTAATGTATCGATTGTGATAGAGGAGAAAGCTATTCCTCTTCATGAGGAAACGTATGAACTCGCTAAGTATTTGCAAACTAATCCAGTGGATTATGCATTATATGGTGGTGAGGACTTTCAACTGGTATTTACGGCACCTAAATCATTAGTTCCAAAGTTAGAACAATTAGCAGGCATTACATTAATTGGTGAAGTTGTATCTGGTTCCCCTAAGGTGCAGATGGTAACACAGGATAGAACGATTAAGACCATAGAAGCGAAAGGATATAATCATTTTCATGAATCATAAAGCACAGGTCCAATTAGAGACACATACAGTAGAAGATACACAACAATTTGGACAGACACTAGGTAAATGGGTACAACAGCATGGAGATCCTTTATGTATTGCCTTAATTGGTGATTTAGGAACGGGTAAAACTCATTTATCCCAGGGCATAGCTAAAGGCTTTGGCGTAACAGAAGAGATTACGAGTCCTACCTTTGCCATTATGAATACCTATGATGTGAACCGAACGCATTTATACCATTTTGATGTGTATCGCTTGGATGATATTAGTGAACTAGAAAATATTGGCTTTTACGAATATACAGAAGATTGTGTATCCATTGTGGAATGGGCAGATAAATTCCCCGATGAATTGCCTGATGAAACATTGTGGATTTATTTAACGTCCGTTGATGATACAAGCCGATCTATAATTTTAGGTAGTGATTACCTTACAGAGGACGATTTAGCAGAGATAGGAGGTCCATATGTGGTTGGGAATTGAGACGAGCTCACTCGTATCGAGTGTGGCCTTGATGGACGAACATAACCTTATTGGGGAATTGACCATCCAATCTGGATTGACTCATTCCGAGCAATTAGTTCCTCATATCGATATGTTGTTACGTGCCTCTCAAGTTGAAAGAAATGAGTTAAAAGGCATCGTAGTTAGTATTGGTCCTGGTTCCTTTACAGGCTTACGTATTGGCATGGGTACAGCAAAAGCAATGGCTTACGCCTTACAAATTCCTTTATATGGTGTGATGACCATGGATAGCTTAGCACGTAATGTATCCTATACGGACCGTACAATTTGTACCGTTATTGATGCGCAGAAGAAACATGTTTATGCGGGTATGTATCAATATGAAGGTAATGAACTAGTGTGTGTGGAAGAGCCATTTGTTATACCTGCAAATGATTTGATAGACCGTTTTAGACAAAATGGAGACAAGGTGTTATTCCTTGGCGATGGCATTAAACGTATTGAAAAGCTGTTAGAGGAAAGGGATACGAATTTAACAATTCTAGATATATCACAACGTATTCCGAAGGCTAGTTCGTTATTGTTAGCTAGCCGTAAGTTAATCGATGCTAATGAAGTATCTGATCCTATGGACATGGTGCCATATTATATTCGCCGATCAGAAGCGGAAGTATTATGGGAAGAACGGCATAAGGATAATCCTCACATGTTGAGCCAAAATCCTACCGTAGTAGTGACAGAGGCAGCAGGTGCAGAATGATAGAGATACGTTTAGCCACTATTGATGACGGTCATGCCATTTATGAGATTGAGCAGCAGTCCTTTTCTGTTCCTTGGAGTTTAGAATCTGTTCTCGCTGAGTTGGAAGGTTCATCCAATAAACTATATATGGTAATTTGTGAAGGGAACCACATTGTGGGATATGCAGGTGCTTGGCTTGTATACGATGAAGGTCAAATCACGAATATCGCTATTTTACCTTCTGTCCGTGGTAAAGGATACGGATCAAAACTTACAAAGCAATTAATTGATGAATGTTTTTCGCGAGGCATGCACGAAATCTTTTTGGAGGTGCGCACATCTAATTTAGCCGCATTGGCTATGTATAGAAATTTAGGTTTTTCTGTAAAAGGAATCCGTAAAGAGTACTATTCAGAGCCTACGGAAGATGCGTATATTATGTCTCTTGTTTCAGAGGAAATAGAATGAGTATATACACATTAGCCTTGGAAAGTAGCTGTGATGAAACATCAGCCTCTGTCTTAAAGGATGGGCGAACTGTTTTATCTAATGTTATTTCTAGCCAAGTGCCGATTCATAGAAAATTTGGTGGCGTTGTGCCAGAAATCGCATCGCGTCACCATATAGAACAAGTTATACCTGTTATAGATCAAGCACTGCGAGATGCGAATGTGACCTTACAAGATATCGACCACATTGGTGTTACCTATGGTCCAGGGCTTGTTGGTGCACTATTAGTAGGTGTAGCAGCAGCAAAGGGGTTATCCTTTGCTACAGGCATTCCTTTGGTTCCCGTTCACCATATGGAGGGTCATATATTTGCTAATTTCTTAGCTAATCCAGAACTAGAGCCTCCATTTTTGAGCCTCGTCGTATCTGGTGGTCATACAATGTTAGTCCATGTAAAAGGATATGAAGAATTTGATATTCTTGGCCAAACACGAGATGATGCAGCTGGTGAAGCTTTTGATAAAATTGCTCGTGTTATGGGCTTCCCATATCCAGGTGGTCCTCATATTGATGCTCTCGCTATGGAAGGAGATGCTGATGCTATTGAATTTCCAAAGGCTTTGAGCGAACCTGGTAATTTTGAATTTAGTTTTAGTGGCTTGAAATCTGCAGTTCTAAACTATTTAAATAGCAAACAACAAAAGAATGAGCCTATCAATCAAGCCGATGTGGCGGCGTCCTTTCAAAAGGCTATTGTCGATGTACTTGTAGAAAAAACAAAAGATGCAGCTCATACATTAGGCGAAACGCGTATTACTATTGCTGGTGGCGTATCTGCTAACAAGGGGTTACAACAAGCATTAGAAGCTATGTGCGAAGAAGAAGGCTTTACGTATTACAAGCCGCATAAAATTTTGTCTACCGATAATGCGGCTATGATTGGTTGTCGAGCTTATTATATGGCACAAGCTGGTAAATTTGGCGATTTAACATTGAATGCAAAACCAAGTGTAGAAATTGGTCATGTATCTTGGAAAGAGGATTAATTGTGGATATTGGTCAAGATATTTTAAATTCAACACCATTAGGACCATTACAAACCTCATTACTTGAGCACATTAGTAAACTTATATCCTTTGGCGAGTCTTTGACCCGTCAAAGGATACAGATTTTTACGCCCTTGCTTAAGAAATCACAAGGTGATGTACAGCAGCGTGCTGATATGTTATGTATAGAACGCAGTGAAAGTGGAATTGTTACACGTCACTTAAAAGGCAATCATACTTGGCATGTGATGATGGAAAGTGGACAGCCACTCATTGGGGTAGATAATGAGTTTAGGCAGCATGTTTTTCCTGTGGTAGATAATGGAGGACGTATTATTGGTGGTATTTCCTTTACACTGTCTCCATCGATTAAGGTAGAGCAATATGAACAAGAATATACTTTATCTGATACGATGCAACGTCTTATGCTGACTGCTACGGATGAACAAATTCAATCTTACGAACCTATTTCTTATTTTGATGGTTTAATTATCTTTGATGATTCTCATAAAATTCTATACGGCAATGATGCTGCCTTACAATTGGTAGATTTGTTAGGCTTTGATAGACGATTAGTAGGTTCATCTATTTATAGCAGTACTTTAAAAATATCGGCTATCCAACAAGTCTTGGCAGATCGGACTATATATACTAGTGAAGAAATATATCAAGATATGGTGATTCGCCAGCATATGATTCCTATTGCCATGGGCCGCAATGAAACGAGATGTTTTTTAGTGTTACATGATTGTACTCGTGAAAGTAAGCAACAACAAGAATTATTGGTGAAAAACTCGATTATAAAAGAGGTCCATCACCGCGTAAAAAATAACTTACAAACTGTAGCTGGGCTATTGCGTATGGAGGCGAGACGTTCAAGCTTACCAGAGGTAAAACAAGCTCTTCAAGAGGGGATTAATCGTATTGAAAGTATGGCTTTAGTTCACGATATAGTGTCGCATTATGATGAGGACTACATTGGTATACGATCAATTTATGATGAGTTATGTCGATTATTGCGTATGAGTATGGTCAGACAAGATCAAAATGTTACCTTTACTTATAGTGGGGAAGATATATTGATTTCTTCTCATATGGCAAGTTATGTATCACTTATTATTAATGAATTAATCACTAATAGCTTAGAACATGGCCTAGACGGGGAGCATGGAGCAATTCATCTTCATGTTTATGACATCGGTGGAAACATTAAATTAGCTTTCACAGATAATGGAAAAGGATTGCCCAGTGATTTTTCTATTTCCTCTAATAAACGATTGGGGCTTACAATTATAAATAATTTAGTTACTCATGAATTAAAGGGAAGTTTATCCATAGAGAATACTGATCATGGTGTATTGGCCACAATACATATGAAGAAGGAGGCGTAAATGCGCGTTTTAATCGTCGATGATGAATCCCTTATACGCATGGATTTGCGAGATATTATTGAGTCTTGCGGTCATGAGGTCGTAGCAGAGGGCACCAATGGCGTTGAAGCTATACAACTCTGTAAACAGCATAAACCAGATATTATTTTGATGGATGTAAAAATGCCAGAATTAGATGGTATTGAAGCTGCTCGGCAGATTGGCTTTCACCATGAAGCACCTGTTGTGTTATTAACTAGTTATAGTCAACAAGATTTAATCGATAAAGCTAGAGACTCTGGTGTATATGGATACCTAATTAAACCGGTACGAGAGGAACAATTGGTACCTACTCTAGAAATGGCGTTAGGTCGTTATACAAGCGATGCTCAGCTACGTGAGAAGATGGCTGAATTAGAACAGTCCTTAGAAGATCGTAAAATCATTCAAAAGGGGACGGGACTATTAATGGAGCTATATTCTATATCTGAAGAGGAAGCCTATAATCGCATTCGCGCCCTAAGCATGAAGAAACGGGATAGTATTGTTAATATCTGCAAAGCCTTGATTCATCAAGTTTCAAAATAGTAGAAAAGACTAGTATGAGGATTAAAACTTTATACTAGTTTTTTGGCTTCTAACATCATATAAAGACTAAAAAGTCAAAAAATCAAAAATTTTACTTGCAATTATTTTGACATAGGTTATAATAATACATGTGATTAGCACTCAATCGGTTAGAGTGCTAATAGAGTATAAAGAATATCTAGTACATAAGGAGTGACATCATATGTTAAAACCATTAGCTGACCGCGTTCTTATCCGTTTAGAAGCAAAAGAAGAAAAAACTAAAAGTGGTATCTTCCTTCCTGATACAGCAAAAGAAAAACCTCAAGAAGGTGTTGTCGTAGCTGTAGGTGCTGGTAAAGTATATGACAATGGTCAACGTGTAGCTCCAGAAGTTAAAGTTGGCGACACTGTTATGTTCGCAAAATATGCTGGTAGCGAATTAGAAATCGATGGCGCTACTCACTTGATTATTAGTGAACGCGATATTTTAGCAGTACTATAATAGGCAATCTGTAGTCTATTAAGACTATAGACACTGATGATACATTCTATATTGCTTAAGAACACATATATTTCGTTACATTCGATAGTGTTACTATCTAGGAGGTAATACATATGGCAAAAGAAATCTTGTTTAATGAAGAAGCTCGTCGTGCTTTAGGCCGTGGCGTTGATCAATTGGCAAATGCTGTAAAAGTCACATTAGGTCCAAAAGGTCGTAATGTTGTTTTAGATAAAAAATTCGGTTCCCCTACAATTACGAATGATGGTGTAACTATTGCTCGTGATATCGAACTTCCAGATCCATTTGAAAACATGGGTGCACAATTAGTAAAAGAAGTTGCTACTAAAACTAACGACGTAGCAGGTGACGGTACTACTACTGCAACTGTATTGGCACAAGCTATGATTCAAGAAGGTATGCGCAACGTAGCAGCTGGTGCAAACCCAATGATCTTGAAAAAAGGTATTGAAACAGCAGTAAAAACTTTGGTTGAAGAAATCAAAAAACGTTCTATCAAAGTTTCTGGTAAAGCTGAAATCGCTCAAGTTGCTAGCGTATCCGCTGCTGACGAAGAAATCGGTGGCTTAATTGCTGAAGCTATGGAAAAAGTTGGTAACGATGGCGTTATCACTGTAGAAGAATCCAAAGGCTTGCAAACTGCATTAAATGTAGTAGAAGGTATGCAATTTGACCGTGGCTACATTTCTCCTTACATGGTAACTGACCCTGACCGCATGGAAGCTGTTATGGACAACCCATACATCTTGATTACTGACCGTAAAATCAGCGCCATTGCTGATATGTTGCCAACACTTGAAAAAGTGGTAAAAGTAGGTAAAGAACTTCTTATTATCGCTGAAGATGTAGAAGGCGAAGCATTGGCTACTTTAGTAGTTAACCGCTTGCGTGGTACATTCAAAGCTGTAGCTGTTAAAGCTCCTGGTTTCGGTGACCGTCGTAAAGCTATGCTTGAAGATATCGCTATCTTGACTGGTGGTACTGTAATCACTGAAGATATGGGCCGTAAGCTTGATTCCGTAGAACTTGAAGATCTTGGTACAGCTCGTCAAGTACGCATCACTAAAGATGAAACGACAATCATTGATGGTGTAGGCGATAAAGACGTAATCGCTAAACGCGTTAGCCAAATTCGTGCACAAGTAGAAGAAACAACTTCTGAATTCGACCGTGAAAAATTACAAGAACGTCTTGCTAAATTGTCCGGTGGTGTTGCAGTTATCGAAGTAGGTGCTGCTACAGAAGTTGAAATGAAAGATAAAAAACTTCGCATCGAAGACGCATTGAATGCAACTCGCGCTGCCGTTGAAGAAGGTATCGTAGCTGGTGGTGGTACTACTTTCATCGATATTATCCCTGCATTGAATACATTGGAAGCTACTGGTGATGTTCAAACTGGTATCAACCTTGTAAAACGTGCTGTAGAAGAACCACTTCGTCAAATCGCTTACAATGCTGGTCTTGAAGGTTCTGTTGTAGTAGAAAAAGTTAAAAACACTGAAGCTGGCGTAGGTTTCAATGCTTTAACTGAAGAATATATCGATATGGTTAAAGCTGGTATCGTAGACCCTGCTAAAGTTACACGTTCTGCTCTTCAAAATGCTGCATCTATCGCATCTCTTGTATTGACTACTGAAACAATCGTAGCTGACAAAGTAGAAGAAAATGCTGCAGTTCCTGCAATGCCTCCAATGGGTGGCATGGGCGGTATGATGTAATCAACTGCTTAGAACTTAATATATAAGATCTATAATAATCCTAATGAATTACGAATTATATGTTCTCACATTCATTAGGATTATTTTTGTAAGTCTATTATCAACAAATATAGTAGGACATCACACTATATGGTACGATGTAATCATCTGTTTGACATTTATATATTAGTTCGTGACTTTTTATTCACATCGATAAAATTGATTTTTGTATATAATTTATGATATAATTCTATAGAATTTAATAGTGAGTCTTGTTGACATGGTAATTTCTCAGTAGTATAATTCTTTTATCGAATTTATTCGATGTTGTAAGATTAACTGAAAGAAAGGTTACTATGTTGAGTTTTATTTTTAAAAGTAAACCTAATTATGTAAATTTTGGCTTATTAGTTTACCGTTTGGCACTTGGTATTTCTATGTTTTATCATGGCTACCTAAAGTGGTTAAGCGGTCCTGAAGGTCTTTATAAAGTCGGTGCTATGTTAGCACCATTAGGTGTATCTGGTGGTTATGAAATCTTAGGTACTATGGCTGCATTTGCTGAAATGGCAGGTGGTATTCTTGTAGCAGTAGGCCTATTCACTCGAATTGGATCTCTTATGCTCATCAGTACATTGGCGATGGCTACAACTTTAAGTATTAATGGTAGCTTCTTTAGCTGGGATTATCCATCTCAAATGGGCTTTGGTGCGCTTATGTTGTTCTTTGTTGGCCCAGGTCGCTTTAGCTTAGACAAAGCTTTTTTTAAATAATAATTAGGATAAAAGGCTCATCCCTTGATGGGTCTTTTCTTTATTTAGAGAGGTTGTTATGAACAAAAAAACAGTTCCCTTTACGGCAGAACAATTAGAAAATATTATCGCTCAATATCCAACTCCATTCCATATTTATGACGAAGAGGGCATCATTGAGAATATGAAATCCTTCATTAACGCATTTTCTTGGAATAAGGGCTTTAAGCAATATTTTGCTGTAAAAGCAACGCCAAATCCATATATTATGCGTGTATTACAAAAGCTTGGGGTTGGTGCAGACTGCTCTTCCTTAGCAGAGTTACTCTTATGTGAAAAGGTTGGCATTACTGGCCACGATATTATGTTCACATCTAATGACACTCCATATGTGGAGTATAAAAAAGCATTAGATATGGGCGCTATTATCAATCTTGATGATATTACGCATATTGAATACTTAGAAAAAAATCATGGTTCTTTACCTGATACATTCTGCGTACGCTATAACCCAGGCTCCTTAAAGGAAGGTGGTAACACAATTATTGGTCTTCCTGAAGAAGCTAAATACGGTATGACCCGTGACCAAATTTTTGAGGCTTACAAACAATTACAATCTAAAGGTGTAAAACACTTTGGTATTCATACAATGGTTGTATCTAATGAGCTTGATATTGACGGTTTAGTAGGTACTGCAGAACTTTGCTTTAACCTTGCTGTAGATATTAAGAATGAACTTGGTATCAATGTTGAGTTTATTGATCTAGGTGGTGGTGTAGGTGTTGCTTACAAACCAGAACAAACACCTGTAGATTTCAAGGCACTTAGCAAGGGTGTAGAAGAAGCTTATAATAGAATTCTCGTAGCTAATGGTCTTGGTAATGTTGCTTTAGCTTATGAATGTGGCCGTATGGTAACAGGTCCATTTGGTTACCTTGTTTCTACAGCTATTCACAAAAAGGATATTTATCGTAAATATATTGGTTTAGATTCTTGCATGGCAAACCTCATGCGTCCAGCTTTATATGGTTCTTATCATCACATTACAGTAATGGGCAAAGAAAATGCTCCTAAGGATCATGTATATGATGTAACTGGCTCCTTATGCGAAAACAACGATAAATTTGCTATTCAACGTGAGTTGCCAAAAATTGATATTGGCGATCGCATTATCATTCATGATGCTGGTGCGCATGGTCACTCCATGGGCTTCAACTATAATGGCAAATTGCGTTCTGCAGAGTTATTGTTACATAAAGACGGTTCTGTTACACAAATTCGTCGTGCTGAAACGTATGATGACTTGTTTGGAACCCTTGATTTTTCCAACTTATAATTTAATATTGAGAATCGAATAGGATGAGAATGAATATTAAATAAAACCTATCAATATATGTAATACTTGATATTCTTTTAATTCCTGTATATTTTAGTAGGAATATCTTGCTATCATTTAGATAAGAATGTATAATAATTGTAGATTGTTATGCACATACTTGCTAAGTTGGCGAGAATTACGGCGGTATTCACGTTAGTGCGTACCGCCTTTTTATATGTGTCAGTATATACGTTTTACATATAATACATGTATGTTCTTATGGAATATACAAATTAAAAGGAGTGAACATTTTGGCTGAATTACTTCAGATAAAAGATTTAAAGGTATCCGTTGAAGACAAACAAATCTTAAAAGGTATCGATTTAACAATTAATAAAGGTGAAATTCACGTAGTAATGGGCACAAATGGTGCTGGTAAATCCACACTTGCCAATGCAATCATGGGTAACTCTACTTATACAGTAGATAGCGGTTCCATCATTTTTGATGGTAAAGATATTACAGAAGATGCAGTAAACGATCGTGCGAAAGCAGGTATCTTTATGTCTTTCCAACATCCAATCTCCATCCCTGGTATTACTGTAGAAAACTTCATTCGTACAGCTAAATCCACAATTACTGGTAAAAACGTTCGCGCTTTATCTTTCAAAAAAGAATTGAAAGAAAAAATGGATGAATTGTCCTTCGACACATCTTATGCACAACGTTATGTTAATGAAGGTTTCTCTGGTGGGGAACGGAAGAAAAATGAAATTCTTCAAATGTCTATTTTGAATCCTAAATTGGCTATTCTTGACGAAACTGACTCCGGTCTTGACGTAGATGCGGTTCGTATTGTGTCTGAAGGCGTACAACGTTTCCATAACGAAGAAAATGCTGTATTAATCATCACTCACCATAACCAAATCTTACAAAAATTGAAACCTGACTATGTTCATGTATTGATCAACGGTAAAATCGTTAAAACTGGTGATGCTTCTCTTGTACGTGAAATCGAAGAAAAAGGTTACGACGCATACAAAGCATTAGCATAGGAGGCATAATGGAAGAAAGAAAGAAAACCCAAGTCGCGGATATGGACCGTGGTGTCTACGACATTAAGAATGACTTTGAATATTCTTATATCGCTGATGCTGGTTTAACTGAAGACATTATCCGTGAGATTTGGTCTAATAAAAATGAACCGGAATGGATGCTAGAGTTTCGTTTGAAATCTTTAGAAATCTATAATCGTATGGGCATTCCTAACTGGATCCCTGATATTTCTGGCTTAGATATGGCTAATATCCATACCTATGTTAAGCCAAAAGTAGATATGAAAGAAAACTGGGACGAAGTTCCAGAAGAAATTAAAAGTACCTTTGACCGTTTAGGCATTCCTGAAGCAGAAAAAACATCTCTAGCTGGTGTTGGTGCTCAGTATGACTCTGAAGTTGTTTATCACAGTATTCAAGAAGATCTTGTAAAACAAGGTGTTATTTATACTGATATTGAAACAGCTCTTCATGAGCATGAAGAAATCGTTAAAAAATACTGGATGACATTGATTCCTCCAACTGACCATAAATGGGCAGCTCTTCACGGTGCTGTTTGGTCTGGTGGGTCCTTCGTATATGTCCCAGCAGGCGTACAAGTAGATATTCCATTGCAATCCTACTTCCGCTTGAATGCACCAGGTGCTGGTCAGTTCGAGCATACTATGATCATCGTAGAAGAAGGTGCTAAATTGCACTTTATCGAAGGTTGTTCCGCTCCTAAATATGATGTATCTAACCTTCATGCAGGTGCCGTTGAATTGTTCGTAAAAGATAATGCTACATTGCGTTATTCTACAATTGAAAACTGGTCCAAAAATATGTACAACCTTAATACAAAACGCTGTGTTGTAGGTAAAGGTGGTACAATTGAATGGGTATCTGGTTCCTTTGGTTCCAAAGTATCTTGCTTGTATCCAATGAGTATCCTTAACGGTGAAGGTGCACATGCAGAATTTACAGGTGTAACATTTGCTGGTGAAGGCCAATTCCTTGATACAGGTTGTAAAGTGGTTCACAACGCACCATATACGACAAGTAATGTAAACTCTAAATCTATTTCTAAATCCGGTGGCGCAGCTATCTACCGTGGTCTTTTGAAAATTGGTCCTAATGCTGAGCATGCAAAAGCAACAGTTTCTTGTGAATCCTTGATGCTTGATGCTGAGTCTCAATCCGATACAATTCCAGCAATTATTGTTGAAAACGATAATGTGGACTTAGGTCATGAAGCAAAAATCGGTCGTATTTCTGACGAAGCGATTTTCTATCTCATGACTCGTGGTATCAGTGAAGAAGAAGCTCGTGCTATGCTTGTTCGTGGCTTCGTAGAACCAATCTCTAAAGAATTGCCACTTGAATATGCAGTAGAAATGAACAACCTAATCAATCTTGAATTAGAAGGTTCTATCGGTTAAGGAGGAATTATGAGCGAATTACTATTTAATGAACTCCCTAGACCGACGTTCAGATGGTTACGTGTTAACCATACTGTAAGCTCTCTAGTTGGAGAAGATACAGCAGTACAATCTATCGCTGTGGAAGCGAATGAAAATATACTTTCACCATTGCCTGTAGGTACAGCATTATTAGATGACAAGTATGAAGGCGCTAATAAAGAAGCGGTTCAAGGTTTGGTGGAAAAAGCAGAAGGGTATGCTATTAACGTTCCTGCAAATACTAAAGAAGTTGTAGGTATCCGTATCGATGCTACAGCTCGCGTAGCAAATCGACTCCAATTTATCGTTGGTGAAGGTGCTGAATTAGAAGTTCAATTCTTTATTACTGGTTCTGGTGATACAGCAAATAATGTAAGTTACCTTAACGAATACGATGTCAAAGCAACTGGTAAAGTTGTAGTGAAAAAGGTAAATCTTTTACCTGAGCATGTACAACATATCGAGCATCGATACACTAAATTAGAAGATAATGCTGATGTTGAATATATCAATATCGAAATTGGTGGCAGCGAAAATATCTTGAACTACTATCATGATTTAGTAGGTAAAGAATCTCGCATTATTCACGACATTGCTTATCTTGGTAATAAAGAGCAAAAATTCGATATTTCTATGGTTATGAGCCATGGCGGTAAAAAATCTGTCAGCGATATTCATAACTTAGGTGCTCTTAGTGGCAATTCTAAAAAATCCTTCCGTGGTACCCTTGATTTCCTAAATGGTGCAACTGCATCTGAAGGTGCGGAAGAAGATACTTGCTTGTTATTAGACCCTACTGTAAAATCTATTTCTTTGCCACTCTTGTTGTGTAAAGAGGACAATGTAGTAGGTAACCATGCAGCAAGTGCAGGCCAAATTGATCATAATAAATTATTCTACCTTATGAGCCGTGGCTTTAGTGAAGTAGAAGCTAAACATATCATCGTTGAATCTATGATTCGTCCTATTATTGATCGCATTGGTGATGAAACGATTGAAGAAGCAGCATTAGCAGCTGTACGTAATAAGATTTAAAGAGGCGTTTTATGAGACCTATTGCAGAAGCATACAAAGACTTTCCTATACTACATAAAGAGCATAATGGGCACCGCATTATCTATTTAGATAGTGGTGCGACTGCACAAATTCCACAGTCCGTAATTGATCGTGTTGTGGAACATATGACACAACGTAATGGCAATCCACATCGTGGCTCTCATATTTTAGCTATTGAAGCATCTGAGGACTATGAAAATGCACGTGATCGCGTAGTTGAATTTATTAATGCTCGCGAACGTGAAGAAGTTGTATTTACCCGTAATAGTACAGAATCTATGAACTTGATTGCTCATAGCTATGGTCTTCATAATGTGAAAAAAGGTGACAAGATTGTCATTACTGTTGCTGAACATCATGCAAATCTTGTAACATGGCAATACGTGGCAGAACAAACAGGGGCAACCTTAGAATATATGTACCTTGATGAACATGGGCATTTAAAAGACGGCGAAATCAATAAAATTGATGAAACTACTAAGATCGTTGCGTTTGCGCACATTAGTAATGTTTTGGGCATGGAGTTCCCTGTAAAAGAATTGACAGAAAAAGCACACTCTGTTGGTGCTGTTGTCGTTCTTGATGGTGCTCAATCTACGCCTCATAAAAAAATTGACGTTCAAGATCTTGATTGTGATTTCTTTGTATTCTCTGGACATAAAATGTGTGCTTCCCAAGGTATTGGTGTGCTCTATGGTAAAAGAGAATTATTAGAAGCAATGCCTCCATTCTTATTGGGCGGCGATATGATTGAATATGTAAAAGAACAAACTGCTACGTTCAATGAGTTGCCATATAAGTTCGAAGCAGGTACTCCAAATGCTGACGGTGCCGTTTCTTTGCACGCGGCCATTGATTATTTGGAATCTTTTGGTATGGATGCTATTGAAGCCTACGAAGAGGAACTAGTAGCATACATTCTTCCTAAAATGGTTGAATTACCACATGTTCATGTGATTGGTTCCCAAAATCCTAAGGAAAAACATGGCGTAATTGCATTCACTGTAGATGATGTACATCCTCATGATGTGGCTACGATTTTGGACTCTAAAGGCATTTGTGTTCGTTCTGGACACCATTGTGCACAACCCTTAGGTGCATTCTACAATGTATCCGCATCTACTCGTTTAAGTATGTACTTGTACACTCGTAAGGAAGACCTTGATGCCTTCCTCGAAGTATTGAAGACTGTTCGTTCAGTCATGGGCTTTAAAGATTAGGAGATTACCATCAATGGAAATGGATCAACTATATACGGAACTTATTTTGGAACATAACCAAGATAAACGTAATAAACATGAGTTAACTGAATTCACAACTTCTGAACATGGTCACAACCCTAGTTGTGGGGATGATTTAACATTACAAGTTAATGTAGTAGATGGCATTGTAAAAGATGCAGCATATACTGGTTCAGGTTGTGCTATTAGCCAAGCTTCTGCATCTATGATGATTGATATTATCAAAGGTAAATCTGTAGAGGAAGCTCTACGTTTGGTTGAAGTTTTCTTAGGTATGATCAAAAAAGAGATTACTGATGAAAGCGAGTTAGAACAATTAGAAGATGCTATGGCATTACAAAATATTTCTAACATGCCTGCTCGTGTTAAATGTGCAGTTCTTGCCTGGCATACATTAAAAGAGGCTTTAAAGAAGTAATATGAAAAAGACAATATTATTTGACTTAGATGGTACTTTGACGGACTCTCAAGAAGGTATTTTAAAAAGTATTAAGTTTGCCTTAGAGCATTTTGGCTATGACGTACCAGATGAAGAAACATTGCAATTGTTCTTAGGACCACCATTGGTAGATGCCTTCCAAGAACATTGTGGTATGACTTTTGAGCAAGCCGAAGAAACATACTTTAAGTTTCGTGAACGGTATGGAACAATTGGTAAGTTTGAAAATACAGTATATCCAAATATTGTAGACTTATTGGCTAAATGTAAAACAGAACAATACACCATTGCTTTAGCTACGGCAAAGCCAGAACATTATGCTAAGGACATTTTAGATCATTTTGAATTGACACCTTACTTTGATGTAATTGTTGGTGCTAATTATGAAAGTGGATTGTTACACAAGAAGGAGATTCTTGAAAAAGCTTTTAAACTTTGTGGTAATCCATTAACTGATGAAAATGGTAATCGTATGACATTCATGGTTGGTGATCGTAAGTATGATATAGAGGCAGCTAATGAGCTTGGTTGTATCTCTGTCGGTGTTACTTATGGTTATGGTACAGAAGCTGAACTAAAAGAAGCTGATGCTGAATATCTCTGTGATGACGTTGATGAAATTGCTGATGTTCTCGATCTTGAAGCATTAATGGTTCGTAGATAGGATCAACTGTTATTAAGATTATAGTAAAAGGACTGACCTTGTGAACTGCACCCCAAAAATTGTGTCCAATTTTTGGGGTGCGTTCATTATGGTCAGTCCTTTTGTGTTATTTCTTAAAGCCGCTTTTTTTAGCCAATGTTTTAATAACCTTAGCACTTTGTTTTTTCAATTTGCCGCCTGTTTGTTTAAGTTGAATTCTAGTGCGAGAAACGCGACCTAGAGTAGTGATTTGAGTTTTACGACGTGGCTTCATATCTCGTTCGTTACCAAAGTCACCACGTTGTATACTCGTTGCTTTTACCTTTTCTGCTCTGAAAGATTTACGCAATGCTTTCATAATTAATGTGAGCGGTAAGGATTGCTCAAAAGAGTATAAATCAACAGCCACATAGCCTAGAGCAGGATACGTGTGTAATGTAAAGTGAAAGCCTGGTGCAACAGATAGGAGGGCGATCTCCTCGTCCATAACTTGACAACTGATTTCATCAACATCAAGGTCAGCTAAATCAAATGCGGTTGCTACACTTTCTTGTACAGCTGTAGCGGATGAGATTGCATCTTCATCGCAGGAATATAAATCAATTAACAGTTCTTGTCCTAATGCTTCTGCCATAACAACACCTTCTTTCAGAAAAATATATCTTATTTATTATACCTAGAAATTAATATTAAGTCCAATCATAGGAGAATGGATTAAAAAGTAAAGGAAAAGTCAAAATCGTTTAGAGTGATTTGACTTATTAACAATATATAGAAAAACTCATGTTTAATCAAGCTTGTACTAAATTTAAATTATGTAAAAGTACATAATAGGTCAAATGTGAATACAATGAAGTTTGACTTTTATATTGACTAAGGTCAAATAGTCGAATATAATAGAGTTGTATTAAAGAACAAATAGTCAAAAACTATAGTAAATATATTTTAAAGGGGTGTTTTTTATGAGTATGATAGCTGATAAAATAGAAAAGTTTATATTGGATCGTATGCGTGAAGAACAAGAGAAATTAATCTTAAAACGTAATGAATTAGCCGATGAATTAGATTGCGCACCATCGCAAATTAGCTATGTACTAAGCACACGATTTTCTAATGAACGAGGTTTTGATGTGGAATCAAGACGTGGATTAGGTGGATATATTCGAATTACTAAATTAAATCCAGAAAATCCCGGTTCTCTACCAGCTGTAACAACCTATCGTATTTATGAAGGTCAAAATACAGTGGATCCATTAATTGATATTAAAGATGTAGACCAATCATTGTTTCAATTATTGCAAGCTGAAAAAATTACTCGTCGTGAAGCTCAATTGATGCATAATTCTTTTGCTACATTGATCGAGAATACCGATATTGAACATCGTAATGATGCAATTCGTCAGCTCTATGCAACAATGGTGGATACACTACGGAAGGAGTGATGATCAATGATATGTGATCATTGCCATAAGAATGAAGCTACCATTCATATGACTAATATCGTCAATAACCAAAAGACGGAACAACATTTTTGTGGTACTTGCGCTAGCAAGTTACAACAAGAGGGGAAATTATCCCCCTATAGTTCTTTTATGAATGATATGTGGGATAATAGCTTTTTTACTAATGATTTTTTTAAAAACATGATTTATCCAGATAACTTATTAAAATCTCATCAATCAAAACGGTGTCCTCAGTGTGGTATTACTTATGACGAATTTAATCGAGTAGGTAAGTTTGGCTGTGGGCAATGTTATGAGACTTTTAATAGTGAAATAGATCCCTTATTACAACGTATACAAGGTAGTTCTGAATATAAAGGAACTGTACCTAGTCGTGAAACTAATGTATTTAAAGCTAAACATGAAGTGAAGCGATTGCGTCATCAATTAGATACAGCAGTTCAAGCTGAAAACTTTGAAGAGGCTGCTATCTTAAGAGATAAAATTAAAGGATTAGAAGCCATCATCGATGGCGATAAAGAGTAGGAGGTTCTTATGTTAGATACTATATTGGACTCTCCTTTAAGTCAGTGGTTACACCACGATACAGATGTGACAGATCACATTGTAATCTCTAGTCGTATTCGTTTGGCACGGAATTTTGATGGCCTATTATTTACAAATTGTAATGATATATCTGCTTTAGAAAAAGTAAATGCAATTTCTAGAGGGTTGCTGCAACCTTTGAAAGATGCAGACGGACATCAATATTCCAATATTAGTCTAGAGCAGTTAAGTCAAAGTGAGCGGGCTGTATTAGTAGAGAAACACTTAATGAGCCCAGCTCTTGAAGAAAAATTACCATATCGTAACTTAGTCGTATCTGATGATGCATCCATTGTAATTATGGTGAATGAAGAGGATCATTTACGTATCCAATCTATGGCTTCTGGACTTCAATTGCAACAGGCCTATGACCATGCAGTGCAAATTGATAAGGCTATCGAGGCAAAGCATCCCTATGCTTTTGATGAACGCTTTGGCTATTTGACGGCATGCCCTACAAATGTAGGAACCGGATTAAGAGCATCTGTCATGCTACATTTGCCTGCATTAACTATGTCTGGTCGAATTACACGACTCATTCGCAGCATCATTCAATTAGGATACTCTGTACGAGGTCTGTACGGCGAAGGCTCAGAGGCTTTAGGCGCTATATACCAAATTTCCAATCAACGTACGATGGGGATAAGTGAAGAAGCAACGATTGAGCAATTAAGCAAGATTGTAGAAGGAATAATTGCGGAAGAGCGTAAATCTCGTCAATCTTTATTACATAATGATAAAGAAGGTTTAGAAGACGTTCTGTGGCGATCCTATGGTGTTCTACAATATGCACGACGTGTTAATGGTAAAGAAGCATTAACAAAGCTTAGTGATATTCAATTAGGCGTAGATTTAGATATCTTACCACTTTGGGGGAATGATACCTTCAATGAGTTGGTGGCAATAACTCGACCTAATTTCCTTACTAAATATTTAGGTAATGAAGATTTAACAGAGGCCGATCGCGATAGCTATCGAGCTAAAGTAATACGTCAAAAACTTTCAAAATAGTATATATTTCACAAATACTCAATTGATATTCCAATGGTGTTTCCCACCATTGTTCACATATATTTGAAGAGATACAATTACAATTTACATAGATAGAAGAGGTGATAGTATGATGCAACGATTTACAGATGATGCACAGCGTGTCCTTTCTTTTGCTCAAGAAGCTGCATTGGAGTTGGGACATGACTATGTAGGCACTGAACATGTACTCATCGGGCTGACAAAGGTTAAAAATGGTGTTGCGGCTAAGGCCTTAGAAGAGCTTGGTATAGTTACAGAAGATATTTTTGAAGCTGTAGAAGAGCAAGTGGGGCGCGGTAATAAAAAAGCAACATCTATATATATGACGCCACGTGTTAAACATGTACTTGAGTTAGCTGTTCAAGTAGCTAACCGCATGAATCATAACTACGTTGGTACTGAGCATATTCTACTCGGTTTACTCAGCGATGGCGGTGGTGTTGCAGTTGGAATTTTACGGGCTATGAATATTCGTACCGACGATATAGTAGAAGCGATTCGTCATATTCTTGGCTCTAGTAGTAATGGTGATGATGGTAGACAAGAAGGAGCGAATAACAATGGCGATTTAGGTGACTTAACCGATTTTGCGACAGATTTAAATGAGTCTGCGAAACAAGGTAAAATTGATCCTGTTATTGGTCGAGATACAGAAATTCAACGAGTTATTCAAATTCTTAGCCGTAGAACTAAAAATAATCCAGTTCTCATTGGGGAACCTGGTGTAGGTAAAACAGCCATTGCCGAAGGTTTGGCTCAGCGTATTGTTACTGGTAATGTACCGGAGATTTTACGGAATAAGAGAATTATTTCCCTTAGCATTGGTTCTATGCTTGCTGGTGCAAAATACCGTGGCGAATTTGAAGAACGGTTAAAAAAAGCTATCGATGAAGTACAACAACATGATGACATGATTATCTTTATTGATGAAATTCATACATTAGTTGGTGCCGGTGCCACTGAAGGGGCCATGGATGCAGCAAACTTATTGAAACCGGCTTTGGCACGCGGTGAATTCCAAGTTATTGGTGCTACAACCCTTGATGAATATAAAAAGCATATTGAAAAGGATGCCGCTTTAGAGCGTCGTTTCCAACCAGTTCAAGTAGGTGAGCCGAACGAAGAAGATGCTCTTGAAATTCTAAAAGGCTTACGAGATCGCTATGAAGCGTTCCATAAGGCTAAAATAACGGATGAAGCTTTAAAAGCAGCTGTTACCTTATCCAGTAGATATATTACAGATCGTTTCTTGCCTGATAAGGCTATCGATGTGGTTGATGAGGCTGCATCTAAGGTCCGCATGAAAGTATTTTCTGCAGCACCAGATGTTAAGGCCTTAGAAGACCGACTCAATACAGTAAAGAAAGAAAAAGAAGCTGCTGTTACATCACAAGATTTTGAGAAGGCTGCTAAACTTCGTGACGAGGAGCAATCTTTAGTTAAAGAAATTGATGATAAAAAATCTGTAGCAAAAGAAGAAAGTGAGCAAAAGTTAGTAGTTACGGAAGACGATATAGCAGCAGTCGTGGCACAATGGACGGGAATTCCAGTGGCTAAAATAGCAGACGAAGAATCCCAAACTTTACTCCATTTGGAAGAAGAGCTTCATAAACGTGTAGTAGGTCAAGATGATGCTGTTACTGCTGTAGCTAAAGCTGTGCGCCGTGCAAGGGCTGGATTAAAGGATCCTAAACGTCCTATTGGTTCATTCTTATTCTTAGGTCCCACAGGGGTAGGTAAAACTGAACTAGCAAGAGCACTTGCGTCCTCCTTGTTCGGCGATGAATCTGCTATGATTCGACTTGATATGTCAGAATATATGGAAAAGCATACTGTATCACGCTTAGTTGGTGCCCCTCCAGGCTATGTGGGCTATGAAGAAGGCGGTCAACTAACAGATGCGGTGCGTCGTAAACCATATAGTGTTATTCTTCTCGATGAAGTAGAGAAAGCACATGCAGATTTCTTTAATATCTTGTTACAAGTTCTTGATGATGGTCGCCTTACTGATAGTCAAGGTAGAACTGTAGATTTTAGAAATACAGTTATCATCATGACGAGTAACTTAGGTGCTAAAGCTTTACATAAGAACTCTTCAGAGCTTGGATTCTTAGCTCCTAAAAAATCTGAATCTTCTACAAATCAATCTAATAGTATAGATTTTAAAGAAGCTAAGAAATCTGTTATGGATGCTGTAAAACGTCATTTCAGACCTGAGTTTTTAAATCGTATTGATGAAATGATTGTATTCCGGCCATTAACTGAAGAGGACTTAAAACACATTGTCTCTATCTTGATGAGTGATGTTACAAAACGCCTTAAAGAGCGTGAGCTTCAATTAGAAATCACATCTGAGGCGATGCAATTACTCGTTAAGGAAGGTTCTGATTTTACAATGGGGGCTCGACCACTAAAACGAGCTATTCAACGATTAATTGAGGACCCTGTATCAGACCTTATTTTGAAAGGAGATGTTACAGAAGGAAAAACTATAAAAGTAGATGTCAAGGATAACGAGATCGTTGTCAGCGTATAAAAAATATAAAATATACAGTTAATAACTTTCATATAAAAAATATGGGTTAAATGGTATACTATAGAATGATGATAGTTAACCATGTAGTAAAATTATGCATAAAAGGTCATGAATGGTTATCATTCATGACCTTTCTTTTCTTATTAAAATATTTTGAGGCATTATGGGAAAAGCAAAATCAGTATTCTTCTGTCAAAATTGTGGGGCTGAGTCTTCTAAGTGGATGGGCCGATGCCCACAATGTGGTGAATGGAATACATTAGTTGAAGAAATTATTAAAGAAACTAAACATAGCCGTACACCCTCCCGTGGTGTAGGAAATCAAACGACTAAGCCTACAGCTTTACCAGATATCGAAATTTCGTCTATTACACGTGTATCTACAACCTTTAGTGAAATTGATCGCGTATTAGGTGGAGGTATAGTACCAGGTGCATTGATGCTTTTAGGTGGTGATCCAGGTATTGGTAAATCTACACTATTATTGCAAGTCTCGCAAAAGGTAGCAGATACTGTAGGTACAGTTCTTTATGCATCAGGAGAAGAGTCTCAGTTACAACTTAAGCTTCGAGCAGAACGACTACACATCAATAGTGAACGTTTACAAGTTATTGCAGATACAGATTTAGATCATATACTTGAGCAAGCTGATGCAATGACACCATCCTTACTTGTTATTGATTCAATTCAAACCATGTATACTAGTGATATCGATGCTGCTCCAGGCAGTGTTAGTCAAGTTCGAGAATGTACATCTCGACTCCTTCGATTTTGTAAAGAACGCAATATTCCTACAGTTATTATTGGTCATGTCACAAAAGAAGGGAATATCGCAGGCCCACGTATGTTAGAGCATATGGTAGACGTAGTGCTTTACTTTGAAGGAGAACGATCCTATCAGTTCCGTATATTGCGATCCATCAAAAATCGTTTCGGATCAACATCTGAAACTGGTATTTTCGCCATGGTTGAAGAAGGCTTGCAAGAATTATCTAACCCTTCAGCTTCATTATTGGCAGAACGGTCTGATGAGGAAAGCGGTAGTGCTGTCATGATTTACCTGGAAGGGGTTCGCCCAATCTTAGTAGAGGTACAAAGTTTGGTGGTTACCACTGCCTTTGGTATGCCTAGAAGAACAGCAATCGGCTACGATCTTAATCGTTTGATTGTCCTTTTGGCGGTATTAGAAAAGCGTTGTGGCTTTACATTGGGTAATAAGGACGTGTATGTTAATGTTATTGGTGGACTTAAGGTAAACGAGCCAGCTTGTGACTTGTCTATGGCGGTAGCGATAGTATCTAATTTGAAAAATCGTATCGTTCCTACAGATATGGTTATCTTAGGAGAGGTCGGTTTAACTGGAAATGTTCGAAGCATTCCACGCATCGAGCAGCGTATTAATGAAGCCAAAAAACTAGGCTTTAAAAAGTTTATTATTCCTGAAGGCAATTATAAGCAAATCAAGGATAATGATAGTTCTATCAAGATTAGAGGCGTCAAATCTATTCAAGAGGCGATGCAGCTCGTGTTTTCTTAATTAGGAGGTGATTTGATGATTTATCGGATTTTGCGTTATGTAATAGCCATCCTTGTAGGTACAGCTGCCTATGTTGGGATGGATACTTTGGCGCCTATTATCGACCCGTATTTGGTATCTCAATTTGAGTCTTTCGGGGATATGTCATTAACTGTGGCACGTATTGCAGTATTAATTGTTGGTACATTGTTAGGTGTTATTATTGGCTATTTGATTTCATCATTTATTTTGAAACAAGGATTAGTAATTGCAAAACGTTTAGAGCGCGTTCTCACTCATATTCCAAATCAAGAATTGATTGCAGGCACCATCGGTTTATTATTCGGTCTTATTATTGCAAATTTAATTGGTATTGCATTCAATCAAGTTCCTATTATAGGACCTTATATACCTATTATTCTTAGCGCTATCTTTGGATATAGTGGACTTAAGCTCATGGCTCATAAAGGCCCTGAAATGTACAATAACTACGTACAACAATGGGGCGGAGACGGCATTAAAAAAACAAGTCGTTTTAAAATGTTCTCCACCCATAAAACAGATATAGCTTCTAGTACGCCTAAATTACTAGACACATCTGTTATCATTGATGGTCGTATTAAAGAATTATGTAATACAGGCTTTATTGAAGGTCCTTTAATGGTTCCACTCTTTGTATTAAACGAGTTACAAATTATTTCGGACTCTGCAGATGCTACAAAACGCAACCGCGGTCGTCGAGGCCTCGATATATTAAAAGATATGCAAGATGCTAATAAGGTTGCTATAGAAGTTGTAGAAGATGATTATGATGATCTTACAGAGGTTGATTCTAAGTTGATGCGCCTTGCTCTAGACAAGCATTGGAAGTTAATGACCAATGATTTTAATTTGAATAAGGTGGCTCGCGTACAAGGTATTGAAGTGCTTAATCTCAATGAATTGGCCAATGTGTTGAAACCAGCTCTTATTGCAGGTGAGTGGATTCGCGTACAAGTCATGAAAGAAGGTAAGGAAGTACACCAAGGTGTAGCGTATCTTGATGATGGTACGATGATCGTCGTAGAAGATGGTAAACCTTATGTAGGGCAAAATGTTGAGGTTATGGTTACATCTATACTACAAACGAGTGCAGGTCGCATGATTTTTGCTCGTGTAGATGGGGGACAAAATGGACAAGGTAATTAGCTGTATCGTTCTTGCCGCAGGGGCTGGACGCCGTATGGCCTATAAAGAAAATAAAATATTTATACCCCTTGGTCGTTATTCTATTATTCAACGTACTTTGCAGAATGTTGCTAACTTACAAGGCTTAAAGGAAATTATTCTCGTTGTAGCCGATGGTGAACAAGACTATATGGCTGAACATATTAAGGTCTTGGGCCTTACAGTACCAATTCACATCGTTCTTGGTGGTGCTGAACGTCAAGACTCCGTTGCTTGCGGTCTTAAGGCGGTTGATGAATCTAGTAACATTGTCCTTGTTCATGATGGAGCGCGTCCATTAGCTTCTACAGATATGTTTAGTGCTGTCGCTGAAGCAGCTATCACATACGGTGCAGCTACAGTTGGTGTGCCTGCTATTGATACGATTAAACGTGTTGATACAGAATATACTGTAATTGAAACATTAAAACGCAGTGAGCTATACCAAATTCAAACACCACAAGGCTTTCAAAAAGATTTATTTAAAGAGACTCATCAAAAGGCTCATGATTTAAACTATTTAGGGACTGATGATGTATCTCTTGTGGAATATTTAGGAAAGTCTGTACATATAGTAGAAGGTGATTACGGCAATATTAAGGTGACAACGCCAAATGATATTGCCGTAGCAAAACGATATTTAGGAATTGAGGATAAGCGTATGCGCGTTGGATTTGGTTATGATATTCATCAATTAAAAGCAGGCCGTCCATGCATCTTAGGGGGCGTTCAAATTGAATCTGAACTTGGCCCTTATGGTCATTCCGATGCGGACGTTCTCATTCACGCATTAATGGATGCTATGTTGGGTGCTGCCGGTTTACGAGATATTGGTTATTACTTCCCACCTGAAGATGACCAATATAAAGGGATTTCTAGTATGCTTTTACTAGAAAAGGTAAATTCCTTATTGAAAGAACGTGGGTTACAAGCCTATAATATTGATATTATGGTTATTTCTGAGACACCTAAATTAAAACCTCACATTGATACGATGAAGGCTAATTTACAGTCCGTATTGGAAATACCATTAGATCGCATTAGTATTAAAGCGACAACGAATGAAATGCTTGGTGCTATTGGGCGCCGCGAAGGCATTGCTGCACAAGCTGTCGTTTCTGTATATGAAGGAGAGGTATAATCATGAGTTCCATGAAAGTTCGTTTTGCTCCAAGCCCTACGGGTCCATTCCATATTGGTGGCGCTCGTTCTGCTTTGTTTAACTGGCTATTAGCACGTAAAGAAAAAGGTATATTTGTATTGCGCATTGAAGATACAGATTTAGCTCGTTCTACACGTGAAAGTGAAGAAAATATCAAGGCTTCCTTACAATGGCTTGGTATGAACTGGGATGAAGGCGTAGACGTAGGTGGTGAAAATGGTCCTTACCGTCAAACAGAACGTCTTGAATTATATAAAGAAGTAACACAACGTTTATTGGATGAAGGCAAAGCGTACGAGTGTTATTGCACACCAGAAGAATTAGATGCTGTTCGTCAAGAACAAATGGATCGTGGTGAAACACCTAAATATAATGGCCATTGTCAACATTTAGATGAAGAAACAAAGGCTAAATATATTGCAGAAGGTCGTAAACCAACGATTCGTTTACGCGTTCCTTTAAACAAAACATATGCTTTTGATGATATGGTACGTGGTCATGTGTCCTTTGAGTCCAACGGCGTAGGTGACTTTGTTATCGTTAAATCTGATGGCATTCCTGTATATAACTTTGCTGTAGTAATGGACGATCATATGATGGGCATTACGCATGTTATTCGTGCTGAGGAACATTTATCTAATACACCACGCCAAATGGCTATTTACGAAGCTCTTGGTTGGGACATTCCTAAATTTGGTCATATTTCTTTGATTCTTGGTAAAGATTACAAGAAAATGTCTAAACGTCACGGCGCTACATCTGTTGAACAATACAAACAATTGGGTTACTTACCAGAAGCACTTGTAAACTTCTTAGCACTTCTTGGTTGGGCCCCAGAAGGGGAAGAAGAGTTCTTCACACCAGATGAATTGATTCAAGCGTTCTCTATGGATCGCGTAGCTAAAAACCCAGCAGTATTTGATATTGATAAATTAAACCATATTAACTTCCACTATATGAAAAATTTGAGCGATGAAGATTTATTCCATCTTTGCTTGCCACATTTGAAAGAGGTTGGTTTGGCTCCAGATAGCTTAAATCAAGCTGATATCGATTGGTTGACATTGTTATGTTCTACATTCCGCGACCATATTAGCTATGGTGCTCAAATTAAAGATCACGTAGGAATGTTCATGGGCGAAACCGTATTCCTTGAAGAAGGTCACGAAGAGGAATTGTGTGCTGTGTTGAATGAAGAAACAGCCCCAACAGTTCTCAGCACTTTCCGTAATGCATTAGCTGAACTTGACGAAATTACACCTGAAGTTGTAAAAGCAACTATTAAGGCAGTAATGAAAGAAACTGCTTTGAAAGGCAAATTTGTATTCATGCCAATCCGCGTTGCGTTAACAGGTCAAATGCATGGCCCTGATTTGAACAACATCATTACCTTGCTTGGTAAAGAAAAATGCTTGCATCGCTTAGACAATGTTAGCGCTTTAACAAAATAGTCTGATAAGCTAATTTAAAAGCTCTCATAGCTGAGGTTATGAGAGCTTTTTTATGTGTATTGAGATTATTCTATAGAAATGTTATAATAATCGGCGTATTTTTATTTTATATATTATGAAAGTGAGTATTTTTATGGGTAGTGTCAATAATTTTGTGTAAACGTCTTTTTATTCTCAATTACCAAACAT
>NZ_CAUTZP010000001.1:0-340008 GCF_963543145.1 uncultured Veillonella sp. | reverse complement strand
GTTTATTTACCAATCTTTGGGACTGAAATAGCAACACTTTTTGTCCTATAACCCTAAAAAAATAAACTAGCTTATAGAAATATAGGCTAGTTTATTTTTTTAAGTATAATTACTTCCGATAACGATATATTATCGGAAGTAATTATATCAAGAAAATTGGGCCTAAATGGCCCAATCCCTTATGCTATATGGTTTTTCAGCTTATTAAGCTTATTTACGTTTAAATGTATACGGTTCGTATTCTACATCATTATTACGGTTAGTCCACCAGTTCCAACCAACTCTTGCTAACTTCCAAGCGATGAACCCTACAATGATCCCCAATACTAAGCCTGTTAATACATCTGTTGGATAATGTACAAATAAGTAAACTCTAGAGAATGCTACTACCACTGAAAATACCAATGCTAAAATCCCTAAATATCGTTTCTGAGGCGCTATTTGGCTCAAGCCTAGGTAAATAGTCATGGCAGATGCAAATGAACCAAAACTATGGCCTGATGGGAATGAAAAACTTGTCGCTTTAGGTAAAGCTGACTCTAATGGTACCGTAATATTCGGAAAATCTACAAATGGCCTTAAACGAGCCACAGTAGGTTTTAATCCTTGGTCACCGATGATAAACACAAATCCTAAGGCAATAATTATGGCTACGCCTAAAACTCGGTATTTTTTTTGAATCATCAATAATAACGCGATTATAATCCATAATGCGCCATTACTAGTAATCTTAGATATAATTGCCATAATAGGAGTTAAAAAACTATATACAAGGTGTTCATGTACATAGAAAATCACAGAGTGATCAAATTGTAAAATTGAGTCCATAACTTCCTCTTCTATTTTATTAAATGATACTTATTGAGAAACATTGAGAATGAATTAATAATTTTTTCTGTTATTGAGCAATCTATTCTTACATACTTGACTATGTATCAAATGATTTCTCATGTATAGTTCAAATAATAGCCTAAACTATTTCTATCATATGGTCAATAGTTTAGGCTATATTTAATAAAATCTTTAATTATGATTTCTTTTTCTCCGTTTTATTAGGTGGATTTGGTGGCGCTGCTGGTGTTGTAGGCATTGTAATGATCGTATCTACTGGATCATATACAGACTCAAAGGAATCTGTTTGTGTAACCCAGTTACCATAGGTAATGGTTCTATACGTATTCATCGTTAAACCAACATGCCCCTCCTGCACTTCTTTTTCTTTTAATGATGGATCTACCTTAGTGATAGTCTTGTTAGGAATTTCTCCATAATCACCGACCGAAATAGAAACATTTTTAGGCTTATCTTGAGCCGTACCTATAATGTAGATGGTTAACGTTCCGTTGTTCATAGAACTAAGGATATAAATCGATTGTTGGTAAGGATTTCTAAACTTAAAGTCTAAATAGCCCCAAGCTACCGTAGCATCACGACCAGCTTGAATATATCCTACTGGCTCAAAGTGTGGTGTACGTTCGATAATATTCATACCTGATAATAAAGCTGTATTAAATATGGTAGAACTTACTTGGCAAATGCCACCGCCAATACCTGGAACCAATTTACCATCTATCATAACAGGTGCATCATCATAGCCAGCCTCTGCAGTACGTTCACCGACAACATCGTTAAAGGAAAACTGTGCACCTGGTTTGATTAGGGTACCGTTTATTTTATCAGATGCTAATTGGATATTATGGGTTCTGCTTTCATTACCAGGATCATACTCCGTAGTGTAAGAAGCTAATACCGTATTCAATGGTTTTAAATCGGCATCACTTACTTTTACAGTATTCTGTGTAGTAAATACCATAGATAAGGTATTAATACTATCACCGGCTTGTAGATTATCTTTTAATTTCTTAAGAGTCGCATCAATATCGATACGTTTACCTTCTTTTGCTGGATGGAATACAACTTGTCCATTTTCAATGGTAAGGTATGCATCATGTCCTGGCGTATCAATTGTTTTTGCCAATTCAGTAAGATAGGTTTTACCTTTTACTTCATCAAGCTTATATTGTGGCTTAAAATGATGACCGTAGAATAAGGCATTAAATCTATTTGAAAGTAGCATCCGCATATCATTTTCATAGCCATATGTAGAAATAGCCTTTACCATAGCATCTGTATCGATTTGAACTCCTAAATCATGATAGGTAGCTTGTTGTTTTTTATTGTTCCCCATATCTATAGATATAGTTTGAGGGATTTTACTATTTACCTCTTGTAAGCGAGCCTGTAATTCATTCTTAGGTGTATTAGATAAATCTATATCATTGTAATATACACCATAAGAAATGTTTTCTATTGGAATATATGAACAGCCGCTCATCCCCAAAAGAACAAGTATAGTTCCTACTAAAAGATATTTCTTCGTCATTATTTATAAACTCTCCGGAATTAGTTATCATATTCTCTAATTATAGCATATTACCGTCCAATCTATGGTACAATTATATTGATAATTTTAGGGTAAGGGTGAACTATGTCAAAGTCTAAAGAACAACAGAAACATTTCTATTTGCGCAATAATGATGCGCTTATGAATAGCACTAAGTTGTCTATGAAAGCAAAACAAAGTATATTGTTATCTAAGGCTGAAAATACTGTTGATGCATACGAATCGGATTGGGACGATTTCGTAGATTGGTGTACCTATCAAAAGGTATCTTATTTTCCAGCTACACCAGAAACAATTGTGAACTATATAAATGATCTAGCTGATTATGCTAAGGCTAATACAATTTCTCGTCGTATTAGCGCCATATCTGAGAATTATAATGCCTCTGGTCATAGAGATAACCCTTGTATGGCACCTATAGTAAAACAAGCATTACGAGGGATTAGACGTTTAAAGGGTACATTCCAACAAGGTAAAACACCAGTTCTTCTAGAAGATATTGAAGAAATTCTAGAGTGTATGGATAAACTAGATATGCCTGAGTTGCAATTATTACGTGATAAAGCCATTCTTTTAATTGGATTTATGGGTGCTTTTCGTCGTAGTGAGATTGCGGCCATTACAATAGAACATCTTCAGTTTTCTCTACAAGGTGTTGAAATCTTTGTACCATCGTCAAAAGCAGACCAAGAAGGTCAAGGTGCTGTTGTAGCGATTCCTCATTTATCTGGTTCTCCTCTAGACGCAGTATGTGCCTTACAGCAATGGTTACGTGCCTCTGGTATTACTGAAGGGCCTGTATTTAGAGGTTTTACTAAAAATATGTCACTTCGTAAAACAGCCATATCCGATAAAATGATTGCAGAAATTGTAAAGAAATATATTTCTCTCATTGGTCTTGATCCAGCTATGTATGGTGCCCATAGTTTACGTCATGGTTTTGCAACCACTGCTGCAGCTTATGGTGTGGAAGAACGTAATATTATGAGACAAACACGTCATCATAGTGTTAACATGGTTCGTCGTTATATTAATGAAGCCAATAAGTTTGTAGATAATCCTATTTCAACAATCTTTGAAAAACGATTTAAATAAAAAGCAAAATGTAAATAACAAAAAGCAGCTAACTCTATCAGAGTAGCTGCTTTTCGGGTGGGATTATCCCATATATATTTAGTTTTGAGCCACATAGTCCAAAGCTCTAACTGGACTATCATTTTTCTTAACTGGTACTTTTAAAACTGTACCAGGAACTAATGCACCAGAGTCATCAATTTTGTTAAGTTCCTTCATAGCATATACCATTTCACGAATATCCATATCTTTATGAGCTGTGCGAGCTGCAATATCCCACATAGTATCACCTGCTTGAACTTTTACTTCACGAACAGCATGTGTATTTGCTTCTGCTACAGGGGTTGTCATATTATAGCCGAACAAGATAGTTAAGCACATTCCTACCATCATCAATACATTTTTCATCTCATACCTCACATTTATATCGAACATAATATCTAAGAACATTTGTTTGTCTACATGCTTATAATAGCACACGAACGAATGTTCGGTCAAGCGTTTGGAACAAATGTTTGCAAAAACTTTTAAAATTGCCTATAATAGGTATATAAGATAAGTAATTATCTTATATTTTTATTATATAGCACTAAATACGTAAATTTTTCCGCATATACATATTGATATTATTTAACGTTACATCGACTATGGAGGTTTATCGTGAGACGCCCTGCTACAGATATTAATACAAAACAGCGCCGTATATTAGATTTTATTAAAGACTCTTTACATAATGAATATCGTTGTCCTACTGTTCGGGAAATCTGTACGCATGTAGGCCTTAGCTCTACTTCTACTGTGCAATCTCACTTGAATGCGCTTGAAAAGTTTGGTTATATTAAACGTGATCCTAATAAAAATCGCGCTATTACAGTATTAGAGGATATAAAACCTTCTATTTCCGTAGACGGTAATGAAACATCAAGTTCTGATAATTTTGAATTCTTAGGGGCTGGTTTAAAACAAGTTCCTCTTATTGGTACTGTACAAGCTGGTATGCCTATTACAGCAGTAGAAAATTTAGAATCTACTCTTACTTTACCTGTTCAATTAACTGGTGATTCTGACTGCTTCTTATTACGCGTTCAAGGCGAATCGATGATGAATATTGGTATGTATGAAGGTGATATGCTCATCGTACGCCATCAAAATACGGCTAATAATGGTGATGTTGTTGTGGCGCGTATCGATGACGAAGCTACAGTGAAACGTTTCTATAAGGAAAATGGTCACATTCGTTTGCAACCAGAAAATGATGATTTCGATCCAATCATTGTAGATGATTGTCATATTGAAGGACTTGTTATTGGTCTTGTACGAGATAGAATATAATTTTTAAAATGGCTACAGATTAATATGTACCCCCTTTACTGGATAACCAGTAAAGGGGGTATTTTCATAAACAAAACCAGTAGCTACATAGTAGTTACTGGTTTTATGGTTATTACTATATTATTGTAAATATTCTGCTAATGCTTTATCAATATATGCAGCCTCATCAGCAGTTGGCTCACACATTGGTAAATTAAATACACCAGCAGGCAAACCAATTTTACGTGCTGCGTATTTTACAGGAATTGGATTTGTAGTGATAAACATAGCTTTAATAATCTCAGCTAAGCTTTGATGAAGACGAATAGCCTCATGATTATGACCCGCTTCAAACGCTTGAATCATAGCATTCATGTCTTTACCGGCCACATGAGATACTACAGAGACTACCCCACATCCCCCAACAGATAACATTGGTAATGTAAGACCATCATCACCACTGTACACCATGAAGTCATCTTTTGGCATTAAGCGTTTAATTTCTGATGCAATCATCAAATTTCCACTTGCTTCTTTGATAGCACAAATATGTGGATATTCATTGTGAAGTTGGACTAAGGTAGTTGGGAAAACCCCTGTTCCTACACGACTTGGTACATTGTACACCATGATTGGTAATGTAGTAGCTTCTGCAATAGCTTTAAAATGTAAATATTGACCTTGTTGGTTCGGTTTATTGTAATAAGGTACTACAACTAGCAAACCATCAATACCATCGATTTTAGAAACTTCTTTTACGAATTCTACGGAAGTTTTTGTATCATTAGTACCAACATTGGCAATAATTGTACCTTTATGACCACACTCTTTAGCGATAGCCCTAAATAAAGCTAATTTGTCCTCTTTAGACATACTTGGATTTTCACCCGTTGTACCGCATACAACAAGGCCATCGGAGCCATTATCTAATAGATGATTTGCAATAGCTACACTATTTTCTAGGTTTAGGGATCCATCATTATTAAATGATGTAATCATAGCCGTTAATACTCGACCAAAGGTTTTCATAGTTTCCTCCCCTTGATAGATTAAAATGCTTGTTTTTCTACCAAGTACTCAGCAATTTGCAACGCATTAAGAGCTGCACCTTTACGAATTTGGTCCCCTACAATCCAGAAATTCATCCCTTTATCGTTATATAAGTCTTTACGAATACGGCCGATTTCACAGTCGTTTTGATTAGATGTATATAAAGGCATTGGATAAATTTGATCTGCAGGATTATCTTTTACTTGTAAACCTGGGAATTTTTCACAAGCCGCTTTGAAAGCTTCAACAGATACAGGTTCTGCTGTTTCTACTAACACAGACTCAGAATGGGAACGATATACTGGAACACGTACAGTAGTTGGAACTACTTGAATAGTTTCATCATGAAGAATTTTTTGTGTTTCGTAAACCATCTTCATTTCTTCTTTTGTATAATCGTTGTCTAAGAACACGTCAATTTGTGGCAATAAGTTAAATGCTATAGGATAATGTTTTGGTGCAGAACCTGTAGGCAACAAGTTTGCTGTCATTTCTTCACCTGCAGTAAATTGTTTTACTTGGTTTTCAAGTTCTTCAATACCTTCTTTACCTGCACCAGATACAGCTTGGTATGTGCTTACAATAACGCGTTTAATAGGAGAAATATCATAAAGAGGTTTCAAACCTAGACTCATGATAATTGTAGAGCAGTTAGGATTTGCAATAATACCTTTATGTTTCAAAATATCTTCTGGATTAACTTCTGGCACTACGAGTGGAACCTCAGGATCCATACGGAATGCGCTAGAGTTATCGATAACAATAGCCCCGCGTTTCGCAGCTTCTGGTGCCAAAGTTTTAGATATGGAACCACCAGCGAAAAGTGCAATATCAATATCATCAAAAGATTCAGGCTTTGCTTCTTCTACAACATATGTTTTGCCATTTACAGTAAGTTCAGTACCAGCAGAACGAGCAGAAGCCAATAATTTTAGGTTTTCGTAAGGGAAGTTACGTTCTTCAATAAGTGTAATAAATTCAGCACCTACTGCACCAGTAGCACCTAGGATTGCAACATTAGGTTTTTTCATTGATAAATCTCCTTGCTCAAATATTATAAATAATGTTCTAAACCGTATGTTAAACCTGTTTTAGAACTAATTTTTTTACATGCTAATACAACACCAGGCATGAAAGATAAACGACTTAAACTATCGTGACGAATAGTAAGTGTTTCGTCATAGCCACCAAATAGTACTTCTTGATGAGCTACATAACCTGGTAGACGCACACTATGAATAGTAACATCATCAACCTTGGCACCACGAGCACCTGGTAAGCTTTCACGTGTTAAATCCTCATCGGCAGTCACCTTCGCTGCTTTTTTAGCATCATTAATTAATTTTGCTGTTAGAATTGCAGTGCCAGAAGGAGCATCATACTTGTGATTATGATGTAATTCTATAATTTCCACATTAGGGAAATATGGAGCTAATTCCGCTGATACTTTCATCATCATAACAGCACCAAGTGAGAAGTTTGGCGCTACTAGACAATTTGCATTATTAGCGCGGCCAATTGCATCGAGCTCAGCTCGTTGCTCTGCAGTTAAACCAGTAGTACCAATAACAACATGAATCCCAGCAGATAACATTTTTTTAGCGTTTTCATAGATAACAGCTGGATTTGTAAAATCTACAATAACATCAGGTTTATTTGTATCAATTACCTCATCGACGGAGGCATTCATCTTGATATTTAATTGTTCGATTCCTGCTACGGAGCCTACATCTTCACCTGCCTTAGTCGGATCAATGCCACCTACTAATGTTAATTCAGGATCATTATGTACTGCTTTGACTACTTCACGACCCATTTTGCCGCCAGCGCCATTTACCATTACTCGAATCATATATACCTCCAAAAAAGCCAGTGGATGCATCCACTGGCTTTATAGATTATATAGCTATATATACTCTTACTAAAAGCTCAATGATAGCACTCCACCAATACAAGATTGATGACAGTTGTCTATCTATTAAATAGACAACCAGAACGATGAGTTGCAATCATCGAACTTCGGCAAGCATCCCTTTTATCATGGATCAATGCATGCCGGCTCCTCATGATTACTCTTAATACTCGCACCTCTATCAACATATTTACTTAATACTATTAGTATAAGGAATTATGCGATTTTAGTCAATTAAAATGGTCAATAAGTTCTTTAGCCGCAGCTAGAGCTGTAGCAGACATTCCACGACCAGACATCATTGATGCAATCTGAGTAACTCGTTCTTCATCATTTAGTACTGCTAATGTAGATATTGTGCGATCATCTTGTTCAATTTTAGATAAATGATAGTGTTGTTTTGCAATACTAGCTGTCTGTGGCAAATGGGTAATACAAAATACTTGATTTGTTTTAGATAAATTCAAGATTTTTTCAGCTACTTTAAGTGCAATATCACCACTGATGCCAACATCAATTTCGTCAAATACCATAGTTTTGAAAGTATCACTACGGAATACTGATTTAAATGCTAAGGCGATACGAGCCAATTCACCGCCAGATGCAACTTTATGTAATGGCAGCAATTGCTCCCCTTTATTAGCAGAAAATAGCATTTCAATGGATTTAGCACCTAATGAAGATAGTTCATCCCCTTCTTCAATATTAAATTGAATATCACCCTTAGGCATTCCTAAATCAACTAATTCCTGATGTAAAGCGGTGACAATCACTTTAGCATTTTTAATTCTAACCTTGTGCAAAACTGTTAATGCTTCCTCTGCTACCTTTTTTGCTTCTTCAAGACGAGCTTCTAATTCATCTTGAGCAAATACAAGTCCTTCTAATTCTTCTAAACGAGCTTGAGCCTTTTCTTCGTATGCCAGAATTTCTTCTACCGTTTTGCCATATTTTTTCTTTAAACCATAGATGGTAGTATCTCGATCTTGGCAATATTTATATCGTTCTTCATCATAGCTAATCGTATCTCTGTAACGATCTAAGGACTGTGCCGCTTCTTCTAGTTGGAAATAAGCAGAGTCAACCATTTCAGATACTTCTTTTAATTCTGCATCGTATTTTACAAGGTCACTAACCTCAACCTTTATTGAGTTAATCGTATCTAATAATGGTTGACGACCATTATAAAATGCATCATAGCAAGAACTGAGTACCTTATCAATGTGTTCAAAACTATCTAGACGCTTAAGTTCTTCACCGATAGAAATGTCTTCACCAATACTTAAACCAGCATCTTCAATTTCGTCGATTTGATATCGTAACATATCGAGCTCTCTAGCACGCTCTGACATGTTCTCTTGTAAATTATCTACTTCTTGCTTAGCTTGCTTGTAGACTTTATAAGCCTCAATATAAGCCTTATAAGCAGTTTTACCTTCCTGATTAAAAGTATCTAAATATTCATGATGTGTATCAGCATCAAGTAATCGTTGGTTACTATATTGGCCATGAATATCTGCTAAATGTTGACCAATTTCTTTTAATGCTTTTAGTGGTATCGGATGATCATTAGCTAAGATCGATGATTTACCATTACGGTTAAAAGAGCGTGATAGAATTAATTGGCCGTCTTCAACCATTATATTTTTAGACTCTAATAATTTTTGAATACTTTGGTGATTAGCAATATCAAATATTCCGTCTATAACAAAACTATCTTTACCGTGACGAATAAACTCGCTGCTCGCGCGTTCTCCTAATAGGATACTAAAGGCATCCATAAGAATGGATTTCCCTGCCCCAGTTTCGCCGGTAAAGATAGTTATGCCATCATTAAATGAAATATTCATTTGCTCAATCAACGCAAAGTTGCGAATGCTCATTTGCGTTAACATATGATTAGTCCTTCATTAAATCTTGGATTTTCGCTAAAATCGCTGGAACTTCAGCTTCCGATTTTGCAATTAACAAAATAGTATCATCCCCTGCTAAGGTACCGATAATTTCAGTCCATTTTGCATGGTCGATAGAAAATGCTACAGATTGAGCAGAGCCAGGAATTGTATGTAATACAACTTGGTTTAAGCTGTGATCAACCTTAATTAAAGAATCTTGGAATAATCTGTTAATGCGACTGCGAGATAAAACTACGTTTTCCTCTGGAGATAAGGCATAACGATAATGTCCATCGCCTGTAGGAATTTTGATTAACATTAATTCCTTAATGTCACGAGAGACTGTAGCTTGTGTTACTTCAATACCTTCTTCTAATAAGGCCGCTGCTAGTTCCTCTTGTGTTTCAATCGCCTTGGACTGCACGATTTCTTTAATTTTGTTATAGCGATAGCGTTTCATTTTGAACTCCCTTTTTTAAAACTTGCACATAAAAGAGAATAATATCTTTCTGATAATATTATACCATATATTCATAATTAATATATGGTATAAATCGCATATATCATACTCGTTATGCATATTATACTAATATTTAAAATATTGTTAATTTTCTATATACTGATAACGTACAAACACTTAGCCTATAAGCTTCATCTATTTATAGAGAATTAATAATTTAAAAGTAGAAAAATATACATGTATAAATAAAAGCCCCTATAAAGGGGCTTTTACATATTGATTATGAGTTTTATTCATAATGAATAAAGATATATAGTTTTTTATCTTTTTTGTAATATAAACAACTCTGGTGGGTTATTAACTTGATTTAACGGCTGCCAATGACATACATTATACAATTTCTGTTCTAAATCTGATAAATATGATATAAGAGACTTCATTTCATCCATCCCTTCTGGTGTTCCAGGATAAGCAACAATTGTGATAATTCCCGACTTAGATAATTTATTTAGTCCTTCTTTAATGGCATCTATAGTATGATGCGGTTTTGTAATGATTTCATGATTACTACCAGGAAGATATCCTAAATTAAAAATCATTAAATCAATTACTTTATCTTTTAATTGATGTGCTACTGCTAAATCATGAGAGTCATGAATGAATGTTAAGCTCACTTCTGGCGCAATATCATTAGATTGTAATAAATCTTTACTAGACTTAATTGCTTTCATTTGAATATCAATACCATATAAGTGACATCCTTTTTGAGCTCGTTTAGCAAGATATAAAAGATCATGTCCATTACCACATGTGGCATCCACCACAACTTTGGCTTTTTTCATTGCCCGATCCCAAATTAAATGTTGAAATTGAACAGCATTGTTAATGTTAATCACGAAGCCACCCCACTTGAGATTTTGTTATAACAATTCGTCTCGACGAGACGCTAACTTTTTAAATAATGTACCAAAGAAACATTGATCTTTAAAACGTACAAATAAACAATATACTGGATTAGAGCTAATATGTAATGTTTCTTTGTTAGTAAACGTATAATCGAAGGTACCATCAATACAAATATGTAATTGTGGTTCTCTTTCAGGCATTGTAATTTGGATAGTATCATGTTCTTCTAATACTAGAGATACACCTTGAATTAAATGTGGAGCTACAGGTGTAACGATAATGGATCTATTATCTGGTTTCATAATAGGTCCACCAGCAGATAAATTATATCCCGTAGAACCTGTAGCAGAAGAAATAATTAATCCATCAGATGGATACATTTGTGTATGCTGATTATTAATAGACATATTAATTCGTGCCATTTTTGCTGGTTCTGCACGGGTAATAACAATCTCGTTAATAATAGGAACAAGTTCTTCCTCTTTCCCATCATTACAATCTATATATGCATATAAATGACCGCGTTTTTCAATATTATAATCACCTTTAGCAATACGCTTAATATGACTTTGAATTTGGTGAATTTCAATTTGATTTAAGAAGCCTAGTTCACCAAGGTTAATACCACATACTGGTACATTATATGGATAGATCTGTCGAGCTAAATGAATGATGGTCCCATCTCCACCAAAACTAAAAGCAATATCTATTTGTTTAAAGATTTCTGGTCGGCTTATAATATGAGTTTTCGGAATTTTAAGTACTCTTGCAGGTGCATCTGATTCGAGATCATCTGGCAAAAATACTTCAATACCTTCTTCTTTACAAATATGTGCAGCCATTTTTAAGACCGCCATAATATTGCTTTTCCCCATATTTGGGAAGAATCCGATACGCATAGTAATCTCCTATAGCGAATGAGCTTCAGTAACGACTGCATCAATTAATTCATCGTTAATAGTTAAAGCTCCTTCTTCGTACTTTTTAAAATAACCTAAGAACTCAATATTTCCTTCCATTCCTTTGATTGGTGAGAAGGTTAAACCATGGATATACAGTCCACAGTCATAAGCAACTTGTAGTATTCGGTGTAGAACCTCTTTGTGGATCGCACTATCTCGTACTATACCACCCTTACCAACATTTTCTTTGCCCGCTTCAAATTGAGGTTTTATTAAGGCCACAAGCGATCCCCTATCTTTTAATAAGGTAGTAGCAACTGGTAGAACTTTGTCTAAAGAAATAAAGGCCACATCAATAGAAATAAAATCTACAAGTTCACCTAATTGCTCTGGTGTGACAGTACGGATATTTTGTTTTTCCATATTGATAACACGAGGATCTTGACGTAATTTCCAAGCCAATTGGTTGTATCCAACATCAATGGCAAACACTTTAGCTGCACCATTTTGTAATGCACAATCAGTAAAACCACCTGTACTAGCACCTATATCAACCATGACAGCATCTTGTAAATCAATAGGATATGTTTGGATAGCTTTTTCCAATTTAAGCCCACCACGACTTACATAAGGCAAGGTATTGCCTTTTACAACAATATTAGCATCCACAGGAATTTTTATACCCGCTTTATCAATGCGCGTCGTATCCATAAAGATAAGTCCCGCCATAATAGCGGCTTTTGCTTTTTCTCTACTTTCAAAAAGTCCTCGATTGACAAGGAGTATATCTAACCGTTCTTTACTACTCATAGTACACCATTATAAAAATAAAAAAAATGAATATAGGCTATGAGAATACCGAGAATTAAACCACCAAATACCTCCACACGCGTATGTCCTAATAACTCTTTAAGCGCCTCATTACGAGTTATATGAACAGGAATATTTTTCTTCGTAAAATATTCCATAATTTGATTAAGTATTTGAGCTTGTCTTCCAGCCTCTAATCGAACACCTGCTGCATCGTACATAACGACTATAGAAAATACTAAGGATAAAATAAAGAGATCCGATACCCCATTTTTAAGGTAAATAGCCGTAGTAGTAGCAATGACAAATGAGGTATGGGAACTAGGGAATCCACCGGAGCCTACAAGGCGTTCTGGGCGAAATTTACCATGTCTTACCAGCTGCCATACGAATTTGATAGCTTGAGCAGTAAACCAACCCCCAAAAGCGGCTTGCGCTATGTAGTTATGTGCTATTTGTGGTAATATATCAATCATTCTTTGTACCTTCTGTAAGTAATACTTATTAATTCGTACGTTTTAAAAGATAATCAATTAATGCAGCTAATATAGATGTGTCATGTGAAACGGAGTTTAATGCGTCATGAGCTTGTTTACCTGCTGTAGCGGCTTGCTCTTTTGCTCCCTCTAGTCCAAGTAAGGATACATAAGTGGATTTGTGTTGGCGCATATCACTGCCAGGAGTTTTCCCTAATTCTTCAATAGTACCTGTTACATCTAGAATATCATCAGTAATTTGGAATAACAATCCTAAACAATTAGCATATTCCATTAACGCTGTTCTCGTAGCAGCATCTGCATTGCCTAAAATAAGGCCTAATTCTACAGAAGCATTAAATAAAGCGCCTGTTTTGCCGCGATGTAAAACTTGTAACTCTTCTAATGGAATTTGTTTATCTTCACTAAGCATATCAAAAGCTTGACCGCCAACCATACCTTCTGGGCCAGCTGCAGTTGCCACACATTGAATGGCATCGAGTTTTTCTTGAGCAGAGGCCTTCTTATTAGCTGTCATTAATTGAAAGGCGTACGTCAATAATCCATCGCCCGCTAAAATAGCTAAACCTTCACCATAAACTTTATGATTTGTTAAATTACCTCTACGATAATCATCATTATCCATGGCTGGTAAATCATCATGAACTAAGGAATACGTATGGATACACTCCATTGCACATAGAAACTCTTTATAATCAGCAGGATCCTTATGAAGCATTTCTAATACTGCTTTAGATAAGATTGGTCGGATTCGTTTTCCACCTTGCATTAAACTGTAATTCATGGATTCATAAAGAGGCTTAAATTCTGGATTTGGACTAGTTAATACCTCACCTAACCATTGTTCAATATTTTGTTTACTAGACACTAAATATTCTTTGAACATAGGATCTCCTTATTCGCTGATGCGGACTTCTTCGATAATTTGTTGTACCTCAGCTTCAACGGAATCGAGCATTTCTGCACATTCCTTAACTAAGGTTAACCCTTTCTTATATTGATTTAAGAGCTCAGAGATGGTCATCTCACCATCGTCTAACTGCTTAACAATCTCTTCTAAGGCTTTATATTTTTTTTCATAACTTTTTAGTGATGCGGCCATCTTTGTGCGCCTCCTTTACCGTGGCAGTAACATAACCATCTGCTAATGTAACTCGTATATCATCATTCGGTTGTAATTGGGACACCGAAGTTATAGGTTTATTATTATGCTCTACCTTGGCGAACCCTTTAACCATCATTTGTAATGGATTTAAAGACTCTAATTGTTGGGCTAATAATGCTAAACTATGCTTTTCAGTATTACATCTCTCTTTCGTAACATTTGTTAAGGTCTGTGAAAGTTCTTGTAAATATGATTTTTGCTTATGTAAAAACTGAAGTGCCGGTATACCGAGTCTTCGATTAAATAGTAATGTTAAATCTGTTCGTTTTTGTTGTAGTGTATAACGTATATATTCGTGTAAATATTCTTCTTTTTCTGTTAACTGATCTTGCAATGTAGTAAGTGGCAAAACCGCCATCTCTGCAGCATGACTCGGCGTAGCACCGCGTGCATCTGCCACATAGTCACATAAGGTGTAATCAGTTTCATGTCCTACAGCAGAAATAATTGGTGTGTTAGCCTTATAAATAGCTTCTACTACAGCTCTGTCATTGAAGCACCACAAGTCTTCCATAGAACCGCCACCACGACCAACGATAATAACATCTACATCTGGATCTGCATCAGCAGCAGCAATACCTTTGGCAATAATTGGTCCCGCAGTATTACCTTGTACAGGAACAGAGAACAATTTAAATTGAGCTAATGGATTACGTCGCTCGCTAACATGCAAAATATCATGTAATACAGCACCAGATTGAGATGTAACAATACCTATACAACTTGCCATGTACGGTAAACTTTGTTTATGACTATCATCAAAGTATCCTAAAGCAGTTAACTCACGTTTTAATGCATCAAATTCGAGCTGTAATGGGCTTTTAGATCCTATTTGCATATCGGATGCAATGAGATTTAAACGGCCCATTTTATTGTAAAAATTAACAGATGCTTTTACAGTAACTAATAATCCATTTTGAATGGCATTAGCTAGGCCTTTTTGCATTACCGTACTAGACCACATGGTAACATCAATAGCAGATTCCTCATCTTTCAAAGAAAAATACATGTGCCCACTACTATGACGTTTAGCATTGATGATAGTACCGCTTACATAAACATTTTTTAACAGATACTCCCTATCTAGGGTGCGCTTTATGAGATTGTTCAATTGTGTAATGGTTAATACATTCACGATGATCCTCTAGATTCTTGTAAAAAAGCAGCGCCAAAAGCATTGCCTGTGGCATTATCAACAGAATATTGTGGCTGTGCCACATGCAATGTCATACGATTCCGTTTACAATAGCTTTCCATTCGCTTACGAAGTAAACTATTGCTCATCACACCACCTACAGCGATAAGTGTATGAACTGGTTTTTCTTTTATATGATAGGTAATCATTTTTTCTAAAGCATTGCCCATAGAGGTAAATACTGCTCTAGCTAAATTCGATTTATCCATATCACTCATAGTTTCATTTATACGTCGCATAGCTGCACTACAAGGACCGGCAAAACTAATCCATCCATCTTTCATAGATGATGGTAATGGCTCATACTCTGTAGTTTGTAATGCTAACGCCTCTAGATGTCTACCGGCAGGAAATGGTAAGCCCATAGCAACACCGATGCGATCAACATATTGACCACCTTGTAAATCTTTAGAACCGCCAATGATGTGAGATTCAAAAATCCCATCACCTTGATAATGGCAATAGACTAATTCTGTAGTTCCACCTGACAGATGTAAGGCTAAAAATGGCTCAGTCGGAATATGTTCTAAATCTCTCAGTGCTGCCAAAATATGATTTTCTTGGTGCGCAAAAATATGTAAAGGCACATTTAACATATGACTCAAGGTTTGTCCTTGGCCTAAACCAACCATAAAGGCGGGCATGTAAGAATTTTCCTCTCGACGTGGAAAGCCACTAACACCGATACCGCTAATTGGTACTTGAGGTAACTCTGATATTAGCTTAGGCAATGCCTTTGTATGTTGAAAGACCATATTTGATTGTTGTAGTCCTCGCTCACCAGGTTTAACCTCTAATAGTTTACGTGCCTCTCCTACTATATGAAAGTCACTATCTATAATGGCACAACTCGTAGTGTAGCAGCTTGTATCAATGCCTAAGTAATATCGTTTCATTATCTACTCTTGTTATATGCATCTAATATTGCATTAATTAATTTATAAGAAGAATCAGAGCCAAATTCTTTTGCTAATTGAATGGCTTCATTAATAGCAATAGATGGTTCTAATGGTTCTACCTCGTTAGTCATTTCCCATACGGCAATACGTAGAATAGCGCGATCAACTTTATCTAGATTTGCTACTTTACGAGATTTACAGAATGGTTGTAAATCTGCATCTATTTTCTCTGCTGTTGCTAATACACCTTGTATAATGCTATTAGCATATGCTCTATCCATAGCTTTTTGAATATGACCTTCAGGAAACTGAACATCATTTTGATTACTATGAAATTCATTAGCATATAACATTTGAAATGCGTATTGACGTGCTTCCCGTCGATTTCGCTTAGTTACCATGTAAAACTGGCTCCTTTTCTTTTACAATACCTTCAATATGCACATCAACCTTTATATCATCTAGGTCAAGCATATTTTTTAAGGTTTGTTTGATTTCTAATTGTAATTGTTTAGATAATTCAATGAGATTATATCCGTACAATGCTTTAATATAAATGTTGATTTCAATAAAGCCTTTACGATGTTTTACATTAATACCTGGCAAACTGCGTTGCCCAAAAGCATGAGAAATACCTTCTACTAACTCATCGTAAAAGCGTGGGCTTAAAGAATGGATACCAGGAATTGTACTCAAAGTTTTAGTTGCTACATCTATGATGACAGAATCGGCAATATCAATAGTATCCGTATCTAAGCCATAATTTAATTGATTGTCTTCACTCATATAGATACCTCCTATGGTAGTTGTGGATTAACTAAATCATCAATAATGATATCTTGTACAACTACATCAATGGTTTGAACCTCAATTTCTGTGTAAGATACTAAGGCTGTCTTAATTCGTTCCTGTAGTCTTAAGACTACGTCTGGAATACGGTATCCATATTGAATACATACATATAGTGTAACAGAAATAGCCCCTTCATCGTTAAAGGAAATCTTTACACCTTCATGATCAGACTTACGTCTAAAAAATGTATTAACTCCATCATTAAAGGTGGAGCTCATATGATGTATACCCTTTGTCTCAAGTGCTGCCATTGTAGCAATTGTAGCGTATACATCTTCATTAATCTTAATTTTACCCGACTCTAGTTCAGTATTTTTCTTCGTCATACTGGCCTCTTTCAAAAAAAGCACTTGTCCCTATATATAATTACATAGACGACAAGTGCTTACAGTGCAAATGTTACGATATATGGGAATACGATTCCATGAAAAGATCTAGTCCCAATACATATCAATGAGTATTAGGCACGTTCAATGTATTGACCTGTACGAGTATCAATACGAAGTACATCGTCAACTTCAATGAAGAGAGGTACTTTTACAGTGTAGCCTGTTTCTAATACAGCTGGTTTGTTACCACCAGTTGCAGTATCGCCACGGATACCAGGATCTGTTTCAACTACGCGAAGCTCTACAGCTACAGGTAAGTCAAGACCGATTACGATACCTTGGAAGAACATAATGGATACTTCCATATTTTCAAGAAGGAAGTTTTTAGCTTCGCCTAATTGTTCAAGGCTAAGTTCAACTTGATCATAAGTTTCGTTATCCATGAATGTATAGGCGCCATCAGACTCATATAAGTATTGCATGCGACGACGATCAACATGTGCTTTAGGCACTTTTTCACCTGCATTGAATGTACGCTCTACTACAGAACCAGTTTGCAAGTTTTTCATTTTAGTACGTACAAATGCAGCACCTTTACCTGGTTTAACGTGTTGGAAATCTACTACTTGCCATACATTACCGTCGATTTCAACGGTTACACCTGGGCGAAAATCATTACTGGAAATCATCTAACTCTTCTCCTTCTAAATACTTATTTCAATTAACTCTTTTGGACTATGTGTCAACACCTCATAGCCGTCAGATTTGACGATGACACTATCCTCTATTCTCAATCCGATAGTACCGCTAATATAAATACCGGGCTCTACCGTAATGATCATATTTTCTGTAAATACCGTATCGGATTTAGTATTGGCTACTGGTTCTTCGTGAATTTCAAGGCCTAAGCCATGACCAGTACCGTGATTAAATTCCTTGGTATATCCATGCTCTTTAATATAATCACGACAAATTGCATCTAGTTCTTTACCAGTAATACCAGCTCGAACAGCTGCAACGCCGCGTTTTTGTGCTTCTAAAACTATACTATACAATTTCTTTTGTAAGTCAGACGCAGGTCCCATTACGATGGTTCTTGTCATATCAGAATGATAACCTTTGTAAACAGAACCAAAATCGATGGTTACAAAATCACCTGCTTCAATAACCTTATCACTAGCTACACCATGAGGCATGCTAGAACGACTACCTGAAGCAATGATAGTGGCAAAGGAAGGCTCCTCAGAACCGCGTTTTAACATTTCTGTTTCTAAAATGATGCGGACTTCGTTTTCTGTCATTCCCACTTTAAGTTGTGGTAGCAATGCGGCAAAAGCGTCATCACCAATTTTTGCAGCAATACGTAATAACTCTAATTCATCCTCTCGCTTCACCGCTCGAAGTTTGGCAAAATTAACAGATGTAAAGTTAAAGTTTTCATCTAATGTATCACATAAAGATTCATAAGTATCTACAGGCATTTGTTTGCCCTCTATAGCGAATAAACCTTCGTGAATATGATGTTCGTTGAATATATCTACAAGAGTATCCATAACAGTTGTTTCATATTGAATAACCGTATACCCTTCACATTGTTTTGTAGCTTGTTCAGTATATCTGAAATCGGTAATCATAAAGGCTCTATCTTCTGTAATAATAGCAAAGCCTGTAGTACCGGTAAAACCAGCAAAATAATGTAAGTTTATAGGGCTCATCAAAATAGCACCTGTTAATTCTTGCTCTTTAATATACTGTTGTAGCAGATTTAATCCATTCATAATCGTGCTCCTAGTCTATAAAGTACAATTAATCTTACCATAAAATACCTATATTGAATAGAATTTTATGCTATTTTTTAAAGCCCTCTACGTCCTCAATAGACAAGTCCATTACAGAACCGACCTCTTCAATACCACATAAATCTATATGACCTATGGTAAGACGCTTTAAATACGTTACGGTACCACCAGCAGCACCTATCATACGTTTTACTTGATGATATTTGCCTTCTTCAATAGTAATAGTAGCTGATTGATCTGATAATAATCCAATTGAAGCCGGTTTACATTGAGTTCCATCACCTAATACTATGCCCTCTTTAATGCGCTGGATTCCCTCCTCAGAGAGTTCCCCCTCAAATTCTACGTAATAAACTTTAGGTACATGCTTATTTCCGTTGATGATTGAGTGTCCCCATACACCATCATTCGTAAGTAGTAGAAGGCCTTCTGTATCTTTATCTAATCGCCCAACGGGAACTACGCCCATTTTTAAATACTCAGGCGGTAATAGATCCATAACGACAGGATGAGTAGAATCTTCTACAGCCGTAACATATCCCTTAGGCTTGTGAAACTTAACATAATATAGTTGTGTGGTATTAACAGTTTGACCATCTACAGCTACTATATCTATGTCGATATCAATATGAGTATCCTTTTTAGTGGTAATCTCACCATTAATAGTAACTCTTCTATCCTTTATGAGTTGATGAACTTCTTTCCGACTACCATATGCTTTATTAGCTAATAATTTATCGAGTCGCATTATTCATGTCCTTGTAATACATCTACATGGGCAGTATCGTTAAGCAAATTCAAAACATTATGATCAAATTCTCCCATTCCATTGTAGAAAATACGATTGATAGCTGTGTTGCCTTGACTAAAGTTCCAACAGTGACTAATAGAGATATCTAATAATTTGCAGATTAATGTTCGTATTGTACCACCATGACAAGTAATAAGTAGAGTTTCATCCACATCATTAGCATTAATAAATTCCTCTAAACCTGCCCATGCACGATCTTGCAAATCTTTAAAGCTTTCACCATTAGGCACCTTAACTAGATGAGGGCACAAATACATTTCATCGATTAAACCAGGCCAACGTGCTTCAATATCGCAGAACAGCATAGCCTCCCAATCACCAAAATTTAACTCTCTTAAACGTTCATCTACAGTAATCGGTGTTGTACGATCACCACGAATAACTTCAGCAGTAACTAAAGCACGGCTTAAATCGCTAGATAATATACGATCAAACTGTACATCTTTAAGGGCTTCACCACATGCTTTTGCTTGGTTTAAACCATTTTCATTGAGTGGAACATCGGTAATACCTTGGTATTTCCCCATTTTATTCCAATCTGTTTCACCGTGGCGCACAATATATAATGTCTTCATAATCTACCTATACTTTCAAAATATCTGCTAATGCATCAACTAATCTAACATTATTATCATGGTCTTTAATAGCGATGCGAACCCATTGACTATTTAAGCCTATATAGGAATCACAATTGCGAACAATCATTTTATGTTTTTTTAGAGCTTCATTAATTGAATCTGCTGTCACCCCATCTTGTTCAATATGGAACAAAATAAAGTTAGCTGAAGGCGGATAAACAGTGATGCCTGCTATAGCATCTAATGCATTGTACATGTAGTGTTGTTCTTCGCGCAATACTTGTTTTGTACGCTTTACATACTCTACATCGTTTAAAGCAGATTCTGTATATGCTTGGGCCAATGTATTAACAGACCATGTAGGAATAAATTTAGTTAATTTGTCAACGATTTGAGAATTGCTGAAAGCAGCTCCAATTCGTAGACCAGGAACAGCATAAAACTTTGTAAAGGAATGAACAATAATGATATTATCAAAATCATTTACTAAAGAACGCATAGAGTATTCATTATCTTGTAATGTATGATTTCCTACAAAGTCGATAAAGGACTCGTCAATGACAAGTAAACTATTAGCCTCTTTGAGCATACTTGCAACAGTACGAATATGATTTTTATCAAGTAATGTGCCATCCGGATTATTTGGATTCCCTAAAAATACGATGATACGGCCATCTTGCCCTTTTAGTTCAGCAGCAAAAGTTTCGAGTGCTAAATAAGGAACCTCAAAATATGGTTTTCCATTATCATCCTCTCGTGGTCGATAATAAATATCGCGCACAGGAATTCGACTAGCCTCTAATGCTTCTTTATATTCAGAGAAGCCTGGCGCTGGTACGAAAGCACCTGTATAACCAGGTAAACGACATATTGCATATAATAGCTCTGCCGCCCCATTACCAACTACAATTTGGTTTTTATTCATGCCATAGATATCTGCAATGGCATTCAACACATCATCATTGGTAGCATCTGGATAATGGGAAATATATCGTAATTGAGCCTCTAATGCAGATAAGCCTCGTTGACTTGGACCGAGAGGATTAATATTAGCGCTAAAATCAATAACCTCATACGGTTCAATTCTTTGTTCATGGGCAAATTGGAATATATTGCCCCCATGTATATTAGACATTCTATTCTCTTTCTATGAAATACGTTACCGCTTAATATATGTTAAGCCTTCATTCGTGGTTTCTACTGTATCAACGTAGGATAATTGTGGCAACTTACGTATAATCTCATTTTTACAATCATCAATGCGGCCATAATCAACAGGAAATAATAATCCCATAATGGTACCGCTATGAGCGATGATTGTACCAACACTGTTATAATAATTTCCTATATCGTGAAAGTCATATAAATTCGGTTTATACAAGATCCTTTGATTACCAAAGGCACTTAATGTGGCCGCTTGACCAATGAGCTTAATATCATGAGTTATAAGGCCATGTTTAAATAGTTCTAGAGACTCTCGTATAATCGATTCTTTCTCTAATATCTTATTTTGTAAATCTGCTTGTTTATTAAAGCTTACAGTATCGATACTGCCACCTTCATCAAATACGAGTATTTTTAAAGGAGGGCACATACCTAACGGTTGAGATATGGTTCCTTTAATATAATCAAACTGAGTAACACCTTGATAAAAAGAGGCGTCTGTAGGCTCTACAGACAAACAGATTTGCTCTAGCTCTTTAAATGATAATTCGTAATCCATTGCTAGAGCGGTAGCCATAGCCGTTACAGAAATATCAGCTGAACTAGATGCCATGCCCTTACCCTGTATAATATCAGAACGAACATAAACAGGAGGACATATACTAGTATTTTTTTTTGTATTTACTAATTGTTCGACTAATTTTCTAGCTTGAGCTGACTTAGGTTGTAGCGCACAATAACTTTGTGAAAAAGGATGCACTACATTACTTAATGCGTAGGAGTATCGATTGATTGGACATGTGACTAAGAATGATTGCCCATCAATAGAACCTTGTAGAAATTCCCCACATGTTCCTGGGGCTCTTACATAATAGGTCACATTAAACTCCTTTCACATTAAACTAAATGAAATATTAAATAACTCATACCGGTTAATAACTAGACAAAATTATCAAATCATTAGAACATAGTTGGATTTGATACAACTGTAGCGGATAATATGGATAGAATAATGACGTATACTAAGATTAATAATACTTCAGTTACCTCTACAACAAATCCATATGTATCACCAGTAGTGCCACCTAATTCTTTTACAATATAACGATTCAACAAACGGTTGATAATATAGGTAATTATCATACTAATAATATTGATTTGGAAAATTCCTATTGTCGCATAGACTAATACGCCTAAACCTACTACATACGCTACATCAGGAACGGCAAAAATTGCAAAAGCACCGTATAACAAGGTGTACAATAAAAAGCCAATTAATAGTAATACAATAGGCATAAAGAATGTGGAAATGGTATTGTAGGTTATAACATGTTTAGGTGCTAAATTAGCAAATGCTGCCCCCATTCCTTGCTCTCTAGCGTAAGGATAGGAACGAATGCTAAATACCATAGACCAACGACTCATCAAAGGCATCATAATCAGTGCCATAGGAATAAAATCAGCAGTAGGAATGGCAGCTAATAATTGCCATTTTAAAAGAGTAACAAATACGAAAGCTACAACCCCGAAAGAGCCTATGCGGCTATCTTTCATAATTGCTAGTTTTCGTTCTCTTTCACGACCGGAAAACAAACCATCACTAGTATCCATCAACCCATCTGCATGAAGACCACCGGTCAATAAAAACTCGGCCACAACGATGATCAACATCAACGGCATTAAAGGAATAAATGGAGATAATACGCCATAGAGTAATGCTAAGATGAGACCAATAATAAGGCCTACATAAGGAAAGGCTACCACGGATTTACCAAAGTCTTCTACGGTCCACTCTGTTTGGTTTACAAGTTTTAACCGTGTTAAAAATTGTAAGGCTATAAAAAAAGGTGTCATTATACATTCATCCTATAGATAATAACTGTACTAATGATAACCATTAGTATAGTCGTAAAATACATCATATAAATTGTTCGCGTAATATGATTACGATTTAGTTTTTCAATAGGATCTCCCATATATTCACGGAAGGTCATTTTTTTGAAATACTGATTGTACCCACCTAAACGGATATGTAATGCTCCTGCAACAGGTGCTTCAGCATACCCCCCATTTGGACTCGGATGTTTTTTTGCATCACGCAAGCCAATTTGTACTGCTTTTTTTGCATCAAAGCGTAAAAAGAAGGCAGAAATAACAAATAATATAAAGGTAATGCGTGCAGGAATCCAGTTTAATGCATCGTCAAGACGAGCTGCCACACGGCCAAAATATAAGTACTTTTGATTTTTATAGCCTAACATAGAGTCCATAGTATTGGCAGTTCGATATAAAATAGCCCCCATAGGCCCACCCAATATAAAGAAGAATAAAGGTGCAACAATACCATCCACAGTATTTTCAGCAATTGTTTCTACTGTAGCGCGAGTAATTTCACTTTCATCTAAATCTTCTGTATCACGGCCTACAATCCAAGATAGTTTTTGACGAGCTTCTACAATATTACCTTGTTTGATGAGTTGACTAATAGTAAAACCTGCTCTAGCCAATGATCTTGGAGAAATTGAAATATAAAGTATGATAACCTCTAAAGCATATGCCACCCACTCATTAATAACGGCACCAAGCCATAATATGAGAGAAACTATGATGTATACTGATACAAGTATTAATCCAACAGCTATACCACCGTACCATAATTTTTTTGTATCATTGTCAGTATCCTTATAAAGAACGGCTTCAAAAAAGGATATAATGCGTCCAATTATGGCAACTGGATGGTATTTACTATTTGGATCACCAATAATTAAATCTAGTAAGAATGCTAAAACTGGTATACATACAAATCTATACTTTGTAAACCAGTGCAAAATATCTAAATGTTCCATATATCGCCCCTACTAACCCAAGGTAAACATAATATAATCCATATCTAAATGTTTCTCCACAATATCAGCTAAACGATCATATGCTGCATTTTTATGGTCAAAGTAATGGAATACTACATCTAATGGTTTTAACCCCTTACGTTCACGCAATTGATTGATAATAAAGCGTCTAAACTCATCATTATCAAATACACCATGAATATATGTGCCCATTACTTGATGATTACCATCGATAAAACCATCGACAACGTTAACAGTCTCCTCGCTACGGCTTGTAATGGTAAAACAACGCGTAACTGTATCTACTAATGGTGTAGTATCGCCCATATGGATTTCATAGCCTACTAAATTTTCACCTGTGAAAGTACCATTTAAGAATTTAAAATTAGACACATTAAATTGTACTTGATGCGTCATTTTTTGATCCTTCATGGTCGTTGAGGATTCCACAAGGCCAAGACCTTCTATCTCTTCAATATCACCTTCCATATGATGCGGATCATAAATGGTTTTCCCCAACATTTGGTTGCCTCCACAAACACCAATAACTGGAGTTCCTTTAGCAGCCAATTTTTTAATTTCCTCAGCGAAACCTGAATCGCGTAAATACGTTAAATCTGCCAATGTATTTTTAGAACCTGGTAGAATAATTAAATCTGGTTTCCCAATCACGTCGCCAGGGCCTACAAATCGAACAGATACATCTGGCTCGTAATTAAGGGCATCAAAGTCTGTGAAATTTGAGATTTTAGGTGTTTGCATTACTACAACTTGTATTTCTTTAGTACCACTATTCCGTTTATTTTCTAATGCCACAGAATCTTCTTCATCAATATCAAGGTTTTCAATAGCAGGAATAACGCCTACCACTTTTTTACCTGTTTTTTCTTCAATGAAAGTAAGGGCTGGTTCTAGTAATTTAATATCCCCACGGAATTTATTGATAACAATACCTTTAATAAGATCACGTTCTTCTGGCTCTAGTAGTTCTAATGTACCTACGATAGAAGCAATAGCTCCACCACGATCGATGTCGGCAATTAAATAAACTGGAGCTTGCGTCATTTTTGCAATGCGCATATTAACAATATCATTAGCTTTAAGGTTAACCTCTGCAGGGCTACCTGCACCTTCGATAACCATAACATCGAAATTTGAATCTAAGAAATCGATAGATTCTTTTACTTTATCAAGAGCCGTTAAAGAGTATTTAGTGTGGTATTCTTTAGCACTATAGACGCCTACTGGTTTGCCCATTAAAACAACTTGAGAGGATTGATTCCCTGTTGGTTTTAATAAAACAGGATTCATTTGTACAATTGGATCAATGCCAGCCGCTTCTGCTTGTGCCACTTGGGCACGACCAATTTCATCGCCCCATTTTGTAACGTATGAATTGAGGGCCATATTTTGCGCTTTGAAAGGAACCGTTTTAAAACCTTTTCTGTAAAAGATACGGCATAATGCAGTACAAAGAATACTTTTACCTACATTAGAACTTGTTCCTTGGAACATGATTTTCTTAGCCATTTATATGAACCTCCTGTGATTTTAATTCAATGGTAACACCGCTAATTGTTACATATAGTTTATCTGCAGCCGTTGCTACAGTACGATTTACTCGACCAGCAATGTCTCTAAAATATCTAGCAAGTTTATTGTCAGGCACAATGCCTAAACCAATTTCGTTGGTTACAAATATAACTGTTTTACCTTCACATGATTTTATAGAGGTTAGCAATGTTTCTAATTCAGCAATAACCGTAGCCTCTAATTGATTGGCATCTTGTTGTCCTTGTATAGAACCATGGGCCATCATGTGATTAGTAGTAAACATAGTTAAACAATCTATAAGAATTACATCAGCAGTTTGGCTGATTCTCTGCCATTCTTTAGCTAAATGTAATGGTACTTCAAAATTATTCCATAGGTCACCACGTCGTTCTTGATGTTTCTTTATGCGATCAACCATTTCTTCATCAAAAGCTTGGCCTGTTGCTACATACGCTTTACGTCCTTCAGTAGCAAGTGCTAAACGTTCAGCAAATTCACTTTTTCCACTACGTGCTCCACCGGAACATAATATAATTTTGGATTTCATAATGCACCTATACAAGAATTTATAATTTCAGTATCATTATAAGTATAACAAAGGAGCGATACTATGGAAATTATGAATATGAAACTAAAAATGATGGCTACCTTATGGGATAATACATATCGTGTTGCCATCGATGATGGACAAGGAAAATATATTGGTACTGTACGCGTAGTAGTGAATGTTCCACTACCGCCAGAAGCATTACCTGACAATGCACCACAAGTAGAAGCTCAACTATTAGTACTAGTAGAAGATTTTGATTTTGATGCTGATAAAATTATAAACTTTGAAGCAACACTTGCCGATTTATTGAGAGAGAAATTTCGCTACGAAATTCCTCATATTTTCTTCTACTATCCAAGCCCTCAAGATGTGTTAAATCAAACAATTTCACAATAAGGTCTATAACGAGCAAAAAGCTATGTAAAATACATAGCTTTTTTTATTTATTCAGCTCCAATTTCCTCTTCTACACGACACATGATGAAGCATAGGTCGGATAGACGATTTAAATATTTTAAATTAGATTCGTGAACACTTTCTCCAGCATCTAATACACGCCACAAATCACGTTCAGCACGTCTAGTGATCGTTCTAGCTACGTGTAAATAAGCAGAAGATTGTTTTTCACCGGGAATGACAAAACTAGATAATGGTTCTAGCTTTTCATCAAAGCGATCGATGACTTTTTCCAAATGTTTTACATGTTGCTCAGTAATTACTGGAGCCGCATTTAGACTAGCAATATCGGCCATTAATGTCCATAAGTTGCGCTCAATATCATATAATTCCGCTGCAACACGAGGGTTTTCAGCATAGGAGCGAGCCAAGCCTAAGAAAGCTTGTAATTCATCGATTGTACCATAAGCTTCTACGCGTAAAGATGACTTCGGTACACGTTCACCTGTGTATAAACCAGTTGTACCAGCATCACCTGTTTTTGTGTAAACACTACTTGCCATATTATTGCCTCCTATAGATATACATGGATGTAGGAATAAAAGCTACATGATCTCAATCTAGAGATTATTTGTATTCTGGGAACCAAAGACTAATTTCACGAGCAGCTGATTCTGGAGAATCAGAAGCATGTACTACATTAGCGTCCATTGTTAAGGCATAGTCACCACGAATACTACCAGGGGCAGCATCTACAGGATTTGTTGCCCCGTTTAAAGCACGTACGGATACAATTGCATTCTCACCAGCTAAAACAAAAGCGAGAACTGGACCAGATGTAATAAAGTCAACTAATTTACCAAAGAATGGTTTTTCTTTGTGCTCAGCATAGTGCTCTTCAGCGAGTTCACGAGGTGCCTGTAATAATTTTAATGCTTTAATAACAAGACCTTTACGTTCATAGCGACTAAGAATTTCACCGCTTAATTGACGCTTAACAGCATCTGGCTTAATTAAAACTAATGTTTCTTGCATGATATCCTCCTGTAGATATTAATTAGAATTTTGCCTTTTCTTTATATTTAGGATTCATTGCTTGTTTTTTTAGCTTTTCAATACGTTCTTCTGTACGAGGATGTGTGCTAAAAAGATTACTCAAGCTTTCACCAATACCTATCATAGGGTTAATAATAAACATATGGGCTGTTGCATTACTTGCATTAGGCAATGCACCATGTTTAGAATAATAATCGATTTTAGCAAGCGCAGAAGCCAAAGCTAGTGGATTACGACACATGTCTCCACCACCTTCATCAGCTAAGAATTCTCTAGTACGAGAAATGCTCATCTGAATAAGACCTGCTGCGATAGGAGCAATAATAATCGTACCTATTAATGCTAAAGGATTAGAACCTTCTCGATCATCAGAGCGACCAAAGATTGCAGAAAATTGAAGAACTTGAGCAATCATAGAAATAGCCCCCGCCATCATCGCAGCAATGGTACTGATTAAAGTATCGCGATTCTTAATATGTGTTAATTCGTGTGCCAATACACCTTCTAATTCATCATCAGTTAATAAGTGTTGGATACCTTCAGTAACTGCAACTGCGGCATTACTTGGATTTCTACCTGTTGCAAATGCATTAGGTACTTCACTAGGAATGATATATACCTTGGGCATTGGTAAATTACCATTTTTAGCCAATTGTTCTACCATACCATATAGTTTTGGATTAGATTGTGCAGTAACTTGTTGAGCATTATATTGAGCTAATACGATTTTATCGCTAAACCAATAAGACACAAAATTCATGCCCATAGATATAACGAACATAGCCATCATGCCTGTTCTACCGCCAATCATATTACCTAAGACCACTAAAATGGCCGTTAGAGTCGCTAATAGAAGCGTTGTTTTCATACTGTTCATAGTTTCCTCCAATTAAAGTTATGGACTATGCCTAACACTATAATTATATCATAAACTATATAATGGATGCTCCTGTTGTATCAGCTTCTAAGCAATAGGTTCTATTATCAATACCATTAGCAGTAAATACGGCCCCCATCGCATTAGCTACATCTTGTACATGTGCTTTATCTACATAAGCAATTAATGTAGAACCAGAACCACTAATAGTAGCACCATAAGCACCAGCAGCTTTTGCTGCATTGAATACTTCATCACAATGTGGAATCAATGTTTTACGGTAAGGTACATGCAAATTATCATCTAATGCTACAGATAAATTACTCAATTGATGCGTAATAAGGCTGGTCACAAACAAAGACGCATGACTTACGTTTTGTACTGCCTCTTTAAAAGGCACATGATTAGGTAATACAGAACGAGCATATTCAGTAGATACCATGACCTCAGGCACTACAACAGCAAAATGTAATTCAGAGGGTACAGAAATAACTGTGTTAAGTACTTTATTTTTTAAACCAGTTGCACAGCATAGATTACCATAAATAGCAGGTGCTACATTATCTGGATGACCTTCCATGCGATTGGCAATAACAAGTAACTCTTCCTTTGAAAGAGGATGTTTTACTAATGCGTTCGCTAGTAAAAGCCCACCTACAATAGCCGTACTACTACTACCTAAACCACGAGATGGTGGAATTAAGGTTTCAGACGTAATATGACCATATTGAATTGGTTCTTGTGCTGTAGCAAAAACTTGATCCATGGCAAAGCCAATAAGATTTTTTTTCGGATCTTCAGCGCGTAAAATATCTGCACCGAAGCCCTTAAAAGTATATGTATATTCAGTAGCATTTACATCTGGTGTAAAACTAAAAATATTATAAAGGTTTAAGGCTAAACCTAAGCAATCAAAACCAGGGCCACAGTTAGCACTAGTGGCTGGTACTTGTACGCGAACAATGTTCATAGTTTAAGCTTCCATAATACGAATTACACTATTAACAGACTTAACGGAACGCAAGCTATTAAAGGATTCGATAAGATTTAAAATATAAGATCTAGGACATTTGGATGTTACAATGGCTAATACTGCAGTTTCTGGATCTTTATTACGTTGAACAATAGATAGAACAGAAATCTTTTGCTCTGCTAATTTTGCAGAAATTTTTGCCAATACACCTGTTTTATTATCTACAGCTAAATGCAAATAGTAGCTAGATTGAATTTTACCTGGAGAGTAAATATCTTTTTGATCGTAATAGAATGGTTTTAAACGACCTGTTTCATTATAAGAAACATTTTTAGCTACTTCCATAATGTCAGATACTACAGAGCTACCTGTTGGTAAGCTACCTGCACCACGACCATAAAGCATTACATCATCAATACCATTACCCTTAACATAAATCGCATTATAAGAACCACGAACAGAGGCCAATGGATGTGTGGTAGGAATAAATGCTGGATACACATTTAGGGACAAACCTTGAGCAGTTTCTTTAGCAATACCTAATAATTTGATATTATAACCAAACTCTTTACCGAATTTAATGTCCTCTGTATCAATACTTGTGATACCTTCTACAGATACATCTTCAAAGAAAATACGACGATTGAAACTAATGGATGCTAGAATAGCTAATTTACGAGCTGCATCTAGACCTTCAACGTCTGCTGTAGGATCAGCTTCTGCATAACCTAAATCTTGTGCCTCTTTTAATACTTCTTGATAGCTTAAACCTTCTTCAGACATTTTAGTCAAAATAAAGTTTGTCGTACCATTCATAATACCGATAAGTTCAGTAATACGGTTACCTGCTAAGGACTCATACAACGTACGAATAATTGGGATACCACCTAATACAGATGCTTCAAAACGTAAATCTACTCCATTTTTACTTGCTAAATCTAATAAATATGGACCAGATTCAGCCAATAAATCTTTATTAGCTGTGACAACATTTTTCTTTGCTTTTAATGCACCTTCAACACATTCCTTAGCAAAGGTTGTACCACCCATTAGTTCAACAACCATTTGAATATTATCATCTTTTAATACATCATCAATATTTGTTACATATTGAGCTGTTTCAGGTAAAGTAATATGGCTATATTTTTCTGGATTACGTACATATATTTTAGAAATTTCTACATTTACCCCCGTACGATTTTTGATTAGTTCCGCATTATCTTGCAACAAATTGAATGTACCTTGTGCAACAGTACCGAATCCTAATAAAGCAATTTTTATAGTGGTCATAATAGTCCTACTCTCTTAATTAGCCTATGCTTGGCCTAAAATCTCTACTTTAATAATGCCCTTCATAGAGCGGATATCTAATAATAAATCTTCTAATGAGCCTTGTAAGTCTTTAGTTTCAAAAGAAATACTGCTGTTAGCAATACCTTGTAATGGAATATCTTGATTGATTGTCAGAATACTGCCATTACGTTCAGCAATAGCTTTCAAAACACTAGATAACATGCCCGATTCATTAGACATAGAAACATAAATACTAACTATTTTCCCTTGAGCAATTTCAAAGAATGGAAATACATAGTCTTTGTATTTGTAATATGCAGAACGACTTAGATCCATTTTTTCAACAGCTTCATTGATTGTTTTAACTTCACCTAATTTAAGAATTTCTTTTACTTTGATTGTCTTTTTAATCGCTTCTGGTAAAATATCTTCTTGCACCAGATAAAACTTATCTTTTTTTTGTTTAGACATAGAGTACACTCCCTTATTGTTCTCTTGAAGTTTCTTGGGCCACAAATTGCCGCCCATATAGTGTTAATACTGCATACATACCGATAAAAAATGGCAAATATTCAGCCACAACACGCCATGCTACAGCAACAATACCAATGGTTCCATTTGGTACAAAGGCACTAAACAATACTACAAATAGTCCTTCTGCAATCCCTGTTCCACCTGGAGTTGGTGCAAAATATAAAATAAGATTTAATAGAATCATACGATTTAATATATCGATGATAGGAATATCTGGTGTAAAAGCATACATTAATGCTGGTGCAATACAATACAAGCTTAATAAACTTAAACCAGATTCAATAAATACTATAAAAGATTGAATTGGCTCTTTATAGAGTAAACCAAGGCCTTGATTTAACGTTTCTAACTTAGAAAGCCAATTCTTTGTTTTATGAGCTTTAAAACGTTGCGCTAAATTATAGACAAACTGTCTCATATATTTAGTCTGTAAAATATATGTTCCCAGTAATGTTGCTATAACAGCAAGCACAGCAAACAGTAATAACATATCTCGTGAAATATAGGGAATTTCAATATCATCTCGTAAGAATACTAAAGGCAACATAATGACCAAAAACATAATGGAAAATACGGTGCGTATTAATACGATTGGCGTACCTTTTGATATGGGTACTCCATAACTTTTTAAAACTAGTACTTGCGCTACGGCACCCCCACTAGCACCAGGTGTTAACATGGCCATAAAATAGTTACTAAAAATAACACGCAGTACTGCTTGAATAGATAGTTTGTAGCCCCCTATTTTCACAAGGCGTTGCAACCGGAGTCCATCAAAATACATACCTGCCGCAAGTGCTACAATTGCCAATAATAAAGATACACTATTAAAAGATGATATAGTTTTTAATGATTCTAAATCGATGGTATAGTAGATAATTCCTATAGATACGGCTAATAACAAGAGAAACATAAAAAAGCCTCTCTTCATCATTTTACTCATATTAAGTCTCCATAATTAATTAGCTCTATGCCATGTTGTCTTATATACAATCGAGTATGACTGGAACAAAGTGCTTGTAACTCATCCTCCCAATGATATCCCCAATTATAACACTTACCTAGAATTGAATTACTTATACCAGGATGAACCATCAATTCATGGGTACCAGAATTATGATTTACCTTTTTCAAAATGCCCATTAATGATTTTTGATCTATATTTCCGCCATTGACCATTCCCCAGAAGTATTGCGTGGTCAACATATTGTTATTACGTACTGTTGGTCGTGCATTAGCAGCAACAGTTGATAAGCCAACTTTACCTAAAAAACGGGATGGAGAATATATGTAGTTCATAAATCCTGTTAATTCATCTGGCACACGAATAGCATTTATACCAAAGGATTTTGCTTGCTCAATGACAATAGGTAAAACTGTAGGTAATACATGCATATGTTGATGACCGTCAACATGAGTAACCTTTAATCCAGACTCTATGATTTTAGCCATTTGTGCATTAATTTCTTTACGTAACTCACTATAGTTGATTTTGCCAGAGTAAATTCGTTTAATAAAATCGATATAACTTTCTGGTAAAATACCTTCTGGTGTTACTAGTGATGGAACCTCAGTGGGATCACATACTGGTTTTAGACCGCCAACTAAGGCAATATGAATACCAATGCCCAACTTAGGGTTTTCCTTCGCCATACTTACGGCTTCTGTAAAGGCCTCTCCTCGTGCTAATAAAGAGGTGCTAGTAATAATACCTGTACGATGACCGTCAATAATGCCTGCATTAACCGCACTATGAAGGCCAAAATCGTCAGCATTTACAATTAATTTGGACATAGTTATCTTCCTTTTTATTAAAAAAAGGGAGAACTTTGTTCTCCCACAAAGGATATATGTTATTGTACCAAATACACAGCTAATAAATCAACACAAAAGCCCTCTATTTGTATACTAGTAGAGGACTTTTTATAATGTTATAAATTTTTATCATAAATATAAAGTTGAATACATTTTACGAAGGTTAAATTAAAAACGTTATGCTCTACATAAATTAATACTATATAAAAAATACAGTATTATTTAGTAATACGAATTTAACTCATCAATTGTTCTTGAACCTTATAGATACATAATGCAGCTGCTACACTGACATTTAATGACTCCATATCTCCATACATAGGAATCATGATGCGATTAGTGCAGAGATTCATCACCTCTGGTGTCACACCATTACCTTCGTTGCCTAATACTAACATAGTTCGTTTAGCATACGCCACAGAATGATAAGGATCAGAATCTTCTAGGGCAGTAACATATGTGGTCATATTTGATTCAGCTACAATATCATTTAACTTAGATAAGGTGACATCTTCATATAAAGGTATTTTATGTAAGGCACTCATTGTACTGCGTACCGTTTTATCATTAAAAGGGTCTACGGTACCTTTCATCAAAAATATACCTTTTACACCTGCTGCTACTGCGGTACGAATAATAGTACCTAAATTACCAGGATCTTGAACGCCATCTAGTGTAATATATAAACCGTCTTGAATAGTAACAGAATCAATATCATGTTTTGGCTTGGCTACTATGGCGACTACACCTTGACCATTTACAGTATTATCTACTTTATCAAATACAGGATCTTGTACGATATACGTAGGCACCGATTGAATAGAGTCTAATGTTAATAAATCTAATACATTTTTATCTTGTGATTTAGATTCTCGAATAGCAATTATTTTGATTGCACCCATAGCAGCTATATCGCGAATAGAACGGATGCCTTCAACAATATATTCACCACTTTTTTGACGATTCTTACGCTGACCTAATGAGATAATGCGCTTTATAGTTTTATTATCTTTTGATTGGATACATTCCATACTAACTCCCGCTTTGTTGATTATTCCAGAGATTATAAAAGGCACCTTTTGAATTGATAAGCTCTTCAAACAATCCTTTTTCTATTATTTTACCATATTCTATATATACTATTTGATTAGCGTCTTGTACCGTGGAAAGTCGATGAGCAATACTTACAATGGTTTTAGTACCACGAATATTTTCAATACTAGCTTGAATTTGTTTCTCCGTATGACTATCAATATTGGCTGTAGCCTCATCTAGTAATAGAATAGGTGTTTTTTTTATTAGAGTGCGTCCAAATGCCAATAATTGCTTTTGTCCATCAGATAACAAGGAGCCTAAATAACCTACAGGTGTATTATAACCCTCTGGCAATTGTTCAATCATACTGTGTAAATTTACTTGTTTTGCTGCATCTACCATATCTTCATATGAAATCGACGTATCAAAAAGTGTTAAGTTATCCTTTATAGAACCCTTAAATAGATACGCTTGCTGGAAAACATAGCCCATCAAATGACGCAGTACCGAACTATCATAATTCGCAATATCAATGCCATTAATATAGATTGATCCCTTAGTTGGTTTGTAAAGACCCATTAACAAGGATAAAAGCGTTGATTTACCACTACCTGAAGGGCCTACGATACCAATAAATTCCCCTGCCTTAATACTTAACGTAAAATTCTTTAACGCATATACATCGTTATTGTCATAGGAAAACCATACATGATCAAAATCAATAGACTCTATATGTTTAAATTCATGAGGAACTTCATTAACGATTTGACGCTCCTCTTCCTCCAATAAAGGGACTAATCGTTCTGCACCAGCTAATGCGCTTTGTAGGGAATTATATTTATCAGCAATCTCTTTTAATGGTTGGAAAAATCGATCCATATATTGAATGAAAGCAAAAACAGTACCAGCATCGGCCACAGAATCTATTATATATGTAGTAGTAAAAATAACGATTAATGCCACAAAGAATAGACCATCTACGAGAGGTCTAAAAATAGAAAACGTAGTAACTTCAAATAGACCTGCTTCTAAGAAACCTTTATTAACCGTATTGTAACGTTCTTCAATTTCTTTTTCACCGCCATAAGATTTGACGATAACTATGTAGTTTAATAGCTCTTTAATGCTTGCATTAGAGGCCGCTACAGAACGGCGAACTTGGCGGAATGCTTTACGAGAAAACTTTTGGAATACCCAAATGATTACACCCATTATTGGTAATAAAATGGTCATAATGATTGCTAAAGGTACATTAATAGCATACATGAATCCTAAAATACCAATGATCATTAGACCGCTACTCACTAAATTCAGTAATACATCTGTATATAAGGTGCGCAATGACTCTATATCATTTGTGATACGAGTTACCCAATTACCAATGGGTAATTTATAAAATTCATCATGGGACTTATGAAGTATCTTTTGAAATATAATGGCACGTATATTATAAATAATTTTTTGTCCAAAACTTTTTAAAAAATAATTTTCTACAAAGATAAATAACACACTACCAATAATAGTAAGACCATATATGACAGCATAATATTCAATAATATTAATATCATTTGTAGCAAAGCCCAGATCAATAACTTGCTTAGTTAAATAAGGTCTTAAAAGCAGAAGTACTAAATTACCAGCTAGAGCAATGGTAGCTAAGAATAAAATACCCAAATAAGGCTTAATATATGCAGTTATATAGGAGAACAAAGCCCAATCATTTTTAAAATTACGCTTTTTCATAATGAGCTCCTCCTTTCTGCGCTTCATATAAGGTGTGATATAAGCCTTTTTTTGTTAATAATTCTTCATGAGTACCTTCTTCTACAATACGCCCCTCATCAAATACTAGGATTTTATCTGCATTCTCTATAACCTCTAAACGCTGTGATATACACAGAATAGTCTGATTTTTCACATTATTCAAAGTATTTAATATAGTTGTAACTGTTGTAGCATCTAAAGCAGAAAAACAGTCATCTAGTAATAAATATGGTGCATTCTTGTAGAAACCACGTGCCATATTAATACGTTGCTTTTGTCCACCTGATAAGTCTTGACCTTCTTCAGCCAATTTATGTAAATCATTGTTTAGCAAATCCCTCAAATCTCTGTATAAATCGGCCTTTTTCGCTGCCCTCCCAACAGTTTCGTGCATGGGTAACTCTCTACCGAATTTTATATTGTCAGAAATGGTAGTACTTAATAAGTAAGATTGAGTAGGTACATAGGCAATGGAATTTCGAAGTTTTGTTAAAGATATATTCCTCAAATCTTGATTGCCAAAATAGATGGATTTTTCAGGACATTCTTGTAATCCAATCAGCAATTTAAACAAAGTACTTTTCCCAGAACCAGGTTTACCCACAAGCCCAATAAAAGAACCTTTAGGTATTGTGGTGGTTACATGAAATAATGCATTCCCTTTAGAGTTTTCATAATTAAAATCTAAATAACGAATGTGAATATCTTCAAGGCCCAATACGTCTACACTATCCTCTACTGTTTCAGTGGGCAACTGCAAGAATTCCGCAATGCGATCTAAAGAGGCTAAACCTTTTTGAACAATTGAAATAAGACCACCAAATCCAATTAAAGGGCCTACAATCAACATGATAAATGAATTGATGGTTACAAACTCCCCTATAGTCATTTGCCCTTCTACAGCTAGGTGTCCACAAATAAAGATGCTTATACTAATACAAATGAACGGGGCAATTCTTGTTAATGGTGTTAATATAGCATCTAGCAAGGCAACATCCATATTTTTTTTATAGTTAAGTTTATTGATTTTTTCAAAGGCCTCTGAAATGATGCTTTCACGATTAAAGGCTCGAATAACATCCATTCCTTGAAATAGTTCTTGCCCAAACTCTGTCATATCACTATATGTAGCTTGAGCACTACGTTGTTTAGCTCTTAATTTTCTACCTAATACAAATATGGCAACGATAATAAAGAATATAGGTGTCATAATTTTAAAAGCTAAGACACCATTTATTTTTTGAATTAAAATTATGGATCCTACGATGGAATAGAAAACAATATCTACTATTATCATTACACCTAAACCAAGTGCAACACGTAACGATGTAACATCATTGGTCATAAGCGCCATAACTTTACCAGGTCCGTTTGTTTCATAGTATGTTGTTTTTACTTGTAGAGCTTTACGGCATAGAATTTCACGGAAAAGATATTCCATACGTCGAATAGAACCCAATAAGGTTCTACGAGAGATGACTTTTAAAATAGTAATAATGATAAATAGCAAAATAAAGTAATAAATATAATTCACTAAACCTTCTTTATTATTGTTCAATGTATCTATTGCATTGCCGATAAATTGAGGTACAAATAAAAATGCTACATTTATAGCTATCAGCATTGTTAAACCGATGGCATATGTCCAACCTTCACGGCGGAAAAATCGGATAAATAAATCTATAGGTTTCATAGGACCTCTCAAATACACTATGTTTTATAAATATTAGATACCTTAATAGTGATTTACTACTAATAGAAAATAATAAAAATTTAATTTATAAAGCAGTATATATAGATTAAGGTAATATTAATGTAAATGTACTCTTTATAGTATACACATTTTTTTGTTATTCATTAATACACCTATACGTATAATTACACTATATCGAATTTTTTAGTTTACTTATGATAATGTAAGTGTTATACTAGGCATAGATACAAAACGTGTCTTTAATAAATTGGAATTAAAACTCTTAGGAGGAATACAACATGGAAAAACGTACTGGCGTAGTAACATTTGCAGGTAGCCCTATCACATTGGTTGGTCCAGAAGTAAAAGTAGGTCAACAAGCTCCTGACTTTACAGTAATTAGCAATGACTTACAAGCTAAAACATTAAAAGATTTCGAAGGTAAAGTAAAAGTTATCTCCGTTGTTCCTTCCCTTGATACTGGTGTTTGTGACGCTCAAACTCGTTGGTTCAACCAAGATGCAACTGCTCTTTCCGAAGACGTTGTAGTATTGACAGTATCTATGGACTTGCCGTTCGCCCAAAAACGTTGGTGTGGCGCAGCTGGCGTAGATAAAGTTATTACTTTATCTGACCACAGAGATGCATCCTTCGGTGAAAACTATGGCTTCTTGATCGAAGAACTTCGTCTTTTGACTCGTGGTGTTGTAGTAATCAACAAAGAAAACAAAGTAACTTATGTTGAATACGTACCAGAAGTAACTCAAGCAGTTAACTTCGACGCTGCATTAGAAGCTATTAAAGCTGATATCTAATCGTTATATAATTATTATATAAGCGTTAAAAAGACCGTACGTTGTACGGTCTTTTTATGTATTGTGTTCTTATTATATTTTAGTTGGAGTATTCATGTGGATTCGTATCTCTCGTCTTCTATTAACCATTAAAAATATTGCCCTTATAGGCGTGGGTATTGGTCTATGCATTGCAATGATAAATAGTATAGTAAACTTTGGTATTGTTGCATGGGCTAATATTCAAGGCTATAGTACATATTCTTTATTGATTGAAGAATTAATTACCTTCTTCCTCTACTTTGAGTTTATTGCACTCATCGTTAAATACTTTAAAAACAATTTCCATTTCCCGCTTGATTTCTTCTTATATATTGGTATTACCGCATTAGTTCGCTTACTCATTATAGAGCATGAATCAGCCTTAGATATGTTATTATTATCTTTTTCCATTTTTGTACTAGCATGTAGTTTAGTATTAGTAGAAAGATTCATTAATAATAAAGAATAATATTATATTTTTAAGAGCTACAATAAATTAATAATCTGTAACTTGAAAAGGAGACTCTACCTATTGGTAGAGTCTCTTTTTTGATTTGTATGTTGTGGAATTTTTAAATAGGGTCTATTCAATTAGAAAATATTTTTAGCATAGTTAGCGTATTTAGCTTCTAACTCTTCCATTTTATCATTCATTTCAATTTGTAATTTAGATGCTAAATCATAATCACCTTCATGTAACGCATCAATTAAGCGTGTGAATAAGGATTTACGATCATCACTATCTTTAGCAAGATAAAAACGCAAGTCATTAACTTCTGCAAAACGTTTATCATCTACGCTATTGCGGCTATCTGTATGAATTGCAACCATGTTACGTACAGTTTCAAGATTGTTAGGAATTAAACGATGTGCTAAAACGAGTTTCCAACGTTTCAAGATTGAAGCAATGAAGGAATCCATTAAATCTTTAGCAAACGCATTACCTTGTGACAAGGTTTCTACTAATTTAGGATTATTTTGATAACCTTTAATATTTTCCCAAACAGTTGCAGGTGCTACGCCAAACATTTGGTTACGTTCTTCTTGAGTGAAGTCTTCAAACACATCTTTTTCAGAACGATACGCACGATTTGTAGCAAGGTAATCAGCTGGTTCCCCCACTTCTTTTGAAAGTTCTGCTTCCAATTGAGCTTGTGTTTTACCAGATGTAATAGCATATTTCATACCATCAAATGCAGAGATAAAAATCAATGCCAATGCAGTATATGTATTGGTATAAGGGTTTGGAGAACGCAATTCATAACGAGTAGCCATTGGATTGTCGATATCACGAATCAAACCACAAAGGATTGTACGGTTACGGCTAGGTTCGGAAGGATCTGTACCTAAAGATGTAACGATACATACTGGAGCTTCAAAACCAGGTTTTAAACGATTTAAGGAATCTGTTGTGGAGCTAATAAATGGATTGATTGCTTCATAGTGTTTCAATAGACCCATAATAGCACCAATACCTAAGGAGCTAGCAGATTCTTTACGCATATCTTCTGGGCTAAACAAGTTAACAAGCTTACCAGATTTCAATTTAGCCATAACACCAAAGTGTGTATGTTCACCGGAGCCAGCTACACCAATAATTGGTTTCGCATTGAATGTTACATCGAGACCATTTTCACGGAATACTTCACGAACGATAATACGTGCTTGTAATTCATTATCTGCAGTTTGCAATGGGTTACCAGAGAATTTCCAGTCAATTTCCAATTGTTCCAATACAACTGCTTCATGACCATCTTCATCAAGTTTAGCTTTAACGCCACCTACTTCTTTATGGCCCATTTCTGCATCCATACCATATTTGTCTAAACGTTCTACCGCTTGTTCTAATGCAGTACGAACTGTACCATGAGTACGTTGCCAGTATTGTTCTTGTAATTTTTGAGATACAGATAACTCTTTTTTAGTAACTGTTCGAGATGGAGTTTTTACCCAGAATTCTAATTCTGTTGCAGATGTAAAGATAATGTCTACAACATCATCAGCTTTCACATGAGGCATACCAGGTAAACCATGTTCTTTAATTAAAGATAATAACTCTGCTCGAACATAATCACAGCTATTTTTCAAGATAGAACGAGAATCAACATAACGATAGTTATGCATTAAGAATGCTGGAATACGAAGTGTACCAGTTGGCAAGCCTGTAGCTTCGTCAATATTTTCATAGTTATAATCTACGAACCAGTTTACGCTTGGATCGCCCCACATATCTACACGTGCATTATTTAATGTAGCAATGTTTGTAAGTACTACAGAGGAACCATCAGTTTGTACTGCACGACCTTCAAAGAATGCTTCATAATCATCAAAGAATGCAGACATAGGAATTTTTTCATCTGTATCATTACCTGCTAAGTCGATACCTACAAGAGATACGAACTTAATTTCTGGATGCTGTTCTAGTAATGCGAGTACACCTTCCTTACCATATTGACCTGCAGGGATATAATACAATAATTCATGATTAGTAGTAGCCATATCTGTTCCTCCTAAAAATAAAAAAGACTCCAACAAATAGATATACACATATATATATCTAAAGTGGAGTCTTCGTTGACTAATTATTTTGTTGGATTCATATTATCATAAGTTGAAAATATATGTCAATAAATTTCTATAGAATTTTTTCTTTTACAAGCTATTTTAATGACAATGTATTATCAGTGTAAAAGTTAGTCATATTAATTTACCAATACTATTAACCAAGCAACTCTTTAACAATAGTATTAACTACTTTACCATCTGCGCGACCTTTAGTTTTAGGCATAACATGTTTCATAACATTACCCATATTTACAGCATCGCCACAAGCAGTAATAGCTTCTTTTACAACGTCACGAATTTCATCTTCAGTCAATTGTGCAGGCATATATTTTTGTAAAACCGCCATTTCTTCTTTTACATGTGCCACTAAATCTTCACGACCAGCTTTTTCAAACTCTGCTAAAGAATCTTGACGAGTTTTCATTTCTTTAGCTAAAATACCAAGAATACCATTATCATCAAGTTCTACTTTGTCATTAATTTCTGTATTTTTAATAGCGCTATTAACCATACGAATTACAGATAAAGCTGTTTTACCTTCTTCACGAGCTTTCATAGCCGCTTTCATATCTTCTTTTAATTGATCCTTTAAGCTCATAGTAAGCCTCCTTATTTATAAAATAAAGAAACCCCAATTCTGGATTTCATGAAGCCATGAAAAGGCAGAATTAGGGTAATCATCTTATGCTCTGAATTTGCGTTTTCTTGCTGCTTCAGATTTTTTCTTTCTTTTTACGCTTGGTTTTTCGTAGTGTTCGCGTTTTCTTACTTCAGACAAAACACCCGCTTTTTGGCAGGAGCGTTTGAATCGACGAAGAGCACTTTCAAGCGTTTCGTTTTTACCGACTTTGATTTCAGACATCTATATCCCTCCCTCCAAAAATAATCTCGGGAAGTGCTGATAATTTACATACGCACATATAATATTATATGTATAGGTATAGAAGTTGTCAATATTTTACGGTATATTTTATAGGAATTTTAATAAGTATTATAAAAATAATACATTATACACAATGTTAAGCTTCTGGCCAGCCCATTTCTTCACCGCCTAATAGATGTGCATGCATATGGAATACAGTTTGACCAGCTTTTGCGCCAGTGTTAAAAATCAAGCGATACCCATCTTTAGAAATGCCTAATTCTTTTGCTACATCACGAACAAATGGAAGCAAACCCTCTACATAGTCAGCATTTTTTTCTGTAAGATGTGCAATATTAGATACATGGTTTTTAGGCACGATTAGAACATGCACCTTTTTCACCGGTTGAATATCATGGAATGCATAGAATTTGTCATTTTCTAATACTTTATTGGAAGGAATTTCACCATTAATAATTTTACAGAAAATGCAATCGCTCATAATTAGACTCCTTATTCAATAATTAAATAATTATCTTCTAAACCAACAACAGTTCCGCCAATAAGATCACCAATTTTATGTAATCCATCAGACTTTACTTTACCATTTACATATTCGCTAGTTAAACCAGTATAGTAACCATTTTCTTCCTTTTCAATAAGAATTTCACCTGGTTTACCAATACGAGATTTAGCGTATGCTTCATAACCAGCTTGACTAAGACCATTTAACAGGGCAACACGAGTCTTTTTTACGGCTTCAGGTACTTGATCAGGCATAGTCGCAGCCGGCGTACCTTCACGAATAGAATATGGGAAAGCGTGAATATGGGTAAACCCAATTTCACGTACTGTATTCAATGTTTCTTCAAAATCTTCATCTGTTTCTTGTGGAAAACCTGCAATGATATCAGTCGTAATAGATAAATCTTTAATGCGAGAACGTAATTTTGTAATGAGATTTTTATACTCTTGTAGTGTATAGTGACGTCTCATCAATTTCAATACATGGTCTGAACCCGCTTGTAGTGGCAAGTGAAGATTTGGACATACTCGTTTATCTGTAGCCATTAATTCTACAAGCTCATCAGAAACCTCAACAGATTCAATAGATCCAAAACGAATACGATATAACTCAGGTATTTCTAATAAGGCTTTTACTACATCAGCTAAAGTAGGTCTACCTGGTAATTCAACGCCATAATTACCTAAATGAATGCCTGTTAGTACGATTTCGTGGAAACCATGGTCTACTAAACGCTTAGCTTCTTCTACGATATCGTCAATCTTACGAGATTTCAATTTACCGCGAGTATATGGAATGATGCAGAAAGAACAATAGTTATTACAACCTTCTTGAATTTTCATGAAAGCTCGAGCCTTATCTGATTCATTACCAAATAATGGCATTTCCTCAAAATTGGACTCTTTCATAATATCTCGAACAGCATTAATTTGACGTTCTGTAGATTCCAATTCCTCGACTAGCTCAACGATTTTTGATCGATTGTTTGTACCTATAACAAGGTTTACACCATCAATTGCAGCAATTGCATCTGGATCGAGTTGAGCGTAACAACCAGTAACAATTACATAAGCATCTTCATTTTGGCGTTTTGCTTTCCGTATCAATTGACGGGATTTCTTTTCTCCCATATTTGTTACAGAACATGTATTAATTACATATATATCAGCTTTTTCATCGAAGTCTACTGCTTCGTAATTATTTTGTAAAAATAAACCTTTCATAGCATCTGTGTCATACTGATTTACACGACAGCCTAAGGTTGTAAAAGCAACGGTTTTCATTGCACCTCTCTATTCTTGTTTAATTTATAGTTCTAATTCATATTGAATCATCGCTAATGATCCAACAGCAGCAGTTTCGGCTCGCAAAATAGTATTACCAAGAGAAACTGATTTTCCACCACTTTCTATAATAGCATTGATTTCCTTCTCTTGATAGCCCCCTTCAGGACCAATACAGATAAGAATGTCAGTTATATTTTGATTAGTATGTATTGATTGAAGTGTAGTCTTAATGGTATGGCCTTCTTCATTTTCATAGGCCACTAGTTTTAATGCGTCATTCTCGATTTCAAGTACTTGTGAAAGCTTTTCGCCTACTACAAGCGTGGGCAGTTGATTACGCCCACATTGTTGGGCTGCTTCTAGCATGATTTTTTTCCAACGACTAACTTTTGATTGTAATTTCTTATCATCGTATTTAGCTACACAGTTAGTCGTAGATACAAGATAAATAGTATCTACATTTAACTCTGTTGCCTTTTGCAATACCCATTCTAACTTTTCACCTTTTAAGAAAGATTGAACAAGAATTGTTCGATACGACGCTACATCAGACTCTACAAATTCAATAAGTTTAGCGTGTGCTATACCATCAACTTCTTCAGTAATCTGATAGATACCACAACGATTATCACTACCTGTTACAGTGATCGGTTTTTCCATATTATGACGAAATACATGTAACACATGATGTGTTACATCTTGTGGTAATTGTATGATTTCATCTAATGGTGTAGGAGTAAATATTTTCTTCATAGCTTTTCTAACGCAAAAGTATGCCAAGGGCCTGCCACGCGTTCCTCTATAATATGCCAATATTCAGTGATAGACGGCAAGATTTCATCGTACCGATCATCAATAATACCACTAATGATTAAAATGCCATTATCTTCAAGCTTCTTACCTATTTGGGGTAACAATATCTTTAAAGGATCTACCGTCAAATTAGCTAAAATTAATTGAGCAGTACCTTCAAAATCCGTATCTAAATCACCACAAATAATTTCGGCATGTACTTTGTTGTTTTCGCAGTTAATTTTTGCTTGATTGGCTGCATACTCTTCAATATCAATGCCAACTAAATGTTTTATACCTAATTTGGCAGCTACTAATAAAAGTATCCCTGTACCTGTACCGATATCTAAACATGTAACCTTATCAAGATCCATAGATTCACTATACACTTTTAAAAGTTCTGCACAAGTTTTAGTCGTTTCATGGGAACCAGTGCCAAAAGAAATATCTGAATCGATTTCTATAATTGTTTTATTGTCGACATTGTCATATTCTTGCCAAGCAGGTTTAATTACGATATTGGGTAATATTTCTGTAGGCTCAATATACTGTTGCCAAGAATGTAACCAAGTAGATTCGTCTAGTATATGTGCATCTACTGATTTCACCGTAATATTTGCCCCTATAAGACGTTTTTCTAAGTCTGCCTTAACCACATCGGTATCAAGTGTTGGATCAGCGTAGAGCGTTAATTTTATTAAATTAGGTTGTTCTTCAATATCTTCTTCTATAATTCCATTGTCTGCGTAATCGTCAAAAAGAGTAGTCACCTCATCGGTGGCTACTCTTTCACAGACAATGGATATTTCTATCCATTGCATATATGCTCCTTTATAGGGAATGTGATGGAACAAACCATTCCTTCACATGAGCTGTTCATTTTGTTAAACAGTCCTTGATTTTTTCAAAAAGACTTTTGCTCACTTGTAAGTTATTTACATCTTCATTGCTTTCATTAGCAAAACGTAATAATAACTCACGTTGAGTATCAGTCAATTTTTTAGGCGTTTGGACATTTACTACAATATGTTGGTCCCCTCGTTGTTTAGGGTTACGCAAATAAGGAATACCTTTGCCCTTTACGCGGAATGCCGTTCCCGTTTGAGTACCTTCCGGAATCTTTAACTCTACTTTACCATCTAAGGTGTTAACTTGTATAGTCGCACCAAGAGCAGCTTGAGCAAAGCTAATATTTACACGGCTAATAACGTCATTACCATTACGCTCAAATTCCTTGTGAGGACGAACAAAGATATATACATAAAGGTCACCCTTAGGACCGCCCAAAATACCTGGTTCCCCTTCATTAGCTACACGTAAGCGAGAACCGCTGTCTACGCCAGCAGGAATCTTGATAGAAATCTTGCGTTTAGCAAGCATTTCACCAGTACCACGGCATTTAGAACAAGGTTTTTCAATGCTTTTACCAGAACCATGACAACGGGAACAAGTGCGCACGGATTGCATACGTCCAAATGGCGTATTTTGAATAACCGCTTCTTGACCAGAACCATGACAGTTTGGGCAAGTATCGACACGAGAGCCTGGTTCACCACCAGTACCATGACAGTGATCACATTCTTCATGACGATGCACTTCGATTTCCATGGACTTACCAAAGGCTGCATCTTCAAAGGAGATATCGATATCTTCACGCAAGTCATTACCTTTTTGAGGGCCTTGTTGTTGACGACCGCCGCCAAACATACCGCCAAAAATGTCGCCAAAGATATCACCAAAGCCACCAGCTTGACCTCCAAAACCACCAAAGCCGCCTTGGAAACCACCGGCCCCAGCGCCGCCTCCTTGTTTGAAGGCGTCGTGGCCGAATTGGTCATATTGAGCTTTTTTAGTTTCGTCAGACAATACTTCGTAAGCTTCGTTCGCTTCTTTGAACTTTGCTTCCGCTTCCTTTGGATTATCTTTATTTACATCTGGATGGTATTGGCGTGCCTTTTTACGGAAGGCTTTTTTGATTTCATCTTGAGTGGCATTTTTGCTAACCCCAAGAATGTCATAATAATCACGTGCCATTAGTTACCAACCCTTCTTATTTCTTGTCGTCATCCACTACTGTGTAATCAGCATCAACTACATTGTCATCACCTTTTGCTTGTTGTTGACCTTGTTCTGCACCACCAGCTGCTTGTTGAGCTTGTTGTGCTGCTGCATACATTTGTTCAGCTAATTTATGTAATGGTTGTTCCAAAGCTTCGCTATCTTTTTTGATGTCTTCGATGTTGCCAGCTTCGATAGATTTCTTCAATTTATCTTTTGCTTCTTCAACTTCTTTCAATAAAGCTGCATCGCCTTTACCATCAAGTTCTTTCAATGCTTTTTCGGCTTGATATACCAAGGAATCTGCATTATTTTTAATATCTAATTCTTCTTTTCTAGCTTTATCTTCTGCTGCATGAGCTTCAGCTTCTTTAACCATACGATCGATTTCGTCTTCTTTCAAGCCGCTAGAAGAAGTGATTGTAATTTTTTGTTCTTTTTGAGTGCCCAAATCTTTTGCTTTTACATGTACGATACCGTTAGCATCAATGTCGAATGTTACTTCGATTTGAGGAACCCCACGAGGAGCTGCTGGGATACCATCCAAGTTGAATCGACCCAATGTTTTATTATCTGCTGCGAACTCACGTTCACCTTGCAATACGTGAATATCTACAGATGGTTGGTTATCTGCTGCAGTGGAGAATACTTGAGATTTAGATGTAGGAATTGTAGTGTTACGATCGATAATACGTGTGAATACACCACCCATTGTTTCGATACCAAGAGACAATGGAGTTACGTCAAGTAACAATACGTCTTTAACTTCACCTACTAATACACCACCTTGAATAGCAGCACCAATAGCTACACATTCATCTGGGTTAACATTTTTAGTTGGTTCTTTATCCAATACTTTTTTAATAGCTTCTTGTACAGCTGGGATACGGCTAGAACCACCAACTAACAATACTTTATCGATATCGGATGCAGATAAGCCAGCATCGTTCATAGCTTTACGAGTAGGTTCGATAGTAGCTTGTACCAAATCAGCAGTTAATTCTTCAAATTTAGCACGAGTCAATGTTACATCCAAATGTTTAGGACCAGTAGCATCAGCTGTGATGAATGGCAAGTTGATGTTTGTACTAGCTACGCCAGACAACTCAATTTTTGCTTTTTCAGCAGCTTCTTTTAAACGTTGATCAGCTAATTTATCATTGGATAAATCAATACCAGTTTCTTTTTTAAATTCTTCGATAAGGTAGTTCATGATGCGTTGGTCGAAGTCATCGCCACCAAGGTGGTTGTTACCAGATGTTGCTAATACTTCAAATACACCATCACCTAGTTCAAGAATGGATACGTCGAATGTACCACCACCAAGGTCAAATACAAGAACTTTGCCATCTTCATCTTTATCTACACCATATGCAAGAGCAGCTGCTGTAGGTTCGTTGATAATACGAAGCACTTCAAGGCCTGCAATAGCACCAGCGTCTTTTGTAGCTTGACGTTGAGCATCTGTGAAATATGCAGGAACTGTAATAACTGCTTGTTTAACAGGTTCGCCCAAGTATGCTTCTGCATCAGCTTTGATTTTTTGAAGAATCATTGCAGAAATTTCTTGAGGAGTATAAGATTTACCGTCTACAGTTACTTTGTAGTCAGTACCCATGTGACGTTTAATAGAAATGATTGTGTTTTCTGGGTTAGATACAGCTTGACGTTTAGCCAATTGACCAACTAGACGTTCGCCATTTTTTGCAAACCCAACAACGGAAGGAGTTGTACGTGCGCCTTCTTGGTTAGTAATAACCGTAGGTTCGCCGCCTTCCATAACCGCAACACAAGAGTTTGTAGTACCTAAATCAATACCAATTACCTTTGCCATAATATATGCCTCCTAAAATTTTTATAATCTATTCAACAACTTTTACCATTGCTGGACGAATACAACGACCATCAACAGTATAGCCAGTTTGCAATACTTCACATACCGTATCAGATTCATATTCATCTGACGGCACTCGCATAATCGCTTGATGGAAATTTGGATCAAATGGTTGACCTACTGCTTCAATAACAGCTAATCCATGTTTAGATAACATTGCCATCAAGTTTTGATGAATCATGATAAATCCATCAAGGAATACCTTTGCATCACCTTCTACTGGGCTTTGGACAGCTCGTTCAAAGTTATCTAATACAGGAAGTAAATCTGTAAGTACATCCCCTTTAACATATCCAGCAAGTTGCTCTTTTTCTTGATTAGTACGACGCTTGAAGTTTTCAAAGTCCGCTTGTAAACGCTTATAACGATTATCAAAGTCGGTTTTAAGTTCTTCTAATACTTGAGCAGCATCAGCCACAACTTCTTCAGTCGCTTCCACAGTTGTTTCCTCTACATTCGTAGTATCTACTGTTTCATCAACTATTTCTTGTTTAATGTCTTGTTCTTCAGCCATTATATGCCCTTTCTATTTTGTTCTTTTACCATAGTTTCCATTATATGTTTCATATGAGATAGCATACCGATAATTCGTCCGTATTCCATTCGTGTTGGTCCTAGTATAGCAAGAGTTCCTACAAGCTGATCTTGATTAGTAAAATCAGCTTGTACCACACTCATCGATTGAAGTGCTTCAGTTTCATGCTCTATACCAATCTTAACCTTAACTGGTGTTGGTGAATCATCTTTTAATAACTGTCCCAATTGATTTTGTTCTTCCACTAATGAAAGTAAGGGTTGTACCTTCTCAACAGACTTAAACTCTGGTTGATTTAACAACTCTGTAGTACCTACCGAATAGAACAACTTACGTTTATTAATAGCTCGTAATAATGTTTCCGAAAGGATTAATAAAATTCCCTGCGGACCTTCCATATGAATCAATAAGTTTCCCAGAGCTTCAGCCGTTACATGACCAATACTAACATTCTGTAATGCATTGCTAAATTGCATGGCTAGACTTTGTAAAAGCTCTGGTGAAACACTTTCACCAAAGTACATCAGTTCATTATCGAGTGCACCTGTTTCGGTGATGACTACCATAATGGCTTGATGACTATCTAGCGGTAATACATGAATGTATTTAATTAATGCTCTATCATGGGCTGGAGCTAGGAATAAACTCATACTATGGCTCACTTGTGAAAGTAGTTTAGCCATATTTAAGAAGAGCTCACTCGTCGATCCATTGGAATGTTTCCATAACATTTCAATTTTTTCAGCATCCTGTAATGGAACAGGTTGTTGACTCAACATAGAATCAACATATAAGCGATAGCCCTTAGCTGAAGGAATACGTCCAGCCGATGTATGAGGTTGCTCTAAATAGCCTAATTCCTCTAAATCGGACATTTCGTTCCGTACTGTAGCAGGACTAATGCCAAGATTATAGTTCTTAGCAATCGTTCGAGACCCTACAGGTTCTGCGGATTTAACGTAGTCTTCAATTATGGCTCGCAAGATGCGCTGTTTTCTTTCATCCATAATGACACCTCTTGTTAGCACTCATAAACTTTGAGTGCTAATCGCATGTATAATATTATCACATTGGCAAAAATTGTCAAGCAAAAAAATACCGAAAAAGTCAAATAATATCTATTTAGTCAAAAAGACAATTGCATATTTTAAATTAATTAGTCAAAAAATCAAAGTCTAATAATAAGAAAACACTTATACTACCTCACTTTATGTCATCTTCTAAATTTATTAATTAAATTGATTTATTCTAATTAATAAAATTAGAAAACCTATAAAATAGTATAAGTGTTTTAATTTCTTTGATTACATTGTTATCTTTACTGAAAACTTCGGTAATATTCGTTTATGCTGTTTTATTACTAATACAACTAAAAATTATAATTCCATACCCTCCAATGGATTCCCTAATCTAGCTAATAATTTACCCATACGCTCACGAGGTTCACCATGTTCAGCATACCAATCAACTAAAATATCGACAGCTTTTTTAGCTTGTTCTACTGTTAGATTTCTAGCTAAAATTGTGCCTGCTTCAGGTTTAATACCTGTATTACCACCAACAGCAAGCATATAACCTCGAGAGGTGCCTATAAAGGCAATATCTTTTACCATTGCATCTGGGCAATTACGACCACATCCACTGATACCAATTTTGCATTTATGTGATGTTTTTCGTCCGTAATGTTTTCTCTCTACATAATCAGCCAATTCTTTAGTTTCCATTTGGCCATTTTTACAATATCCTTTACCTACACAGGCAATTAAGGAATTTACACCTCTATGAATAACAGTAGTTACACCTTCTGGTAATTCAGAGATAAGTAAGTCCTTATCGTCTTTTTCAATACCTGTAATTTGTAAACCTGTTACTACATGACGGAAAGATCCACCATATTTTTCAGCTAATTCTATGCATGCCTTCATTTGGTCTAAAGTAAACTCGTTATGTAAACCGTGTAAAATAACCGATGTCTTCATCGTTCCTCCTAAAATCTAGCATGCTTATTCATCATCATCCTATTTATACTAACATATTAGATTTTGAGAAACTGTGAGAAATTACTCACGAATAAATTGACTAAATACATAGTTACCATGCTTAGCCCCTTCAGGAGTTAAATGATAACTACCATTTTCATACTCTAATAAGCCTTTAGTAACTAAATCTTCTAATATGTTACCAAATAAATTATGAACAGATACGCCAAATCTATCCTCAAATGTTTGTTCATCAAGGCCCCACTTAGTGCGAAGTGCTAAGAAACAAAAATCCTCTTGCGCTCGCTCTACAGTTATAGTCTCCGTATCGATAGTAGGCATAGTATATCGATCTACCGCTTGTATATAAGGCATCACATTTCGGTTGTTGCTACGGCGAATACCATTATAGAAGGAATGAGCACCAGCGCCAAAGCCTAAATAGTCTACATAGTGCCAATATTTTAAATTATGACGACTGTAAGAACTATCTTTAGCGAAATTAGAAATTTCATATCGTTCAAAACCTAGATTTTTCAAGCCTTCCATCATCGTATCATACATGGATTCATCAATGCTTTCACTAGGGATAGAAATCAAGTTCTTTTGAACTAAATGATATAAATATGTTCCTACCTCTACTTGTAAGCCATACGTAGAAATATGATTAATCGGTAAGTCTTTTAAGATATCTAAATTATGCTGAATATCCTCTAAGGTTTGTCGTGGTAAACCATATATCAAATCAATATTGATATCTGTAAAACCTGCCTCTTTAGCATCATAAATAGCCTGTTTAGCCTTTTCCCCATTATGACTGCGATGGAGCATGGTAAGCGCCTTATTATCAAAAGTTTGAACACCAAAACTAATGCGATTAAAACCTAGTTTAACTAACTGAGTTAGATACTGTAGATCTACTTCACCAGGATTAGACTCTATAGTCATATGACAATCGTCAGTAATAGTAAAAGTACTTTTGATTTTATCAACAATCATCTGTAACTGTTGAATTGATAATTCAGTAGGTGTACCACCACCAAAATAAATAGTGTCAATAGGCTTAGATTTGGACTCTGGGTGTTCTGACATCCACAAATCCATTTCTTGTACCAATGCATAGACATAGGTTTCGTAATAATCTTGTAAATTTTGATAGGCTGGAAAATCACAATATATACATTTCTGTTTACAAAAAGGGATATGGACATACAAGCCCATATCCCCAAAAGTAGACAGATTCAGGATATTAGAATCTGTTTTCATTATATTAGTCCTCAACCTTGAGAATAGCCATAAATGCTTCTTGTGGAATCTCTACAGAGCCCACAGACTTCATACGTTTCTTACCAGCTTTTTGCTTTTCTAGCAATTTACGTTTACGAGAAATATCACCACCGTAACATTTCGCCAAAACGTCTTTACGCCAAGCTTTTACAGTCTCACGAGCCACAATTTTTGTGCCTACCGCCGCTTGAATAGGAATTTCAAACATTTGACGAGGAATGAGTTCTTTTAATTTTTCTGCTAATGCACGACCACGCGTAGCGGCACGGTCCTTGTGTACAATAATGGACAATGCATCCACAGGATCACCATTTAGAAGAATATCCATCTTAACCATTGGTGATTGTTTATAGCCAATCAATTCATAGTCAAGAGAAGCATAACCTTTTGTAGCAGATTTTAATTTATCAAAGTAATCGTAAATAATTTCACTCAATGGTAAGTGATATACAACGGATACTCGAGTTTCATCTAAGTACTCCATGGATTGGTATTCACCACGTTTATCTTGAGATAGTTCCATGATAGTACCTACGAAATCCTTGGGTACGATTGTAGTAGCTTTTACATAAGGTTCTTCAATGTAGTCAATCTCCGTTGGAGGTGGCAATTTAGCCGGATTGTCTACTTCTAGCATTTCTCCATTTGTTTTGTATACCTTGTAGTTTACAGATGGAGCAGTTGTAATGAGCGTTAAATTGTATTCTCGCTCTAACCGTTCTTGAATTACATCCATATGTAAAAGTCCAAGGAATCCACAACGGAAGCCGAAGCCTAGGGCCAAGGATGTTTCTGCTTCATATTCTAAGGCAGCATCATTAAGCTGTAATTTTTCTAAAGCGTCACGAAGATTTTCGTAGTCTTTAGATTCTGTCGGATAAAGACCACAATATACCATAGATACAGCTTTGCGATAACCAGGCAATGGTTCTGGTGCAGGATTGTTAGCCAAGGTTACCGTATCGCCTACGTGGCAATCTTTTACATTTTTGATACTAGCTGCAATACAACCAACTGAGCCACATGGTAATTCTTGAACAGGAACAAGATTTGGTGTAAAGATACCAAGTTCAGTTACATCAAAATCTTTTTTATCATGCATCATACGAATTGTATCTTTCGCTTTAATAGTGCCTTCTTTTACCCGTACATACGCAATAGCACCTTTATACGAATCAAAGCGACTATCAAAAATCAATGCTCTCGTAGGTTCATCAGATTTATCTGGTGGCGCAGGAACCTTATTTACAATAGCTTCTAAAATATCAGGGATACCGATACCAGACTTAGCAGAACATAATACTGCTTCTGATGCATCTAAACCAATGATATCTTCAATTTCATGTTTAACTCGATCAGGATCTGCAGAAGGTAAATCAATTTTGTTAATAACAGGAATGATTTCAAGATCATGTTCTAAAGCGAGATACACATTTGCCAACGTTTGAGCTTCTACACCTTGTGCCGCATCTACTACAAGCAATGCACCTTCACAAGCTGCAAGAGAGCGAGATACTTCATAGCTGAAATCCACATGGCCCGGAGTATCGATAAGATTCAAGATATACTCTTCCCCATCTTGTGCTTTATACAAAATACGAACAGATTGCGCTTTAATAGTAATACCCCGTTCTCGTTCTAAATCCATGGAGTCCAATACTTGAGCCTCCATTTCACGCTTTTGTAATGTGCCAGTATATTCAATTAATCTATCGGCAATGGTAGATTTACCATGGTCGATATGAGCTATAATACAGAAGTTTCGTATCTTTTTCGTTGACATACTATGTAAACAAGTTCAAAGAACTTGTATTCTCCTTTCTAACATACGCGATCGATAACAGCACCTCCTAATAATTGAGTGCCATTATAAAAGGCTACGGACTGACCTGGTGTAATAGCCCGTTGTGGTTCTTCAAAGATAACCTCCATCGTATCATCATCCAAGATACGAGCAGTACAAGGAGAAGGATTTGCAGCATAGCGAATCTTACCTTCTGCCTTTAATTCTTTATGAATAGTGTCATCTAAAAAGTTATAAAACTTACAAATCATACGATTTGTAAAGAGTCGTTCATTAGGACCTACGATGACCTCATTGCGTTCCCCATTAAAACCAATAACATATAATGGGTGCTTATAAGCAATACCAAGGCCTTTACGTTGACCAATAGTGTAATTAAATAAGCCATTGTGCTTACCTAACACTTCCCCATATTCGGTAACGATATTACCAAACTCTGGCTTTCCCTTCATTTCTTCTGCCACCAGCTTTTGATAGTTTCCATGAGGCAAGAAACAAATATCTACACTATCTGGTTTCTTAGCTACTGGTAAATCATATTCAGCAGCTAATTTACGTGTTTCAGTCTTACATTGACCACCTAATGGAAACATGAGATGACTCAAAATACGTTGGTTCATATTGTACATAACATAGCTTTGATCTTTTGTAGAATCAACACCTTTATGTAACTCATATAAACCTGTTTCTACATTGAAGTTAACTTGTGCATAATGACCAGTAACCATATGTGTGGCCCCCAGTTCAAGAGCACGATTGAGCATCAAATCGAATTTGATATTCTTGTTACAAAATACACAAGGATTTGGTGTACGACCATAGGCATATTCTTTTACGAAGTAATCTACTACATTCTCGTAAAACACATCGCGAGCATCGATAACATGATGCTCAATACCAAGAAAATCACACATCTTCTTAGCATCGGTTACAGCAAGAGGAACCTCATCATAAGGCGTGCCACTCACCCACAGCCACAGGGTAATACCAAATACTTTATAGCCTTGTTTTAATAGCATTGCAGCAGTTAAAGAACTGTCTACGCCGCCACTCATAGCTACAGCGATAACTTTTTCCATACTTTCTCCTTTAAATGATCTCTTGATCATAAAACTAATCAGGGTGAAAGCCTGACGTGTAAAAACACTAGTTCGGTGTAAAAGTCCGAGTAGTATTGCTATAAAATTATAGCAACTTATATTATAGCCTAGAATTAGGTACATTGAAAAGATTTGAAATAAAAAGAATCCCTTTCTTATACCAAAAGAGATTCAAAGAATTATCTATGTTTTAAAAGCTCTTCTGCAGCTCCTAGAATACCGAGCATAGAATGCTCAAATACTAAGCCACCTTGCATGAAAATCGTATATGGAGGACGAACTGGACCATCTGCACTTAATTCAATAGATGAACCTTGTACAAAGGTACCACCAGCCATGATGATTTTATCTTCGTAGCCTGGCATATCGCCAGGAATTGGATGCACGTGAGCATCTACTGGAGAATAGGCTTGCATACCTACACAGAAGTGCTCCATTTCTTCTCCATTATTTAGATTGATAGCTTGAATTAAATCATAGCGATCAGCGTTTACCTTAGGGAATACATCATATCCTAACAGTTCACCTACGGCAGCCGTATATACAGCCCCTTTAAGAGCTTGTAATACTACGTGAGGAGCCATAAATAAGCCTTGGAAGAATAATCGGTAACCAGGTGCGTAAGAGCCCATATGATCACCAAGTCCTGGAGCAGTCAATTGGTACGCTGCATCTTCAACTAAGTCTTCACGACCTACGATATAGCCACCAGTTGGTGCTAAACCGCCCCCTGCATTCTTAATAAGAGAGCCAGCCATAATATCAGCACCAGCTTCTAAAGGCTCTTGAAGCTCTGTAAATTCGCCATAACAATTATCTACGAAACAAATGGTATTTGAATTTTTAGCTTTTACAGCATCTACAATAATCTTAATATCTGCAATAGATAATGGTTCACGTGTACTATAACCACGAGAACGTTGAATAACTACTACCCGTGTATTATCATTAACGGCATTAGCAATGGCTTCAACATCATAGGTATTATCTTTCAAAGGGACCTCAGTATAAGTAAAACCTTTTTCGACTAAGGAACCTCGTACTTCACGAGCGGCACCAATAACGGATTGCATCGTATCATAAGGAGCCCCTACTGCATAGATAAACTCTGTCCCTTTAGACCCATTCCCCATCAAAGAAATCAATGTAGTTGCTAGCGCGTGTGTTCCAGATACAAAGTGAGGGCGAACGATCGCTTTTTCACCTTTAAATACATAGGCGAATACTTCGTCTAATTTCTCACGGCCCACATCGTTATAACCATAACCAGTTGTGCCAGTAAAATGATAATCAGATACTTGGCATTCTTTAAAGGCTTCTAATACTTTTTTTGTATTGGCCAATGCAATAGGTTCAAATTTTTTAAATTCTGGTTCAGCCATCTCAAGGGCTTTACTACGTATTTCTTCTAATGTCATACTAATCCTTCTCTACGAATTAAATCCATAGCTTTATTAAATATAAAATCTTTAGATGTATTATTGTCAATATGAATCCATTCAATATATGGCATCCGCTTATACCAAGTGATTTGGCGCTTCGCGAAATGACGAGTGTTTTTTTTGATCAAATCTCTACATTCATCAAGATTGATACTGCCATTTATATAGTCTACAACCTCTTTATACCCAATCCCCTTAAAGGCTTGGCAATCAGGATTTATACCAGACTGAACAAGTTGCTCAACCTCTTCAATTAAACCTGCGTCAAACATCATATCAACCCGTAAATTAATGCGTTCGTATAACGTATCACGATCTCTCATAAGGCCAATAACAGGTCCTTTATAAGATACACCATCTTTAGTCTGATTGCGTAACGAATCTACATCACCATGATGCAATATTTCAATAGCTCGATATAAACGATGCTTATCACTATATTGAATTTCTATATTATGTTCTTTTCCTAAGGTGAAAGCATATTCTCGTAAACCATCAATACCTTTAGTATTAAATAGCTCATCTAGTTCTAATCGTAAACTCTCATCAGGCTTAACGTCATTAAAGTTATAATTCTCTAATAACGATTGAACATATAAGCCTGTACCACCAGACAGAATAGGTAGAATATTTTTATCTTTTAATCTACCAATTATCTCTTTAGCTTGGTTTTGGAAAATAGATACTGAATATGAATCATTGGGAGCTAATATATCGATAAGATGATGTTTCACTCGGTTAAGTTCATCCACCGATGGTTTAGCAGTACCAATATTGAGTTGTTTATATACTTGGTAAGCATCACCAGAAATAACCTCAGCATGTAACTGTTCTGCTAAGTCTAAGGTGAGATCTGTTTTGCCTACCGCCGTTGGTCCAACGATGGTAATTAAGGGATTCACATTAACTCCTTCATATATACACCATAGCCTATACGACTATATTTTCCGCCCACCCATTGATGAGGTGGATAGTTTTGAAAAACCGAACTAAACGGTCGTTCTTTAATAATAACACCATATGTGGCAACACGCATAGCCTGTGCCATGATTTTATCATCTATATGACTTTCTACCGTATGTCCTCGAAGCGGTTTGAATTGAGGACTTTCCTCTACGGGAACTTCAAACATGGGATCAAAATAAATAATATCAATGCTATTATCAGGTAGGTTTGGTAAATAGTGTTCAAAGGTATCATGATGTACCTTAATACGTCGCAATGCTTTCGTTACACTATCCTCATTATGAATATAATGAGCTAAACCATATGTTGTGGCAAGCCATATAGGTAAAGAACCTTCTAGCCCAGTTATTTGAGCCTGTGGGTAACCATAACTCACTACAATGCTGTCACTACCAAGGCCTATTGTACAGTCTAAAAACGTAAATCTATCTTGATTAGATAACCCTTTTGTATCTAATATGACTTGTATCGCATTAACGAGATGATCTCCTTCACCGCGTTGTAAACGCAAAATACGCAATTGAGCCATCGATAAATGAAAGGTATGTTGTTGACTTTTAGGAAAATGAATAGTTAATCCAGAACCAGCAAGAACCGCAATATATTCGCATTGATACTTAACAAATAAAGCTGGTATCGATGTTTTACCTCGTTTTATATAGGTCATATGCATAGAGGAAGCCAATGCTTTGGCTTCCTCTTGAATGGCCTCATTAGATTTTTGAGCTGTTGTTAGAATATTCATATTAAGACCGTAAGAACAATTTACCTAATTCATCAGGCGTAAATTTTATAATCGTTGGACGACCATGTGGACATACGTACGGTTTTTCAGTACTAAATAAATCCTCAATTAAGGTAGTCATTTGATACATATTTAAATTGTGACCAGCCTTAATGGCCCCTCTACAAGATGCATACGCTAACATTTCATGACGTAACTGAGCCTTAGTAGGCTGTTGATGTTCATGCAAGTAAGAGAATATATATTGGAGAATTTCAAAAGCCTTTGACTCTACTAAATCTACAGGAGCCCCTACTAACTTAATTTTTGTAGGACCACCTAACTCCACATCAAAGCCAAGATCAAGTAAGGTTTCTCGTTCCTCCTCTACCAAATTCATTTCATCATCAGTAGCCTCGCTATATTGAGGAACTAATATAGATTGCATGGGAATAGATTCAGAAGACTTACATAACTTATCATAACGCACGCGTTCATGTGCCGCATGTTGATCTATAATATAGAGATCATCACCCTTTTTAGCCAAAATATAACAAGAGGCGACTTGGCCCATAGGTAAGAAACCAGAGTTTTGTATAGTTCGTTCCTCATTATCTTGTTCACGTATATCCTGAGATAAAGATTTAAAACGTTCTATATCCTCTTTAGTATAACTAGTATATTCCTTAGGAACAGCGTCAAAACTTTCATCTATAAAGGATGATTGTTCATAAGTAGCCTTTGGTGCAGGTGGTGTATATCCCTTAGTTTTAAGGTTCTCCACAAACTGCGTAGTTTCACCACGCATAACTTCGTACCCTTTTGTACGGCGACCACCAAATACTTTATCATAATCCACTGCTGTAGCAATATGCTCAGCCGACTGCATCTCATCTTGTACAACAGAAGGTGCTCTATAGGAATCATATTTACTATTGCCATGAGACAAATTAGTATTGTCATCACCTTGGTTAATAGCCATATTATGAGTATTAGTACTATCCAATACCTCACTCAAACCAATATAAGCAGAAGACTCCCGTTCATATCGCTCATGAAGTGGATTATTTAGAGCATTTAAAATACTGTGGTAAACTGCTTTAAATATAATCTTATCATCGGAGAATTTTACTTCACTCTTACGAGGATGTACGTTAATATCAACCATCTCTGCTGGAACAGTAATATTAAGCACTACTAGTGGGTGACCATTTTTCGGCAATAGTGCGTGGTATGCATTATCAATAGCCTTCATGATAGTTTTATCAGAAATAACGCGGTTATTAACGATAATAGTTTGCCAAATTCTAGTACTTTTAAGAAGGGTCGGTTTACTTACTACCCCATCGATATAAATAGAATCACTTTCATAGGCAACAGTAAAAATATCACCCTTCGTTTTATAACCGTATAAGGCGGCAACGGTATCACCTATATCACCATTCCCAGGCGTAATAATAGCAACCCGATCATCTACGATGAGTTTAAAAGAAATATGTGGATTGCTAAGGGCAAGTTTCCCTACAATATCTTGAATTTTAGAAGCTTCTGTACGCTCAGATTTCAAGAATTTGCGACGAGCTGGCGTATTGTAGAACAAATCTCTTATTTCAATAGTTGTACCAGGTGCAGAACCATAAGGAATGCAATCTGTAAAAGTACCACCGTCAACAGTAATACGCGTCCCTAAATCAGAGTCTGCTTTTCGCGTAGTCAAAGAGAAATGAGATACAGAGGCAATACTAGCCAATGCCTCACCACGGAAGCCTAGAGAAGCAATATCAAATAAGTCCTCTACCTGTTGTATTTTAGAGGTAGCATGACGCAAAATTGCTAGGCGTGCGTCTTCTTCAGTCATGCCGATACCATTATCGGTAATCCGCATATAGGCTACACCGCCATCACCGATTTCAACCTCAATATTAGTGGCGGATGCGTCAATAGAGTTTTCGATAAGCTCTTTAATAACTGATGCGGGACGTTCCACAACTTCGCCAGCAGCTATTTTATTAATTGTGGTTTCATCCAATACATGAATGGTTGCCATTATTTCCCGCCTCCTTTACGAGCCTCCTCTTGTAGTTCATATAACTTGTTTAATGCTTCAATGGGCGTCATGCTCATTACATCTACTTCTAGCAGACTATCCACAACTGAATGAGTAAATAAGTTGCCTAGTGGAGAATCACTCACTTGTTTAGTAACAGGCTTCACTACAGTATTAGGTTGAGCTCCCATAACACGATTATTTAAATCACTAGTATCATGACTTTGGTCTTCCAAGGATTCCAAAATTACTTCTGCCCGTTTTAATACAGAATTCGGCAAACCTGCCAATCTAGCTACATGAATACCATAGCTTCGATCTGCACCACCTTTAATAATACGACGCAAGAAAGCAACATCTTTACCTTTTTCTTTAACAGCCACAGTGTAATTTTTTAGTTTACTATAGCTTTCCTCTAAACAAATCAGTTCATGGTAATGTGTAGCAAATAATGTCTTGCCATGAATGTGCTTGCAAATATGCTCTACTACAGCTTGGGCAATACTTAAACCATCAAAGGTACTCGTACCACGACCAATTTCATCTAAGATGATTAAGCTGTTATGTGTAGCATTTTCTAAAATATAGGCTACCTCTTTCATTTCTACCATGAACGTACTTTGACCAGTAGAAATATCATCACTAGCACCTACACGTGTAAAGATGCGATCTACTGGAGAAATAGATGCTTCACGAGCAGGAATAAAAGAACCAATTTGAGCCATAATCATCAAAATAGCCGCTTGACGCATATATGTTGATTTGCCGGCCATATTAGGACCTGTAATGAGCAAGAATTCCTCATCATCATGGTTTAGAACTATATCATTTGGTACAAAAACTTCACGTTTCAAGAATTTTTCAATTACAGGATGACGCCCATCGCGAATATTGATTTGACCATTCATTACGATAGTAGGGCAAATATAATTTTCTTCATAACCTACTAAAGCCAGTGAACATAATACATCAAGGTCCGCAAGAGCACGAGCCGTTTCTTGTACCTCTTTAATGACGAGTTTAATATCATTTCGTAACTGTTGATATAGCTCATGCTCTAAGGCGATAATTTTATCCTTAGCACTGAGAATTTTAATTTCAAATTCCTTTAACTCAGGTGTAATATAACGTTCTGCATTGGCTAAAGTTTGTTTCCGAATAAAGTAATCAGGTACTTGTTCAGATTTACTATGGGACACTTCAAAGTAATATCCAAATACCTTATTATAACCAGTTTTAATCTTAGTTAATCCTGTAGCCTCTTTGATATCAGCTTCCATCTTAGCCAGCCATTGCTCACTATTAGTAGCTAAAGAACGAAGTTCATCTAAATCCGGATTAAAACCATCTTTAATGACGCGGCCTTCTTTTAATGTCAACGCTGGTTGCTCCGCAATAGCACGACATAATAAATCATAAATATCTTTATGATCTTGGATGCGGTCATTAATGGATGTTAATGCTAAACTTGAGCACGTACCTAATACTTCTTTAATATCCGGTAGTACCGCCAATGATTCACGAAGAGCCGTTAAATCCCTAGGAGATACAGAACCAGTTTCTACACGACCTACGATGCGTTCAAAATCATATATACAATCTAATAAACTACGCATATGAGATCGTTCAGCACCACGTGTAATGAGTTCTGCCACGGCCGCTTGACGTCGTTGAATTTGGTTGACGTCAGTTAATGGACTTTCCAACCATTGTTTCAAAAGACGGGCGCCCATAGGTGTCAATGTACGATCTAGCACATCGAGTAATGTCCCTTTTTGACCACCATCACGTAGATTATGGGTAATTTCAAGATGACGTAATGAAGATGTATCTAAAATAAGGCGATTCCCTACACTCAATTGATGGACATAGTTGATATGGGAAATTTCAGACTTAATAATTTCTTCTAAATATAGAAGCATATAACCTAATGCTTCCCATACATCTTCTTCCATAAGGCCTAGATCACCAAAGTGATTCACAGCCTTCTCTGCTACCTCACGCTGTGTATAGTACGTAGAGAATGGTGATAATACGACATTACTAAATTGATTTTCAATAAAATCCTTAATATCTTGCGGTAAAGTTGTCCCTTCAGGTAATATGATTTCACTTGGTCTATACATGCTAAGTGCATCGTACATATCACTGCGTTTTTCACTGTTTGTAATGCGGTGCCAAATAACCTCCCCTGTAGATACATCAGAAAACACTAGTATCCAAGCATCTTTTACCATATAAAACAATGATAAAAAGTTATTAGATCTTGCATCATTACCATTTTCAGTCATTACCGTCCCTGGTGTAATGACCTTTATCACATCACGTTTAACAATGCCCTTAACAGCTTTAGGATCTTCTAACTGCTCACAAATAGCAACCTTATAGCCCTTTTTAACAAGCGTTTCAATATAACTTTCAGCAGCATGAAAAGGAACGCCACACATTGGTGTGCGTTCCTCATCTCCTGTAGGGCGACCAGTTAAGGTAATATTTAGTTCACGAGATGCAACTAGAGCATCATCATTAAATAATTCATAAAAGTCACCTAATCGAAAGAACAGTAATTCATCAGGATATCTAGATTTAATATCTAAATACTGCTCCATCATAGGTGTTTGCTTTTTTGCCATACTTACCCCTTTTGTATTGTACCGTAGCAAACCCAAGTTTGTGCTTTATCAATATAGGCTGGTACTGTTTCACCAATTGATAAAGAATCGTCTTTCGGGAATAATACCATTTTATTCCCCGAAGTACGACCAAACCACATATCTTCATCGCGAGGACTTGGCCCCTCAACAATAATATCAAACACTTGTCCTTCCATAGGTTTGTTTAATTCATAAGAGATTTCGTTTTGTACATCCATCAATGTTTGCAAACGTACACGCTTAACCTCTTCTGGAATTTGATCATCCATAGTCGCTGCTGGCGTACCAGAGCGTTTGGAATAGATGAAAGTATACGCCATATCATAACGTACGTCTTTCAATAATTGCAATGTAGCTTGGAAATCTTCCTCTGTTTCCCCTGGGAAGCCTACGATAATATCTGTAGTGACCACTACATCTTTTATTTTCTCACGACAGTAAGACAGTAATTCTTTATAATGCTCCACTGTATAGTGTCGATTCATCTTCTTAAGAATACGATCTGATCCAGATTGAATTGGTAAATGTAAATGTGTAACGATATTAGAGGATCTTCCTAGAGCATCTATCATGGACTTAGTCATATCTTGAGGATGACTCGTCATATAACGAATCCGTTCTATGCCAGGAATACCATCCAAAGCATCTATGAGCGTCCCAAAATCAGTGCCATCTTTAAAATCTAAGCCGTAAGAATTAACATTTTGTCCTAATAAGGTAATTTCTTTAAACCCTTTTGCACCTAGTTCAGTCACCTCTTTTACGATGGCTTCTACAGGACGGCTAATCTCTCTACCACGAACATGGGGAACGATACAATACGTACAAAATTTGTTACAACCATTCATAATTGGTACCCAAGCATAGAATGTACCATTTGGCTTGGCTTCTAATTCAGGAAGTACCGTGTTATCCATATCGACATTAATTTGATGCGTATGTCCCCGTTGTACCTCTTCAATCATTTCATTAATATGTTGAATATTATGAGTACCTAAGACAATATCGATATGAGGTGCGCGCTTAAACATTTCAGCTTGATTCTTTTGTGCCATACATCCCGTAACAGCAAGAATCAATTTTTTATTTTTGCGCTTAAGTCTCATTAGCTCACCTATGCGGCCATAGACTTTAGTTTCTGCATTCTCACGCACTGCACAAGTATTTAATAAAATTAAATCTGCAGTATCCACGTCCTCTGTTGGGGTATACCCAACAGATTCTAGCTGATGCGATAAGCGCTCAGAATCGGCAGTATTCATTTGACAACCATAGGTGTAAATATAATAAGACTTCATTCTAACTCCTATACTTTAACAATCTTACGTTTTGTTTCAATAATGTTTTTAACTTTAATGGACATCCGTTCAATGGACATGCCTGTAATATATTCAATTTCATTGCGTACAGATTTTTGTACTTGCTGCATTAATGTTTTTACAGGATAACCATGTTCAATAACAACAGCCATATCTACAACGAGGCCGTTTTGACCTTTATCACCTTTTTTGAAAGAAATAACACTAGAATCATCAACACCAGCTACTTTCTTAAGGCCGTTTCGGATTAATTTGATGATTACATCATCATCAAAGGTAAGACGTCCATAATAACTGAAAGCAGGACGTACTACAGAACGTTCAAAGCCTTCAGAACCAATTTGGCCTAATGTATCTTGATCTTGTTTTTTTAATGTACGACGACGCCACATCGTTTTAATCGGATCAATTAAATAACCTCTAAAATGAGGTTTCAATTCCATTGTTGGTACTGGAATAATATGTTTACCTTCTTTTAGACGAGCATGTTGGGCCTTTTCGATTTCCTTAGGCGTAGCAACATCTTCAATACGAATATATCGATCAGGATCTTGTAGTCCTAATGCTTTTGTAATTTTCTTAACCATGTTATCAGATGTACCAATAATCATGAGTTTATTAGGATTAATTTTATCAAGTTGTTCACGAACAGATTTTACTTGTACTTCATCTTGGAAAATAGCGCGACGAACTGCTTTTAATCGACTTGACTCTTTTTTAGCAGAAAAGCCAGCTACTATTTTATTATCGTGAATCAAAATACCATCATCGATGATACATTCAATTTTATTTTCGTGAGCAACTACAAGTGCACGATGACTTTTACCTGTGCCACTACTACCAACAAATGCAATGACTTCCATAGCCTACCTCATCATTTATAACAAACTAATAAATTCTGATACGTCTTCTCCAGATACTAAATAATCACCAAAATGATCTGGTTCTTTTCCTGGAATTCCATGATAATCAGAACCACCAGTAATAAAGAGTCTGTACTGTTCAGCCAACGCTTTATATCGTTCCACATCTTCATCATTATGTTTTGAATGGTACACCTCTATACCATCAAAATCAAAATTTAACATTTCTAGCACATATTCATCACTGGAAACTAATTTAGGATGTGCCATAACGGCAAAACCATTAGCTTTATGAATAATATCAATAATATGTTGAACCTCAACTTTTACCTTTGGAACATAGCAAGGGCTGTCCTTACGAAGAATCCCTCTAAAGACTTCATTCACATCCTTCGCATAGCCACCATCAATTAAAAGTTTACCAATATGTGGACGTCCATAAGCTTTAGTATGAGGAAATTGTTTGATTAAGTTTTCTTTTGTAATATGATATCCTTCGCTATTACAGCGTCTTATAATTTCATCGATACGTTCTTCACGTTTTCTTTTAAAGAACGTAATAAAATCATTTAACTCTTTATTATTTTCATCAAAACAATATCCTAAAATGTGAATCGATTTATCTTTATAATCAGCACTAAATTCACAACCATTTATAATCTTAATCGTTTTATTAGGATCTAATTCTTGTTGAGCTGTACGCAATGCTTTAATGCCATCAATCTCATCATGATCAGTTAAAGCCATCATAACCACATTGTAATCTAAGGCATGACGCAATAATTCCTTTGGTGTTTCAATACCATCGGAATAAACGGAATGCATATGAAAATCTACAAGCATATAGTACCTCCCATTACAAATATCCTATCTTTTAATTATGACTGATTTAGTCTATTAATTCAAGTTTAGAAAGAAAAATTGCGACCCTAATGAGCATTCACTAGAATCGCAATTTGATTATAAGTTTTGAAGTAATTCTGTTACTTTTGTAGCTACAGAATCAATAGCACATGGAAGTGCTTCTCCAGTCTTACGGATTTGAATTTCTACTTCATTATTTTCAAGTGTATTTTTACTTACTGTAATGCGAAGTGGATAGCCAATCAAATCAGCATCTTTAAACTTAACGCCAGCTCGATCTTTACGATCATCGAGTAAAACATCTACACCAGCATCTTGTAAATCAGTGTAAATGGATTGACTGGTAGACATTAAAGCTTCATCTTTTGCATTAATCGGTACGATAACTACTTCGAATGGAGCAATAGAACGTGGCCAAATGATACCATTTTCATCGTGATATTGTTCAATTGCAGCAGCTAATGTACGAGAAACACCAATACCATAGCATCCCATAATCATTGGATTAGGGCGACCATTTTGATCTAAGAATGTTGCTTGTAATGCTTCAGAATATTTAGTACCCAATTTAAATACTTGACCTACTTCAATACCTTTAGCATGTTCTAAAGAACCACCACATTTAGGACATACATCATCCTTTGTGATCAAGCGAATTGGCGCAACAATAATATCTTCTACATTAAAGTCACGTTTAGGATTGATGTTTACGTAGTGAGCATCTTTTTTATTAGCCCCACCACAAACATTGTATGTTTCCATAACAGATTCATCTACAACAATAGCAAATTCTTCTGTTTGTTGTAAGCCTACAGGACTAATAAAGCCTGCTGTTAAACCTACTTTTTCTAATTCTTCAGGTGTAGCCATTTCTGGCTCTAGAGAACCAAGAACAGCATGTTGTACAGCCACTTCATTTACTTCATGATCGCCACGAACGATAGCCAATACAACTTTACCATCAATGGAGAATACAACAGCTTTAATCGTTTTTTCTAGTGGTAAATTTAACATATCTGCAACAGCTTCAATGGTGCTTGCATTAGGAGTATCTACAACAGATAACTCTTGAAGAGCTTCTTCTGCCTGTTTCATGATACCAGGCTTACCGATTTCGATATTGGCAGCGTAGTCGCATTTAGTGCAATATACGATGTCAGCTTCACCGGCTTCAGCAATAGCCATAAACTCATGTGTGCCACTGCCACCGATTGCACCACTATCAGCCTCAACAGGACGGAAAGTAAGACCACAACGTGTAAAAATCCGTGTATATGCATCATACATAGATTTATAAGATTCATCTAAACCTGCTTCATCCATATCAAAGGAATACGCATCCTTCATGATAAACTCACGGCTACGCATCAAACCATAACGCGGACGACGTTCATCGCGGAATTTACTTTGAATTTGATATAAATTTACCGGCAATTGACGGTAAGAATTAATTTCGTTCTTTACGAGAGTCGTAATCATTTCTTCATGAGTAGGGCCTAGGCAGAACTCATTATCATGACGATCATTAATACGCATCATTTCTGCACCATATGCATTCCAACGGCCAGACTCTTTCCAAATTTCTGCAGGTTGTAAGATAGGCATCATAATTTCTTGAGCACTAGCACGATCCATTTCTTCACGTACGATGGCTTCAATTTTTTTAATACTTCTCCATCCTAATGGTAAAAAACTATATAAACCATTTGCAGTTTTACGCATAAAACCAGCGCGAAGCATGAGCTGTTGGCTTACTACATCAGCGTCAGATGGAACCTCACGCAATGTAGGTGCATATAATTTAGTGGCTAACATAAAGACTCCTCATCTAAACTTTCTAAATATTGATCAATTTCTCTAAATAATGTATCTACCAATTCGGCTTCTGGCACAGTCTTAATAACTTCCCCTTTACGGAATACGATGCCTTGACCATCGCCACCAGCGATGCCGAAGTCAGCTTCGCGAGCCTCCCCTGGTCCATTTACAACACAGCCCATTACAGCAACTTTAATTGGAGCTTTAATAGATGCAAGCCGTTCCTCTACAATGCCAGCCATCTCAAATAAATTGACTTGGCAGCGCCCACAAGTCGGACAAGATATCATAGTGGCACCAAAGTTTCGTAATCCTAAGCTACTTAGAATACTACGACCTACTTCGATTTCATGAATTGGATCTCCAGTTAAAGATACTCGTAGTGTATCACCGATACCATCGAGTAATAAAGACCCAATCCCCATAGCAGATTTAATAGTACCTTGTTTAATAGTACCTGCTTCAGTAACACCTAGATGCAATGGATAAGGAATTTTATCGGATAATTTACGATAAGCTTCAACCATCAAAGGTACCTCTGTAGCCTTGATAGATAATTTCATTTGATGGTAGTCTAACTTCTCTAGAATTCTCACGTGTTCTAATGCGGTTTCAACCATTCCATCTGCCGTAGGATGACCTCCATGAGCATCGAGAATATGCTTTGGTAAAGAGCCGGCATTAACACCGATACGAATTGGGATTTGTTTAGGTTTAGCCTTTTCAATAACAGCTAAAACCTTATCTTCACCGCCAATGTTACCAGGATTAATGCGCAAGCCATCTACATTATTTTCAATAGCCTCTAAAGCTAATCTATAATCAAAATGTATATCCGCAATCAGTGGAATAGAAATGCCAGATCTAACGGCTTTTAAAGCCTTTGCTGACTCCATTGTAGGAACAGCAACGCGAACTAGTTCACAACCAGCCTCCGCTAAATGGTTAATTTCAGCAATCGCCTTTTCCGTATGTACCGGATCTGTTGTAATCATAGATTGAATACTTACCGGTGCATAATCACCAATTTTAACTGTACCTACATAGATACCATTTGTTGGTTTACGTACAATCATTGTAATCTCCCATCTGTCTTATAGTAATCGGAAAATATCCTGAGTCGTTACATATAAGAACAATGCTACCATTAAGGCAACACCAACCATTTGAATATACATGAGAGCTTTAGCAGGTAGTCTACGGCCTGTTATAGCTTCAGCTAAAATAATAATCAAATGACCACCATCTAATACAGGTAATGGTAAAAGATTAATAACCCCTAAATTAATACTAAGGAATGCAGCAAAGCTTAATAATGGCGCAAAGCCAGATTGAGCAATGGTGCCAGCCATTTGAGAAATCCCAACTGGTCCTGACAATTCAGCAGCTTGTGTGCCACGAATCATATCATACAGGCCACTGACCATAGCAACTATAGTTTGTCCTGTACGGCTAACAGCAAGGCTTAATGATTCACCAATACTATAAGTTTCACGAGTAAAACTAGGATAAATACCAATTTTAGGACTATCTTGTTCTAGCTTAGGTATTACTGTAGTTTCCACAGATTGTCCATCCCGTTCTACAACAACAGTTACACCATGATTGGCTGTACCTTGTAAGCTAGGACGAATTTCATCCCAAGTAGTAATTTTTTTGCCATCAATAGTGATAATTCTATCGTTGGCTTGTAAATGAGCTTGTTCCGCAGCACTACCAGAAATGATATTGCCAATAACAGGTTCATTTGTGTAAGTAAGATTACCTACAGTCACATTAAGGCCAAAGAAAATAACAATGGCCAATAAAAAGTTAAATACAGCACCTGCAGAAATAACAATAAATTTCTTCCATGCAGGTTTATTATAGAAGGAGCGCTCATTAAGAGGCTCATCAGGACTCATGCCAGCAATACGGTTAAAGCCACCAAGAGGAATGATACGAATAGAGTATAATGTCTCCCCTTTTTGTAGCTTAAATATGGCAGGACCAAAACCTATAGCAAATTCGTCAACTTGCATACCTGACATCTTAGCTGTAATAAAATGGCCTAATTCATGAATAAACACGATTAAACCAAATACAAATATTGTGGCTAATGCCGTAGTCATATATTCTCCTATAACATCAATGATGTAGCCTTTTCACGGGCCCATCTATCGATGGATAATAAATTATCTAACGTAAAATTATCTTCTGGTCCCATAGACTCAAGAACAGAAGTTACAACTTTATAAATATCGCCAAAAGCGATTTTGTCTTCTAAAAATGCATAAACTGCAGTTTCATTAGCTGCATTAAATACAGCAGGCTTAAAACCACTGGCACGACCGACTTCATAGGCTAAACGAAGTGCAGGAAAATCATCATACCGTGGGGGTAAAAATTCCAATTGTAAGGCTTTCGTAAAATCAAGATGATTCATACTTAACACTTCACGTTTTGGATATGTCAAAGCATATTGAATAGGCTCGCGCATATCTGGATTACCCATTTGCGCTAAAATAGCACCATCCTTCATACGGATCATAGAATGAACAATACTTTGTGGATGAACTACTACATCAATATGATCAAAATCAAATCCAAACAACCAATGAGCTTCAATTACCTCTAAGCCCTTATTAAATAAAGAGGCAGAGTCAATAGTAATCTTATTGCCCATATTCCAAGTTGGATGTCGTAAGCAGTCTGCAGCTGTAGCCGTTTTAATTTTATCAGAATCCCAAGTACGTAAAGGCCCACCAGAAGCTGTGACAATCAAGGAATCAACATTATTGCGATCTTGACCTTCTAAGCATTGGAATATAGCACTATGTTCACTATCAATAGGTAAAATTTGTACATCATACTCTTTAGCTAAAGAGATAATCAAAGGACCACCAGCAACAAGGGTTTCCTTATTGGCAAGACCAATTGTTTTACCCTTTTTGATAGCCTCCACTGTTGGCTCAATACCTGCTGCACCAACAATAGCAGTGACGACCATAGTCGCTTCTTGAATCGTTGAAGCAGCTATGAGGGCCTCCTTACCGCCTACAAGTTTTGTAGGACCTGTATAGCGACCTTGTAGCTCTTTAAAAGCACTTTCATCAACTAGACCAGCTACTAAAGGCTGATATTCTTTAATTTGTTTTTCTAAGAGGTCAATATTATGATGTGCCACTAAGGCAACCACCTTGAATTGATCTGGATGTTGAGACACTACATCAAGTGTCTGCGTACCGATAGAGCCAGTACTGCCAATAATACTTAGGTATTTCATAAGTTTACCTCTATTAGATTAGTACGTGAATAGCAATATATAGACTAATGTGATAGGTGCCGCAAATAGTAAGCTATCAAGACGATCCAATACACCACCATGACCTGGTAATAAAGTACCAGAGTCTTTTACATTACATAATCGCTTAATCTTTGATTCAAATAAATCACCTAATGGTGCTAATATACCACTAATCATCCCTATATGGATACCCATCCACCAAGGAATACCAACTATATACGAAAATACTGCACCTGTAATTATACAGCCTAGAAAACCACCAATAAAACCTTCTAATGTTTTATTAGGACTAATTGATGGTACAATCTTACGTTTACCAAAGGCACAACCTGCAAAGTATGCGAAAGTATCACTAGCCCATGTAGTAAACAATAATAACCAAAGTGTAATTGTTCCCCAGTTATGTAGTTCATAAGGCATTGTTAAAGACATGTAAATTGAATCATGACGAATCATGAGCAAAGAAATCATGCCAATACCAACGTATAATAAACCAAATACACTAAAGGATACGCTAGCCATAGAGTATTTATTTTCACCAAATGTACATAACATATAATTAGTAAATAAACTTAATACTAAAATAGCTATAGCCAGAATATATTGATGACATGCAAAGGCAATCATCAATAATAATATACTGATATACCCCCATATAATGGACATGCGTACATGTTTAGCCTTGCAGAGCAAAACAAACTCACGCCAGCCTAATAGGGCTAACAGCATAACAAGAGCATCATACACTGGTCCGCCTAACGTAATGGCCACTAAGGCAATAATAAAACCTATAACAGCGGTAATAACACGTGTTTTTAACATTCTTTATTCCTCATCACGTAAGCCACCAAATCGGCGTTCTCGTTTCTGATATGCCGCAACAGCCTCTAACAAAGTTTCCTTTGTGAAATCTGGCCAATGTAAATCAGTAAACCAGAATTCAGCATAAGCCAGCTGCCATAATAAAAAGTTACTAATTCTAAAATCACTACTTGGACGAATCAATAAGTCTACATCACTAAACTCTTTAGTAAATAATTGAGAGCTTACATAGTCTTCAGTAATATCGTCCGTTGTAATAGTACCCGCTTTTACAGAGCTTGTAATATCGCGTATAGTTCTTACTATCTCATCACGTCCACCATAGTTAATAGCTAACTGTAAAGTAAGACCTGTATTATTCTGCGTTAATAGTTCTGCATCCCGAATGATTTGTTGTAACTCCTCTGAAAGAGCACCAATAAATCCAATAAAACGAATGCGAACATTATGTTCATGCATATACTTAACATTATTGTTTAAGTATTCTTTGATGAGAGCCATAAGTAAAGAAACTTCCTGTTCAGGTCGTTTCCAGTTCTCTGTGGAGAAACCATATACCGTAAGAGCTCTAATTCCAATTTCGTCAGCACCGATAACGATCTGCTTTAATACGTCTGCCCCTGCACGATGCCCCATAGATCGTGGCATTCCTCTACGTTTAGCCCAACGGCCATTACCATCCATAATTATAGCAACATGTTTAGGAATAGTATTGCCATCAATAGCAGGCGCATCCGATTGTTTACGGTTAAATAATTTCTTTAGCATAGTCTACCTCGATAGAACGTCCGAAGTCGCTGGCAATCATTGGTCTATACACTAGTATATGTAAACACTCATTAACTTTAGTAATACGTGCTACATAAAATCCTTTGTCTGCAATGTCAAAAAAGCGATTAAAGGATGCCCCAATCATTACCTTAAAAGGAATATGGGCAGCCTGCAAACGAGACTTTGCAAGCTGCCATGGCATTCCAATAAGGCTATTAGAATCTAACATTATACTTCTAATACGTCCTTTTCTTTTACTGCTTTTAACTCATCAATATGCTTAACTTTAGCATCTGTAAGTTTTTGGATTTCATCTAAACCGTCTTTAGCATCATCTTCAGTAATGGTTTTAGCTTTTTCTTCTTTTTTCAATGCATCATTTACATCACGGCGAATGTTGCGCACTGCAACTTTAGCATCTTCAGCTTTTTTATGAACTACTTTAACGATTTCTTTACGGCGTTCCTCAGTTAATTGAGGAATAGTTAAGCGAATTTGAGCACCATCATTACCAGGATTTAAACCAAGGTCGGATTGTAAAATCGCTTTTTCAATGGCACCAATCATAGTTTTATCCCAAGGAGCAATCACGATCATACGAGGCTCAGGCACAGAGATATTCGCAACTTGATTAATTGGAGAAGGACTGCCATAGTAATCAACCATTACTTTATCAAGCAATGCTACACTAGCACGACCAGTACGAATAGATGCAAATTCATGTTTTAAAGCCTCAATAGACTTATTCATGCGTTCTTCTGCTTGTTGTAACAATTCTTTAATTTCCATTTGAATTATTCTCCTCGAACAATGGTACCAATCTCTTCGCCCTTAGCGGCTTTTGTAATGTTACCAGGAATGTCCATGCTAAATACGATAATAGGAATATTATTATCTTTACATAAAGTTGTAGACGTAGCATCCATAACTTTTAATTCTTTTGTGATGATATCATTATATGTTAACTCATCAAATTTAATGGCATTAGGATTCGTCTTAGGATCGGAATCATATACGCCATCAGCAAATTTCTTCGCCATCAAAATTGCATCAGCTTCGATTTCAGCAGCGCGCAATGCAGCTGTTGTATCTGTAGAGAAGTAAGGTTTACCAAGACCAGCACCGAAGATTACGATACGTTTTTTCTCTAAGTGACGAATAGCACGACGTCGAATATAAGGTTCTGCAATTTCTTGCATTTCGATAGCTGTTTGTACGCGAGTATCTACGCCAGCTTGTTCTAATGCATCTTGCAATGCTAAGGAGTTCATCACTGTTGCTAGCATACCCATATAGTCAGCAGTAGCACGATCCATACCTTGGTTACTACCAGCCAACCCTCTCCATAGGTTACCGCCACCAACAACAATTGCGATTTCTAAATCAGTGGATTTTGCTAAAGCTGCAATCTCTTGCGCAAATTTTTCAACAACATCAGGGTTGATACCAAAACCTTGGTCACCTGCTAATGCTTCACCACTCAACTTCAAAACAATACGTTGAAAGTTTCTCTTTGCCATATTTTTACTCCTCTATTGCAAAATAAGAGAACACTGTACGGTGTTCTCTTATTGTTTCTTAATTATTTACCAACAGATGCCATTACTTCAGCTACGAAGTCATCTTGGCGTTTTTCAATGCCTTCACCTAAACCGTAGCGAACAAAACGACGTACGTTGATGTTTTCACCGATTTTTGCAATATTTTCATTAATTACATCAGTAACAGTTTTGTCACCATCTTTAATGAATACTTGTTCTAATAGGCAGTTTTCTTTATAGAATTTTTCAATACGACCAGCAACCATTTTTTCCAAAACAGCTTCAGGTTTTGGTTTACGGCCAGCTTTTACGTCTTCTTCAGCTTCTACTTTAGCTTGTTCCAACAATACTTGTTTTTCGTGTTCGATTACTTCAGCAGGAACTTCTTCACGGTTCAAGTATGTAGGGTTAACAGCAGCGATTTGCATAGCGATATCGCGTGCTAAGTTTTGGAAGTCGTCAGTTTTAGCAACAAAGTCAGTTTCGCAGTTAACTTCTACTAAAACGCCGATACGGCCACCAGCGTGGATGTAGGATTGTACTACACCTTCAGCTGCAATACGACCAGCTTTTTTAGCTGCTGCAGCCAAACCTTTTTCGCGAAGAAGGTCAACCGCTTTATCGATATTACCGTCAGTTTCAACCAATGCTTTTTTAGCGTCCATCATACCTGCGCCAGTCATGTCGCGCAATTCTTTTACCAAAGCAGCAGTAATTGCCATTATTTTGTTCCTCCTAGTACTAATTAAGGTAAGGATATAGTCCTTACCCTAATTATATATGTTATAGATTTATCTTTCAAATGCTAATACGACAACGATTAAGCCTTACCGTCTCGAACCATTTCAGCAGAATCAGCTACCATGTTATCTAATGCTTCTTCAAAGGATTCACCTTGACGACCTTCAAGAACAGCATCAGCCATTTTACCAGCCAATAATTTAACAGCGCGGATAGCGTCATCATTTGCTGGGATTGGGAAATCAACTTCGTCTGGGTCGCAGTTAGTGTCAACTGTTGCAACTACAGGAATACCCAATTTTTTAGCTTCTGCAATAGCGATTTTTTCTTTTTTAGGATCAACTACGAAAAGAGCACCTGGCATTTTAGGCATATCTTTGATACCGCCAAGGTATTTTTCCAATTTTTCCATTTCATGACGAAGACCGATAACTTCTTTTTTAGGCAAAACTTCGAAAGTACCATCTTCTGCCATAGCTTCCAATTGTTTTAAACGTTTAATACGAGTTTCAATTGTTTTGAAGTTAGTCAACATACCGCCCAACCAACGTTCGTTAACGAAGAACATGTTAGCGCGTGTAGCTTCTTCTTTAATAGCTTCTTGAGCTTGTTTTTTAGTACCTACGAACAAGATTACTTCGCCTTGGGAAGCAACTTCACGCAAGAAGGAGTAAGCTTCTTCTACTTTTTTTACTGTTTTAGACAAGTCAATGATATAAATACCATTGCGTTCAGTGAAGATGAATTTCGCCATTTTAGGGTTCCATCTTCTAGTCTGATGACCAAAGTGTACACCAGCCTCTAATAATTGTTTCATTGATACTACTGCCATTGTGGCACCTCCTGTTAATTAACCTCCGCCGCTTCATCCTTCGGGTCACCCAAAATCAGGCACAGTACCGAAGTCCACCGACGTGCATATTTTTCATACCCAATAATTTTAACAAATAATTATTGTAAAAGCAAGCAAGGAGTGAGGATTTCTTAAAGAATTCCTCACTCCCTAAAAAAACTTGTAGATTGGATCATTGCTATATTAATTCAAGCTTATAATATGTAACACCAATACTACTATAAATCTAGTTATTACGAATGGCTTCAATCATATGAGCACGATTTTCTGCGCCAAACACAGCAGAACCGGCTACCAATACAGTAGCCCCTGCTCTTTTAATTGGTACACAAGTAATATCGTTGATGCCACCATCGACTTCAATAACTGCAGTTGTATTATCTACTTCCTCTAGTAGCATTTTAGCTTGCTTAACTTTTTTAATAGCATTTGGAATAAAAGATTGACCACCAAATCCTGGATTTACAGACATAATTAAAATCATGTCAACATCTGCAGCTACATCTTCAAGGAAAGATACTGGAGTTCCCGGATTCAGAGCTACACCTGCTTTCATACCACATTGTTTAATATGTTGAATCAATCGATGCATATGCGGTACTGTTTCTTGATGAAATGTAAAATACTCTACACCAATTTTGGCAAACTCTTCTACATAATCACCAGGATTTGTAACCATTAAATGCACATCAAAGGGTAATTTTGTGTATGGACGAATCGCTTTCACAATAGGCGCACCAAAGGTTAAGTTCGGCACAAAATGTCCATCCATAATGTCGATATGTAATAAGTCAGCCCCCGCTGATTCAATAGATTGTAATTCTTCGCTTAATGTCGCAAAATTTGCGGAAAGCATTGATGGTGCAATTTTAATCATATTAAAACCTCTTTCGTTGACTTTCTATATCATTACGTATAGACATATAAGCATCGTATCGCCCTTGATGAATATGACCTGCTTCAAGAGCATCTTTAATGCCACAAATTGGCTCATGTTCATGATAACATGGGTTGAATTTACAAGTATCCACATACTCACCAAATTCTGGGAATAATGTAGGCAATCGCTCAAGAGATACATCATTGAACTCAATAGCACTAAATCCAGGTGTATCCATAATAAAAGAATCTACATCTAAACTATATAGGGAAGCATGACGAGTAGTATGTTTACCACGCTTTATTTTGTCACTTACCTCACCAGTTTGAAAGGCAAATTTAGGATCTACTGCATTTAATAGACTACTTTTACCAACACCAGATGGGCCTGCAAAGGCAGTTACCTTATGTTGTAGTACATGACGTAAGTCTTCAATGCCTGTCATAGAATAGGTGGATGTCATTAATACGTCGTAGCCAATTGATTTATAAAGCTCAACCATCGCTTCCGTATCGGAATCCATCAAATCACATTTATTGATACATAGCACGATAGGAATATCTGCATGCTCAATCATAACGAGCATTTTATTTAGTAAAAGCTCATTAATATCTGGCTCATGAGCTGCTACCACTAATACAACTTGATCAATATTAGCTACCGCAGGGCGAACCATGGCATTATGACGTTCGTGGATGGATTCAACGAACCCATCCTCCGAAATCGTAACGCGGTCACCAACAAGTAGGCTGTAGCGACCTTGCTTAAGTCTACCTCGAACTTTGCATTCATGAATGGTACTCGTATCATCTTGAACATAAAAGTAACCATTCATATTTTTGACAACAATACCTGTAATCATAGAACCTCTTATAATGCAGTCTCTTGTACTAATGCACCATTGAGATATACTTCAATACGCACATTACCTACGCCAGACACTTTACGAACAATACGATCACCAGGTTTATTGGTATCATCATAAATTACAGAGGAACCTTCATCGTCTTTTACAACGATTTTAAGTTCTTGATTTTTAGAACCAGATGGTACAGTAACGTCTACAGTACCAGTTGTTTTATTACTACTGCTTTCTTCTTTTTTCTCGGATTTCTTTTTCTCGTCTTTGAATTCAGTAGTAAGGTTTAATGTGGAGCCTTCATCAATCTCATCACCAGCTTTAATACTTTGATCAACGACTACAGATTTTTCCTCCACAGAGCCCGCTACTTGATTTACACCTAAATGAGCATTGCTCAAAGTATCTCGAGCATCTTTTAATGTCATCCCTACAAGATTAGGCACTTTTACTTTTTTTGCTTTTGCTTTATTTACAACAAGATCAATTGTAGTTCCTTTAGAAACTTTAGAGTCCCCTGAAGGACTTTGAGCAATTACTACACCATCTTTTTTACCATCTACAGATTGTTGAGTTATCTTACCTACAACTAAGCCAACATCTTTAAGTCTTTGACGCGCTTGATCTACAGTTAAGTCAGTTAAATCTGGTACTGTAATATCACCTACACCTTTAGAAACAACAAGGTGTATGGTACGTTGTTCCTTAACCTTTTCCCCAGCTCCAGGTGTTTGTGAAATGACTTGACCGGCTGGAACATCAGGGTTTGTAACCTCACTTGTAGATACACGTAAATGTTTATCTTCTAAAATATTTTTAGCCACAGATACTTGTTTACCTACAACATTAGGTACGTCCACAGTTGTATTACTCCAGAAGTTACCATAGCTTAAGAAAGCAACTAAAAATGCTACTAAGAAAATAACAGCAGCTCCTAGAACAATGTATTTTTGTGGAATCGATGCAATTTTACTTAACATACTCTTCTTTTGACCCTCGTCTTTACGTTCTTCTTGAATAGTGCTGAAATCCTCTAGGGCTTCAGGATCAACAGCAGGAATCATTTGCGTAGCAAAGTCATATGGCTCATGACGCTGTGTTTTCCCCATCGTAAAACCTTGAGATAATCGTAAATCACTAATCATATCTGAAATAGAATCAAAACGATCAGCAGGATTTTTAGATAAGGCCTTTAAAACTACAGCTTCTAAAAGCTGTGGAATAGATGGGTTATAACGTGTTGGAGGCACCACCTTCTCACGAACATGTTTTAAAGCAACCGCGATAGGTGTTTCCCCTTCAAATGGCACACGACCTGTAAGCATTTCATACAATACGACACCTAGTGAATAGATATCTGTATTACCATCTACAGGCTTTCCACTGGCTTGTTCAGGTGATAAATAGTGAGCGGATCCTAAAATTGAATTCGTATACATAACTGTATTAGTAGCATTCATAGCACGAGCGATACCAAAGTCAGTTACTTTTACACGGCCTGTGCGAGTAATAATTACATTATGTGGTTTTATATCACAATGAACAATACCCATTGCATGAGCGTGTTCTAGACCTTCAGCTATGGCAATAGTAAACTTAACAGCCTCATCTATGGATAGTCTGCCATGGCGAGTAATATATTCTTTTAACGTTTCACCATCTACATATTCCATGATGATGTAATGTAAATCTTGATCAAAACCTACATCATACATATTTACAATATTTGGATGGTTTAATTTGCCTGCCGCTTGTGCTTCTCGTTTAAAGCGAGTTACGAATTCATCATCATTAGCAAAGTTAGCATGCAATACTTTAATTGCTACTTGTCTACCTAATAAGGTATCTTCTCCTAGGTATACGTCAGCCATTCCACCAACGCCAATTTTGTCAACAATTCGGTAGCGGTTATCTAGAAGCATACCTTTTATATTCATAGTACTCATTATTTCTCCATTTCTAGATTAGATTGTTCCCACTACAATGGTCACATTATCGCCTGCTCCGACTTCATAAACAGTATCCATCAATGATTCAACAACCATCATGTTATCATCAGACGATTGCAATGCAGAAGCAATGACAGCATCTGTTACATAACCACTTAATCCATCAGTACAGAGTAAAATACGATCACCTGGAAGAATCGACTCCACACCGCTATCAACCTCTAATACTTCATCGACACCGACAGCGCGTGTCAATAAATTACGTTGAGGATGACTTAGCATTTCATCCTTTGTAATCTCTCCAGCAGTTAATAATTCTTGTACCATAGAATGATCCGTAGTAATTTGTCTTAAAAGACCATCCCTATATACATACAAACGACTATCACCGACACTCGCCCAATATAACTGATTATCTTTTATTGCAGTAACTACTGCGGTAGTTCCCATACCAGCAAGGCGTTCTTCACTAGCTACGCGATTAACAATGCGTTGATTAGCGTGAATGATAGCGTCGCATAAGTCTTGTTGACCCACCGTTTCAAGGGAGGCCAAATATTCTCTTATCTCATCTACAGCATAGGTACTAGCAATTTCACCACCGCTATAACCACCCATGCCATCAGTGACAGCGCAAACGTTACCATCAATAAAGAAACGGTCTTCATTGCGCTGCCGCACAAGTCCAATTTTACTTAAACCAACAAAATTATTCATGATTCTCCTTTTTCCGACCATGAGCAGCTTTTAATTGCCCACATGCGGCTTGGATTGCATCGCCCATTTCCTTTCGTACCGTTACAGATACTCCATAGGAAGCAACGATGTCTTTAAATGTATTCATATTCGTAATAGATGGTTTATATAATTCAATATGTTCATTGCCATTAACAGGAATTAAGTTAACATGACAATTTGGGAAGTCTTTACAGATTTGTCCCAATGCATGAGCCTCATCCATAGATGCATTTACAGAATCTATAAGGATATACTCAAAGGTAATACGACGTTGTGTTGTATCATAATAATATTTTACCGCATCTAAGACTTCCGTCAATTCATAACGAGCTCCAACGGGCATTATACTACGACGTACTTCATTATTTGTAGCATGTAGTGAAAGGGCCAAAGTTATAGGCAACCCTTCATCAGCTAATTTATAAATATTAGGAACCCAACCACATGTGGAAATAGTCATCTTACGATAACTAATATTACAAATTACCGGATCGTGTAATAATTGCAAAGCTTGTAACACATTATCATAATTTTGTAATGGCTCCCCTGCCCCCATAACGACAACCGAATGGATTTGTTCTTTAGTAAGAGCCCCAAACATAACGACTTGACCAAGAATTTCAGCCACTGTTAAATCGCGGTATAAGCCACCTTGTGTAGAGACACAGAATACACAGCCCATAGCACAGCCTACTTGTGATGAAACACATACGGAATAACCATAATGTTGCTCCATCAAAACAGCTTCTACTCGGCTTTGATCTGTCATCTCTAATAGGATTTTTCTAGTCTTTCCATCTGGAGATATAGACTCTGTAATTAATGTAGGCAAAGAGATAACACAATTATCACTTAACCATTGACGTAATTCTTTTGAGAATTGTGTCATTTCTTGAAAATCGAACACATATCTGTGATAAATATAGTCGATTAACTGTTTCGCTCGAAACTTTTGTATATTATGGGTCTTAAAGATAGATTGTAATTCTTCTAAAGACTTACCCAGTAATTCTATCATGTCACTCCATTTCTTATATTATGATATGCGTTTCATGCGAGCCATAAAGAATCCATCCATATGATCTCGCGGAGGATATGTTGAAATCATACCATCTGTAGCCGGTGGTAACCCTTCATGGGATACAGGGTCGATAATAAAGTTCTTATGAGTTGCTAAGAATTTTTCCAATACATCCTCATTTTCACCGCTATTGATAGTACATGTGGAATATACTAAATAGCCATTAACCTTAACCATTTCAGACGCTTTTTCTAATATTTCAAGCTGTAATGGAGGTAATTCATTTAGTAAGTCCTCTGTTTTACGCCAACGCATATCTAATTTCTTTTGTAATATGCCAAGACCAGAACAAGGGGCATCAACTAACACTCGATCAAATTGTTCCTTCCAATTATCAGGTAAATATCTACCATCTTGTAATTTAGTAGAAACAATAGATACGCCTAATCGTTCTGCATTCTGATTCATAAGATCCAACTTATGGTCATAAATGTCACAACTCATAATAGCGCCCGTATTGTTCATAAGGCTTGCCATATGCATAGACTTACCACCCGGTGCGGCACAGCAATCCAAGATACGTTCTCCAGGTTTAGGATCTACTACATGGGCAACGAGCATAGACGCTTTATCCATAAAGGTAATATGACCTTCTATAACTGGTTTTGCTTTTTCTAAGTGCCCTTGATGACCATCAATATACACTACTTCAGGAATATCTTTATCTTGTTCAACAGTCCATCCTAAATTTTGTAATTCTTGTAAACAATCCTCAATTGATACTTTCACCGTATTAATACGCGCCGTCAAACGAGGTTGTTCATTGAACCAAGCACATAGATCTACTGTCTTATCTTTGCCCATTTCATTCATCCACAAAGTAACAAGCCATAATGGTTGGTTGTAGATAAAAGAGATCTCTTCAGCTTCAGACTTAGCAAGTTCACCAATAGAAATACTATGGCATTCACGCAAAACCGATCGCAATACAGCGTTTACAAAACCAGATAATCCTCTTGTTAACTTCTTAGCAAGTTTAACAGATTCATTGACCGCCGCGCTTTCAGGGACCTTATCCAGGTAGATGATTTGGTAAATCCCAAGTCTAAGAATTTCCACAACCATAGAAGATAGTTTCTTTAAAGGTCTCTTTGCAAAGTGAACAATTATGGCATCCAAATAATTTTTTCTACGAATAACACCATAAACAAGTTCTGTAAAGAACCGTCGATCCAAATCGGATAAATGATATTTTTGTAAATACTCTTGCAACTTAATATTTGCATAAGCACCATTACGATTAATATCGCTCAATGCTTTTACAGCAAGCAACCGAATATTCTGTTGTTGGTTATTCTTTACTTCTGACATCACTATTCCTACCAATCAATTGTTCTACCACTGCACGAACACGTTCAGGATTTACTGTTGTATTACAACACGGACCATTAGGACGTTCATTTAATACGCCAATAACAGGTATAGGGAATACATCTGCCATACCACTTGCTAAATCTCGTTCACAGGCTATCGCTACAATAGCTTTAGGCCTTGCTTCCTTTACCTTCATTCGTGCTAAGGTACCTCCAGTGACAACTATAAATTGACATCCATAGTCTTTAGCCACTTGTAATAGGCTACCAACTTGACACCGTCCACACTGCTTACAATTGTATACATCATGTGTTACCTTATGAACACATGAACTTTCTTGCAAACAATGTGGCGTCAATAATAATATACGTTCTGGATCAACCGTATACATATCAAGCATCACAAGATGATTTATTAAATCAATCATAGACTGACGAAGTTGATCCTTAGTAACCCCTCTCACCTTACCAATCGCCAAAGTCAATGGAAATAATCCATATATAAACTGATTGGCCAATCTTAAAACAATAGGATGTAACCGTATAATACCTGTACTTGCAACAATAAGGGATAAACACAAACCCCATATAATACCTATCAGAATAGAAAAAACTATTCTACTCATGATAGGTGCAATAGGATGTAATTGTGATAGCCCAGGCTCTAATACATACATTAGAAAACCAAGCACCGCTGTGAGCAAAGCACATGTAATAGCTGATAATATCAGGTATAACGGATACGTTTCGTACTGTTTAATTTGAGTCCCCAAATACGATACCTTCCTTTATCTGATGTCCATTAATAAAATCTGTAGCAGAAATGCGCTTTTTATTTTCTGGTTGAACCTCAGTTAACAACACAACATTTTTGTCTCCACAAAGAACAACCAAGCCCCCAGTTCTACCGACAATGGTACCAGCGTCTTGATTCGTAGAAACCTCTACAGTTTTCCCCTGAACAGATACATTTAACACCGCTTCTCCTATACTGATCACATCAGGATTTTCTGCCATCCATACCTTTAACCGTTTTCCGTCGAGGTAAGTATAACATCCAGGTGCTGGATTAAGTCCTCTAATGAGATTTACAATTTCATGGGCTGGCTTAGACCAGTCAATCCGCCCCATTTCTTTTGTAATCTTAGCAGTGTGTGTTGCCATTGTATCATCTTGTGGAGTCGCCACAATGTCTCCATTAACCCAACGAGTTAGTACGGGAACGATTGTTTCCCCACCAAGCACCGCCATACGTTCAAATAGCTGCCCTGTCGTTTCACTTGGTAAAATGTCGGTCTCCACGATATCGATGATATCCCCTGTATCAAGACCGTCATCCATATGCATAATGGTAATACCTGTTTTAGTATCCCCATTTAAAATGGCATAGTGAATCGGTGCAGCCCCTCTATAGTTAGGCAAAATAGAAGCATGTACATTGATACACCCGTATTGAGGTAATTGAATAAGCCAAGGTGGTAAGATTTTACCATATGCAATAACCACTATTACATCAGGTTTTAATGCTTCTAATTCTGCTTGCACTTGCTCATCCCGTAAAGTTACAGGTTGATAAACAGGCAAGTTATGTTCTAAAGCAGCTACCTTTACCGGTGGCATTTGAACTTGTTTGCCGCGACCCTTTTGTTTATCTGGCTGACAATATACACCAACAATAGAGTGACCAGCCTTAATTAATGCTTCTAAAGTAGGAACTGAAAAGTCAGGCGTCCCCATAAATACGACGCGCAATTGTTTTTGATTAGACAATTTCTTTCTCCTCTGGATGATCAGTAATCAATCGTAAGTTAGTTGCTTTTTCAATAAACAAATGACCTTCTAGATGATCAATTTCATGTTGGAAAATACGTGCTAAGAATCCTTCAGCTTTAATTGTTACCTTTTTATTATGAGGGTCTATACCCTTAACTGTAATTTTTTCGAATCTTTCCACATCGCCAAAATACCCTGGTACACTCAAACACCCCTCTGGTCCCACTTGAGAACCCTCAGCATGTGTAATTTCGGGATTAATTAATGCAATGAGTCCACTACCGGCATGATCGTCTACTACGATAATTCGTTTAGAAACAGCTACTTGAGGTGCAGCAAGTCCAACGCCTTCAGTCTCATACATTGTATCAGCCATATCATCGATAAGGGCTCTGAGTTTTTTATTAACATGTTCTACAGGTTCCGCAATTTGTTTTAAAACTGGATGACCTGCTTTTACAACATCTAATACTGCCATTTATACTCCTATACTAAACAGGATCTACATCAATCAAAAGTCCTTCTTGTGTAAAGATCCATGAATTATATATATATTCTTTCAAATTCGTTAAATCAGTACCACGAATCATAATCGCTAAGCGATACATATCTCGTACCTTTTTTATAGTTGCTTCGTAAGGACCATTAATAAGAATATCTTGCTCTCCTTTATGAGCCTCCAAATCATCTACGATTCGATTTGCAATGGACTCTAAAGTATCCATATCTTGATGACGCACTACCATGTGAATCATTTCTCTAAATGGAGGATATCCTAAAGCTTTTCTATTTTGAATTTCTTCATGGTAAAAGCCTACATAATCATGAGCCTTACTCTTTATTATAGCATAATTTAATGGATTATATGTTTGTATTACGACACTACCTGTTTTATCCCCTCGACCAGCTCGTCCAGAAGTTTGGGTAAGCAAATCAAAAGTTCTTTCAGAAGCGGTATAGACAGGAATATTTAAAACCGAATCAGCTGTTAAAATACCAACTGCTGTTACATCTTTAAAGTCATGACCTTTAGATACCATTTGGGTTCCTAATAAAATATCGTATTTGTGAGCCCCAAAGTCATGTAAAATATCTTCTGCCAATTGTTTGTTTTTAGTTACATCTTGATCAAGGCGGGCAATGCGAGCCGATTTAAAATGACGTCGCAACTCTTCCTCTACCTTTTGTGTACCGGATCCAAAGAATTTAATGCGTTTACTATTACACTTTGGACAAACCGTAGGAATCGGTTCGTGATGTTCACAATAGTGACAGCGCAATTCTTCGCCCGCTTGGTGATACACCATTGCCACATCACAATGAGGGCACATAATAGTTTCTCCACAATCGCGACACATTACAAAGGTATTATAACCACGTCTGTTCAAAAGAATAATCATTTGATTATGTTCATTTAATGTTTTCTGAATCAAGCTACTCATAGCGTCAGAAAAGACAGAGTAATTACCATGGAGGATTTCTTCCTTCATATCAACAATAGTTACCTTTGGCATAGGTTGTTCAAAAATACGATGCGGTAACTCGAGTAAATGATACTCTCCTTGCTTAGCTTTATAGTAAGAAGTAATAGCTGGTGTAGCAGAACCTAAAATCACAGGACAACCATGTGCTTCACCACGCCATAAGGCAACATTACGGGCATGGTATCGAACCATATCCTCTTGTTTATAAGATGTATCATGTTCTTCATCCACAACAATAAGACCGATGTCCTCAGCAGGAGCAAATATAGCCGAACGGGCACCAATAATAATATGACTATCCTTACGTCGCAACCGTTCCCAATTATTATTGCGTTGTTGTACCGTCAGTTTACTATGGAATACTACAACTTCATCGCCAAAGGTTTCCACGAATCTACGCACAATTTGGTCGGTCAATATAATTTCAGGCACCAAGATAATGGCAGTCTTATCTTGACTAATACATTTTGCTGTAGCCCGTAAATATAATTGAGTTTTACCGCTACCAGTTACACCATGAAGCAAGAAGGTTTTATGTTGATGATTATTCATAGCCTCTTCTATAGGCTCATATACGGCTTGTTGCGTTTGAGTAAGTGGAATGTTCACCTCTTCAGTTAAAAGCTCTTCAAAAGTTGTTTTTGTAGCTTTAAAACGCGATTCAACAACAATCCCTTTGGCTTCACTTACTTGCTTTATAACCATGCGAGAAAAGCCCTTAGCTAATAATAGTGCCTTGGATGCGCCACCTACCTCAAGTAAGTATTTTGCTAATTCACGTTGTTTCTTTTTTCGTTCAGAAAATTGCTCTATTGAAAAATCAGGCTCAACTACAAGCCATTCTTCTTTTGGTGCTTCATAGGATTTTAATGTTTTATTTACCGTAAATAATCGTAGGGCATCACCATAAGAAAAAAGATAATACTCATTTAAACGTCGCGCCGTATCCATCATTTCTGGTGTAAACCAAGGCTCACTATCTAATACTTGCACTATATTTCGCAACGTGAACTCAGGGGGCTCAGCTAGTTCTTCATAACCAATGAGGATGCCTTCTTCACGACTATGCCCTAAAGGAATGAGTACGCGAGTACCAGGTAGAACGTTACCAAACTTTTCAGGCATTAAGTAGCTCAATGGTTTATGAAGTTGTTTAGCAGGTCTGTTAATAATAACTTGTGCTACACGCATGGACTCATATCCTTTCATTTACTATAAAAGGTCTCAGTAGAAATCCTACTAAGACCTTTTGTATTATAAGCCAGCTTCTTGTTTTAAAATTTCCGCTTTATCTGTACGTTCCCAAGGTAAATCTACATCAGTTCTACCAAAGTGACCATACGCTGCAGTTTTACGGTAATGAGGTTTTAACAAATCAAGCATTTCAATGATACCTGCTGGACGAAGGTCGAAATGTTTCTTAATGAGTTCTTGAATTTTAGATTCCTCAATACGGCCTGTACCAAATGTATCAACCAATACAGATACAGGTTTTGCAACGCCAATAGCGTAAGCAACTTGTACTTCACATTTATCAGCAAGACCTGCTGCAACAACGTTTTTAGCTACATAACGAGCTGCATATGCTGCAGAACGGTCTACTTTCGATGGATCTTTGCCAGAGAAAGCACCACCACCATGACGAGCCATACCGCCGTAAGTATCTACAATGATTTTACGACCAGTTAAACCAGCATCACCATGAGGACCACCGATTACGAAACGACCAGTTGGATTGATGAAGTATTTAGTATTTTCATCAACAAATTCTGCAGGCAATGCTGCATCGATAACATAGCGTTTCAAATCTGCTTTTATTTGTTCTTGAGTTACTTCTGGGCTATGTTGTGTGGAGATAACGATTGTATCAATACGTTTTGGTTTACCATCAACATATTCAACAGTAACTTGAGTTTTACCATCTGGACGAAGGTAGGTCAAAGTGCCATCTTTGCGAACTTCTGTAAGACGACGGGATAAACGATGAGCCAAAGAAATAGGCATAGGCATAAGTTCAGGTGTTTCATTAGTTGCATACCCAAACATCATACCTTGGTCACCAGCACCGATTTTATCAAGTGCTTCACCATTACCATCTTTTGATTCTAGTGCTTCATCAACGCCCATTGCAATATCAGCAGACTGTTCATCGATAGAAACTAGTACACCACAAGTATCGCAGTCAAAACCAAATTTAGCACGTGTATAGCCAATATCTCTAATAGTATCACGTACAATGCGAGGAATATCCACATATGTATTTGTAGAGATTTCACCCACTACATGAACTAGACCAGTAGTAACTAAAGTTTCACAAGCTACACGAGCAGTTGGATCTTTTTCAATAATTGCATCCAAAACAGCATCAGAAATTTGGTCAGCTATTTTATCTGGATGGCCTTCAGTAACAGATTCAGAAGTAAAAAACATATGTTTTTCAGCCATTTTATCCTCCTAATACGAAAAAAAGCCTCTCATGTACTCATGAGAGACCCTCCCATCTAACGACATTTGTCATAGGAATTAGCACCTTTTCCAATTGGAATGGTTGCTGTAGCTTCACAGGGCCTATCCCTCCGCTACTCTTGATGAGTTACAGAAATATTATAGTGTATTTACAGTGAGAAAGCAAGTCATTATTATACTTCTTTCCCCTCTTTCAAGGCTAAATCATGTTCAGCTTTATGAAGGGCACTTTCAAATTGTCGATACATATGATGACGTCCTAGAACATCTAAGAAGTCAGATTTATACATTTCTCTACGAATATCGTAACTCACGTCACTAAGCAAAACTTCAATGTCTCTCTTTTGAAGTTCTTCTATGATGCCTCGTAGAATACGTAATCCCGTCAAATCTACAAAGGGTACTTTTACAAAACGAATAATTAAATATTTTGGATCTTTATGTATAGAATTTAAGGCTCTATCAAAAGCGCTGATGGCACCAAAGAATAAGGGTCCTTCCACAGTATATACCATAATGTCAGGATGAAGCGTTATTTCGTGCTTAATTTGTTCAGATAATTCAGCACAACTCGCTTCATGGACATCGATGGTACTAACCATTTTACGCATAAACTGCAAGACTGCAAGGACCACACCAACATTTACAGCAACTACCAAATCAGTAAAAATCGTTAAGAAAAAGGTAAGTAATAAGATTATCTGATCTGGTCTTGGTGCTAAAATGAGCATTCGTATAAAACGCGGTGCATCACTCATATTATAAGATACAACAAACAATATGGCTGCCATAGATGCTAATGGAATGTAGATAGCATAAGGAGCTAAAAATAATAAAATAGCGCTTAATGTAATAGCGTGAACAATGCCCGCTATTGGAGAATTACCACCTTGCCGAATATTAGTAGCTGTTCGAGCAATTGCACCTGTAGATGCAATACCACCAAATAATGGTGCAAAAATATTGGCTAACCCTTGTCCAAATAACTCAGTATTAGACTCATGCTTAGTACCGCTCATACCATCTGCCACAACAGCGGATAATAAAGATTCTATAGCCCCTAACATAGCAATGGTAAAGGCAGGCCCAATTAAGGTTAAAATCTTATCAAAGCTTAAGCTTGGTATAGAGCACTCTGGTAAACCTTGCGGGATACCGTCAAACGCACTCCCTATAGTCAAAACAGTAGGAAACTGATAAATAGCTTGTATGACAGTAGCAATTATCATGGCTACAATTGGAGCAGGCACTTTATTAATATAAGGAATTTTTGGCAAAACTAATAAAAGTATTAAGCTCAGTAACGCAATGCCTAAAGTTGGTAAATCAGAATAAGGCAATGATTGAATCATGGCCCACAATTTCTCGTGGAAATGAGCCATATAAGGCAACTGAGGAAAACCAAAGAAATATGGCCATTGGCCTACCCAAATAGTAACACCAATCCCCGCAGTAAAGCCCATAATAACCGGTGTTGGTATAAATCTAATAACAGTACCTAATTTAGCTATACTCATTAAAATAAGCATAACACCGGCCATCATGGTTGCAATTTGTAAGCCATCAAAACCATAATTGACAACAATACTGCTCAATAAGACAATAAACGCCCCTGTAGGACCTGCAATTTGTACGGGGGAGCCGCCAAATAAGGAGACAAATATACCTGCAATTATTGCTGTATAAATACCTGCTTGAGGCGTAACGCCGCTGGCAATAGCAAAAGCCATTGCTAGCGGTAAAGCTACAACACCAACTACTAAACCGGCAATAATATTATTAAGCCATTTTTCTTTTCCCAATGAGCCATCTAAATATGCTTTTTGTATAGCAAACATATAAGAAACACACCCTTCATAATACTACACACACAAGAATTGATATATGTTAGTCTTATTTGTTTACTACTAACTCAATAACCTCTTTCATGATATATCGAGCAAGATCAGATTTTTTCATATTAGGCATTTCTTTAGGGTCTTTATCAGGATATAAGAAATAACCTTCGTTTGTATCTACGTTAAAGCCAGCATTAGATTTGCTTACATCATTAGCAACAAGCATATCTAAATTTTTTCTAGCCACTTTATCTTGACCATACTTGATTACATGTTCGGTTTCTGCCGCAAAACCAACAAGGATTTGATGTCTTTTATGAGAACCTAAACCTTGTAAAATATCTGGATTCTTTACAAGCTCTAGCGTCATAGATTCCATTTTCTTAATCTTTTGTTCCGCTTTATGAAGCACTCTAAAATCGGAAACGGCAGCCGCCATAATAACGACGTCTACATCATTGTAACGGGATTCAACGGCTTCCTGCATAGATAATGCAGAATCTACAGGAACAAACTCTACACCACTTGGTACAGCTAAAGAGGTTGGGGCACTCACTAAGATCACATTAGCCCCCATTCGTGCAGCTTGTTCAGCAATAGCATATCCCATTTTACCGCTAGAACGATTTCCAATATAACGAACTGGATCTATGTTCTCCTGAGTACCACCAGCTGTAACAAGCACTGTAGTACCTTCAAGTTCAGACGTTTTACACAGTTGATTTTCAAGCCATTCTACAATAGCTACAGGTTCGGGCAGGCGACCAACACCCGTAATGCCACAAGCAAGCCAACCTTCATCAGGGTCCATAATATGATAGCCCAAGGATCGTAGACCTTCTAAATTACGTTGCGTTATGGGATTGTTATACATTTCTGTATTCATGGCAGGGCAAAGATATTTAGGTGCTGTAGTTGCCATAATCGTTGTAGTTAACATATCATCTGCAATACCAGCATAGATTTTACCGATCACATTAGCCGTAGCTGGTACTACTACATAAGCATCCGCCCATGTAGCCAATGCAATATGTTCCACATCCCATTGATGCACTTGTTCAAACATGTCTAGTGCTACAGGGTGACCACTAATCTCACCAAAGGTCAATGGTGATGCAATATTCGTAGCATTACGAGTCATCACAACCTTGACCTCTGCCCCTTTTTTACGAAGACGACTAACCACTTCAATTGCCTTATACGCTGCAATCCCAGCAGAAACTGCGACAATGATATGTTTTCCGCGCATGTTCTTCTCCTTTTAAAAATTCCTTGTATCAAAGATACAAGGAATTGATTCATCTTATTTAATGCCTTCTTTAGTGCGTTTATAAGTCACTTCACCTTCAGCGATTTCGTAAAATGCTAAAGATACAGGCTTGTCAGTTGCATGTGCAGATTCAGCTAGGCATGGTTCGCCGTCTGTTAATTCACGAGCCCGTTTAGCTGCTAATGTTACTAGTGTATATTTGCTATCTACTTGGCTTTCTAATTTTTTTAATGGAGGTTTTACCATCATACTATCACTTCTCCTTAGACTCTTGATATTGTTTATAAATATATTGAATTTGTTCTTTGTTACGTGTAATCTTACAAGCTTCTGCACGTAAAATTGATGCTACTCTTTCAGATGCTTCTGCTAAATCATCATTTACAACGATATAGTCATAACGATGAGCTAATGCCAATTCTGAACAAGCTAGTGACAATCGCTTATCTATAACCTCTTTTGCATCAGTACCACGATTATGTAATCGCTCAGATAATTCAGTTAAGGATGGCGGTACAATATAAATGAATACGGCATCACTAAAACGTTCCTTAACCTGCATAGCACCTTGAATATCAATTTCTAGCAATACACTTTTACCCTCATCTAATAAATCCATTACATGTTGTTTAGGTGTACCATAGTAATTATCATATACCTTTGCATACTCCAAGAATGCATCTTCACTAAGTAAAGTCTCAAATTCCTCCTTAGAGCGGAAGAAGTAGTTAACCCCTTCCTCTTCACCAACACGCGGTGCACGTGTAGTCATAGAAACGGAATAAACTAAATTAGGCATTTCTTTACGAATATTCGCACAAATCGTACCTTTACCTGCGCCAGATGGCCCGGATATAACGATTAATAATCCTCTGTCTGACATATATACTCCTATGATTCCACTGTATCTACATCTACATCATGTTGCACAAGTCGATGTGCTACGGTTTCTGGTTGAATTGCAGATAATACAATTTGACCACTATCCATAACTAATACAGCACGAGTCTTACGACCATATGTAGCATCAATGAGCAGGCCCTTATCTCTAGCATCTTGAACCATTCTTTTAATCGGTGCAGATTCAGGGCTAATGATAGCCATAACACGGTTAGCAGATACCATATTACCAAAGCCTATATTCAGCAATTGAATACTCATTCATGGACCTCCTATCACTCTACATTCTGTACTTGTTCTCTAATCTTCTCTAACTCACATTTAAGTTGAACCACAAACTCTGTAATATTGGAATCCATAGCCTTAGATCCAATTGTATTTACTTCACGATTCATTTCTTGCAAAATAAAATCGACCTTTCGACCGATTGGATTTTCATCTGTAAGTGTGTTTTTTAATTGTACCACATGTGAGCTGAATCGGACAATCTCTTCCGTAATATCAGTCTTATCAGCTAATATAGCAATTTCCTGTAGAAAGCGCTCTTCACTAATACTTGCTTCTAAAGAAACTAAATACTCTTGAATTTTACTTCTAATATGTTCACGATACGCTTCTACAGCACCAGCTTTATTAGTATCAATATGAGAAATAATATTTTCTAGTGTGACGATACGGTCCACTAAATCTTGTTGAATATGTTCGCCTTCCACAGCTCGCATAGTAATCAAAGTATCTAATGCAGAACTTGTTGATTCTGTCACTATATTAGAAAGTACCTCTTCTGCAATAGGAGTATCTTGTTGTTGAATCCAATCATCAGAAATTGAATTTACCGCTTGTAATGGCACCTTTTTAGGGTCATCATAAAATTCTTCTTGAACAAGTAATTCTTGAATTTGTTTTCTTAATACACTATTTATAATAAAAGTTTTAGGTCTCTCACCAGCATCTTGAATAGAAACCGATACCTCTACCTTACCTCGATTTATACGCTCTTGTACCATCCCGCGAATGATACTTTCAAAAGGATTCATTTGTTTTGGACTACGTATAAACAAATCTAAGAAACGTGCATTGACAGACTTAATTTCTACCGTACAGGTAATGCCATCCTTGGTTGCTGTACCAGAACCAAAACCGGTCATACTTTTCATAAGATATCCTCCTTAGTAGTTTTTATTATTGTACCACGAATTACACAATCCGTGTTTAAATACTAAGAATTATATGTACACTATGGTATACTAAACTATACTTCTAAATAAATTTGAAAGGAGTACTATGAATTTAGACGGTCTTACCATGTCTGTACTCGCTAAAGAGCTAAATGAGCGATTACAAACTGGACAAATACAAAAACTATATCAAATAGATAAAACTACCCTATTATTTAAAATTCGAGCCCTTAATGAAGATCAAAACTTAATCATCACAGTAGGTGCTACACCAGCCATGTATCTTAGTAAACCACTGCAGGATTTACCGAAAGAGCCTAGTTCACTTTGTATGTTCTTACGTAAACATATCGAAGGTAGTCGCATTGTAAAGGTGGAACAAATCAACGGGGACCGAATTATGTGTATCCAAACGGATAAGCTTGAAATGGATGGTTCCATCACAAGTACACTCATTTATGTTGAATTAATGGGTAAATATTCTAACTGTATCTTTGTACAAGATGGAGTCATTTTGGAATCTTTAATTCATGTTTCTCCTCTGATGAACCGTGAGCGTTCCATTAGCCCTAAACTTCAATATGAGTTACCACCAAATGCTAATCGCGTTAGTCTAATGGACTTTGATTATAATGAGATTAGAAATCTACTAGTCTCCTTTGGTAATGGCAGTGTTCAACAGTCTATTCGCGCCATCTTTAACGGCTTTGGTAAACCTTTACTTGATGAGGTATTGTTTAACGCCAACTTAAATGGTGACGAAATTATAACTAATTTAGAGGCACCACAAATCGATAAGTTAGCGAATGCCTTGTACGATTTAAAAGTGATGCTTCAAAGCAGCAATGGATTACTCGCCTTAGTAAATGACAAACACAAAAAAGCATATTCTGCCTTTATCTTACACAATTATAATGTTGAGAAAACATACGAAACTATTTCTGAAGCATTAGAAGAATCAATTCACAATACAAAAGCAATCCACACAGCAGATAAAGAATTAGAAAAAATCTTAACGGCGGCAATCAAAAAAGAAGAAGGTCGCCACCAAAAGATCAAAGATGAATTAGAAGACACGAATAAAATGGACACCTATAAATTATATGGTGATCTATTAATGATTAATGCACACCTTCAAGTGCAATATGAACCTTCCATTGAATTACAAAATCTTCTTTCTGAGGAAGGAGAAATGCTAACAATACCATTAAAACCAAATCTAACGATTGTAGAAAATGCACAATGGTATTACAAACTTTACACTAAACTGAAGAATCGTATGGTTAGCGGTGAGTACCAACTCAATGCAAGTACTACAAAACTTGAATACTTAAAATCAATTTTGTATAGTATATCACTTGCTACCACTCGTGAAAGTTTAGAGGAAATTCGAAAAGAATGTATGGATGCAGGCATTATAAAAAAATCTAAAAAGCCCCTATCCTACAAGCTAGGGAAATCTAACTATATTCACTTAACAATTGACGAAGGTGAAATATTTATTGGTCGCAACAATCAGCAAAATGAATATTTAACGCATCGTTTTGCAAAACCTACAGACATTTGGTTCCATACACAAGATATTCAAGGCTCTCACCTTATCTTAAGACTTAATGTTGAACCAGATGATATGATCTTATCTAAAGTAGCACAATATGCAGCCTACTTCAGTAAGGCACGAGAAACTAGTAAGGTTCCTGTAGACTATACATACATTAAAAATATCAAAAAGCCGCCAGGATCACCTTTAGGTTTTGTTATTTTTAATACACATCAAACTATGATTGTAGAGCCTAAAAAACCTGACAATTATAACGAATAAAAAGAAAAAACGGCTAGATACATTGTATCTAGCCGTTAATTTATATTATTGGTTTTCTTCAGTACGTTGTTCAGTTTGTTTTAAACTTTCACGGTTTTGACGTAAGCTTTCCAATGTTTTCTCTAAGTTATTTTCTACATATTTAAGTACGTCGCCAGCATATTGAATGGAGCTGGATTTCAATTCTTCAGAGGATTGGTTAGCAGCATTGATAATTTGATTAGCTTGCTCTTGAGCTTGTTTAACAAGTTCACTTTCAGCTGTCAATTTAGCAATGTAATCTTTTGCTTGATCAATTAAAGTTTCAGCTTGACGTTGAGCATCAGCTAATACTTTATCTTTATCTGCTACGATACGACGAGACTCTTCAAGTTCCAATGGCAAGGACTCTTGAATAGAATCGATAATACGCATAATTTCGTCTTCCTCTATCATACGTTTTGTAGTCATAGGAATACGGCTGCTAGATTCAATAAGAACCTCTAAATCTTCTAATAATTTTTCTGTTTTCATACAATTTCACCCCTATTTATTATGGACCGTATTAAAGCGTTCTTCAAGTTTTTCCTTAACATCATCCGGAACAAGGCCATCTAGTTTACCACCAAATTTGGCAAGTTCTCGAATACCAGTGGAGCTGACAAAAGAGTATTTATTATTTGTCATAATAAATACTGTTTCGATGTCATCATCCAAATATTTTGCAAACAAAGCACGCTGAAATTCATATTCAAAGTCGCTCAATGCACGTAAGCCGCGAATAATGATAGTCGCATTCTTTGATTTAACGTATTCGTTGAGCAAACCACCCGTACAATCAATTTCAACATTAGGAATATGTTTGACTGAATTTCGAATCATCTCAACCCGTTCTTCCATAGTAAATAAGGAGTTCTTATTCGGATTTGAGCTAACAGCAATGATTAATTTATCAACTAATCGACTGCCCCGTTCAAAAATATCAACATGTCCATTAGTAACTGGGTCAAAACTACCCGGACATACACCTATACGCACAGGATTAGCTCCTTTCAGCTGTGTTTACAAAATAGGAAACCATCGTATAACCAAATTTCTGTTCTTTTATACACTCCCATGACTCAGGCAAACTAAAAGCCTCATCCTTATGATGCTCTAGTAATAAAACACCTTCAGACTTTAATAAATCATAGGTCACAACCAAATCTATGGTATCTTGTATAAATCCATTTTCATATGGCGGATCAGAAAAAATATAATCGAACTGTCGTCCCACTATATATTTTTTTAATTGTGAAAGTTTCCTCGGAATAATTTCTAACCGATCATCCACACGACAATGTTTAGCATTCTCTAAAATTAATTTTCCCGTTTTAAAGTCTACCGCTACTGCATGTGCTGCACCGCGACTTAAGGCTTCAATTGCTACTGCACCAGTGCCAGAAAATATATCTAATACGTCTGTACCAAATATACCTCTATTAGCTAATACATTGAATACACTTTCCCGAACACGATCAAGTGTAGGTCTAGTATCAACCCCTTTAGGTGCTTTTATAGCATGTCCCTTCGCAGTTCCGCCAATAATTCGCATACAACCCTCACAAGATTATACTCATTAATTATAGTATATAAATAACCAAATTAAAAGTATCTTTTATTTATGACACTTCAATTTTAATATCGCGCCCCATTAACTCAGCCAAGGCTAAAGCTGGGGACTTCTCCTCATATAAAACCTCATATAATGCTTTAGTTATAGGCATTTCAATTTGATGTTCACAAGCCATTTTATACACAATATCTGTGGCAAAGAAACCTTCTACCACCATATTTGTATGATTAATGATGTAGTCCATCGTCTTGCCATCTGCTAGCTTTTGACCAGCTGCACGGTTACGACCATGAGGACTCATACAAGTAGCAATCAAATCGCCCATTCCGGCTAAACCAGCATAAGTTTCTTTCTGAGCACCTAAGGCTACCCCAAAGCGAGTCATCTCATGTAGGCCTCTCGTTAATAACAAGGCTTTACAATTGTCGCCAAGTTTAAGGCCATCAACGATACCAGCAGCAAGGGCTATGATATTCTTTGTAGCACCTGCAAGCTCAACACCTATAACATCAGTATTTGCATAAATTCTAAAATTTTGACTACATAACGCTTTCTGAAGTGTAGTAGCTACCCCTAAATCCTCTGTACTCAATACAGAAGCAGCTGGTAAATTACGCCCAATTTCTTCTGCATGATTTGGACCAGAAAGAACCGCTAAGTGACAACCGACGGGACCAAGAACCTCTTTCATAACAGTGGTCAATAATTTACCTGTAGTTCGTTCAACGCCTTTTGAACAAAGAATATAAGATTGATTTTTATGTGCATAAGGTTTTATAGACTCTAAGCTAGTACGTACATGTACAGAAGGTGTAACCATTAAAACAACTTCTGCATTCCTAATAGACGCCTCTAAATCAGAGCTATATAGTAACTCTTTAGGTAGCTCTACCCCCGGCAAATAATCTTTATTTTCTAAGTCCTTAGCCAATTGATCAGCAAATTCCGGGCGACGACAATATAAAGTTGTAGTATTTCCAGCTAACACGGATTTAATAGCAAGGGCTGTCCCCCAGCTACCAGAGCCAATAACAACAACATTCATACATTAATCCTTTTTAATACGTTCTACTTTTAACTCATTACCTGCAAGTAGACGTTTAATATTATCCCAATGGCGAACTATAACAAATAATGCAGCTAATCCACCAAAGCCAACAAACCAGTAGGATTCACCTGTAACATACATCAATACAGGAACTAATGCAGCAGCTACGATAGAACCTAAGGATACAAGCTTGGTAAAATAGACGATAATGCCCCACACAAGGAAACAAAACAATGCTACTAAAGGAGAAAGAGCAATGAGAACACCTAATCCGGTAGCAACACCACGACCACCTTTGAATCCCAAGAATATAGACCAGTTATGGCCCATCATAGCAAGGATACCACCTAAAATCATATACATAGGTCCATAAGAGGATAATAATACTACCCCAGCAGCACCTTTTAGTGCATCACATAAAAATACCGGTAATGCAGCTTTAAGGCCGATAACACGATATGTATTGGTGGCCCCTATATTCTTTGATCCAAATTGGCGTACGTCTGTATTAAAGAAGGTTTTGCCAATGATTAAGCCACTCGGAATTGAACCAATAAAATATGCTAATACAGCATAAACGATAATCATAATATCCATTAGTCTTCATCATCCCGTTTCTTACCACGTAACACTAAGCGAATTGGAGTCCCTTCAAAGCCGAAGGATTCACGTAATCGATTTTCTAAGAAACGCATATAAGAGAAGTGAATTAACTCAGGTTCATTTACAAATAAAATAAAGGTCGGTGGCTTAACACTTGCTTGGGTCATGTAGTAAATCTTAGGAATTCTACCATTGCGAGATGGCACTGGATTTACTGTTTGCGCATCTTGTAACAATTGATTCAACGTACCTGTAGATACACGACGATATTGTTGCTCAGATACGAATTTCAACATATCTGCTAATCGATGTATACGTTGCTTAGTTAAAGCAGATGCAAAAAGAATCGGTGCAAATTGCAAGAAGCCTAATTCCTCATAAATATCTTCAGTAAAGCGCAATGTTGTTTTATCATCTTTTTCAACAAGATCCCATTTATTAACAACAATGACTACACCCTTACCGGCTTCATAAGCATAACCTGCAATCTTCTTGTCTTGTTCCGTAACACCATCCTGTGCATCTAGCACAAGAACAACAATATCAGAACGGTCTACAGATCGCAAAGAGCGCACTATACTATATCGTTCTACAGCTTCATCAATTTTAGATTTGCGACGCATACCAGCTGTATCGATTAATACAAATTTTTGATCCCCATGTGTCCAATATGTATCGATGGAATCTCGAGTAGTACCTGCTACATCAGATACGATAACACGATCTTGACCCAATAAGGCATTCGTCAAAGAAGATTTACCGACATTTGGACGACCAATAATGGCTACATGAATTGTATCTTCGTCATCAACATTAGTACCTACAGGTGGAAAATGTTTCACGGTGTCATCAAGTAAATCACCTAAGTTCATTAGATTTTTTGCAGAAATACCAATAGGATCACCTAAACCTAGATTGTAAAATTCGTAAATATTAGGCTCTTGGTTCACGCTATCAATCTTGTTAACTACAAGAACTACGGGTTTGCCACTGGCGCGCAAAATATTAGCAACCTCTTCATCAGCTGGTACAATACCTTGTTTACCATCAACGACAAATAAGATTACATCCGCTTCTTCAATAGCCAATTCAGCTTGTAATCGCATCATTTTTGGAATAACATGACTATTTTCAGTGATGAATTCGATACCACCTGTATCGATCATTGTAAATTCACGATTTAACCACTCTGCGTCGAAGTAAATACGGTCCCGCGTAACACCGGGAATATCTTCGACTATAGAGATACGTTTATTAACAATGGCATTAAAAAGTGTAGATTTACCTACATTTGGACGGCCTACAACGGCCACTAATGGTTTTGCCATAGTTTCACCTCATTATCTAATCTATTACATTACTATATTTTATCATATCCTACATATAGTACGCAAAAAGGCTAACCAAGTAAACCTTGGTTAGCCTTATATTAGACAATGAATTATTCAGCGTCTTCTGCAGTTTCTTTGGATTCCATCATTTCAGTTAAAGCCAAACCCAATTTCTTTTCATCTTTGTTAAGAGAAATGATTTTAACTTCAACTTCTTGACCGCGGTTCAAGTAATCTTCAACTTTCGCATTACGTTGTTTTGTAATTTGAGAAATGTGAAGTAAACCTTGAATATCGTCGTTAACAGCTACGAATGCACCGTAAGCTACCAAACGAACAACTTTGCCGTTGATAACATCGCCAACATGCAATGTTTCTTCAGCTACATCCCATGGGCTTTTAGACAAAGCTTTCAAGGACAAGGATAATTTGTTTTGTTCAGCGTCGAAGGATTGTAATTTAACTTCGATTTCTTGACCAACGGAAAGAACATCTTCCACTTTTTTGATTTTTTGCCAAGAAATGTCGGAAATGTGAAGTAAACCTTCAATACCGCCGATATCTACGAAAGCACCATAAGGCATGATTTTACGAACGATACCTTTATAGTTTTCGCCAACGTTGATGTTTTTCAATGCTTCAGCCAATTTAGCTTGACGTTCAACTTCCAATACTGCACGACGGGAAAGAACCAAACGGTTTTTCTTTTCGTCGATTTCAAGTACTTTAGCTTCGAATTCTGTACCAACCAAGTTGTCCAAGGATTTCACAAAGTGAACATCACCTTGGGACAATGGAATGAAACCACGAAGGGATTTAACTGTTACTACCAAACCTGCTGGGATAGCATCAATACCTTTACATACGATAGCTTCATCTTTTTCTTGTGCTTCAATAACATATTGCCAATCTTCATCTTTAGCCAAGCGAGTCATGGAAAGATAAATAGGATTATCTTCTTTGATGTGATTCATGATAACTGCTTTAATTTCATCACCATTTTTTAACACATCTTTGGCAGATTCTGGTGCTGGATAAGAAATTTCAGTTCTATTCAAAATGGCTTCAGTTTTGTAGCCAAAAGATACATAAGCGCGTTCATCTTCAACTTGAACTACTGTACCTTCTACAACGTTCCCTTTCTTAAATTCTTCTTGACCTTCGGCTGCTAATAATTCTGCAAAATCTTTCATTGTCTCAATGACCTCCTTAATAATCCAGTCGGGAGTCGATGCTCCTGCTGTTACTCCTACCGTCTGTACTCGGTTAAACCATTCCAGTTGTAATTCAGTAGAAGTTTCAATGTGATATGTTGTACATCCAACGTCACGACAAACCTCTGCCAATCGGTTTGTATTGCCGCTGTTCTTGCCACCTACCACAATCATAAGATCTACATTACGTGCTAATTCAACGGCAGAGTTCTGTCGTTCTTGCGTTGCATTGCATATCGTTTTGAAAACCTTAAGATTCTTAGATTTTTTCTCTAATATGTCTATTATACTGTTAAATTTGAATTGTGAAAAGGTTGTTTGTACAACAACACCCATTTTTTCCACAATTTGTAGTTTTTTAGCGGATTCCTCATCTTCGATGATTATACCTTCATTATTCGCCCATAAATTAATACTTTTGACCTCAGGATGATTCTTTTCGCCCAAAATCACCAAAGCCATCCCATCTTCAATGACAGACTTCGCATCTTGTTGCGCCTTTTTAACGTGAGGACATGTAGCATCTACAATGTTTAAACCCTTTTCTTCAGCCTCTTCATAAATAGCAGGACCAACACCATGAGATCGTATAATCATTGTCCCCTCTTCGATGTCGGATACTACTTGAACAGGACTAACCCCTTTATCTTCAAGACGACCTACTACTTGTGGATTGTGTATGATCGGGCCCAATGTATAGCTTTTGCCATCACTATTTGCGGCTTCATTCGCCATTTCGACGGCTCTTTTTACACCATAGCAAAAGCCATGGTTTTCAGCCAAAATTATTTCCATAAAGTCTCCTCTACACGATTTTCATGATACGAATCTATCATTCGCTGTATTTCACCTTTAACACGATCATTTACTTCTTTAATTGCTTCTGGTGTTGCTTTAGCCTTTTCAACCGGAACTGGTTTTCCTATGATACAAGCCACCTTATCTCGTTCCATATTATAAGAACCTATAATAGCGACAGGAATGATGGCAATACCAGTTCTTAAAGCTATCGAAGCTGCGCCATCATGGAATCTACCAAGTTTACCACTTTTTTGACGGTTCCCTTCAGCAAAAATGCCTAGCACCTTATTATCTTTAAGTAAACCCATGGCATGACGAATTGCAACTTTATCGATAGCTCCACGATTTAATGGGAATGCACCAAGCCAAGTACAAATAAAGCGTGAAATAGGATTTACAAACAATTCTTGTTTAGCCATGAAGTGAACATGCCTTGGTAAAGCATAGCCACAAATTGGTGGATCATTATTACTCAAATGATTTGGCACGACGATAACAGGTCCTTCCATAGGAAAATTATCCCGTCCATATACTTTCAATCCATACCCAACCTTATAGCGGAGCCAGAAAACAGTGCGCCATAACCAGGCAGAAAATTTATTCATGATTGATAGTCTCCTGTATTAATTTCAACATATATGCCACAGTTTCATCGAAATTCATGTCGCTAGAATCTACTACTACAGCATCTTCAACACATATAAGTGGTGATTCTTCTCGATTCTTATCCATTTCATCGCGACTTTCAACATTCTTTTTAATTTCATCTAATGTTTGCTCATTAGGTGTCCCTTGTACTTCGTGCCATCTACGATGAGCACGAGCATCAACAGAAGCAGTTAAATATATTTTTAACTCTGCATCAGGCAATACAACAGAGCCGATATCTCGACCGTCCAAAATAACACCACCAACAGCGGCCATTGCTTGTTGACGTTCTACCAAATATTGTCGAACCCCTTTATAAGAAGCAATGGTAGATACATTTTCATTAATTTGTTGTTGACGTATTAATGATGTTACATCTTTACCTTTAACAAAAACTTTACATGCTGTTGCAGTAGGCTCTAATGTTAGATTTAATGATGGCAATAAAGCTTCTACAGCCTCTTGGTCATTAACATCGATTTGACTATCTAGAACGGCCCATGTTACACCACGGTACATAGCACCTGTATCAATATATAAATACCCTAATTCATTAGCCACTACTTTAGAAATACTACTTTTACCAGCCCCTGCAGGACCATCGATAGCAATGGCAATTTTTTTAGTACTCATAAATAACCTCTATTCTTCATCACCGTGTACGGCATGCATAGCCGCCACATAGCCTGTGGAAAAGGCAGCTTGTAGATTATAGCCTCCTGTGAAAGCATCAATATCTAATACTTCACCAGCGCCATATAAACCACTAACCAATTTAGACTCCATTGTTTTAGGATTAAACTCTTTTAAAGAAATACCACCAGCTGTAACAATAGCTTCAGCCACAGGGCGTAATTCCTTCACGGTCAATGTCATATGTTGTAACACATGACATAGGCGCAATCGTTCCTCCTTTGTAATTTGGTTTATTGGTTTTGATGGATCTAATTCAGCCAGTTGAATAACTATAGGAATGAGATTTACAGGAAGCAAATCCTTCATACCATTAACTAATTGTTTTTTAGAATATAAATCAAAGTCTTTTTGTAAGCGTTTATCCAATATCTCAGCAGTCAAAGCAGGCTTAAGATTGATTTCAATTGTAATTTGAGGATTCTTCTTACGGAGCAACTTGCCTACTGTATGACTTAAGGACAAAATAGTAGGGCCTGTAAGACCAAAATGAGTAAACATCATTTCCCCAAATTGCTTAGCCTGTACTTTATTCTTAGAAACAACAGACACTTCAACATTACGAAGACTAAGCCCCATAATATCTTTGACCCATGCTTCGTTTGTAACGATAGGTACCAAAGATGGACGAATATCAGTAATAGTATGTCCCACTTTTTTAGCTAAAGCGTAACCATCACCAGTAGAACCGGTTAATGGATAAGATGCACCGCCTGTACAGATGATAGCAGCATCACAAGCATATGTTTCCTTATCTGTTGCAACACCAACAACACGACCCTCCTCAACAGTAATAGATGTAACAGGTTCATTTAAATGAACTTGCACATTATACTTTTTAAGGATTTTCATGAATGTATTGCGCACTTCTAAAGCGGAATCAGATTCTGGGAATACTCGGCCACCACGTTCTACTTTAGTTTTCAAGCCCCAACTATGCAATAACTCAAGCAAGTCTTCATTACTAAAGCGTTCGTAAGCGCCATATAAGAACTTACCATTACCAGGTGTATTTTTAATAAACTCGGTCATGTCTGCACTATTTGTAATATTACAGCGACCTTTGCCAGTAATGCCCATCTTCTTACCAACCATATTCATTTTTTCGAGTAAGATGACACGTGCCCCTTCACGACCAGCTATAACAGCCGCCATAAGACCTGCTGCACCACCGCCAATAACTATGATTTGTTTCATTTCTTATCTGCTCCTAATGCTTTTAGGGCTTTTACTTCACGAATTGTAAGCTGGCGAGAAGCACCGCGTTTAACACCACCTAAGGTAAGTCCAGCATAAGCAATTCGTTTTAAGTTATGAATACGGTACCCAAAGTGTTCAAACATACGACGAACTTGTCGATTACGACCTTCATGAATAGTAATCTCTACTTCATGTACACCATTATGATCATCAAAACCTAAATCTACAATTGTAGCTGGTGCAGTCATGCCGTCTTCCAGCTTCACACCATTAGCTATAACTTGTAAGTCTTCATCGCGAACGCGACCTTTGATGCGCACTTCATAAGTTTTTTCCACACCTTTAGAGGGATGCGTTAAGTTTTGTGCTAACTCACCATCATTTGTAAGTAGTAATAAGCCTTCTGTGTACAAGTCGAGACGTCCCACAGGATAAATGCGTTTAGATTCATTTTTAATATAATCTAAAACAGTTTCTCGACCTTGAGGGTCAGACACAGATGTAATGACACCTTTTGGTTTATTTAATAAATAATATACAGGCTTTTCCTGAGCCAACAATTGGCCATTAACCTTAACCTTATCTTTTTGAGGATTAATTTTAATGCCAAGCTCTGTAACCTTTCGTCCGTTTACCTGTACCTTACCCTCTATAATTAATTCTTCTGCTTTACGTCGTGATGCAACACCACAACTTGCAATATATTTTTGTAATCGTTCCATATTATCCTTCTGCTTCTGAAACCTCTTGATGTAAAGCTTCTATCGATTCTACACCAGCACTTCTTAAAAACTCATCAGTCGTACCATATAGAATAGGTCTACCTACAGTATCTTTATGGCCTAACTCAGCTATAAGAGATCTAGTAAGTAATTGTTTTATAATTTTATCACTATTAACACCACGGATTTCTTCAATTTCAGCTTTAGTGATTGGTTGCTTATAAGCAATAACTGCTAATGTTTCCATCGCTGCATTAGATAATTTATCTTCTCTTTTACGGATATGTCCCACATAATCCGCACTTTCCATAGCACTAACTAATTCGACACCAGCCCCAGATACACGTAGTCGAATACCTCGATGTTGGTCTTCTAGCTCCCGTTTTAATTCATTTATATAGTCTTGTATTTCATCACGCGAAAGATTGAACACCTCTTCTAACATTTCGATTGATATAGGTTTTGCCGCTGAAAACAAAACAGCCTCTAAATGCATTGTTGATAAGCTCATATAGCCCCCTTTCTACACGGCTCCATCCAAAGCAGCAGTGAATATAATATCATCATCTTCGTAACGCATTTCCATAACTTGCTGTTTTAACAATTCAAGAACAGCCATAAAGATTGTTACCATACCACTTTTGGTTTCTATAGCTACTAATAATTCCCTAAAGTGTAAACTTTCACCACGACGTATACGGCTCGACAAGGATAAAATCATATCCTCTAAGCTGTACGTATCTTTTTCTACTTTAACCTCTCGAATAGGATTTTCTTCAGGTAATTCTTTAGCCCGTTTTAAGGTTTGGTAAAATATTTGATATAACTGTGAAAGCTCTAGTTTATATACATTATCTAAGCCGAGAACACTCGTTTCTTCAGGACGACTAAAAACATTTGCCGATACGGCTGTTCGCTCCATCAATAGAGCTGTAAAATCCTTAATCTTTTTAAACTCAACTAATTTAGCTACTAACTCATCCCGTGGATCCTCAGAATCCTCCGGCTCAGGTTCAGCCTTAGGCAATAGCATACGCGATTTAATTTGTAATAAAGTGGAAGCCATAACAAGAAATTCACTGCTATAGTGAATATCAAAATAGTTCCAGTTATCTAGATACTCCAAGTATTGACTCGTTATCTCAACGATAGGAATATCGGTGATTTCTATTTTATGTTTTTCAATGAGATGCAACAACAAATCAAGGGGACCTTCAAAGACGTCCAACTTATAATTATAATCTCCCATAAACCCCAATCCTTAGAAAAATGTACTTAACTATATAATTATAAAGCATTTATAGTAGTACTTTCAAATAATTGTTTTTTTTACATTCATCTGCTATCTTTAATAATATAACTATTATATATTATAAAGATATATTATTATTTGTTCCTTTAAGAGAGGCTTTATCATGTCATCTAGTTTAAAGCAAATTGGGCGTAACCCCATTCTTCGCTTTGGTATTATAGGTATTGTTTTATATATCATTCTATTTTTAATTTACGACTCCATTACACTAGGATTAGATGTTAAGGATATTAAAAATCTAGCGGTGCCCACCATTGTTGGTACCTTCTTGTTTCAATACTTTATGGGCTGCACCGTTTTCCACAGACCATTTTTAGGATATGGATTGGTAGGTATCTTATGGGCTCTTACCTTCCCACTTTTATTCCACTGGTCTTATGTAAAACCATTGTACTTCTATGAATTTTCCAATGATTTCTTATTTGGCTTATACATCTTTATGGGTTTATCAGGCATTCAGTTTTTACTCAATCAAACGAATCGCTTCCATAAAACAACATCCTTAATCATGGCTATCATTTCCATGATTCTTAGCCTCATCCCACTCTTACAAATTGGCTATTACATGACTACATGGCACTGTTTAACACCAGCTAGTCTATTAGCTGTCTATATGACTAATCCAGAAGAAGCACTTGGTTTCTTAAAAAATGCAGTTGGTATTCCTGGTCTGATTGCAGTAGGGGTTGGTCTTATTTTATGGACATATTTATTATACTGGTCTAATTTAGGCATGAAATCGGTAGTTAATTTAAATACTACACGCCCTATGCGATCTGCTATGCTCATCGCTTCTATCGTAGCCTTTCTAGTATATGTACCGTTCTTCTTATTCCCTCAAACATGTATCGTTGCTAACTGGATTGCTACAGGTGATTATGTAAAACAAATGCAACAATATAATGATAATCATCATATAGTATTTGATTCCTTTAACTTAGATACTGAAGAAACAGCTGCCCATAAAACACCGGGAACTATTATTCTAGTCATCGGTGAATCTAGTTCTCGTGAATATATGAAAGTATATAATCCAGACTTCCCTTATGATGATACACCATGGCAAGGAAATATGCGTGCAAACAATAAAGATTTTATATTCTTTGACAACGCCTATTCCTCTTATGTACAAACAGTTCCAACTTTAGAGCGTGCTCTATCTGAACGAAATCAATATAACGATAAAGACTTCCTTGATTCTGCAAATATCTTAGACATAGCAAAAAAAGCTGGTTACACAACTTATTGGTTTAGTAACCAAGGGGTATTTGGTGAATATGATACAGCTATTTCATTGATGGCTAAGACTGCAGACACTACAAAATGGGCTCATGAGGCTTATGATTTCTCCGATCGCTATGACGAAGCATTGTTACCATTACTAGAAACTGTAGACCCTACCCAAAATAACTTTATCGTTATTCATATTATGGGGAGTCATATTTATTACAATGACCGTTACCCTCATGAATTTAGTAAATGGAAACAAGGTCCATATCCTGACGGCCAAGAAGCATACGCAAATAGTCAGTTATATACAGACTGGTTATTACAGCAAATTTACACTTATGGTAAAGATAAATTGAATTTACAAGCTATGGTATACTTCTCCGATCACGGCGAAATCTTAGGTAAGTCTCACAATCCAGATACATTCGACTTTGTTATGACACATATTCCATTCTGGGTATACTTATCTCCACAATATCGTACAGCCTATCCGCAAACAGCTGATGTACTGACTAAACACGAGCATCAATTCTTTACGAATGATTTGCTGTATGACACATTAGTAGGTCTTATGCAGGCACCGAACTATCGTTACGATGCTACTCGAGACTTCAGTAATGCTCAATATCGATTTAATTTACATAACTTAACTACATTACTTGGCGAACAACCACTAGTTAATGATCCTGTTAATGCTGGTAAATAACCGTAGTACATAACAATGTTAATGTGTCAAATATAATGCGCTATATCAACCTATGTATTAACCTGAACGTTAACATAATAAAAGAAAAAGAGATGAGCAAAACTCATCTCTTTTTTTGTGCCACCAAAAAATCTATATCATGTTCCGTATAGATTCTAATATTTTTCTTCAATAAAGCCTCTACAGTACATCCATGACCATCCTTTAAGGTTCTTGTAAAGGAACCATCATAAATGCGCTTATAACCACAACTAGGGCTTTTGGCCTTCAACAGAGCTTGTGCGCATTTATGTTCAAGAGCTATCTGAACTGTAAGCTGTGCACCTCTTATAAACTGAGTTGTCACATCAGTCCCATTAGCAGTGTATATACGATTTCCTTGGCGTTCAGCTGGATCTCTCGGTGTCCAAAGACCACCCAACACCTCTGGACATACAGGTACTAATTCATAATGATTTTTAAGAATCTCAACGGTATCTATATAATTGTCTTTTCCATCATAGCGACAAGGAACACCACACAAGCATTCACTGATCAATAGCTTAGGTTTATTATTCATAACAATAGTTTTAATTAATTCAGATAAGAAAAAAGACTAACCGAAGTTAGTCTTAATTGGTGCCGAGGACCGGAATCGAACCGGTACGGTTGTTTCCAACCGACGGATTTTAAGTCCGTTGCGTCTGCCTGTTCCGCCACCCCGGCATGGGTAACGATTGTGGAGGCGGCACCCAGAATCGAACTGGGGAATAAAGGTTTTGCAGACCTCTGCCTTACCGCTTGGCTATGCCGCCATATAAAGTTGGAGCGGGAAACGAGATTCGAACTCGCGACCCCCGCCTTGGCAAGGCGGTGCTCTACCGCTGAGCTATTCCCGCATGTACATGGTGCCTCAGGACAGAATCGAACTGTCGACACACGGATTTTCAGTCCGTTGCTCTACCAACTGAGCTACCGAGGCATGAATGGCGACCCCGATCAGATTTGAACTGACGATCTTCGCCGTGACAGGGCGACATGTTAACCGCTACACCACGGGGCCGTATCCAAAGTACTTGCTTAGTATATCGGTTATCAGGACTTTTGTCAACACTATCCTACAATATTTTTGATGAATTCTTCTTCATCTTTTAAGATTGTAGATTCTTTATGTCCTGGCTCAATAACTAAACTCTTTGACAACGTTAATATATGCTTCAAACTAATGATTAAATCCTCAGGATTACTATTATAGTTATCGGTATTCCCTACATTTTGTTTAAATAAAGTATCCCCAGAAAAAAGATGTCCCTCTATCTCCAGACAAACTGAACCCGCACTATGTCCAGGTGTGTGATGGACGATAATTTCAAAAGGTCCTAATTGTAATTTTCCTGTTACTAAATCTTCACAATTAGTATACATTTTCTTCTTATAAACACTAGGTCTACGACGAATTAATTGTAGCAATTCATGATCTAAAGGATGCAAGTAGGCTGGAATATTATAATAAGCACAGACCTCATCGAGGGCTGATACATGATCACAGTGACCATGAGTTAATAAAACTGCTATAGGCTCAGAATCTTGTACCATTTCAATAATATGGTTGCAATGAAAGCCTGGGTCAATGATAAGGCATTTCCCCTCTTTTTTTAGTACATAACAATTTGCTTTATATAACCCTAGAGGGCGTTTTATAATTTCCATATACATACGCCCTCCTATAAAATGCGATAACGCTTAGGAACGTCTTTTTTGATGAAATACCCTTCCCAAAATTGAGGATGTAGCATAACAAGGATTGTAAATAATTCTAAACGGCCTAATAACATGTCTGCTATGGCAACACATTTAGCACCATCAGTCATAGTAGCAAAGGTATCCGTAGGTCCAAAACCTCCAAAGCCAATCCCTACATTACTAAGAAAAGCTGTAATAATTTGCATAGCATCATAAGTGGACATGCCAAAACAAGTCATAAGGAATACAGATACAACGTAAATCATCAAATATAAAAATAAAAATTGCTGTGCCATCTGTATCCATTTAGTAGGCATAGGTTTGCCATTAATGCGAACTACTTGTACCATTTCAGGATGAATTGCTTTTCTTAAATAAATAATGCTGCTCTTGATTAGAATAATAAGGCGAATAATTTTTACACCACCCGTTGTAGACCCACTACAACCACCAAAGAATGTAGAAATAAATAACATCATCTGTGCCGCTGCAGGCCATAAATCATAGTCACTAACGGCAAAACCACTACCTGTTTGAAGGGAAACTAAGTTAAACGCAGAATCTCGAATAATTTGCAATGGATCATTCATGGTAGACTGTAAAGCTAGAGATATAGCTACTATTGCAACACCACTGAAAAGTATTAACCAGTACATACGCGTTTCAAAATCATCTATTAAAACACGAATCCCTTTTTGAAGAGCATTGTAATATACTGAGAAATTACCACCTGCAAGGACCATAAAAAAAATAAATACAAAGCAAATGTAGTTACTTTGTTCATATATAAATGCCCCTGCTGATGTAGGTGCAAAACCACCCGTTGCAATAATGGAAAAGGCATAATTTAAAGCATCAAATGGCTCGATACCACCGGCCCAAAGCATGAGAAAACAAAGAGCGGTAAAAGCAACGTATAAACGCCATAACTTTGTAGCCATCGATTGAATACGTGGCATTACAACACCTGGTTTTGGGACAGATGCTTCCGCATTGAAGAAGTGCGCTGCATCAGCCCCTAAGTTTTTCAAAAAGGATAGAATCAGAACGATAATCCCCATACCACCAATCCAATGCATTAGGCCACGCCATAAAACAAAGGTATTCGGTAAATCATCAACACTATAAATGATAGTAGCACCCGTTGCTGTAATCCCCGATGTAGCTTCAAAGAGTGCATCAAAAACATTTATTAATATACCACTACCTAAGAAAGGTAAGGCTCCCAAAATAACGGTTAATATCCATGTAGAGGATACTACGAGAAAACCATCTCTAAGACTAAAACTTTGACTTTTTCGGCCATAATAGGATAAAAGTCCACCTAGCCCTAAGGAAAGGCTCGTGGTTATAAGAAATGACCAATATGCAGTTTCAAATATGACACTATATATAAAAGGAACTAATGTAAAAGCACCAAATATATAAAGGAGTCGCCCCACTAAGGACATAACGATTTGAATTCGCATAGCCCCTCCATACTAAGTAAGATATTTAAGTAATTTACTTACCGATTCAGGTAATGTAAAGAGAACGATGTGATCCCCATCTAAAATTTCAGTATTACCACGAGGTACAATAGCTTCATCACCTCGTAAAATAACACCTACTAAAGCTTTGCCAGGCAGGCGGATATCTTTTAACTGCTTACCGGCTACGGGAGAGTCACTAGTGATCTCAACTTCAATAGACTCTGCCTTACCACCTTCAAAAGTGGAAATTGATACTACCCCTTCTCCACTTCGTACAAATCGTAAAATTTGACTAGCCGTTAATAATCGAGGAGAGAATACCACATCTATACCAACTTGCTCCATAAGCATAATATATTCAGGACGACCTACGCGAACAACAGTCTTAGGTATCCCCATATGCTTGCCTACAAGAGCTACTAGCAGATTAAGTTTATCATCGTCAGTTAACGCAATAATAACATCGCTATCAGCGATTTCTTCAGCTTCTAACAAATCAAAGTCGGTACCATCGCCATTAATAACCATCGCTTTATCTACAAGATTAGCTAACTGCTCACATCGATCAAAATCTTTTTCAATAACTTTCACAGAAAAACCAGCACGTTCTAATAAAACAGTCAGATTACGACCAAGTAGACCAGCACCAATGATAACAGCCCGTTTATAAAACGTAGTATGGTTATGGAACCAAAGCTTTTCTACTTCTTCAACAGATTCTTTTAACCCCAAGAAGAATACACTATCATCAGCTTGGAGGATGCTTTCACCATGTGGAATAATCATTTCACCATAACGTAAAATACCTACTAATAAAACACCTTCTGGGAATCTTATTTCTTTTAAAGGTTGACCTATTAATGAAGTTTCATCTGTAATCTTAAATTCCATGAGACGTACAGAACCTTGACCAAATTCTTCTACATCAATAGCTGATGGAGTCTCTAAAATTTTTAAAAGTTCTTGAGCTGTAACCATTTCAGGATTGATAAATAAATCAACTCCTAGTTTAGCACGCATCTCTGCATCCATGTGTTCCGCCACACTATTGTCACGAACACGAGCAATCGTTGTAGGAACACCTGTAATTTTAGCTACCGCACAAGATAGCATATTTACCTCATCTGAATCAGTAACAGCAATGAACATACCTACATCAGACATACCGATTTCATTGAGCAATTGTATATCACTACCATTACCCTGAACTAAGCTAGCATCTAATGTATTTTCAAGATTGTGAATTCGTTCTGGTGAACGATCGATGACATATACATCATGATCATCTTGAATAAGGCGTTGAGCTAATGAATAACCAACCTTACCAGCGCCTACAATGACAATTTTCATCGTCTTTATTCCTCATATTGGGACTCTACACTAACAGGAGGTGTCCACTGGCGACCAATGTCAGTAAGCAATGTCCAACCATCCTCTTGAACAATTTTCTTCTCTTTCATTAAATGCCCTAAAGCACGTTTGAAAGCAGCTTTACTAATGTTAAATTTATCTTTAATCAACATAGCAGAAGATTCATCACTATACGGCATCTTCCCACCACGATTCAAAAGATATTCCATAATAATATCTCCATCGGATACAAGAGCCTTTTCCTTTGTAGGGCGCATCGATACATTAACACGACCATCTTCACGCTTAAAAGTAATGCGACCTTCAACCATTTCACCTACTTTTAATTTTCTAGTCATCTCAGAACGATGTAAAAAGGCAATCCATCGTTCTGGAGTGATGAAGAATGCCCCATCACTTGTCAAATTGTAGATAGCACCTTTTACCAATTGTCCTACTTTAGCATCTGTAGCAGCCTTAGATGCGCGACGCATTTCATCATCAACATCCATGGATACAGCAAAACGACCAGATTTATCTGTATAGAGTCGAACCCAGACCTTTTCGCCTACTTGAGGACGACCACGCATCTCAGCATGAGGCATGAAGATACCACGCTCGGTACCAACCTCTACGAAACAGCCAAAGTTTGTCGTATTGATTACTTCAACATACCCAATCTGCCCTACCTTCATCGCTGGTAAACGCATAGAAGCAGTTAAACGACCTTTTGGATCGCGATATAAGAATACTTCTACTTCATCACCAATAGCAACGGGAGACGTTTGTTGATCTTTATGAAGCAAAATATCATCATTTGTATTGCCTGTTTGACCATCTAGGAAGGCACCTTGGTCACTAGTACGCAATACTTTCAATGTGGCAATTGTATTTTCCAACAATTCTGTAGCCATATTATACTCCTTCGAATGGAACTCGACCTGCATCATTCCACAACTCTTCTAAACCGTAGAATTCACGCAATTCATCGCCGCCAAAAACATGGCAAATAACATCGCCAAAATCAAGTAAAATCCATTCACCTTCACGGTAACCTTCTCTATGACGAACTGTCATGCCTAATTCAGCAGCTTTATCTTCCAGTTCATCAGCAATACTTTGAGATTGCTTAATATTATTGGCACTAGCGATTAGGAAGTAATCACCTAACATAGAAATACCTTCTAAATCGAGGATTTCAATGTCTCTGCCTTTTTTATCGAATGCAGCTTGTGCTAATGCTAATACAAATTGTTTAATATCTTCTTTATTCTTCATAGTCTCCCTCTTATTTTAACGTTTACTACCGCTTTCATCACCAGGTTCAGTCGGCTTAGTAATTGTACCGCCATTGTGTTCTGATTCAGGTGCGACTTTAGCTGTACTATTTGTAGGAGCAGATACAAATTGTGTCATTTCATTAGCCGGTAAATGACCCATTGTAATCCCCACTAAACGTTGCGCTTCTGTTGGATTTACTTTCCAGTAAGTCATATCTCCTACTAACACTTTTTCGCCAGGAAGAATATAGAAATGAATTTCTTCCTTATTAATTTTGCTCATGTTATATACGAGCTTAATCGCATCTAAGGTAGAGATATTAGTATCGTAATGATCCCAAATGCGCCAAATATGCCATGCATTTGTTAAGAAAAATGCATTATGCACTTGTTCCACCCACAATTTTAAAAATCGTTCTTGTCGTTGAACACGAGTAAACGTATCATGTTTAGGATCTGAGTATCGTAAGTATGCTAACGCATTATTACTATCTAACTTTTGATAGCCACGACGTAAATCTATATCCTTATTGCCTTCTGCATCAACATGTTCCATAGGTTGTTCTACATAAATATGTTGATCACCTAAGATATCATTTGTTTTTTTGAAAGCATTTTGATCAACCACTACATAGTATGGTATTGAAATGTGGAACATATCCTCAACAACGGCTTTAGTTAGCTCGATGCCGCCTTTTTCGTAGATACCATTCAACATAGTTGCATCAGTTTGGTCACGATTATCGATTTTACTATTACTTGGAATACCGATAACATCCATCGTTTTTTGATCAAGATTTATAGATAATAAAAATAAACTATCACCTTGGCTTGGATTATTATCATCAGTACCAACAATCAAAATATATAATGGTTTATCTAACCCTTTTTGCTCAACAGATACAGTGTTAGCGTCTTGTTTGTTTCCATTATCAGCCACTGTTTCAGTAACTTCTGTAGTTCCTACAATAGCTCTATATGCATAAGATACGCCACTATATATGCCATATCCTATCCCACCGAGCAAAGCGAGAACAACAACGATGGCTAAAATGACTCTAGGCCATTTTACCGATGACTTTTGTTGACGTCTTCTCCTACGCCGGCGAGCTCTTGCTCGTTCACGTTCTTCCATATAAAAACTCCATTACTTACAAGATTGTAATACGTCATTACGACCAAGAATGGTCAAAGGATAAATAGAAAGATGTTGCTCAATAAGATGATTGATAGTGTTATCAAATCCTAGTAATACAGCCTCATCTAGGTCATTTGTAGCCATTTTACGTAATTCATCCACACCTGGGAAATCTCTATTAGGCTCAATATAATCGGCTAAAAATATAACCTTATCTAGCTTTGACATATGAACCTTACCAGTAGTATGAACACGAATTGCTTCTAAAACTTCTGGATCAGTTATAGAAAACTCCTTTTCAGCCCGAATCATACCTGCTAAGCCATGCAACAAATTACCATTAGCTAACAATTCATCATCAGCTTCGTATTTACTCGCTTTTACCAAAGCTTGCATATCTTTGAGTGACATTTCCTTTGCACAGTCATGTAGTAATGCTGCTAAACGCGCTTTCTCTACATCAACGTTATATAGTTTAGCTAATTGAGTTGCAGATTCAACAACACCTAGAGTATGCTTAAAGCGTTTTTTACCCATCCATTGGCTCACTCTATGTTGTATTTCATCATAAGATAACATCCTTTATTCCTTCCCATAAATATGGTTTTCTTCTATATAATCTACTACACATTTAGGCAACATATAGCGAACGGTTTTACCAGAACGTAAGCGCTCCCGTAAATAAGTAGCAGATAATTTCATTTCAGGCACTTCCATAACATGAATCTTTTCATATGCCTTTGGTCCTAGTACATCTAATGTGGCATCTATAACACTCGATCCATCTGGTCTAGTAGCACCAATAAAATGAACTTCATCTAATAACTCTTCTATAAATTTCCAAGTCGGTAATGCCCGAATTGTATCCGTACCAGCAATAAAATAAAATTCTACATTTGGACCATATATAATTTTAAAATGTTGAATTGTATCTACTGTGTACGATGGACCTTCTCTTCTCATCTCTATATCAGATATTTCAAAATTTGGATTATCTGATACAGCAGCAGCTGTCATAGCATAGCGATGATGACTATCTATCACATCATGCTGCTTATGCGGTGGAATCCGGGCAGGTACAAATATAACCTTTTCTAAATTAAAGCTTTCACAAGCAACCTCTGCAATCATTAGATGACCTAGATGAATGGGGTTGAAAGTTCCACCAATGATACCTATACGACGTTTCTCTACCATAATGCGGTCACTCCCTTAATGACAATGACACAAATAATGATGAATAAGAGCAATGCCTTTCCATAGGATATCCATTCATATCGTCCTTTTGGTGTTTGAATATATCTGTAATATGCCCTTATAAAGTAATATAAATTCTTCACGTCCGCACTTGGCCTTCTCCAAATACGAAGTATTTATAAGATGTTAAAGCTTGTAAGCCCATAGGACCACGAGCGTGAAGTTTTTGTGTACTAATACCTATTTCTGCGCCAAAGCCAAACTCAAAGCCGTCTGTAAAGCGTGTGGACGCATTATGATACACTGTAGAACAGTCCACTAAATTCATAAATACTGTAGCACGCATCGGCTCATCAGTAATAATAGCTTCAGAGTGATGTGTAGTATAGCAATTTACATGCTCAATAGCTTCCTCAAGATTTTCAACGATACGTACATTTAAATCCATATCATTATATTCTGTGCTAAAGGAAGTCTCTGTTAAAGGAATTGTATTGTCCATATATTGAGCTACTGCTTCATCACCATGAATGCGAACGCCATATTCTTGTAATGCTTTATCAAGGCGAGGTAAAAATTCACCGGCCACGGCTTGGTGAACTAACAAAGTTTCCATAGCGTTACATACTGAAGGACGTTGCACTTTAGCATTAATAGCAATGTCTAATGCCATATCTAGATTAGCATATTCATCTACGAAAGTATGACATACACCACTACCCGTTTCAATAACAGGAATACTACTTTCCTCTACGACACGACGAATGAGTCCAGCCCCGCCACGGGGAATAATGACATCAATGTATTTACGTTGTTGTAATAGTACACCAACCATATCTCGATCAAGAACCTCGACCAATTGAATCGCATCCCCATTAATGCCCAAAGATTCTAGAGTATTACGCATGATAGACACGATGATTTGATTTGTATGGAATGCCTCTTTACCACCACGCAAAATTGTAGCATTACCCGTTTTTAAGCAAAGAACACCAGCATCAATCGTTACATTTGGACGAGCTTCAAAAATAATACCAATCACACCAAAAGGTACTGCTCTTTTTTCTATAGTCAGACCATTAGGGCGTGTAAACGTTTCCATAACAGTGCCTACTGGGCTTTCAAGAGCGGCAACTTGTCGAACACCTTCCGCCATTTGAGCAATTCGATTAGGTGTCAACGTTAATCGATCAATCATAGTTTGAGGTACATTATAGTCCCCAGATTTCTCTAAGTCTTGCTTATTAGCAGCCATGATTTCATCACTTTTTGCTTCCACAGCATCAGCGATTGCCAATAATGCAGCATCTACCGTACCTTGATCAAGTTGAGCTAATTCAAAAGCAGCTGTTTTAGCTCTCAAGCCCATATCTTTACAAATTTCTTCATACTGGTTCATAAAGTATCCTCAGTGTAATAAAACTAGATTATTACGATGTATAGCTTCATCATAAGTGGTATTAATACCTAAAATGTGAGCTATATCGTTAGTATTATGACCTTTAATAGCCTTCATATCATCAACGCTATAGTTGATAAGGCCTCGTCCGATTTCTTTTCCATTATGATAAATAGAAATTGTATCACCAGGTCCAAATGTACCTTCCACATCAACAATGCCAGCAGGCAATATACTAGCCCCTTTTTCTAGAACAGCACGAGCACAACCATCATCAATAGTAATGGATCCCTTCAACCGCTTACCAAAGGCTAGCCAATGATGTTTTCCTGATAAACCAGCATCACGTGCTTCGAAGAGAGTACCAATTTGTTCCCCCTTACATACGCGACGAATAGAGTCCTCTACTTCACCAGAGGTAATAACCATAGGTACACCAGAGTTTGTCGCCATGTGAGCTGCTTTAATTTTAGTATACATACCACCAGTGCCCATGTTAGAACCAGCACCACCTGCAATAGCATACGTTTCATCTGTAATCTCAGAAACTGTTTCTATTAAGGTAGCGTCAGGATGAGTTGCTGGATTAGCCGTATATAACCCTTCAATGTCAGATAAAATGATAAGTAAATCAGCATCTACAATACCTGCCACAGTAGCAGACAAAGTATCATTATCTCCTATTTTAAACTCTTCAATAGCAACCACGTCATTCTCGTTGATGATGGGAATAACATTGAGTTGCAACAAAGTATGCAATGTATTACGTAAGTTAAGATAACTATGACGTCCAGTGCTATCCTCTTTTGTTAAAAGAATTTGCCCTACAGTGCGCCCATATTCACGGAACATGCGCTCGTACATATGGATAAGAATTCCTTGACCGACGGCGGCCGCTGCTTGCTTAAGTACAAGATCTCTAGGTTTCTCTTTAAAACCTAAGGGAGCAAGTCCAGCTCCTGTAGCACCAGAAGAAACAAGGATAACCTCTTTACCTTGGTTAGCTAAATCTGATAATTGTCGTACTAATCTTTCAATACGCTCTAAATTTAAATGACCATTAGCGTAACAAAGCGTACTGCTACCAACTTTGACTACAATTCGTTTAGCATTAACGATAGCGCTGCGCATAGACTAACCTCCTAAGGTTAAAAGCTTCTTAACTCCAAAATATTAATAAAAATGATTTCAAAACTATTTAGGTAAAATAATTTTTGGTTCTTTTTTAGCTTTATACAAAACGCCATTAAAGCCAATAACTTGTACTAACTCAGCACCTAGCATGTCTGCTAGCTCTTCGAAAATAGTTTTATCTTCAGGGCTGTTATTGTGTAATTTTACTTTAATTAATTCACGAGCCATCAACGCTGCACGAGCGCTATCAATAACACTATCTTCTAAGCCATTTTTACCAATTTGTACAACTGGTGGCATAGTAGCAGCTAAAGAACGTAAATACCGTTTTTGTTTTCCTGTCATTATAACTCCTACTCTTGGAATGTAAAGCGTTGATCCCCAATTACAACTTCATCACCGTCTTTACAACCTTTTTCTTTCAACTTAGCATCGAGTTCCATAAAACGCCAAATACGTTGGAATCTACGAAGAGATTGATCGTCGCTAAGATTTGTCATAGCAACTAGTCTTTCAATACGTTTACCAGTAATGTAGAAAGCAGCATCATCACCACGAGTGATAACAAACTCTACATCTTGTTTTGCTTCATAAACAACCGTATCATCAGTTGCTTCAGGTTCTGGTTCGTAGTTTTCTACATAGTAGTAAGCTCGTTCCATAAGCTCTGGTAAACCTTCGCCGCTCAATGCATTGATAAGAAATACTTCATAGCCCTTATCTTCAAAGTATTTTTTATTATCTGGAATTGTGGTGTCATCAAAGACCATATCAATCTTATTAAGAGCAACAATTTGCTTTTTATTAGCTAATTTTTCAGAATATTTGCGTAACTCTTCGTTAATAGCATCAAAGTCAACCTTAGGGTCACGGCCTTCCATCCCAGATACATCAAGAACATGAATTAAAATATTCGTACGCTCTACGTGACGCAAGAAGTTATGACCTAAGCCAACACCTTCACTAGCCCCTTCAATAAGACCAGGAATATCGGCTAATACAAAGCTACGATCCCCAGAAATAGTTACAACACCTAGAACTGGTGTCAATGTAGTAAAGTGGTACGCTGCTACCTCAGGTTGAGCTTTAGATACTTTACGCAAAATACTAGATTTACCAACAGATGGATACCCTAATAAACCCACGTCAGCTAATACTTTCAGCTCTAATTGTAACCAGAATTCTTCACCTGGTTCACCTTTTTCTGCAAAGGTTGGCGCACGGTTAGCGCTTGTTTGGAAGCGAGCATTACCGCGACCACCACGACCGCCTTTAGCAATAACAAATGTATCGCCATCATTAACGAGGTCACAGAAAACTTTGCCTGTTTCTTCCTCTTTAATTACTGTCCCCAATGGAACAGGAATGATAAGTGGTTCAGAACCACGGCCATGCTTGTTGGAGCTTTCACCATTACCACCAGCAGGTGCTTTGAATTGACGTTTATATCTAAAATCTACAAGAGTATTAATATTCTTGTCCGCTTTAAAAATAACGTCCGCCCCTTTACCACCATCGCCGCCACTAGGACCGCCATTTGGCACGTATTTCTCACGACGAAAGCTGGACATGCCGTCCCCACCATCACCAGCCTTAACAAAGACGCGCGCTCTATCTATAAACATAATTTAACTCCTATGCATTATTGCTGTAATATCTCTAATGCCTTTTTAATTTGAATATCATCTAATGTACTAGATGGATTTACACCTTTTGGTAAATCTATTTCCACATCAGGTTTGATACCAGTTCCGTCAATAACACGGTCACTTGGTGTGTGGTATTTAGCAATGGTAACTTTAATACCCTCATTATCTAAACTTGGGAATATAGTTTGAACTGTACCTTTGCCATATGTATTAGTACCTACAATGGTACCTAATTTACGATCTTGAATGGCGCCTGCTATGATTTCAGATGCACTAGCAGATCCTTTGTTTACTAAAACGACTAAAGGAATAGTCACTTCAGGACCATCGGACTTATAAATATCCTTTTTACCAGCCCTATTTTGTACTGTTACCAATGTACCTGGAGGCATAATATAGTTGGCTATTTTTTCAGTTGTTGAAAGTAAGCCACCTGGATTATCTCGCAAGTCTAATACAAGTGCCTTCATTCCTTGAGCTTGTAGCTCCTTAAACTGAGTTGCAAAATCATCTGCCGTATTCTCAGCAAATTGACTAATGCGAATATAACCAACTGTGCTAGTTAGCATTTTACTTTTAACAGTAGGAAGAACAATAGATTCTCGAGTGATATCAAAATGCAACTTTTCACCATTGCGTTCAATCTCAAGGGCTACAACAGTACCTGCTTCACCCCGAATTTTAGAGGACGCGTCCTCTACTGTAATATCACTAGTAGATTGACCATCAATAGCAATGATATGATCTCCCGGCTTGATACCCGCTTTAAAAGCTGGTTGATCTTCCATAACGCTAACAGCATATAGGCCTTTATCATCTGTACCAAGCACCATACCAACACCAGCATAAGTTGCAGATGTTTGCATTTTCATGGACTTATATTCTTCAGCATCTAAGTATACACTATGCGGTTCTCCCAAAGAGTCAATTAAACCTTTTAGCATACCATCGTAAAGAGTGGATTTAGCTGTCGGTGTCATAAAGACTTGACTCGCAGCATAATAGGCTATAAATAATCTTGGCAATCCCCAGAATGAACCAGAAAGATACCAAAATGTAAGCCACATAATGGCGATGCCAGAGCCTATATATTTCAATAGGCTCCATAATACTGTACGTGTGTCAAATTTCATATTATAAATATCCCATAGGATCCACTGGATCCCCACTTATACGAACTTCAAAATGTACGTGTGGTCCCGTACTGTTACCAGTACTACCAGCATAGGCTATAACTTGTCCTTTACCTACATCTTGTCCTTCAGAAACAGCTAGCTCCGAGTTATGTCCATATAATGTAGACATACCATTACCATGATCGATAACTACGGCATAACCATAACCACCCATCCAGCCTGACCAAACAACAGTACCTCCATCAGCGGCATGAACAGGTGTACCTTCGTCAACACCAATATCGATACCTGAATGGTAAATTGTAGTACCCCAAATTGGATGCGTGCGATAGCCATATGGTGAAGTAATTTCACCACTAACAGGCCAGCCAAGTTGACCAGACCCTTGTACCCAAGAATAACTTGGTGCAGCTTGTTGAGCCACCGCTGCGGCGGCTGCTTCTGCAGCTGCACGTGCTGCTGCACGTTCTGCTTGTCGAGCTTTTAAGAGAGCTGTAATTTGAGCAGATGATGCATTCAGTTCTTCTACAGCTTGCATTGCTAAAGCACGATCATTTTGTGCTTTTTGTAGAACTACTTCACGCTCTTGTTTCTTCTGTTCAATTTCAGCTTGTTTAGCCACTGCCGCTTTTTCAAGCTCTACTAATTTAGCACGAGATTGTTCAAGGGCTTGCTTACGAGCAGCTATTTCAGCTCGCTCTTTTTTAATTTCATCAATTAACTTGATATCTGAATCAATGATTCGCTTTAAGATTTCTAAGCGATTTGCAAAGTCTTTAAAGTCTTTAGATCCAATAACTACATCTAAATAACTCAAACGCCCATTGATATAAATATCACGGACACGTTTATGGAAAACAGCTTCACGGCCTTCTAAACGCTTTTGTGCTTCAGCAAGTAACTTTTCATTAACAGTAATATCATTTTCTACTGCTATACGTTGTTGTTGAATTGCTTCTAATTGTTGTTGCGCTTGACGCAATTGTTCTTCAATTTGACGCAATTGCTCAGATACGCTCACAATGACAGTTTCAGCATCTGCTTTAATAGCATTTTGCTGATTTACTTGTTGTTGAATCGAATCGAGTTGATTCGTTAAATCTTCGTCTTCTGCAATGATGTATAGAGGTGTTCCCAGTACAACTATACCCGTTAAAATTGTTACTACAAGACGGGACTGTATTGTTTTATATTTCATAAACATTACACCTTCATGTATTGTTTTAAAGAAATAGTACTACCAATAGCACCTACTACTATGCCGCCACCTAAAATACAGATAGCCACATCATAGAAAAATGGGAACATTGGTACTAATGGGAAGAATGCTAACGATTCAGATACTTCCATAGTAATAAAATGATAGAATTCACCAACGCAAAGAACGGCAATGATAGCACCAATTAAGCCTAACATCATGCCTTCAATTAAAAACGGCCAACGAATAAAGCCATTTGTAGCACCTACATACTTCATGATGGCAATTTCTTTACGACGTGCAAATACAGTTAACCGAATTGTATTAGAAATAATAAATAATGTAGCGGCTGCTAAAAAAGCAATCAATACAATACCGCCAATACGAATAACTTGAGTAATGCGGAAGATCTCTTCTACAATATCTTGACCATAATGTGTACTTTCTACACCTTGGAAGGTCTTAGCTAGCTTTGCAGTTGCCTTTACATCACTAGGATTATCAAAAGTTAATACATATGAATTAGGCAATGGATTTACACCACCTAAAGCATCAACTAATTGCTGTTGATCACCAAGACGCTCTTTAAACTCTTTCATAGCTTGTTCTTTATTAACAAACTCAAGCTTTTTAAGATTTGGGATCGCCTTTATTTGCTTGCCTACAGACATAATTTGTTCTGTTGTTAAGCCATCTTTTAAGTAAATACTCAACTGTACTTGGTTTTCCAAGCTAGATGCCATATTATTCAAGTTAATAACACCACATAGGAATACACCAAGCATAAATAGAGATAAAGCCACTGTAGAAATAGATGCTAACGTCATAAGACCGTTACGCTTCATAGATTTGAGGGCTTCTTTAAAAAAGTATTTCAATGTTCTAGGCTTCATTAATTTCTGCACCTCTCATATTATCACTTTGAACGCGGCCATCTTTTAAACGAATAACGCGTTTATTTAAATACGAAACAAGATCCATATTATGGGTAACCATAATAACGGTAGTGCCAAAATTGTTGATATGCTTGAACAAATCTACAATATCCTTACTTGTATCAGGATCTAGGTTGCCTGTTGGCTCATCAGCAATGAGTACAGACGGGCGATTAACAATAGCACGAGCAATAGCAACACGCTGCTGTTCACCACCAGATAGATCCTCTGGCAAATCATTAGCCTTATCACTTAAACCAACAAGCTCTAATACATGACTTACCTTTTCTTTAATAATCTTTGGTTTTTCTTCAATTACTTCGAGAGCAAAAGCGATATTTTCAGCTACCGTTTTATTTGGTAATAAACGGAAGTCTTGGAATACTACGCCTAATTTTCTACGTAATTTTGGAATTTTGCTACGCTTCAAGCGCGTAACATCAAAGTCATCAACGATAACTGTACCAGTATCTGGTACAACTTCATGTGTTAACAACTTGAATAGAGTTGATTTCCCTGCACCACTGTGACCACAAACGAGGACGAATTCACCATCGTTAATGGTTAAACACACATCGTCTAATGCAACAGAACCATTATCATAGACTTTACTAACATTCTTAAATTCAATCATGGGATCCCCTTTGATTATTTACGAGTGATTACACGTTTTACTGCTTCTACAATGTCTTTTGCTGTTAAGCCATATTTAGCCATTAATTCTTTTGGTGTACCACTCTCCCCAAATGTATCTTGTACACCAACGAACTCCATAGGAACTGGCTTATTAGCCACAACAACTTCAGACACAGCAGAACCAAGACCACCAATGATATTATGTTCTTCTGCGGTAACAATAGCACCTGTTTCATCAGCTGCTTTAATAATTGCATCTACATCGATAGGCTTAATAGATGCCATATTGATAACGCGAGCAGATACATTAGACTGACCTAACAATTTTGCTGCTTCTACAGCAGGTCCAACCAAGGCACCACAAGCGATAATTGTAACATCAGAGCCGTCTACTAATGTTGTAGATTTGCCTGGTACAAATGTATAACCTTCTGCAGTTACATCATCTACACCGGCACGACCAAGACGCACATATACAGGACCTTCATAAGATGCAGCCCATTCAATAACAGCCTCTGTTTCACGCTCATCTGCAGGAACTACGACTGTCATATTAGGCAATGTACGCATACAAGAAATATCTTCCAAGCTTTGATGTGTAGCACCATCTTCACCTACTGTAATACCCGCATGTGTAGCACATACTTTTACATTTAATTTTGGATAACATACAGCATTGCGAATTTGCTCGAATGCACGACCTGTGGCAAACATAGCGAAGGAAGAAACAAAAGGAATTTTACCTGCTGCTGCAAGGCCTGCACCAACGGAAATCAAGTTTTGCTCTGCAATACCTACATTAAAGAAGCGCTCTGGGCATGCACCTTTAAAAGTATCAGTTTTTGTAGATTTAGATAAATCTGCATCTAAAACGATAATATTTGTATTCTCTTTACCAATGCGAGCTAGCGCATTACCATATGCTTCACGTGTTGCTTTACCCATTATTGTACCCCCATAATTTCATTAACAAAGGCTACACCTTGTTCTTCACTAGGCGCTTTACCATGCCAACCTGCTTGACCTTCCATTTCTTCAACGCCTTTACCTTTTACAGTATGCATTACGATGCATGTAGGGCCTTCTGTGAAAGCTTTAGCAGCTTCAATAGCATTATGAAGTTCATCAAGATCATGACCATTTACTTCAATAACATTCCAATTAAAAGCTTTGAACTTTTCAGGAATTGGTAATGGAGAAAGTACTTTTGTAATATCGCCGTCAATTTGAAGACCATTAAAGTCAACAAAGGCAGTTAAATTATTAAGTTTGTAATGACCAGCAAACATTGCTGCTTCCCAAACTTGACCTTCTTCAAGCTCACCATCACCAAGAATGGAATACACTCGATAATCAGCATTATCAATTTTACCAGCCAGCGCCATACCACAAGCTGCAGAAATACCTTGACCTAAGGAACCAGTAGACATATCTACGCCAGGTGTATGTTTCATATCTGGATGACCTTGCAACATATGGTCAATTTTACGTAAGTTCAAAAGCTCTTCTTTTGGGAAATACCCTTTTTCAGCTAATGTAGCGTATAGTGCAGGTGCAGCATGACCTTTAGAAAGGACAAAACGATCTCTATTAGGCGCTTTCGGATTTGCTGGATCTACATTCATTTCTACATAGTACAACAAGGCCATCACATCGGCGATAGATAGTGAACCACCTGGGTGACCGGATTTTGCAGCCGTCACAGACTGTACAATACTAACGCGAATAGCTTTTGCCTTCTCTTGAACTAATTGTTTAACATCATGTGTTAATGTAGCCATAGAGACCTCTCTTTCTGGATAGGATCCAATATATTAATAATTCTTAAGTAATGAAATAGCAATTTCTGCATTGCGTTGAGAATCTATGCGCAATGTTTCAATGCGGTCATAAGAGGATTGATATTCTTCACGAGAATTCAATAGTTTATGACACCGTTGATATAAAGCTTCTTCACGCAAATGAGTCATTGTACCAATAGGTTCTTGCCCAATCATGTGTAAAAAACTTGTAATTTTAGGATCGTAAGAAATGCCAATAACAGGTTTCCCCATTAAGGAACTAAAGACTAAGGCATGTAGTCTTATACCAATCATCAAGTCAACATTACCGGATAGGGATACTTGTTGTTCAGTAGAGAATGGGCCCTCCAATACAATAGCGCCCTTCGGCATATAACTAGCAATAATCTTAGCTTCTTTTGTATCCTCAGGATGAGACATAGGAATAAAGATAATTTCCACATTATCTTGTTCTTGCAAGCGACTCAATACATTTGCTAAGGCCTCACGGTATTCGGTATCTTCTTTCCAACTGCGGACAGCAACACCTATCTTCTTAGGTTGTTCAATTGCTTCAGAAAGCTTAGAAGTATACCTTTCAAGAATATGTTTCCCAATTGATAAATCAGCAGGTTGCATTGCCAGTACAGCATCTGCAGTAACCTCTACATCGTCAATACCTAAAGATTCTAATTCCTCTTTAGAAATAGAGTCTCTCACTGTAATTGTATCTACAAAGCGCAATACAAAACCTACAGCTCGACGCGTAGATGGTCGATTCAAAGGTCCAATCCCTTGGGAATAAAGCATAACCTTTTTCCCCATCATTTTAGCTAACGCCATAATACTTAAGTAATAATAAGTATTACGAATACTAGTAGCATCTTGTAAAAGACTACCACCGCCACTGATGACAAGATCAGAATTAGCAATAGATTTTAAGATACCAAATGCAGAAAATGTACCAACTGCATTGATATTATGTTTCTTACTAGTCTCTTTAGGATTACCAGAAATTACAGTAATATGTGCGTCTACCTCTTCTTTACGAATAGCATCGATAATAGCGCAAAGCATAGCCTCATCACCAGCATTACCAAAGCCATAATAACCAGAGATTACGATATTACTCATGGTCAACCTCCCTAGCTTGGAACCATTGTGTTACATATATCACAAAACGTACAGCAATGATAAGAAGCACGCCGAAAAGAGCACCAAGCAATAATCCATCATAACCACGCATGATAGACATGAATACAGGCGTCCTGATATGGCAGAATGTTTCTACCATAGAAGCAATACCGATAACACCAGCTAGAGTTAATAAAAAATGAATCACTGTAGGCCATTTCCGTAAGAATGCAAAGGTGGCAAGCATTAATGCAGGATGACCAATAATAAATTCTTTTTCGCGAGGTCTTGCATACATCGTATTTTCAAGGAAACGACGAAGCATAAGTTCAACAGTAGGCACTGGAACACCTGCAGTATGACCACTACGACCAACAAATACCCATGCTACTGCACCGAGGGCAGCTACTACGAAGAATACATAGAATTTAACATCCATTGTAAGGAATTCTACTACGAACTTCTTCGCTTCTTCTTTAGAGTTAATCATGCGCCCTTTCCACAATGGAAATCGTTGTAAATAAGCAATCATAACGAGAATAACTGGTAATACAAATGTTAATTTAACACCCCTAAAGATAGCAAATTCCATAAAGAATTTCGTATTACCAAGTAAGGATGCAATATACATGGCTCCAATAGCAGCAAATAAAGCTGCAATTACAAGATAGAATAAAGCAAGCACTGTAGACTTAGTAGCTCCTAAAGGACGTGCACCATCATAACGACGCCACTCTTCCATCAGGCGAATCATAGCCCCCACTGGAGCCATAACAGCACTAGATAAAGCCCAAATTTGGGTGATTAAAGTACCGCTTGTAACGATAAATACAACGATAGATGCTAAGGAAATACCAAAAAAGGCAACCAATTGTGTATGTTTAGACATTGGAATTAGCATTTGACCAACATATACAAAGAGAGCAATAGCACCGATCATAGTAAGAACTACTAACAACGGATTTGGCGTATAAGGTGGATAAATATCTGCAGGACCAAATTCAAAACCTTTAGCAGCAAGTTTTTCCGTAGCCATACCAATATAGTTTATCGTTGTTTGTAATGCAGTTTCATTGTTTACGCCCGTTTCATATATAGGGAACAAGTTAAAACGAATATTACGTTCAATATTACTAATGTAGAAACGTTGTGCAGCTTCTTCAGGAGTGATTTTTTTCAACTCATCTTTAGGAATAGTATATACACGACCTACACTGTAATTATCTTTAGCAGCCATTTCCAAGAAACCTTGTTGTGGTTCATATTGCAATTGATTTACTGCTTCAATACCAACTAGAGGAATATGATTTTTGTGTAACAACTCTAATGTTTCATCTGTCAAATTAGGTGCACCTAGAGCCTCTTTACCTGCAAAAATCATGCCTGTTACATGTGGAATACCTTCAAGGCGTTTAAAGACATATTGAAGATCTTCAGAAGTAACATTTCTGTAATTGGTAGGACGAACAATCACATTAAAGCCACGGTCTGCAATTTCTTGAGCTTGCAATTTAGAAATACCAAGATTCATCTTTGCGTAGCTATCAGCTGTAGCACCATATAATTCAAGAACAGGGCCGATACTTGTGTTAAGTTCCCTAACCTTATCCTTGCCGATGCGATGGTATAAATCTTCACGAATCTCTTTATAATAGCCTTCTTTACCAGGAATAAGCGCTACATATGTGGCACCAGGTTTGATGGATGCGCCATTAACACGAACAGAGTCCATCTCTTCAGAAGTTAAGACTTTAACCTGCCCAGCATCTTTAGCTTTTTCTAGTGTTCTGTCATAAATAGCAAATGCTGTTACTCCTACATTGCGAAGTGCATCAAACGCTTCTTGTTGACTACGTTTTTCAAAGGCATTGGCCCGTAAAACAGCATCATAATCTACAATATTTTCAATATGATTTTGAGATTTTTCAATTTGATGGCGTTCAAATACTAAGTATAAAGAAGATAAAAGACCTACAATAATACAAAGTATAAGAATCCATGAGTATTTACTTTTTTGAGTGTTCCGATGATTCACAGCAAATCCTTTCTAGTTGAATATAGGTTTAACTTTAATGCGAATTTGTCCATTATCAGTAGTTAAAGTATCTGCTTTTACAGGGATAGGGAAATTATTAAAATCATAAATCTCTGTCTCTTCTAACACACTAGATGTCAAACCAGGAATTGTAGCACCATTAATGGTGAATTTTTTAGGTGAAAACAATAGCTTATTATTATTTAACTCCAAACTGCCATCCAACTTAACATCACCTTTAAATACCATTCCCACATTCATTTGACCAGTTAAACTAATATTGTCTTTATCAATAGTTACATTAACATCTTTAATTTCACTACCAGCTTGAGTACTCAAGAATGATGCTAAATCAGAATTTGTAACAGTACCATCAATACTAGCATTACCTACACTAATAACATCAATATCTTGATTAGCTAACAAGGAAATTGGATTAACAAGAATTTGTTTTGCATCAAATTGGAAAGTAGCAAAATTAAGTTTACCAAGCTTAACATTATCTAATGAACCATACACATGGTCAGCTTCACCATACAATAGTTTGAATCCAGGTTGGGATTCAACATTAACACTTTGTGCTGATGGTTTTAAAGAATCATTTAATTGCTTTTCAATACGAGAACTAATATATGAAGGTAATAAGAATTGTGTTGCTGCAGCTAATGCTATAATCAACACTAATAGGAATAGCAAAATTTTTTTCATAAACATCTCCTAAATCGTTAAGTTCGCCTCTTTCTTCAAGAAGCCTTCGATAAATTGATCAAGGTTACCATCCATGACAGCTTGAACATTACCTGTTTCAACATTAGTACGATGATCTTTAACAAGATTATAAGGATGGAATACATAAGAACGAATTTGACTGCCCCACTCTATGGCCTGGTAGGTACCACCAATTTGTTCTTTAATTTCGGCTTGTTTTTCAAGCTCTAATTCAAATAATTTAGCACGTAATAAGCGCAATGCTTGTTCTCTATTTTGCATTTGTGATCGTTGTGTTTGACATTGTACAACAATACCTGTCGGTTTATGTGTCATACGTACAGCAGAGTCAGTTTTATTGATGTGCTGACCACCGGCACCGCTGGCACGATAAGTATCCACCTGTACATCCTTCATATCGATATTGATTTCAACAGTATCATCAATCTCGGGCATAACATCGACAGCAGCAAAAGAAGTATGTCGACGTGCAGCAGCATCAAATGGAGAAATACGAACTAAACGATGAACACCTTTTTCAGATTTTAAATAACCAAAAGCATTTTCACCTTTAATAAGGAACGTAGCAGATTTAGTACCCGCCTCATCACCTGGTTGTTCATCCATTAGTTCAATAGAAAAACCAGATTTTTCAGCCCAACGCAAGTACATTCGGATTAACATGGAGCACCAGTCTTGTGCCTCCGTACCGCCTGCACCAGCATGGAAGGTTAAAATTGCATTATTAGCATCATATTCACCGCTCAATAACAAGAGAACCTCTTGTTTTTCAACAGTTTCTTCTATGGCCTTAACATATTCCTTAATTTCACTCTCCATAGAACTATCATCTTCTTCGATAGCCATTTCAAGCATTACATTGGCATCCTCAATATCACCAACAAGTTGCTTATAGCTTTCCACAGCATTTTTAAGTTGTGTAGCTTCTTGAGAAATCTCACGAGCCTTATCTGGATTATCCCAAAATGTAGGATCACTCATCTGTACATCAAGTGTAAAAATTCGATCCTCTTTCTGAGCGATGTTAAAGTGAATCCCTCATTCCATAAATACGTTCTTCCAGATTAGAAATTATTGGTTTTAAATCTTCTAACAATTTATGCTCACCACCTTTAACTTATTAGTCTATCACATCGATAAACTATTACCTTAATAAAATAGAAAAATGGCCGTTGCCCATTGGTAGTCCCATTGAGCAACGTGCCATTCACAAATCTTAGTCTTCGTTTTGTGGCTCCAACACATCTTCATGATGGGATTGTGCACCTTCTAAGTGATCAACTGGTTCTTCGATTTCTTGAATCAATTGTGCACGAATTTTATATAACGCCATGATTGTTTCATCTTGAATTGCTGCAATCATGTTTTGGAACATATCAAAGGCTTCAAATTTGTATTCCACCAATGGATTTTTTTGACCATATGCACGAAGGCCAATACCTTCACGCAACATATCCATATTATCCAAATGTTCCATCCATTTGTTATCAACAACGCGCAACATGATAGCTTTCTCAAGTTGGCCAAACATAGCATCACCAAGCATATTAACACGATCTTGATACTCTTCATGAGCAATTTCTAACAAGCGTTCTAATAATTCTTGACGAGTATATTCTTCCATATCTTGAGGTGTCATAATCTCTTCAGTTAAGAAATACTGACTTAAGTGTTTGTAGAGACCTTCGTAGTCCCATTCCTCTGGATAAAGCTTCTCATCAGCGTAAGCATCTACAGAATCAGTAACAAGCTTATCAATCATTTCATTAATCGTTTCACGCAAAGATTCGTTGCGCAAAATACGACGACGTTGTTCATATAACACTTCACGTTGTTGATTCATAACATCATCATATTCAAGAACATATTTACGAATATTGTAGTTATGATCTTCAACTTTCTTTTGAGCTCGTTCAATAGATTTTGTAATCAAAGAATGCTCAATAGGCTCATCCTCTTCCATACCGAGTTTATCCATAATGCCTGTAATATTATCAGCACCAAAGATACGCATTAAATCGTCTTCCAAGGATAAGAAGAATTGAGAAGAACCAGGGTCACCTTGACGCCCTGAACGACCGCGCAACTGATTATCAATACGACGGCTTTCATGGCGTTCAGTACCCAAAATAGCTAAACCACCTAATTCAGGTACACCTTCACCAAGGGTAATATCTGTACCACGACCAGCCATGTTTGTAGCGATAGTTACCATACCCATTTGACCAGCATTAGCAACAATTTCAGCTTCTTTTTCATGGTGTTTAGCATTCAATACATTATGAGGAACCCCTGCACGTAACAACATGTCTGAAAGTTCTTCCGATTGTGTAATAGATGTAGTACCAATTAAAAGTGGTTGACCTACTTTATGACGTTCTACAGCATTACGAACTACTGCACGATATTTAGCAGCTTTGGTTTTGAAAATTTGATCCGGTAAATCTGTACGAATCAATGGTTTATTTGGAGGAATTGGAATTACTTCTAAACCATAGATGTTGACAAACTCTTTTTCCTCTGTTTTAGCTGTACCAGTCATACCAGCTAATTTTTCATACATACGGAAGTAGTTTTGGAATGTTACAGATGCCAAAGTTTGACTTTCACGTTCAACTTTCAAGCCTTCTTTAGCCTCGATAGCTTGATGTAAGCCATCAGAATAACGACGACCAAACATTAAACGACCTGTAAATTCATCGACAATAACAACTTCTCCGTCTTTAACTACGTAATCAGTATCGCGGTGCATCATTGCATGGGCACGTAAAGAGGCACCAAGCAAATGATTCAACTCGATATTTTCAGCATCATATAAGTTTTCAACGCCAAGCATTTGCTCTACCTTTTCTATACCAGAATCTGTAGGCGCAATGGTTTTTTGTTTCTCATCAATAGTATAGTCTTCATCTTTTACAAGGTGAGGAACAATTTTAGCAAGTTTATAGTAATTATCTGTGGAACGTTGACCAGGACCTGAAATAATTAACGGAGTTCTTGCTTCATCAATCAAGATAGAGTCAACTTCATCGACAATAGCATAATTTAATGGACGTTGTACCATTTGAAGTACATCAGTTACCATATTATCGCGCAAATAGTCAAAGCCAAACTCGTTATTTGTACCATACGTAATATCACATGCATATGCTTCTCTACGTTGGTTAAAATCGAGATTAGCTACAATAAGACCTGTGGAAAGGCCTAGGAAATTATATAATCGACCCATTTGCTCACTGTCACGAGTAGCCAAATAATCATTTACTGTAACTACGTGCACACCTTTGCCTGTCAACGCATTAAGATATACTGGTAATGTAGCAACTAATGTTTTACCTTCACCAGTACGCATTTCAGCGATATTACCATTATGCAGGCAAATACCACCCATTAACTGTACGTCAAAATGACGCATACCTAATACGCGTTTAGATGCTTCACGAACTACAGCAAATGCTTCTGGCAATAGGTCGTCTAACGTTTCCCCTTTTTGCAAACGACGTTTAAACTCATCGGTTTTTGCCACTAAGTTAGCATCACTTAATTTAACATAGTTTGGTTCAATTTCATTAATATGATCAGCAATAGCACGCATTTTTTTGATTTCTTTAGCGTTGTTATTACCTAATAGCCTTTGTAAAAAGCCTAACAAACAAATCACTCCTCTACAGGACAGCTTACATTATTTTATCTAATTTATTATAACGAAAATGCCTTGAATAGTCAAAGAATTCAAGGCATTTCACGATTATTTATAGTATTTTTTAAAAAAAGGTGGATGACTCAAAACGGTCATCCACCTTAGTATAATAATCGGCTGATTAAAAGTAGAAAGGAGTTAGGATTAAGTTCAGCCGACATTATAGGTTATTGAAGTTCTGGCTCAATTAAACCATAGAAACCATCATGTCTACGATATACAACGTTCATCACTTCAGTTTCAGCATTGAAGAACATAAAGAAGTCGTGCCCAATAAGATTCATTTGCAAGATTGCTTCTTCTACATCCATTGGGCGTACTGCAAAGTGTTTGCGTTTTACAACTTCGATAGTTTCTTCTTCCACAGGAGCTGCTAACACATCTGGATGGAAAGCTTCTTGTTTTTTGAAACGTTTCGCTAAACGAGTTTTATGTTTATGAATTTGACGAACAATTTTATCAACTACTAAGTCAATAGCTGCATACATGTCATCATTAGTTTCTACACCACGGAGAACGATTTTATCAACGAAGCATGTAAGTTCAACTGTAGATTTATCTTTTACAACGGATAAAACCGCTTGTGCATCTAACTCATCATCGAAGTAACGAGTCAATTTGCTCAATCTTTTTTCAATGTATGCTCTTAAAGCATCTGTCACTTCAATGTTTTTACCTCTGATTGCTACTTTCATAAGTCAACACCCTTTCTAAAAATCATCCACGAGATACGAGTGTGTGGTATCATTTTACCTTATCTCTCGTGTTATATTTAGTATTTCTACATCGACTAATAAAACTCCTTCTTTTTATACAAAATATTTTATATTTTTTGTAGAAATATGTATATTTTCAGAACTAAAAAACCTCGATATCATGTAATATCGAGGTTTTCTTATATGTTGTTATTATAAATATTCTCGTATGTGATTACGCTTTAACAACGTTAGCAGCTTGAGGTCCACGGTTACCATCAACGATATCAAATTCTACATTTTGACCTTCTGTCAAAGATTTGAAACCTTCATCTTGGATCGCAGAGTAGTGTACGAATACATCGCTACCGTCTTCTCGTTCAATAAAACCATAACCTTTTTCTGCGCTAAACCATTTTACTTTACCTAACATGGTAATTTCCTCCTAAAAATATATTTATTGTCTTACTGTCTTGCTCTATATCTGTATCATAACACAGCATGTATAAAATATCAAACAATAATATTAGCATTTTTAATGAATATACAAATAACATTTATTGACAATCCGTGATATTTTAATATCAACAAACCCTTTATTTATCAGCATTATAAATATTTCTGTACAACCTATAAAATTATTACATAATTTTATAATCATAAAAATATATGAATTAAAAATTATCACTACAAAAAATAACTGTATAAATTATAATTATATCACAAATATTTATAGCGCTAATCGTATTTATTAGATTAATGAATCCTTATTTAGAGCACATACATAGCCTTCTACTTTAGAATTTTGAATAAGTCATCAAATATATTAATAGATATAAAGCTATAAATATATCACAAAAATAAATATAAACAAAATTGGTAATATTTAAAAACAAAAAAATAAGAAGCAATCTCTATCTTTAAAGATTGCCTCTTATTAACTTAGAAATTAATCTAATAAAATTTTGTCCAAAAAGGATTTTGTTCTTTCATTTGTTGGTGAATCAAATACACGTTCTGGCGTATCATCTTCCAAAATCAAACCACCATCAACAAATAATACTCTATCTGCAACTTTTTTTGCAAAGCTCATCTCATGAGTAACAATAACCATCGTCATCCCATCTTCTGCCAATGATTTCATTACATCTAGTACTTCACTAACCATTTCTGGATCAAGCGCAGATGTTGGCTCATCAAACAACATCACCTTAGGTTTCATAGCCAACGCACGAGCAATTGCAACACGCTGCTTTTGCCCCCCAGACAAAGACTCTGGATAGGCATTAGCTTTATCCGCTAAACCTACACGATCAAGTAAAGCTTGACCTATTTTCTTTGCTTCATCAGAAGATATTTTACGAACCTTAGTTTGCGCTAAGGTTAAGTTTTCCATAACAGTCATATGGGGGAACAAATTAAAGTTCTGGAATACCATACCCACTTCAGCACGTACTTCATTTAATTTCTTTTTATCTGAAAGATCCATACCATCTACAATAACTTTACCAGATGTAGGCTCTTCCAAATAGTTCATCGTACGTAAAACCGTACTTTTACCAGAACCAGATGGCCCGATGATAACCACAACTTGACCTTGCTCAATATGTAAATTAATCCCTTTAAGTACTTCATTCTTACCAAAGGTTTTATGTACATTTTCTAATCTAATCATTTAATGCTATATTTCCTTTCAAGGTATCCAACTAATTGTGAAATAGTTACAGTCATAATTAGATAAATAACAGCAACTGTACCCCAGATTTCAAAGGATGCATAAGTTTTAGCAATGATTAATTGACCACGACGTGTCAATTCTTCAAACCCGATAACAGAAACCAAAGAGGAGTCTTTTAACATAGCAATAAATTCGTTCCCTAATGGAGGAATAATTGCTTTGAACGCTTGAGGCATAATGATATAACGCATGGTTTGGCTCCAAGTTAAACCTAGAGATCTACCAGCCTCCATTTGACCTTTATCTATAGATTGAATACCAGCACGGAAGATTTCTGATACATATGCACCGGAGTTAATACTACATGCTGTAACAGCTGCAATGAATGGATCAATACGTTGACCTGTAATCATTGGTAAAGCAAAATAAATCAAGAAGATTTGTACCAATAGTGGCGTACCACGAATGATGTCTACATAACATTTCGCTAATAATCTAACTAAACTAAATTTAGATAAATTCGCTAAAGATACTAACAAGCCGATAAAGAAACCACAGCCTACAGACATTGCTGTAATTTCTACAGTCACAAGTGCACCTTGTAGTAAGAGCGGTAAATTATCCGCAATTAACCCCCAATTAAAACTCATGATCTCTCCTATTATTTAAATTCTAACACTACTGGCATATCAGCAGGTGCATCTACATTAAACCATTTTTTATATAATGTATTAAACTCACCATCTGCCTTCATATCGGCAATTGCTTTATTAATTTGTTCTTGCAACGCTTTATTATCTTTGTTAATTGCTAAGCCCAAATATTCTTTTGTATTTGGATATGCCATAAATTTAATATTTTGGTCAGGGTGTTTTGTACTATAGTATTGTGCTACAGGCAAATCAATTATAGTTGCATCAACCCCACCATTTTGTAATTCTAACAGAGCTTCATTACTATGGTCAAACTCTTTTACTGTTGTACCTTCAATTTTATGAGCCAAGTCAGCACCAGTTGTTCCTAATTGAGCAGCGATTTTTTTACCTTTTAAATCATCAAGAGAATTTATAGTTGTACCATCTTTAAAAACTACTGCTAACGCATTCTCATAATAAGGAGAAGAGAATAATACTTTTTCGCTTCTTGGTTTAGTAATAGTCATACCAGATGCAGCAACATCAATATCGCGAGTATTTAACGCAGGAATCAAAGCATCAAAAGCAACATTTTTAAGTTCTATATCTTTATTAATACGTTTACCAATAGCACGAATAAGATCAATATCAAAACCAGTATAATCTTGAGACTTTTCATCTTTAAATTCAAAGGGAACAAATGTTGCATTAGTACCAACAACTAGTTTATTAGAAGCTGTTTGATTAGATGAACCGCAGCCACCAATTAAGGAGCCAGCAATAACTAACATACAACCACCAACAATTAATTTTTTCAACTTGCTATTTAACATTTTATCAACCTCTTTGTTCTAACTTACTATTACTTTATAACAGTATATATAGTTAGTATAAATATGTCAACTATTTTGTATATAAATATAACAAATATTGCAAAATATCTATATTTATATATTATATTTATACACGCGCTGTATAAATATAAACACTTTGAATAAAAATATTACCATAGATAGTGAGTTTCTATAGATTTTTTAATATACAAATGTATAAAAAGAAAAAGCACATGAGAAAAGCCTCATGTGCCCGTATACGGCTGACCTGGTCTTTGCCCCCACACTCGCCTGCTGGAGGGTTCGCTCATAAGTCTGAGACTCCCCACTACTACCTCTCTCGGTTTCCCGGCAGGACTTACACCTAAGCCGCACCATGCTCACAGTCTCTTAGACTGCTTATGTGGATCGTTTTGCCTGCGACTAGCCTCGACTTTCAACCACAGACCCGTATAGACGTATTATAAAGAATAAGAGTATTCATGTCTAGGTAAATAATAATTTTATAGGTAGTATATTATATATGCACCTACAATAGTATAATAGCAACTCTAGTAATGAAAATAGATGCTATAAACGATGATATAAATGATACTATAAATTTAAAACCAAACATACTAACGATGAGTTCTCAGACTAATGAGAATATTTTTTGCAACCCCTATTTCTTGATGTATAGAAAATTGGAATAGAAAACCTAAAAAATTCTTCATATTATTTTAATATTTCTAAAATTATTTTTTCAAAGTACTATATCTAGTGGATTCTTAAAAAGTCAATTATTTTTAGTATGCTAAATATGAATACATTATATATATAAGAACATACGTATCATACACAAAATATTATTTATGGTGTATAATTTGTATACTGTTAAATTAGAACGGCCTAAAGTTGTACGATATGAACATGAGTACGAGGGGTTGTACCAAATGTTCTGTACGTTAGTTAGAGGGGTTTATTATGTTTATGTTATCATTGATGCAACCATCTGGGTTGTATGAACTGGAAAAGGACAGTTTAGAAGCAATAAGTGCTCAGCTTTTGCAGATGATACAAATGAAAAGCTATCATCTTTATACTCATTCTATCCAAGTTTCAAACTATGCAGTTAGTATTGCTGCTAAAATGGGTTTACCATTAAATGAAATTGAACAAATTCGTCACGCAGCTTTACTGCATGATGTAGGGCTATTAATGGTGCCTAATGCACTAATTCAAAAATCTCCATATCTAAATAAACAAGAAATGTCCAAGTATAAGCAACATGCGGCAAGTGGTGCCAATATGATCGAAAACTACCCTTGCTGCCAACAAATCTTGCCTTATATTCGTTACCACCACGAAAAATGGGATGGCTCTGGTTATCCAAAGCATTTACGAGGTGCTAACATTCCATTAGGAGCTCGAATCATTGCTGTTGCCGATTATTATGATACAACAGTTAATCCATCTACCGAGTTTTGGGCAAAAACTAAAGCTAAAGCAAAAGAAGAACTCTTTAGTGCATCTGGTTCTCTTTTCGATCCAGATGTAGTAAAAGCTTTTATTGATGTTCTTGGCTAATATACTTACTAAGCGTTCACCTTATGGTGGACGCTTTTTTATTGGGATTTAAAAACTACCACTAGCTAATGTTAATGCATCAATTTTAAAAGGTTTATATGATCTCAACACCTTAGTTACAGCTTCAATGGTTGCGCCTGTCGTATAAATATCGTCTACAATTAAAATATTTTTATCAGCCAATTCAATATCCTTGTACTCAGCTTTTATGACAAAGGCATCATCAATATTTTGATGTCTTTCCTTATTAGTTAAAGCCCACATATCATTTGAAGTATCAAATTTATATATACAGTCTAACCAAATAAAATGCTTATTATCAATGTTTTGTAAGGACTGTGCCCAATGCCTGAAAAATAAATCAACTTGATTATATCCCCTTTTATCAATTTTTTTAGCACTAGACGGTACGGGCACAATATAGTCATATACGGTCTTACAATTACGACTAACTATATTATATTTATCATATTTCATGTAAAAGTTGTACGACGTTAAAAAAGGAGCAGCCCCTTTGGACTGCTCCTTTTTTTCATTAAATTTTACATCGTAAATCATAGACTTTAGACCACCACGATATTCCGCAAGCACACAGACATCATCTACATGATGTAAAAATTTATGTGGCACATGACGAATATGTAATAGATCTGTAAAACAAGTTTTACACCAATCACCTTGTGTTGCTACAGGCGCACCACAGTGAGGACAAACCGGTGGAAATAGGAAATCTAAAAGACTCATTTAAGAATCACATCTCCCTTGTAGTCGTTCTTTAAACAATGTATATCGTTCATCAGCATTAACGGTACGTACTGCACGTTCAACAGCACTAGTAGTACCAACAATAATAACTTTTCGTTTTGCTCGAGTAACAGCAGTATACAACAAGTTGCGTTGTAACATACCACCATATCTAGGAACAAACGGAATAATAACTACGCCATACTCACTACCTTGGCTTTTATGAACCGTAATAGCATAGGCTGGCATAATCATATGTGCTTCATCGATAGGTAGACGAACCTCTTTATGGATAAATCGGATACAAATATCTGTTCGTGTAATGGCGTAAATGACACCAATTTCACCATTAAAGACCTCTAACTCATAGTCATTTAGGATTTGAATAACCTTGTCGCCAACGCGATAAGTAATGCCATTTACACGTACTTCCCCTTTATAGCTATCTGGTGGATTAATAGCTTGTTGTACATATTGAGATATCAACGTACTACCCGCTTCACCACGACGCATAGGAGAAATAATTTGAATATCTAATTCATCCTCTACATATTCCTGCTCTCGTTTATATACATCGATGATAGTTTTCATCATCATGTCATAGGACTTAACGGGAATAAAGGAAAACTCTTCACTCACACCATCTAGATTCGGCATTCCCCCTCGATTGATGGCATAAGCGCTTTCAACGATAGTGTTGCCAGAACTTTGACGATAAATCTGATTGAGTCGTGTATAAGGTACACAATCACTATGAAGCAAATCTTTTAATACAAAACCGGCCCCAATGGGTGGCAACTGATCGACGTCGCCTACGATAATAACATGAGCTTCTTTAGGAATAGCGGCCATTAAAGAATAGAATAGACGAACATTGAGCATAGAAGCTTCATCGATGATAATAACATCTATATCTAATGGATCATCCTCATTCTTAGTAAAATCATAGGAATCACTACCTTGAACAGGTACTAATAATCTATGTATCGTAGTAGCTTCAAACTCCGTAGCCTCTGTAAGTCGTTTCGCAGCGCGGCCCGTAGGGGCACATAAGATAATACGACCTAATCCACCTAGTTGGAACCCTTTTACTAAAGCCTTAATAATCGTTGTTTTGCCCGTACCAGGACCACCAGTTATGAGGGAAAACTTCTCAAAGAAAGAAAGCTGAATAGCCTCTTTTTGAGCATCACCAAAGGTAATATAGTTATCATGTTCAAATCGGTCTATAAAGCTAGGAATATCTAAAGCAATTGGATCTGCTTCTAATAAAAACTCCCTAGTATAGTGAACACCTTCCACTTCAGAAACATACATTTCTGGGGGATAGATATATAAAATATCTTCGTAATATGTACTATACAAGGCACCTTGCTCTAAAAGGCTTTCAATAAAGTTAGCAATATCATCTACATCAGTTTGCAAAAGATCATCTAAGCGACCTATCAGTTGATCTACTGGCAAGCATGTATGACCTTGATTATCTAAACTGCGCAAAATCCATTCTAAACCAGCCTCTAGACGGCGAGAATCACTACCTGTAATGCCCAAATGTTCCGCTAATGTGTCAGCCGTACCAAAGAGCATATCCGGTGCAACACGCAATAAGGTATAAGGGTTATCCTCTATGACAGCTACCGACTGAACACCGTAATAAGTATATACAGTTCGACTCCATTTAGAAGAAATATGGTGACTTTCAAAAAAGTGATTCAAATCGGATAAAATACCTTCACCTAGTAAAGTGTTAAATAATTCATCCTTAACACTTTTTCGAAGACCAGGAACATCCTTAATTTCTTCAGGACGTTCCTGACGCAAAATTTCTAAAATACGAATGCCAAAATAGTCGAGAACCTTCTCTACAGACTTCTCCCCAAACCCTTTTATACCTAGGTTTAGTAAATACGTCTTAGCTGCGCCCATATTATCGGGCTTTAACTTTTCCACGCTGCTCGCATCAAATTGACGCCCGTATTTTTCATGCTCTACATAGCGACCTCGTACTTCAATATCTTCCCCTTCTTTAGGAGACTCAAATTTGCCGGTACAAGTAATGTATTCCTCATTATAATCTTTGAGGATAAACACGCAATATGTACGCTGTGTATTCTCATATATAGTTCGGTATACAAATCCTCGTATAGCGTCCATTATTTCTCCGTATTAGGCAAGGCTTCAATAATTTCTTGCACCGCATCGGTAATGCTACCTTCGTTACCAATTTTGATATGCGCCACTTCTTCGTATAATGGATATCGTTCTTCGTATACATTAAATATATACTCGATACTTTCTTTTACAAGTGGACGAATTTCAAGATCCAAATCATCGAGAATATGATTTACATCGCGATTAACGAATACAACAAGACCATTATTGCGCATTAAGTTTACAGTTTTATCATAGGTAACTGTACCACCACCGGTAGCGATAACAGATGGTTTGTTATGAATTAATTCTTTGATTGTATTATATTCATATTTACTAAATGCATCTTTACCGTCATAAATAAAGATTTTTTGGACAGATTTTCCCACTTTGTCTTGAATCGTTTGATCTAAGTCATAGAAATCTCGGCCCAATTCTTTAGCTAACATTTTACCTACTGTAGTCTTACCTGCACCAGGCATACCTATGAGAAAAATATGTTTATGCATATTTTCTTTTAAGTACTCGTTACTCATGGAAACAACAGTTTTCATAAAGTTTTCTACATAGTTCGCTAAAGACTCATCTTTGCAATTGGCACGATGCATAGCAATGATGCTTTCATCCCGTTCTTCATCGACAAGTGGCAAATGATGTTCATCTTTATATTTGCCAATTTCTTTAATTAAGGATAGTCTTTTTTCAAATTCACCGACTAAAACAGTATCAATACTGTCAATTTGTTTGCGAGCTTCTTTAATATCCATGAGAACCCCCTTATTATGCATTAGCTAAAATAGCTAACGCCTGTTCTTCATCTACTTTCATTTGATCGATAAGATCTTGTAAGTTATTAAATTTAACTTCCCCTCTAAGATAGGAAATAAATTGTACAATTACTTCTTTTCCATATATATCTTGGTCAAAGTCAAAGACGTGTACTTCACATCTATGATACTGGTTTTTAAATGTTGGATTGTCTCCAATATTACCTACCCCATCATACCAAATGCCATCGATACATACACGATTAGCATATACGCCATCTGGAGGCGTGGCCATTTCATTAGGAAGTAACAAATTTAATGTAGGAAATCCTAATGTACGTCCCCGTTGATCACCTTTTATGACAGTGCCTTTAAATTGGAATGGTCTACCAAGCCAATGAGTGGCATCTTCTAGACGGCCTTCTCGAATAGCTTTTCTAATCTCAGTGCTGGAAATAGGAGTACTAAGTCCATCACAAGGCAATAAAGGCTGAACTAAAACTTGTATTCCCCTATCCGCCAATACTTGTTTCATATATTCAGGATTACCCAGCCCGTTAGCACCGAATGTAAAATTCTCACCAACGACGATGGCTTCCACAGTAGTATCTTTACAAAGAGCATCTAAAAACTCATCAGCACTCATTCTTAATAATTCTTCAGTCATAGGCAATCGTAAGATATAATCAATATTTAACTCTTCAAGAACAGAATCCATAATCTCTTCTTGAATGACCCGTTTTGGTACTCGATCGGGATGCAAAATCGTTAACGGATGATGTTCAAAGGTTATGATGATACTAACACCATTAACTGATGCAGCCTCCTCAACAGCCTTACGTATAACTCGTTGATGACCGCGATGAATGCCATCAAAGGTACCAAGGGCATATACTTTTGTATCTTTGATTTGACGTAGTTCATCAAACGAATGTATTTGCTTCATACTTATCCTTCAATAAAAATATTTTTTTCCACCTTTAAGGAGTGGTTTGTTCGTTTCATAATACCAATGAAACCATGTGGTCCATAGGCTCTATACAAATTATTTGGTTCAGTGAAAGAAAATTCACTGTTAATAGGCAACTCCTTGCCTTGAACCATCATCTTTAATTGTACACTATTTACAGTCACTTGTGAAAGATGAGATACCGCCACATCTGTTGGTAATAAAAGGCTTTCACCATGTAACATTAACTCTTCCGCCATGTTAGCGGAATCAATAACAAAAGGTCCTACTTGAGTACGTGCCAAAGATGTCATAGTGCCTGGTATGCCCAGAGAAATGCAAATATCTCGTAATAACGAACGAATATAAGTGCCACCTGAGCAAGTTACGCGAATCGTAAAGTATGGAAATCCATAAGCTATTAATTCAATATGTTTAATATGAATTTGACGTAATGGCAACTCTACAGGAATCCCTTTTCGTGCATATTCATAAGCTCGAATGCCATTTACTTTAATAGCAGAATACTTAGATGGCCTCTGATTTTGAATTCCTACAAAGGTATTCAGGGTAGTAACCAACTCATCAAATGATGGTTTAAGCATAGACTTTGAGATTTCAGAAAACTGAAAAGATTCATCTAATACGACACCTTCACGCAATACCATGTCGGTATCAGGTAATACAGGTTGGCCTGCGCTATCTTCAGTATCTGTAAAAGTTCCAAATTTACATTCCGCAACATAGGTTTTATCAAAACCTTCAGTATACTCTATGAGGCGCGTAGCCTTACCAAGGAATATAGGTAATACACCATAAGCCATAGGATCAAGTGTACCACTATGACCAATGCGCTTTTCTTTTAAAATACGGCGACAAATGGCTACAGCATCATGACTTGTAATACCAGGCGGTTTTAAAAATGGTAAAATGCCATCCATTACTTAATTACCTCAATAAGAGCTTCTTTTGCTTCCTCTAATGGTAAATTAATCGTACAACCAGCAGCTCGAATGTGTCCGCCACCGCCAAAACGGCTAGCTATAGCATTCACATCGGTACCTTTAGAACGTAAGCTAACCCGTGTACTATCATCAGCTTCAGCTTTTAATAAAACTGCAATATCAACAGTATCGACGTTTCTAATAATATCTACAAAACCATCCGTATCATCTCCAAGAATTGTCATAGCCTCACGATTTAACTCGATCGTGGCCACTGTATTATTCTTGTGGAACTCAATAGTTTGCATAATTTGTTTTGTTAATTCTAAGCGACTAGCAGACATGGACTCAATTGTTTCAGAAATAGCATTAGGTCTAGCCCCTGAAGCTACACATTTAGCAGCCATTTCAAGGGTATTAGCTGTAGTGTTACTAAATTTAAAGAACCCACAATCTGTAGCAATCGCCATATATAATGCGGTACCCATCGACTCAGTGATAGGCCAATTCCATTTCGTGCATAAGTCCGTAATAATTTCACCTGTAGCAGCAAATTCTGGCTTCAAATATAGATGATCTGCAAACTCTGTATTAGAAATATGGTGGTCTATATTAAAAATAGGTGCACTCCAGAGTGCACCTACTTTGCCAATTCGCTCATACGTGCTAGCATCCAAAACCATGAGCATATCAATGTCAACTGGATTAGTTTCAAAGTATGCTACATCATGGATGTGGTCCGTATATCGTAAGAATGAGTACTTCTCAGGAACTACATCATCCACTACCATATATACAGTTTTACCTTGTCCTATAAGGGCTTCGTAAAAGGCCACCATGGACCCGATAGCATCGCCATCAGGTCTAACATGGACGGTTAGCATAATAGAATTAGCTTCACACAGAGCCATATGTAATTGATTAATAGTAATCTTACTCATGTTCTGTATCCTTTGTGTTAATTTGTTTCTTCGTCCTTTTTGATTTCATTCAAAAGGGATTCGATATGCATGCTATAGTCTAAAGACGTATCCTTATCAAAAGTGATAGAAGGAATATGGCGCAATTTAAGTACTTTGCCAAGCTCAGTACGAATATGGCCAGATGCATGCTTTAACGCGATAAGGGTATCTTGTTTTTCCTTATCAGAACCAAACAAGGAAACATAAATCGTAGCTTCCCGCAAATCACCTGTCACATGAACATCAGTGATTGTTGTAAAACCGATGCGAGGGTCTTTCAACCCGCGCATCAACATTTGACTTACCTCTTGTTTGATAAATTCTTGTAGTTTTCTGACACGAACGTCACTCATATAAACCTCCTAAATTTGAGGTGCAATTTCTTCCATTAAGTATGCTTCAATAACGTCGCCTTCCTTCACATCACGGTAACCTTCTAAGGAAATACCACATTCGAAGGATGTCTTAACCTCTTTCACTTCGTCTTTGAAACGGCGTAAGGAATCAACCTTACCTTCAAATACAACGATGCCATCGCGAATCAAACGTACTTCAGAGTCGTTAGTAATACGACCTTCAGTTACATAAGAACCCGCAACAATTGCTTTAGGTGTAGAGATTACTTGACGTACTTCAGCACGACCAACGATAACCTCTTTGAATTGAGGTGCCAACATACCACGCATCGCGGACTCAACGTCGTTGATAGCATCATAGATTACGCGATATGTACGAAGGTCAACTTTTTCATTTTCCGCAGCGCGGCGAACATTAGCATCTGGACGTACATTGAAGCCCATTACGATTGCATTAGATGCAGAAGCCAACATGATATCGGATTCGTTAATAGCACCTACTGCAGCATGGACGATAACAATACGAACTTCAGGGTTTTTAATACCTTCTAAAGATTGACGCAATGCTTCTACAGAGCCTTGAACGTCAGCTTTGATAATGATGTTAAGGTCTTTTAACTCACCTTGTTGAATTTGGTTGAAAATATCATCCAATGTAACTTTGTGAGTTGCTTGTAATTCTTGAACGCGTTGTTTTGCAATACGTTTTTCAGCGATTGCACGTGCTTCGTTATCATCCATACCATTGATGATTTCACCAGCTTGTGGAACTTCGGAGAAGCCCAAGATTTCTACTGGCATAGATGGACGAGCTACTTTTACTTTTTCACCGCGTTCATTTGTCATAGCACGAACTTTACCGTATGCAGTACCAGCAAGAACTGTATCACCTACGCGGAGGGAACCTTTTTGTACTAATACTGTACATACAGCACCACGGCCTTTATCAAGTTGAGCCTCGATAACTACGCCGTAAGCTTTGCGGTTAGGGTTAGCTTTTAATTCCATAACTTCTGCAACGAGCAAGATATTTTCAAGCAAGTCGTCAATACCTTGTTTTTGTTTAGCAGAAACTGGAACCATGATTACATCACCGCCCCATTCTTCTGGTAAAAGGCCATGTTCAGACAATTGTTGTTTAACATGGTCTGGGTTAGCACCTGGTTTATCCATTTTATTGATGGCTACGATAATAGGTACTTCCGCAGATTTAGCATGGTTAATAGCCTCGATAGTTTGTGGCATCACACCGTCGTCAGCAGCTACTACGAGAACTGCGATATCTGTGGACTTCGCACCGCGTAGACGCATAGCAGTAAATGCTTCATGGCCTGGTGTATCAAGGAAAGTAATTTTGTTATCGTTATAACGAACTTGATATGCACCGATATGTTGAGTGATACCGCCAGCTTCACCAGCTGTTACGTTAGTTTGACGAATTACGTCCAATAAGGATGTTTTACCATGGTCAACGTGACCCATGATAGTAACTACTGGTGGACGAGGTTTTAATGTTTCTGGTGCATCTTCAATTTCGATGATATCAGTAGGATCCTCTTCAGGCTCTACTTCAGTTACAGTTACGCCAAACTCTTCGGCTACGATGGTAGCTGTATCAACATCAACCTCTTGGTTAATGCTTGCCATTACACCTAAAAGCATCAACTTTTTGATGATTTCAGATACTTCGCGCCCCATTTTTTCAGCTAATTCTTTAACAGTTAAAGGACCGCTTAATTCAATTTCTGTTGCAATCGCTGCTTCAGCCTTACGCTCAGCTTCAGCTTTTTGTTGTAAGTACTGTTCATTACGATGTTTTACGCGATTCTTTTTCTTTTGCATAGATGTAGATAACAAGGATTGAGGGCGATTATTGCCACCTTTTTTATTTTTCTTGTTACGGCGATCGTTGTTATTAGAATTGCGATTATCATTGTTGCGGTTGTCGCTATTACGGTTATCATTATTGCGATTTTCGTTATTACGCGCATCATTAGGACGACCGTTATTATTACGGTTGTCATTATTGCGGTTATTATTGTTATTAGGGCGATTATTAGCGCGGTCACCACCATGTTGGTTACCATCGGATTTACGTGTAGGCTCAGAAATTTGTACGTGACGTACATTTCCTTTTTTGTGGTCCTTTTGTTTAGATTGATCGTCTTGTTTTTGACCACCTTGTTTATGATTATCCTTTTTATGTTCGTTAGAACGATTTGGATGTTGTTGTTTATGTGGAGCAGCTTCTTGTTTATGAGCCGCAGTTGGAGCAGATTTTTGTTCTGTTTTTTGTACTACTTTAGGTGCTTCAGAGTTTTTGCTCAATTGTTTTTTTACAATTTCATAACCGGAATCATCTACAGAATTAACTGCTTTCGTAACATTTACATTATGTTGTTGCAAAATAGATATAACCTGCTTACTTTCTACGCCAAACTCTTTGGCGATTTCATGGACGCGCTTTTTGGACATCTACATACCCCCTTATTATCGATCAATCTCTTTTAATAATGCCTTTGCAAATCCATCATCTAGTATGGCAACTACTACCCTAACTTCTTTACCAATGGCCGTTCCTAACGCCTCTTTATTGGCAATACTATGAAGTGGAATGTGATGTGTCTCTGCTAATTGAGTATATTTCTTTTCATTGTTGGCTGCACAGTCACCAGCGAGAAGTACCAATTTCGGTTCCTTTCTCTTTATAGACTTTTCTACGATGAAATCACCGGAAATAACTTTGCCTGCTCGTTGTGCTAAACCTAAGAGATTCAAAATTTTATCTTCATTCATGTATATCAGTGATTACTCATTCTCTTGTAAATCACGTTGTAACGCTTCGTATATCTCTTTCGATACACTATGCTTTAATGACCGTTCTAATCGTTTTGCTTTATAGGCTTGCTCAAAGCACGACATGGATTCACATAGATAAGCTCCACGTCCTGGTGCTTTACCAGTGCGATCAATACTGATGTTACCGTCTGGGCTCAAAGCTACGCGAATCAATTCACGTTTAGCCTTAGGCTCACCACATCCTACACAAGTTCGCATAGGTTGGGATTTCGGTTTCATGACTATTCACCATCCTCAGCATTGCCAAAACCTGTGAAAGGTTCTTCAGCAGCTTGAGTTTCGCTTTTAATATCGATTTTCCAGTTTGTTAACTTCGCAGCTAAACGAGCATTTTGACCAGCTTTACCAATCGCTAAGGATAATTGGTAGTCAGGTACTACTACGTAAGAAGATTTTTCTTCCTCGCTTACATCTACAGATACAACCTTTGCAGGGCTTAAGGAGTTAGCAATGTAAATTGCTGGATCTTCATCCCATTTAACAATGTCGATTTTTTCATCGTGTAATTCATCAACGATATGTTGTACACGTTGACCTTTAGGACCTACGCAGGCACCTACAGGATCAACATTTTCATCGCGGCTATATACAGCGATTTTAGAGCGCATACCTGGCTCACGAGCTACAGATTTAAGCTCCACAACGCCTTCAAAGATTTCTGGCACTTCTAATTCAAAGAGACGTTTTAATAGGCCTGGATGTGTACGGGAAATCATGATTTGAGGGCCTTTCGTAGTTTTCTTAACCTCTACGATATAGCATTTAATGCGGTCCCCTTCACGATATGTTTCAGTACCGATTTGCTCTGTTGGCGGCAAGATTGCTTCTGTTTTACCAAGATTGATAAATACGTTTTTACCTTCTACACGAGTAATGACACCAGTGATGATATCACCTTCACGGCTATAGTATTCTTCGTATACTACGCTACGCTCAGCCTCTTTCAAACGTTGAATGAGCATTTGTTTTGCAGTATGGGCAGCACTACGACCAAAGTTGGCAGGAGTTACATCTACTTCTACTACGTCTCCAATCTCAAAACGTTTATCTTTTTTACGAGCATCAAGTAAGCTGATTTCTGTTTCAGGTAATTCCACAGTTTCTACTACTTGTTTTTTTGCCATTACTTTATAAACGCCTGTTTCACGGTCAATCACAACGTACGCATCTGGGTTAGATGTTGGTTCTTTGCGATATGCTTGCAATAATGCAGCCTCTAAGGATTCAAAGATAACCTCAGGAGCAAAACCTTTTTGCTTTGTAAGCACCATTACCGCTTGAATTAATTCTTGACTCACTCGTATGCCTCCATGTATTAAAAATCAAGATGTAATCGAATTTGTGCAATAGCAGAACGTTCAAATGTCATGCTTTCACCATTAATAGTAAAGTCGATAGTTATATCCGTAAAACCTTGTAAAGCACCAGTAAATTGTTTACTGCCATTAACAGGTTTAAATAACTGAATATCTACGTCACGGCCATTATAGCGAATCAAATCCTTATCTTTTTTAAGAACTCGATCAAGGCCTGGAGAAGATACTTCCAATAAATAGTTTTCCGTAATTGGATCTTTTTCGTCGAGGACAGCACTTAATTTTTCGCTCACCAACTGACAATCATCCAAATCTACACCACCTGGTTTATCGAGATAGACACGCAAATACCAATCGCGTTCGCGCACATAGTCTACATCAACGAGTTCCATATCGGTGCCGGCTATTATACCTTCAACTACAGAGGATACAAATTCCTCCACTGCTTCTCTCTTCATAGCCATCGCCTCCTTCATTACTACATCTTGTATATATCTCTTGATTCATTCACCTGAAAATTAGGCTAATCATAAATGAAAGAGTGGACATAAGCCCACTCTTTTAAAAGATTTATATAAAAGTCATATATAGTATATCACATTTGTTGTGTATATACAAATTCTACGCTTTCTAATGGGCATTTAAGAAACCAATACCACATAAGTCATTTTATAAAACCCAAAAACAACTACAATAACAGCATAGTCAAATCTATCCTAATTAATCAATACGGTCATGTAAGCCTTTTAATATAGGGCCTAAATGTTCACGCAACACGTTAGATAAATCATCTAAATTTTTAGCGTCTAAATGATGATCAATTTCTGGATAGCTTTTATAACGGAGTTCTGCAAAATATTCATCGCGCAACTCATTATAATACAATAATAAACCTGTACATTCATCCATTTTACGGTATTCACCAATGATAAAAGAACCATTAATCATGCGAATTCCGTGAGCAGGATCAATATCTCGAACAAAACCTTCTAACTCTTCAGGCATAACCTCAGAAAAGTCCCACGTAGGAATTCCTCTTCGACGATAGGTAAAGGTAAAATTATTAGATGGTTCGATTAACATATTTGTTAAACCTTTAACGCAGCGTTCTTGTAACCCCATCCAAAAAGATTCTAAATCAGCTCTCACAAAAGAAATATCAACAAAGGAAAAGAGGGGCATTTCAATATGTACCGTATAGTCCTCTACCTCTTTATCATATAATGCAGACCATCGCCAATTTAAATTATTTTGATAATGAAAAATAGGTATTTGTAAAACCTCTTCTCCACCTTCAATACGTTCAGTTAACTCTGTATAGTCACTATCACTATATGTAACTAAAGTAAACCCTCCAACACTTTGAGGCAACCATGAATAGTCTAAGCCTTTACAAGCCTCAATGATTGTTACCATATAATGCCTCATATCTTTCTTGATACTGTAAAACAGACTTTACATAACTACGCGTTTCAGGAAACGGAATCGTATCTACCATGCCATTCCATTTATTCTCATTGAGCCAAGACTCAACATGACCTCGTCCTGCATTATACGCAGCTAACGCTTGTACCTCATCACCATTGAATTCCTTCAATAAGTGCCCCAAGTACCAAGTACCTAACTCAATATTGGTAGTTGGCTCTTTTAATTGTCGATCTGTATAGTTGCCATGGCCAACTTGCTGAGCTACCCAACGAGCCGTATCTGGCATGAGTTGCATTAAACCAAGGGCACCGGTTTCAGATTCAGCAGTGTTCTTGTATTTACTTTCAGCTAAAATAACACTAGCTACCAAGGACGGAGGCACTTGCTCTTTCTCAGCGGCAGCCATCACAACATCTCTATAGTTAAAGGGATACGCGATTTGACGCGCCAAAGGATCGTCTAGATGTGTAAAATAAAACCACCCAAGTACGACGCAAGACAGCGCCGTTGCCGTTGCACGTTTCATATATCCCCCTTTCTACATATAATTACTAAAACGATTTACCATACTCTAGCCATAACCAAATGCTAAGATACTATAATACTAAATTTCATGGGCTTATTATACCATTTAATACTATTTTTTATATACCAATTTTGACACATCCACTGTAATTATTGAGGTTTTTGTAAAAGCAGCGCTAAACGCTCACTCCAAATAGTATCTAATTGTGCGGTCAAAGCCTGAGGCGTACCATTATTATCAATGATTACATCTGCAAAAGATCGTTTATTGTCGAGCCGCATTTGACTCTTAATACGCGCCAAAGCATCCTCTTTCGAATATCCATTACGACTCATTAAACGTTTAATTTGCGTCGTTTCATTCACATATACGAGCCACACCTCATCCATCATGGTATACCATTCACCTTCTATGAGTAATGGAATATCATAGATTAAAATCGGTGTATTAGCCATTTCATATTGAGATGTTAGTTCTAAAATACGATTGCGAATATGCGTTTTTAGACATCCATTTAATAATTGTCGTTTTTCTTCATTATGAAAGACAATAGCACCAAGTGTTTCACGATTTAGTGTGCCGTCTTCATGTAAAACGTTAGAGCCAAAAGTATCCACAAGGGCTTCTAAACCTTCAGTACCTGGTTCCACCACCTCACGAGCGACGATATCTGCATCGATATAAGGTATTCCTTTGTCCTTAAAATAGGTAAGGACTGTACTTTTGCCCGATGCAATACCACCAGTTAATCCTATTTTAAACATATATACCTTCTATTTTTAATAAACTAATAGTTAGAAACTATTATTTAACTAACGCCCAATTTTCCGCATGATGTACATCTACAATAAGAGGCACTTGTAACTCCACAATAGATTGCATAGTAGTACGTAATAATTCTTCTATGTCTTCTAATTCAGAATTCACTACTTCTAAGACAAGTTCATCATGTACCTGTAATAAAAGACGAGATGTAAAGTTCCGTTCTTCAAGCTTTTCCTCGACTTGGTTCATAGCTAACTTGATAATATCTGCAGCAGTACCTTGAATTGGTGTATTCATCGCCGTACGTTCAGCAAAGGAGCGACGATTAAAGTTACGGCTGTTAATATCAGGCAATTCGCGTTGACGGCCGAACATAGTGCGAACCTTACCTGTTTCATGAGCCTCTTGCACCATACGATCCATATACTCTTTAACTTTAGGATAACGACTAAAATATAAATCTATATAGTTTTTAGCTTCACCCCGTGTAATCCCTAAGTCACGAGATAAACCAAAGTCAGAAATACCGTAAATAATACCAAAGTTAATTGCCTTTGCATGAGAACGTTCTTCGCTCGTTACATCTTCTTGAGATTTACCTAGCACCTCTGCCGCAGTAAAACGATGAATATCCTTACCATCAACAAAGGCTTTAATTAAAGCTTCATCACCCGAAAGATGCGCTAAAATACGCAACTCAATTTGAGAATAATCGGCGCTCACCAACGTATCGTAACCAGCACCTGGGTAGAATAAAGCACGAATTTCACGGCCCTTTTCAGTACGAACAGGAATATTTTGCAAGTTAGGATCAGAGGAGCTCAAACGACCTGTAGCCGTAACCATTTGATTGAACGTAGTGTGAATGCGTTTAGTCTTATCATTAATAAGAACGGCCAAGCCTTCACAATATGTAGATACTAACTTAGCTACCGAGCGGTACGCCAAGATTTTCTCTACAATCGGACTTTCATGACGAAGCATATCCAGTACTTCTGCATCTGTAGAATATCCAGTCTTAGTTTTCTTAATAATTGGCAAGTTCATCTTTTCAAACAAGATAACGCCCAATTGTTTAGGCGAGTTAATGTTGAAAGTTTCCCCCGCAATATCATAAATCTCTTGTTGAACCTGAGCTAGTTCCTCTTTAAAGCGAGATGTTGTTTCAGCTAATTTCTCCGTATCAATATAAATACCATTTTTTTCCATTACCACTAACGTATGAATCAATGGTAATTCAATAGTTTCATATAGAGACCAAAGCTCTTCACGGCGTGCAGATTCACAAGCTCCTTCGTTCATGGCAAGTAAAGCTTTCACCATGGATACGCATTCTACATCCACGCTGCCACTAGCAATGCTCGGCACGGAGAAACGTTCCGTCAAATATAGATAACCATAGTTAGTACGCGTAGGATCTAACAAGTATGCTAGAAGAGATATATCATGAACACGAGCAGTTTTATCATCGTTAAATAGAGAAATATCCGCTGGTGCATCTTCGCCAAAGGCTTCAATAATCTCCTTGGTTTGAGTAGTAACAACAGCCTTAGCACCTTGTAAAACAGCTAATACAGCTTTAGTATCGTCTGTTTTTACAATAGTATCACCATTCGATAAGAACGTATTTGTTACTGTTCTAAATGGAGTTTTACCGTCGAGCAAAACATGTACAGCTACCGTCTTATCCGTATAGAACTCAGGTGTTAAAACCTTATCATCTGCTAAATCATCTAGAGAAATTTCCTCTTGTGGAGCAAATAAAGAGCCAGGATCACCAAAAGCGGCTTCCTCTCCACCCATTACTTGAACGATACGAGGCGTTAATTTAGTAAAACCTAATGTTTCAAATAAAGGCTGTACTTCAGAGGTATGGAAGTTTTGTACAAAGTCTTCTACTTTATAAGATAAATCCATATCTGTTTTAATAGTCGCTAATTCACGAGACAAAAATGCTAAGTCTTTGTTTTCTACAAGGCGTTCTTTTAATTTTTTACCAGAAATATCTTCGATATGATCATATACGGACTCAAGATTACCGTATTCCGTAATCAATTTAAGGGCCGTTTTTTCACCTACACCTGGTACACCTGGAATATTATCAGAGGAGTCCCCCATAAGGGCTTTCATTTCAATAACCTTATCAGGACCATAGCCATAGAGTTCCTCCATGTTATCAAGAGTAACCTCTAGCATATCAGAAATACCTTTTTTAGTTAAGAACACGTGACTATGCTCTGTAACGAGCTGCAGATTATCGCGGTCCCCTGTAATGATTTGAACAGCCATCTCTGGTGTACCAAATTTCTTACTTAAAGAACCTAAAATATCGTCCCCTTCAAAGCCTTCTTCTTCAATGACACAAATACCTAAGGCTTTTAATACATCTTGAATAAGACTAAACTGTGGACGTAAATCCTCTGGTGCATCAGGACGATTACCTTTATATTCGCTATACATTTCTGTACGGAACGTTTGACGACCTTTATCAAAGGCTACTGCAATATAATCAGGGTTAATTTCTTCATACAATTTGATGAGCATTGTTAAAAAACCATACACTGCATTCGTTGGAGTCCCCAAGGCAGACTTTAAAGGCGGTAACGCAAAAAACGCACGGAATAACAAACTACTGCCATCTATAATCATTAATTTTTTCATAATACACCTCGCATAATTCTATCCTTTATTATAACATAAGGGATCTAACTAACCTTTAAAATCAAAATAATTAACCAGTTACAACACTAGCAAATATATTGATAATCTTCATTTCATAAAATCAACTTATATGCTATAGTTAATAAACAGTAGAAAATGTTTTATACTTCATACTAACAAGGAAAATATTGGGCTGAAAAGTCCTTGCGTATCAATATGTGGTATGATATAATCATTCAGGTATAAGAAACGATTTTTAAGGAGGTGACTCAATTGCCAAACATTAAATCCAGTATTAGAAGCGTAAAAACGGATGCTGAACGTCGTGCGAAAAACGCCGCTGTAAAATCTCAAATCCGTACAGCAAGTCGTAAAACCGTAGAAGCTGTTCAAGCAGGCGCAGTAGAAGAAGCAAAACAAGCACTTGTTCATGCTACTAGCGTAATTGATAAAGCAGCCTCCAAAGGTGTACTTCATAAAAACACTGCAGCTCGCAAAAAATCCAACCTTGCAGCTGAAGTAAACGCTTTATAATTTTAAAAGCAAGTAAGACAGTCTCTCGGATTTCCGTTGAGGCTGTTTTTTTATGTCCTTTTTCATTTTTTATATAATGATTGTTTCGTTTTTTATACAGTTATATTTTATTACTCCCTATGGGCAGATTAGAGGACTATTACTATGAGAACACTATTATTAATGCGTGGTGCTCCTGCTAGTGGTAAGTCTCATTGGATTCGTGACAACAATCTTGAGGCTTACACCTTAGAAGCCGATCATTTCCGTATGCTATTACGCAGCCCTTCCCTTGGGGAAAACGGCTGGTATATTTCACAAGAGGATAATGGTCCGGCCTGGGAACTCCTACTAGATTGCTTAGAGAAACGAATGATTAATGGCGACTTTGTCGTTTTAGATGCTACCCACACTACATCTAAAGCTGTTAATGCATATAAAGAGTTGCTTAACAAATATAAATATACTGTATATTACTATGAACCAGATACATCATTAGAAGAATGTTTAGCTCGTAATGCTACACGAACAGATTACAAACGAGTACCTGAGCAAGTTATACACCGCATGCACAAGATGATTAAAATAACTACATTACCAAAATTTTGTAGGAAAATAAATTCTATCGATGAAATCAATAATTACTTTACTGTAGATTTAACAAATCGATATGAACGAGTGCGTATCATTGGTGATATTCACGGCTGTTATACGGCATTACAACAAGCTATCACTCCTTGGGATGAAAAGACACTTTATATCTTTTGTGGTGACTATTTAGAGCGTGGTATTGAAAATAAAGAAATGATATATGAAATGATGCGCCTTAGCACATTACCTAATACAATTATGTTAGAAGGCAATCACGAACGACATATTGCAAACTTTGCATTCAATACAAAATTAGATCAATCCAAACGATTTATGAAAGAAGTAGTATCACCTATCGTAAAAGATATGACGAAAAAAGATTTAGAATCACTTCAACGAGAATTACGACTCTTTTATAAATCACTTCGTCAATGCTATCCTTTTAGCTTTCATGGCAAAAAATATTTAGTATCCCATGGTGGCCTTTCCTACGTACCTAACATGACCTTTATAGCTACCTCTACCTTTATAAATGGTTTTGGAGCTTATGAAACAGATATTGCTAAAATATATGATGCTAATTACGAAAAAGGTATGTGTCAGAACTTTATTCAAATTCATGGTCATCGAGGTGTTCCTGATGGTACATATTCCTTCTGTTTAGAAGGAGAAGTAGAATTTGGTGGAGAACTCAAATACATAGATATTACTAAAGATGCTTTTACTAAAAATGGTATTAAAAATGATGTGTACGATAAAGATTATATGCGCCATGAATACCAAAACATGACACAACATGTCATCTTCACACAAAATGAAGATATTAATATTTTAGGTAACTCTAAATTAGTAAAAGTAAAAAAATGCTCCCCTAACCTATATTCCTTAAACTTTACCTCACGTGTATTCCACAAACGATTATGGAATGAAAATACAGTACAAGCTCGAGGATTATTCGTGGATCGTATAACAGGAGATGTTAAATTACGTAGTTATAATAAATTCTTTAATCTCAACGAACGACCAGAAACAGAGTTAAACAATCTGGCTAATACAATCGCTTTCCCTGTCGAAATTCGAACTAAAGAAAATGGATACCTTTCTATCCTTGGTGTTATTAATGATGAATTAGTATTTGCATCTAAATCTACTACAGAAGGTATGCACGTAGATTTGTTTAAAAATTTATTCCAAAAATTACCTACAAGCCTACAAGAAGAAATCAAAGAATTATTAAAACGTAATAGTTGTTCTATGATGTTTGAAGTTATCAGCCAAGAAGATACACATATTATTAAATACGACCATGATCATCTTTATGTACTTGATATGATTCAAAATACGTTAGATGTAAATGGTAAACATATTGATGTAGCTTTCTCTAGGAATAGGCTAGCAGAACTAGAATCCATCCTTAAGAAATATGACACTCAGTTGATATCTATTGTAAAAACAATTCAACAAGTTAATACTATGGACGAACTGAAAAACCTCATAAATAAGGAACTTAATTCACATCATGAGTCTGAAGGCTTTGTATTAGTCGATAGCAATGGGTTTATGACAAAATTTAAAGGGCCTTATTATAATACTTGGAAACACCGACGAAATCGGATTCTAGAACCATATCAACAAAATGGTAAGATCCCTTATGAAAACTGTAAAAATGAAGATGATAGAAAATTTGCAGATTTCTTGAGTACACTAGATTATGATGTAGTTTGTAAATCCACGTTACTAAATATAAAAGAAATGATGGGAAATAAGGGTTTACTATAATAAAATAATCATATTTTTTTAGAAATATCCTGTAATAAACCAAAAAGAGGTTGTAACGAGAATGCAATTAAATCACATTCTGTTGCAACCTCTTTTTCTATTATGTTTTTCTTACACTAAATACTAAAACTCCATTACACCAGTGGTAGTAATTCTAATTTCTGGAATTACTGTTAAAGCAAGGAAGCTCAGATTGATAAATGGATCTAGTCCCTTAGGCACTCCCATACCGTAAGCAATGTCTTTCATCTTAGCTACTTTAGCATCTACTTCCTCATGTGGTCGATTTGTAATTAACCCCATTACTTCAAGGGCTAATTCTTCTACTACATTTCCTTCACTTATAATGACATAGCCGCCACCAATTTCACGAATACGTTCAATGGCTGCCATCATATCTGCATCATTATCGCCGACAACGATTAAGTTATGAGAATCATGTGCAAAGGATGTTGCAATGGAACCATTTGTAAGATTAAAGCCTTTCAGAATACCTACACCATTTCTCCCTGATGCTTTATAACGCTCAATACAAGTAATTTTATTATACTCTGAATTTGGTTTAAATAGACCATTTTCTACAGGAACTTCCTCAACCGTTTTTTGTGTAACGATTTGGCCCGGTACAATATTAATAATAGCTTGAGGACCATCTACTTGAATATCCAATTTTTCTTTTGTAAAAGTCCCTATATTTATGGTGTGTAACAATTCCTTAGGAACTTCTTTCTCTTCCCGAACAAGAACTCGATCAATAGGTTTTCCCTTATAGAACACTTCATGTATGGCTACGCTATTAGCATCATCAAGAACTACAAGATTTGCCTTATAGCTAGGAGCAATAGCACCAAATTCTTTCAAATGATAGCAAAGCGCCGTATTGGTAGAAGCCATTTTATAAGCTTTCACAGGGTCTAAGCCAAGTTCAATAGATCTGCGAATATTATAACTAATATGACCTTCAGAGCGGATATCCTCAATATGTTTATCATCTGTACAGAAACCATAGCGTTCCGTATTAGCTTTGTTATGAATGATACCTTGTACGATAGCATCTAAATTATGAGCCGCACTGCCTTCTCGAATCCATACATAGATACCATTTCTAACTTGCTCTTTAGCCTCTTCGTAGGAAATACATTCGTGGTTTGTTGTAATGCCAGCCAATCGATAGCTCGCCAATTGCTCTGGTGAAAGCCCAATAATATGACCATCCATAATCATATCTTTAAAGTAATCTAATTTTTTTACCATATATGGATCTCTATCAATAACACTAAAAGAGTCCATAACCTCCCCTAAGCCTAAAATGCGAGGATTACTTTGTAACTTATGTAACATATCGCCATCTAAAATAGCGCCATTATCCTCACCAGGTACAGCAGGCACACAGGATGGAGCCATAACATACACATCACCTTGAGCAGAAGCCGTCTCATTAATCATGTATTCAATGCCCGCAATACCGGCCACATTACCTGCTTCATGAGGATCTACCACAAAGCCTAAAGTTCCAACTTGAGATGCTTCAAACACCAATTCCTTTGGATTCACCAATGTAGACTCTAAATGTAAATGGCTGTCGATAAAACCAGGCACAATATATTTACCGCTATAGTCATATTCAGTCTCACCACTATAAGTACCTACACCAATAATCGTATCATCGTGAATGGCAATATCTGCCACATCCCACTCTTCTGTAAAGACATTTAAAACAGAGGCCCCTTTTAACACCACAGGAGCTTTCTCAAGGCCTTGAGCCTCTCTAGATACTTTTGTATTGAACGTTATCATATAGGGAACCTCCTACATAAAGATTTCTTTCAAAATAAAAATAAGTGCTAAAAAATACATAACAGCAGAAATATCACGATATTTACCAATAAGGACTTTAATTAATACGTAACTAACAAGGCCCCATTCAATACCAACACCAATAGAATAAGCAAATGGCATCATGATGATTGTCAAAAATGCTGGCAATCCTTCCGAAATATCGCTAAAGTTAATATCTTTCACTGAGGACATCATAAATAAGCCCACTACAATCAATACGGGAGCTGTAGCCGCCACGGGAATTACCATAAGCAACGGTGCCAAGAATAGAGATGCAATAAATAAACCGGCAATAGTAAGCGCTGTTAAACCTGTACGACCACCTTCTGCTATGCCTGCTGCAGACTCAACAGCCACAATATGTGGAGATGTACCTAGTGCACTGCCAACAATCGTACCAATAGCGGCGACTTTCATACAAGAACTTTGAACAGCCATTTGTTGATCTTGTGGTACCTCTGCTTGATTTGTTAAACCAATCAATACACCTACTACGTTAAATAGATTTACAAATAAAAATGTAAAAACAACGAACAACATATCCACCGATAGGATTTCACTCATATCATAGTGGAACCAAATTGGCTCTAAAGATGGTGGCATGGAAAATACTGTAGCTGGTAATTTAGTGATACCACAGAAAAAGCCTACTATAGCAGCGATAATAACGGCGAGGAAGATACCGCCTTTAACATTTCGACTTGTAAAGACAGCAATTAAAATCATTCCTAAAATAGCTACTAAGCTAGATGGTGATTGTAAATCCCCTATACTTATAAGGGTTGCAGGATTACTTACTATTAGGCCTGCACTACTTAAGCCGATAAGAGCAATAAATAAACCAATGCCCGCTGTTACGGCTAGTTTAATGGTATGCGGTATAGCATTAAATAAATATTCTTTTAGTGGTGTTACTGCAATGAGCAAAAATACTAACCCCGCTACAAGCTGCGCCGTCAAAGCAAAGGCAAAGCTATGCCCCATTTGAACTACAATGGTGTACGCAAAAAATGCGTTAATTCCCATCCCAGATAAACCAGCAAACGGCATGTTACTGTATAAGGCTAATAATAAAGTCATAATAATGGCGCTCAAAGCTGTCGCTGTAAATACAGCACCTACGTCCATTCCAGCAGCACCTAATATGGCAGGATTAACAGCTAAAACATAGGATACACATAAAAATGTGGTAGCGCCCGCAAAGAGTTCACGAGATACGGATGATCCACGTTCCGTAATTTTAAATAACTTGTCTAACGTACTACGTTGTACTTGTTCTGACATAAAAAATCCTCCTCTCATACTTATGTGAATAATCTCTCCTCATTTATATATTTCCACACAAATGTATAAATCTCCTGTTTATTTACTAAAATTGTCTTTTAGTTCCCATATAAAAAGACCAACTCATGATTAACATACGTTGGTCTTTCATTATGGTTTAACTGTCTATTTTAAAGATACTACCAGTTAAAACTATTTATTTTTAACTGGTAGTATCTCATATATAGAATATTATCTTTATTATTTTTCGTTGTTATTTTATTTATTATTTCGAAATTATATCATTATCGTACATAGGTAGGAATATAGCATTCTAAACCTAAAAATACGAAAATATATTAGAAAGTTATTTACTAAGTTTCTCTAAGAATGATGTTCCAATGCCCCATTGTTTTAAGTCAAAGTTTTCTAATATAGTTTCCCCTATATCAGCAAAGCTTTGTCTATCACCAAGATCTATAGCCCCTTTAAAACGTGGACTATAGCCAAGAATTGGAACGAGTTCACGAGTATGATCTGTGCCCTTCCAAGTTGGATCATTACCGTGGTCTGCGGTGATAAGTAATAAATCATCTTCGGTAAGCATTGGTAATAAACCGCCTAATTGGTAGTCAAAGTCTTCAATAGCTCGTTTGTAACCTTCTACATTTCTGCGATGACCATAGAGGCTATCAAACTCAACAAGATTCACCATCATCAAACCGTGATTAAAGGTTGAACCTATGAGATATGGAACCATATTCATGCCATGGGAATTAGTCTTTGTTGGATAGCTTTCATCCCATCCTACATGAGCATAAATATCTCCAATTTTACCGACTGCTACAGTTTGAATATTTGCATCTTGTAGCTCTTGTTGCACCATCTTTTTCTCTGGCATGCGACTATAATCATGACGATTAGATGTACGTACAAAACTGCCTAGTTCACCGATGAACGGACGTGCAATAATACGGCCTACATAATAATCACCGATGCATACCTTATCGCGGGTAATTTGGCAAATACGATATAGATCATCAATAGGAATGATATCCTCGTGAGCAGCAATTTGGAATACAGAATCTGCCGAGGTATATATAATAGGCTTACCTGTTTTAATATGCTCTGCTCCTAGACGCTCAATAATTTCAGTGCCGGATGCAACTTCATTACCTAAATAACCATAGCCTGTTTCTTTTGTGAAAGTATCCATCAACTCTTTTGGAAAACCTTCGTAAAAGGTTGGGAATGGAACTGTAACAGGATGCCCCATCATCTCCCAGTGACCACTTGTGGTATCTTTACCAGTACTAAGCTCAGCCATACGGCCAAAAGCACCTGTAATGCTTTCACCAGTATCTGAAATATCAGCAATGCGAGCTAAGCCAATAGATTTTAAGTTTGGACAATGAATCTGGCCTGCCGTCGATTCAATATGGCCTAATGTATTAGAACCTTCATCACCAAACTTCGCAGCATCAGCGGCATGACCAATACCAACAGAGTCCATAACTAATAGGATAATTCGTTTAAACATATATCCTCCTATTACGTACGATTATTTAAGATATGGCATAGCAAGCATAAGGGCTGCCAAAGATTTACTATCCTTAATTTGTTCAGCCTTAATGGCCTCTAATAATTCAAGTAATGTAAAATACTCAAGTTCTACATATTCATCGGGATCCCAATTAGTTTCACCCATAGTAAGATCTTTTGCTAAATATAAATGTAGCACTTCATTACAAAAACCAGGACTTGTGGCAATAGTACCTAATGGAATCCATTGGTTGGCACGATATCCTGTTTCCTCTGCTAACTCACGTTTAGCACAAGTTAGAGGCTCTTCATTCGGGTCTAGTTTACCTGCTGGAATTTCAAGTAAAGGCTGTTGTAGAGCATAACGGAACTGGCGTTCCATTACAATTTTATTATCTTCCGTAACAACTACAATTGCTGTCGCACCAGGATGATGAACCACCTCACGCCACGCTTCATTGCCATTTACATCTGCTATATCATAGGTAACTTTAATTAACTTACCGTCAAACTTCATTTCGCTAGATTTTTGTATCTCTTTGCTAATTGCCATAATAGCCTCCTTGTTGTTTATACATAATATGATACCACAGAGGAAAATAAATATATATCACTCAATATCTATAACATCATCATATTAAATTTTCACTACGACCAAAAAAGCCGCCCAACGTCAGTTAAGCGGCTTTCACCATTCTATTCAGAATCGTATGTAGTTTACATAGTTCCAGTGCTGCCTATACCACCTGTTCGTACGCCTGTTGCATCATCATCGTTAGTGATAAGGTATTTAGAGAAAATGCCTTGGGCTACGCGTTCGCCTTTTTCAAGGGAAATGGTTTCTTTACCATAATTGAGTAGAGCGATCATGATATGACCTTCGTTGTCCTCATTGTTATAGTAATCACTGTCGATGATACCTGTGCTGTTTACAAGTGCTAGATGGCGTTTAATGGCCATGCTAGAACGGATATGGATAGCAAGGTATTCATCGTATGCCATAAAAGCTTTAATGCCTGTTGGCACTAATACGACTTGGCCTGGTTCTAATGTAACAGCTTCAGCGCATTCAATATCATAGCCTGCGCTTTCTGTTGTTTTACGTGTTGGTAAATTGATATCTTGTTCTTCAAAAGCAGAAACTACTTCAAAGCCACGAATATCCATGTAACACCTCTTATTTTAAACAATCTTTACGAGATAAGTTTACACGGCCTTGTTTATCGATTTCGATAACCTTTACCATGATCTCATCACCTACATTTACAACGTCTTCTACATTTTCAACCCGTTCTTTCGCAAGTTTGGAAATATGTACAAGACCTTCTTTACCTGGTAATACCTCTACAAAAGCACCGAACGCCATTAGACGTGTTACTTTACCAAGGTATACTTCCCCTACTTCAACTTCTTTAGTAAGGTTTTCAATAATTTGTTGTGCTTTGGCAGCACCTTCTTGATCTACAGAAGAGATGAATACTGTACCATCATCTTCGATGTCGATTTTTGCACCAGTTTCATCAATGATGCCACGAATTACTTTACCGCCAGAACCAATTACGTCACGGATTTTATCTGGATCAATTTTCATGGTAATAATACGTGGCGCATATTGAGACATTTGTTGACGAGGTTCAGCAATGGTATCTAGCATGATGCCTATGATGTGCATGCGACCTTTATGAGCTTGTTCCAATGCTTCGTGAAGGATTTCACGGGACAAACCGGAAATTTTAATATCCATTTGAATAGCTGTTACACCTTTAGCTGTACCAGCAACTTTAAAGTCCATATCGCCAAGAGCATCTTCCATGCCTTGAATATCTGTTAAGATTGTGTAGTGTTCACCTTGAGTTACAAGACCCATGGCAATACCAGCTACAGGAGCCTTAATAGGTACCCCAGCGTCCATCAAGGACAATGTGGAACCACATACGGAAGCCATGGAGCTAGAACCATTGGATTCTAATACTTCAGATACTAAACGCAATGCATATGGGAAGTCTGCTTCGCTAGGAATTACAGGAACTAAAGCACGTTCAGCCAAAGCACCATGACCAATTTCACGACGACCTGGACCGCGAGAGGAACGAGTTTCGCCTACGGAGAAGGATGGGAAATTATAGTGGTGAATATAGCGTTTTTCTGTTTCTAAACCAATGCCGTCAATAGTTTGTGTTTCGGACAATGGTGCTACAGTAGCTACGTTCAATACTTGAGTTTGACCACGTGTAAATAAACCAGACCCATGTGTACGAGGCAATACACCTGTACGGCAAGAGATTGGACGAACTTCATCAAGTTTACGACCATCTGGACGAATTTTTTCAACAGTGATCATGTGACGAACGATTTCCTTCGTCATAGCATCAAATGCTTTATTTACATCCGCTAAGTTATCTGGATAGATTTCCGCGAAATGGGCCAATACATCTTCACGTACTTCAGTTTCTTGTGCATCCCGTTGTTGTTTATCTGCACAACGAACTGCTGCATCAAGTTTGTCATGACCATAAGCACGAACGGCATCAGCGATTTCAGTAGGAACGTCTTTACTTTCAAATACACGTTTTTCCTTACCTACTTTTGCAGTCATATCTTCTTGGAAGGCTACGATTTTTTTGATTTCTTCGTGAGCTGTCATGATAACTTCAAGAATGATATCTTCTGGAACTTCTTCAGCACCACCTTCAACCATGAGGATAGCGTCTTTAGTACCAGCTACTACGATGTTGAGGTCTGTTTCTTCTAATTGAGCTTTAGTTGGATTTACAACGAACTCACCATTGATACGACCCATGCGAACGCCTGCGATAGGACCATTCCAAGGTACATCAGAAATAGATAATGCTGCAGAAGCACCAATCATGCCACATACTGCTGGATCGCAGTCTTGATCCACAGACATAACTGTTGCTACTACGTGTACTTCATTACGTACACCTTTATCAAATAATGGACGAATAGGACGGTCTATCAAACGGCTATTCAAGATGGCAGACTCAGGTGGACGTGCTTCACGTTTAATAAAGCCACCTGGTAGACGACCAACAGCGTACATTTTTTCTTCATAGTCTACTGTAAGTGGGAAGAAATCGATATCCTTCGCCTCTTTAGAACCTGTAGCGGTAACGAGTACACGAGTATCGCCATAACCAACCATTACAGCACCGCCAGCTTGTTTTGCAAGTTCCCCAGTCTCAATCGTAAGCGTACGACCAGCTAGGTCCATTTGGAATTGTTCCATTCCTATTCCTCCTAAAAATCTTGTTATATGTATACCTTCTTATTATATATCATCAGTAAAAAATAAGCTATTTTTTCACTTCATAAAAGCAACGAGCACAATAAAAAAGCCGTCCAATAGGACGGCTAATTTTATTATTTACGAAGACCAAGACGTTCGATAAGGGAACGGTAACGTTCGATATCTTTACGACGAAGGTAGTCAAGCATGTTACGGCGTTGACCAACTAATTTCAACAAACCACGACGGGAATGATGGTCTTTTTTGTGCTCTTTCAAGTGTTCAGTTAAGTATGTGATGCGGCTTGTCAAAATCGCAACTTGTACTTCTGGAGAACCAGTGTCACCTTCATGAGTAGCGTATTCTTTAATGACTGCTAATTTAGCTTCTGTAGTTAACATTAATGTTACCTCCTAAAAAATAATAATCCCGATAAGCTTAAGTAACCGTTGGAGATTCGAATACTTCGCTTACGATATGTCTTACGACCTAATTTAGTATACAGTATCTACCTTATCTTGTAAAGGAAAATTACAGTACATAAACAAAAGAGGGCTTATGCCCTCTTCTATTATTTTGCACCAAGTACCATGCGGTCGCTCAATGCATTTTCCCCAGCCACTTCGAACTTTTGAAGTAAATCAGCAACTGTTAGTTTTTTCTTTTCTTCTCCTCTTACATCATAGATGATACGACCGGAGTCCATCATGATGAGGCGATTACCAAAGCGCAATGCATCGCGCATGTTGTGAGTAATCATGAGAGTTGTTAAGTTATGTTCTGCTACAAGTTTATCTGTTAATTGCAAAACATTTTCTGCAGTCTTAGGGTCAAGAGCCGCCGTATGTTCGTCCAATAATAAAAGGTCTGGACGAAGCATAGTAGCCATCAATAATGTGATGGATTGACGTTGACCACCAGATAATAGACCCATACGAGCCGATAAGCGATCTTCAAGACCTAAACCTAATAATGCAAGGCGTTCTTTGAAGAATGCTTGTTCGCTATCTTTGAAAGCCCATTTAAGACCTAAGCTTTTACCACGACGCATAGCGAGAATCAAGTTTTCCTCGATTTGCATGTTACCTGCAGTACCTACCATAGGATCTTGGAATACACGGCCAATATATTTAGCACGTTTATATTCAGGCATTTTTGTTACATCAATATCATTAATTGTAATAGAACCTTCATCTACTGGAAATACGCCAGCGATGGAGTTTAGTAATGTACTTTTACCAGCCCCATTACCACCGATTACAGTACAAAAGTCCCCTTCTTCTAAGCGAAGATCGATACCTTGTAAGGCAGTCTTTTCATTGATTGTGCCCTTAAAGAAGGTTTTTACCATATTTTTTACTTCTAACATAGCGTCCTCCTTAGCGAGCCAACCATTTTGCTTTCAATGTAGGCAAAGAAAGCGCGATGGCAACAAGAATGGCAGTGAATAATTTCAAATCGTTTGGTGGCATACCCATGTAGAGTACAGTAGCAATAACGATACGATATACGATGGAACCTAGTACTACGGCGATGAGACTGCGTACGAAGGATTTCGTACCGAACACAACTTCACCAATGATTACAGAAGCCAAACCGATAACGATGGTACCGATACCCATACCTACGTCGGCAAAGCCTTGGAATTGACCAATAAGAGCGCCAGACATACCAACAAAACCATTAGAAATCAAAAGACCTAGAACGATCATGTTGTCAGTATTTACACCTTGAGCGCGAATCATTTGAGGATTAACGCCTGTTGCACGTAATGCTGTGCCAATTTCAGTACCAAAGAACCAGAATAACAATAAGCATACTACAACAGCTACGATAACACCTACAATAGCCGCAGACCACATATTGGGTGTATGAAGTACGCTACCAAGAATTGTATAAATTGTATCCATACGAAGCAAGGATACATTAGCTTTCCCCATAATATGAAGATTAATGGAGTATAAAGCAATCATTGTTAAGATACCGGCTAACAATGCAGGAATCTTTAATTTTGTATGAATCCAACCTGTCACAGCACCTGCCGCCATACCACCAATGCCGGCAATAAAGATAGAAAGAATTGGGTTCATACCACTAGTAATTAAAATTGCAGAAATGGCTGCCCCCATTGGAAACGTACCTTCTACTGTTAAGTCAGCCACATCTAATACACGGAAGGTAATGAAAACACCAACCGCTAACAAAGACCATAAAAGGCCTGTTGTTATGGTGCCTACCACTAAATCTAACATCAAAATCTCCTCTATTGTTTCATGTCTTTACGAAGTTCTTCAGGAATTGTGATACCAAGTTTTTTTGCACGTTCCTCGTTAACAGTTAACTTAATATCTTTTTGTGTTTCAATAGGTAAATCAGAAATTTTAGCTTCACCAGAAAGAATCTTAGCAGCCATTAAACCAGTTTGATAGCCTAATTTATAGTAGTCCACAGAATATGTTGCTACACCACCAGTCATTGTCATACCTTCATCGGCAGCAAATACTGGAATTTTTGCAGCATCTGTGATTTGTGCTAAGTTAGCCATAGCAGATGCCAATACATTATCTGTTGGTGTATAGATAGCTTGTACATCTTGGTTAACAAGATTTGTAGCTGCTTGTTGGATATCATTTACGTTGGAAACAGTTGCTTCTACAACAGTGATACCTTTACTAGCTGCATAAGCTTTCATTTTCTCAACTTGTAATTGGGAGTTGATTTCAGAGGATGTATAAATAGCACCAATACGTTTTACATTTGGTACTAATGCCATAATAAGATCAACCTCTTTTTCAACTGGTGTCATATCAGACGTACCAGACACGTTACCACCTGGGCGTTCATTGGATTGAACGAGTTTAGCTGTTACGTAATCTGTAATGGCTGTACCCATGATTGGAATATCATGAGTTGCATTTGCCATAGTTTGTGCTGCTGGCGTTGCTATAGCTAATACTAAATCTTTTTTATCAGATACGAAACGTTGGGCAATACTGTTCAAGTTAGATTGGTCACCTTGAGCATTTTGTTGATCTATCTTAATATTTTGACCATCTTTAAAGCCTTTAGATGCAAGACCATCAACAAAGCCCTTATTAGCAGCATCAAGGGATGGATGTTCTACTAATTGAATAACGCCAATTTTCTTTTGGTCATTAGTTGCCGTATTAGAACCACAACCAGCTACCATTGCCATAATAGTGACGGCACTAAGTGCCACTGCAATACTTTTTTTCCAATTCATATGTAACTCCTTACCAGTTATGTGTTAAATCATAGTTGCTTTGTTCATCAAATCCTCTGGTAAGGTGATGCCCAATTTTTCTAATTTATCTTTATTCACAACTAATTTAAATTCTTTTTGCATTTCGATAGGCATATCTTCAACTTTAGCTTCGCCAGTTAAAATTTTTGCTGCCATCAAACCTGTTTGGTATCCAAGTTTGTAGTAATCTACAGACAAAGACATGAGAGCACCACCTTTTACGTGGTTGTCTTCACCGCCAAATACAGGAATTTTTGCTGGGTCGGTAATAGCTACCAGATTGCTCATAGCAGAAGCTACAACATTATCTGTCGGCACATATATAGCATCTACACGTTGAGATACAAGGTTTTGAGCCGCTTGTTGAATATCGTTTACGTTGGAAACCGTAACCTCTTCAACTTTAATGCCTTTTTTAGCTGCGTAAGCTTTCATCTTCTCTACTTGAATTTGAGAGTTTACTTCACTAGAGCTATAAATAGTACCGATTGTTTTTACATTCGGTATTACTTGTAAAATTAAGTCAACTTGTTGCTCTACTGGGTTCATATCGGATGTACCAGATACATTACCACCAGGTTTTTGATTAGATTTAACCAGTTTAGCTGCTTCGTAATCTGTAATCGCAGTACCCAAGATTGGAATATCATGAGTTGCATTCGCCATAGATTGCGCTGCTGGTGTGGCAATAGCTAAAATTAAGTTTTTACGATCAGATACGAACCGCTGCGCAATACTATTCAAGTTAGATTGATCAGCTTGTGCGTTTTGTTGGTCAAAAGCAATTTTATCAGCTAGTCCCTTTTCTTTAAGAGCATCAACAAAACCTTTGTTTGCCGCATCTAGTGCAGGATGTTCAACGAGTTGTACTACGCCAACTTTGTATTCACCATTCGATGTAGTTCCATTTGAGCCACAGCCTGTAAAAGCTAATAAAGCTGCCGCCGTGAGCGCTAGGGCAATACTTTTTTTCAAGTTCATGGGGATTTCCTTCCTATCTGCAATGACTATAATACTTCTATTATAAACAAATTTATCTACTACATCAATGTAGCAGAGTAAAGTATTTTACATTTTAATTATGTGTAAAACACAAAAAAGACAAGAAATCCAACTATTTTTCTAAAGATGCTAGCATATCCTCTGTCAAATCATTGGCTGCAAGAATATAGTCTTTAAGAGTGCCTTTATCGAGAGCTACCTTCATAACAGGTACTTCAAATGGATCCAGAAGAACACACATTAAAATTTCACCCGTCATATAATAACCTACTACAGCTTCCCCTTCATCTTTATCTAAGGTTTCTCGCTTTACTGTTACGCAGTATGGTTTCATAACTGCAGCAGCCGCCTCAGCTACCTGTTCACGATTTGCAATATATTCTTCAGCTTTTGTTTCAGGAATATCAAAGATATCGACCTTTACAGTCTTAACCTCAGTTGCCTCTCCCTTTGCAGCCTCAATAGCTGCGCCTAATTCAGTTTGATTCATATATACCTCACATAGAATGGACTTTCACCATTGGTGAAAGCCCTATTACACTAGATTGTTTCATCAGCTGCATTTAAGAATGCAACGTAACATTGTTTTGCCTCGTAAATATCGGCTTTAGAAGTGACCTCCCAAGGAGCATGCATACTAAGAACAGCTACACCACAGTCGATAACATTCATACCATAAAGTGCCATGATGTACGCAATCGTACCGCCACCACCGAGGTCTACCTTACCAAGCTCTGCCGTTTGATACGTTACATTATTGGACTCCATAATACGACGGATAAAGCCCATGTACTCAGCATTGGCATCATTAGAGCCAGCTTTACCACGCGAGCCTGTAAATTTATTAAATACTACGCCCATACCAAGGTACGAAGCATTTTTCTTTTCATACGCAGATGCATAGAGTGGATCGTAGCCAGCGCTAACATCGGAAGATAACATGCGAGATTTTTCTAATGTACGACGAACGCTAACAGAATTAGGTTTACCCATGAGTGTTAGAATTTCAGCTACTGCATTTTCAAAGAAACGTGATTGCATGCCTGTAGCACCTACAGAACCAATTTCCTCTTTATCGACCAGTAAGCAACAAGTAGTACGTTTTACATTATCTACTTCAAGCATAGCAACTAAGGATGTATACGCACATACGCGGTCATCTTGGCCATATGCTAGTACCATAGAGCGGTCAAAGCCCATATCACGAGCCTTGCCTGCTGGTACAATTTCAAGCTCTGCAGATAACAAGTCACGCTCAACAAAGCCATATTCTTTTTCAAGAAGGTAATTAATGAATTTAGAAACCCCTTCTTTTTCCTCATCTTTTACTGGACGGCTACCAATAAGTAAATCAAGAGCTTCCCCTTCGATTACTTTAGCTGCATTCTTTTGCATTTGTTCTTGGCCTAAATGAGGCAACAAGTCTGTAATACAGAATACAGGATCAGTTTCTTTATCGCCAATATTAATATTGATACGAGTTCCATCTGTTTTTACCACAACACCATGAATGGCAAGTGGCATGGCTACCCAGTGATATTTCTTAATACCACCGTAGTAATGGGTATCCCAGAATAAAAGGTTACTATCTTCGTATTGAGGATTTTGTTTTACATCAATACGAGGAGAGTCGATATGAGCACCTAAAATGTTCATACCTAATTCGATGTCATCTGTACCGATATTAAACAGAGCAATAGACTTATCCATATAGGTATAATAAATCTTATCCCCCGCCTTAATGGGCGTATTTTTTTTAATGATATCTGTTAGATTTACATAGCCTTTTGCCTCTGCAAATTCTACGGCCTGTACTACGCATTCTCGTTCTGTTTTACCATTATCTAAGAACTGACGATATGTGTCACTTAAGGCATAAACCTTGTCTATAGTAGCATCGTCATAATTATGCCATGCATATTTACGTTCCATAATCTATCCTTTCTGAAAGCTCACAATCTAGCACTTATGAAAGTCTAGATGTGAACAACAATTAATAAAATTATTTTTGGTGGTCCTTTTCAAGTTCCACCCGGCGAAATTCCAAATACTTTCGCTCTTTCTCTCGATTTATTTCAGACTTCTGAGTATATAGAGAACGAATTTCGTCCGTACAATGGGTTAGAACCTTTGTAACGTAAAATTTAGTACTACCGGACTTAATCGTATATTTTCCAACTTTAAGTTGTACTGCAAAATCGCCATGTTTCGGGCAAAAGCCAATAGCGAGATGCTTGTCCCCTTGTAATCGTTCTGGCCTAATCATTTCTAAACGAGTCTGACAATAGGGGCAGAAGGATAAACGTACACGTCTATCGTGAACGATACGCTTCTTCTCAGGGAAGTTTTCATACATAAAAAATGTCAAAATCGGTGGATATAAGAAAGGATTGTTACTTTCCTTTCGAATTTGGTCATAATGCAAGATTCCTTGTGGTATATCTAGCTTCTGACATATACGAGCCGTAAATACGGCATCATGCAAAGCGTTGTGAGCAGACAAATGCTCCGTCGATATATTTAAATCCTCCATAGCATGTGCTACAGAATACTGCTGATTTGTACCATGTCGTTGATAGGCATAAATCATTTGTGCATCTACCCATTGATCATACGATAAGGCTTTCATCTTATGGAGCATAAGATTTTCTCTTAAGATAAGAATATCATCAGACCCCCAAGACAGTAGCATATATTCATCACCACACCAGTTTTGAAAGTGCTGCATAGCCGTCTTAAAGGGCACACCGTGGTCGAGCTCTCTAGAGGTTATCCCCGTCAGCTCTCGTACATGTTTATGCATCCGTGGCAAATATTGAGGTTTAATGAACATCGTAAAATGGTCTACGATGTCCATCTTGTCATTTAGTTTTACCGCTCCGATTTGAATGATTTCACCAGTCAACGGCATTTTAGTACGCTTCATAAAGCTGATGTCATTGCTATACGGTTGATTCCACTCCAAATCAAATACTATATAATTCATAGGCTTTTATTTCGATTCTGAAAGCAACGTTTCCGCCGCTTTAATAACCTGTTCTTCAGAAATTACAGATAAACCTTTGTAATTTCCTTCTTTAATAATCTTCTTCATGCTTTTACCAACCTCATAGGAGTCCATCGTTTCAAGAACGATAGCATGAGCTTGGTACGGACCATAAAAGAATGGATTTGATGGTCCATAAAGTGCCACAATTGGCACCTTTTGACTGATTCCTACATGCATAGGACCAGAGTCATTTGTAATCAATAAATTACAGCGGCTCATAGCAGCCGCCAATGGTCCTAACTGGAATTTTCCAGTAGCAACAATCGGTTTCGTTTCCATTTGTTCCACTACAGGTTGCACCATTTCAAGATCCATAGGGCCACCAAAGAACACTGTCTTATACCCTAAACGACCGAAATGATCGGCTACATGGGCAAATCGTTCAGCAGGCCATCGTTTCTCAGGAACAGCACTACCAATGTTAAAACCGATGAGCGTATCACCATCGGTTAATCCATGACTAGCATAGAAATCTTGAGTCTCACGGCGCCAGGCTTCACAAGTTTCAATGTGTAAGCCAGAGTTAGAAGTATCGGTTACACCTAATTTCTCGAGTACATTGATGTACATATCTGCAGCGTGGCGAGTTTTACGATCTAAACGAGTATACTTTGTCATAAACGGTCTAAACAAAAAATGACTCATACCAGTCGTAATGGGCGCATGAATCTTCCATGCTAAATAGGACGTACGTTCATTGGGATGTAAATTGATAACAATATCAGGTTTACCCTTTGCATTAATCTCACGAGCTACCTCATTGAGTCCAGCAATACTATTATGACGCCCCTTTTTATCTACAACGATAAGTTCATCAATATTTGGATTATATTGCATCACTTGTTGCAGTTTTTCATCTATTACATATGTAATATGGCTATGTGGAGCAGCTTTACGTAGCACCTCTAGAAATGGAGTCGTTAAAATAACATCACCCAAGTGCATGAGAAAAGTGACCACAATGCGCTTATAATCTAGTTCCATTATAGTTCCTTTCCAAGTACTTGTTCATACACAGACCATACTGCATCTACAGGGATTTGAGCCATACAATCTGGATCATCTACCAGAGGTTGCTCAGGTGTAGCCTTCGAAGTTGGTGAAATAATGAGATGTACATGACTACCACCATATGGACCAGTCCGCTTAGGAGACGTAGTGCCAAACATGGCAATCAATGGTCGCTTCAAGGCATTAGCAATATGTAATGGTCCCGTATCAGCACTAATAAATATTTGACAGTGACGAATCAATTCAATGAGTTCTGGCATTGATGTAGATCCCACTAAATTCACGAGATTCTTGTGCTTCACATAGTTTTCTATGAAAGCCCCCTTTTCGGCATCATCAGGAGCACCAGCAATAACGACCTTTTTACCAGATTCACATAACCGAATACAAAGTTCTCCAAAATTAAGAAGCGGCCACTCCTTAACAATCCAACGAGCTCCTGGTACAACTACTACATATTCATCTTCAACACCATGAGATTGTAACTTATGTTTAACAGACTTCTCCGCCTCAACATAAGCAGGCATAGGAAACTCTACACTTTCTACATCGCCCCCTAGAGCGCGTACGGTATCGAGGTATCGTTCGATGACATGATCGTATTTATGTTCACCAACGAGTGCTTTATTGACTAAATTACTACCTTCACGAAGTTCCCAATACCCATATTTTTCTGGAGCCCCAGATAATAAGGATACAATGGCACTTTTAGCAATACATTGAAGGTCCAAGGTCATATCAAAATGACGACTATGTAAATCCTTACGCAATTGATATAAGTATGCAGGCTTTTTAAGTTGTTTCTTGTCGATGATAATCACATCATCAATCCAAGGTGTACCTGGTAAGAGGCTAGCGAATTGCTCATGAATGGCCCATGTAATACGAGCATTAGGCCAATTTTTACGCACAGCATACAAGGTAGGCAATGCATGAATTACATCGCCTAATGAGCTCATCTTTATGATGAGTATATTCTTGTAGTCTTTCATATAGCCTCCCAAATACAACACAACAGCATAACAAACTTATCATTGCTTTTAATTAGATTTAAAAATAAAGAGAATACAATCTAAATAGTAGATTATTAGATAAGTAGATTAGTATATTCGTAGATTAAATAATAATTTTGATAATAGATTAAATGATAGTTTTCATAAAATCTAAAAGATTAGTACCTGTAAATAGATAGCCCTTTACTCCTGCTGCCTCAGCTGCATCAACATCACGTTGACTATCTCCAATTAGGAAACTCTTTGTCGCATCGACATTATAATCCTTAATGGCTTGCTTGATCATACCAGGCTTAGGCTTTCTACACTCACAATCAACTGAATAAATAGGTACAGAGCCGTCTTTATGATGAGGGCAATAATAGAAGTGTAAAACAGGTGCCCCACTGCGGTCTAGTTCATGGGCCATATGGTCATGAAGAATTTGTACATCAGACTCTTTATAATAACCACGGGCCACACCGCTTTGATTAGTCACTACAATGAGGTCATACCCTTTACTATAAGCATAAGCTAAGGCCTCTTTTGCACCCTCTACCCACTCTAAATCACTAATTTTATATAAATAACTAACGTCTTTATTAATAACGCCATCGCGATCTAAAAATAACACCTTGCGCATTAACGTAAATATCCTTCGTTATTATCTAATAGTTCACAATATTCTTTAACGGCATCTTCCATTTTGTGGAACCCTTTATCATAGCCAGCAGCCAATAATTTTGTAGTGTCAGCCTCTGTAAAGCTTTGGTATTTGCCTTTTAGTACTTCTGGGAATGGGATATATTCAATTTTGCCCCTGCCGTTATAATCGATAACAGCTTGCATGAATTGGTTAAAGCTATGAGCATTACCAGTACCGCAGTTAAAAGTACCAGAAATTTCTGGATGCTCCCAAAAATAGAAGTTTACATTAACTACGTCTTTTACATAAATAAAGTCACGAGTTTGACCGCCATCTTCGTAGCCATCTGTACCTTCAAAGAGATTGATAACACCAGTTTCTTTATTTTTGTAGAACATTTGACGTACCAACGAAGCCATTTTATCTTTATGTGCTTCGTTAGGACCGTATACGTTAAAGTAACGCAAACCTACTACTTGAGCAGTATATTCACCTTCATACTTACGTACATAACGGTCGAACAACAACTTAGAGTACGCATATGGGTTAAGAGCTTCTTCAGCTTCTGGTTTTTCTACAAAACCATTTCTACCATTACCATAGGTAGATGCAGAGGACGCATAGATAAATGGAATGCGACGGTCTTGGCAATAATGGAATAGATTTTTAGAACCTTCATAGTTGTTCTTCATCATGTATTTGCCATTATATTCCATTGTGTCAGCACAAGCACCTTCATGGAATACAACTTCAATAGGGCCAACATCGAACGTACCGTCAGCGATAGCGCAATCAAAATCATCACAATCGATGTAATCTAAAAATTCTAGATTTTGAATATTGCGAATTTTACGACCATCTGTAAGATCATCTACGATAATAATATCTGTACGACCACGGTCATTTAGTGCTTTCACAATATTACTGCCGATAAAACCAGCACCACCTGTTACGATAATCATAATTTACCCTCCTTAGCCATAGTGGCTATTTTCCCTACAATATCAGATGTAGAATAGCCTTCTTTAAATGAAAGCACCTCTACATTGTCAACGGACTCTCGTCCGATAATATCTTCAATCTTATAATCGCCGCCCTTAACAAGCGTATTAGGGCGTAAGTACGCTAATAACTCAGCAGGAGTATCCTCTTCAAATAATACAACCCCATCAACACACTGCAAAGCACTCAATAAAGCTGCTCGATCCTCGTCACTAACGATAGGACGAGTTTCGCCTTTAAGACGTTTAACAGATGCATCTGAATTCAAACCAATGATGAGATGGTCTCCAAGCTGTGCAGCCTCTTGTAAGTACGTAATATGTCCACGATGAAGAATGTCAAAACAACCATTGGTGAATACTACAGTTTCACCCTTGCTTTGCCATTGTGTTACAAGCTGTTTCATCTCTTCTTTTGTATATAAAGGTTTAGATTGAACACTATGCTTATAAGAATGCCATAAATCCAATAATTCAGAACGATGGATTGGATATGTACCAACCTTAGATACAACAATACCAGCAGCACCATTAGCAATATGCAAGGCTAAGCGCATAGATAAGCCACTAGCAAGACAAGTCATCATCATAGAAACAACAGTATCCCCTGCACCACTCACATCGAAGACCTCTTGTTGAGTAGCCGGATTATGCCACGTGCGACCATTCTTTGCGATAACCGTAATCCCTTTCGCAGAACGAGTAGCCACAATATACTCTAAATCAACTTCAGCGAGTATCGACTTAGCGGCCTCAACGATGGTAGCATCATAATTTTCTAATTTACGGCCCACACATTCTCCAAGCTCTTTTACATTTGGAGTAATGCAGGTCGCACCATTATATTTAGACCAATCAGCTCCTTTTGGGTCAACGATAGTTTGTACACTATATTCCTTAGCTAAGCTAAAGATTCTCTTCAATAATGTAGGAGTACAAACACCTTTACCATAGTCAGATACGACAATACCGTCAATACCAGACTTACATAGATTTTCAAGCCAAGTAGCTAGTTGTTCCTCTTCCTCACTTGTTAAGTCTGAAATCGTTTCAAAATCAAGACGCATCATTTGCTGACGATCACCTAAGATACGCATCTTTGTAATGGTAGAACGGTCATCACTTGTAATTAAACCAGATGTATCAATTTTGTCAGCATCAAGTAAATGTTGCAATAGGCGACCATGGTCATCATTACCAGCAAGTGCACCGAGATATACCTTACAATCTAAATTAGACAAGTTAGATGCAACGTTTCCAGCCCCACCAAGAACCTCTTTCATGTTTGACACTCGGTTAACAGGAACCGGTGCTTCTGGAGAAATACGACTTACATCACCAAAAACATAACGATCTACCATCACATCGCCAACAACGGCAATCTTCAAGTTTGGCAGTTGCTTTGTTAAAAACTGATTAATGGTAGTATTTATCATAATCCACCTATTCCTTACCCCATTACATATGTGCTTGATTAAAATGAGAATTTAATTGCCACACCATGTATGTATCACGTATCACGTATCACGTATAATCAAAAGGTTAATAATCCTCTTCAATAAGTTCGCACATAATGTGCCCAGCCAAAATATGCATTTCTTGAATGCGAGCCGTTACATTACTTGGAATTGCTAATGTAATGTCACATAATTCGGCTAATTTGCCGCCGCCTTCACCGGTGAAAGCAATGGTATGCATACCAATAGAACGAGCCATTTCAGCTGCTTTCACAACATTTCTAGAATTACCAGAAGTAGAAATACCGATGAGTACATCACCAGTACGACCTAACCCCTCTACTTGGCGAGCAAAGACAGCATCAAAATCATAATCATTTGCAATCGCTGTCAATGCAGAGGTGTCAGTAGTTAAAGCTACAGCTGCAAAAGAACGACGTTCTTTTTTAAAGCGACCAATTAATTCTGCTGCTAAATGTTGAGAATCCGCTGCAGAACCACCATTACCACAGAATAAAATTTTATTACCATTATCAAGAGCAGCCTTACAGCGATAAGCAATCTCTTGGATGGTATCCATATGCTCCATCGTCTTACCGAACACTTCAAGATGCTCGGTGAAACGATCCGCAATGATTGGATTTAAATCAGTCATTATAAAATCTCCTTTAGAAGTCTATCTGCATTTTTCCAGAACAATTTTTCACACTGCGCTACAGATAAACCTGCCTCTTTAAATGCATCATAAAGGCGATACATTTCAGAAGCATCTTTAATTTCTGTATTCGGCTTAATACCATCAAAGTCGGTTCCTAATGCAACTACATCTTCTCCACCTTTATTGATAAGGTATAAGCCGTGTTTTACAATATCTTCTATGCGACTAATGGGAGATGACCCCAAGAAGGACTGAGCAAAATTAAGTCCAATGACTCCACCCTTATTGGCGATAAGTTTAATTAAGTTATCAGGTAAGTTTCTAGTATGAGCAGTAACTTCGCGCGCATTAGAATGAGATGCTACAAAAGGTACGTCTAAGATGTCACCTAATTGTTCTGTACCAGCATCGTTAAGATGAGAGCAGTCCACGATTATTCCTAAATCTTGCATAGCTTCAATAAACTCAATACCTTTAGGTGTTAATCTTTTATGTTGCTCACCACAGTGAGGTTCACCCAAACCATTTGGATAGTTCCAAGTAAGCGTTATCAGTCTAACCCCATAATGATAAGCTTGTTTAAGTTTATCTAAGTCGCCGCCTAGCACGCCACCTTCCTCGATAGACATAAGGGCACCAATCTTACCAGATTCGTACACTGACTCTATATCTTGATAAGAGAGCACATGCTGTATGTGCTCTCCATAGAGATGAATTTGTGTGGTACATAAGTTACGCATCTCTTCATAACGACCATAAGGATCATTCGTCTCACCAAGATTGATAAAGAGTGCAAAATCTTGTACCTTACTGTGAGCTTTTTGTAATTTCTCAATATCGATTTTCCAAGTGTTCCGATATAAATCACCACTATTGGGATGATCGAGTAATTGCATTATCGTATCGCAATGTAAATCTATCATAAAGCCTCACTGTGTAGTAACATCAACTAATTACGTTTTGGTTTTTTAGCATCTAGTTTTTTTAACGCTTTAAGTTCTTCCATGAAACTATCAATATTATCGAACTTACGATATACACTGGCAAATCGAACATACGCAACTTGGTCAATATCCTTCAATTGTTGTAATACGAGTTCCCCAATGCGATCCGTTGTAACCTCTTGGTTGATTTCGTTGCGAATATCGCGCTCTACATCATTAACGACTTGTTCCATTACGGACATAGGCACCGTACGTTTATCACAAGAGCGCAATAAACCATTTAATAATTTACCACGATCAAATAATTCACGGCGTCCATTCTTCTTCAATACCATAAGAGGTACTTCTTCTATAATTTCATAGGTAGTAAAGCGACGGCCACAATTGATACATTCGCGGCGACGGCGAATACTATTACCTTCATCCGTAGTTCTAGAGTCTGTCACCTTCGTGTCTGTGTGTTGGCAATAAGGACATCTCATCTGTTACTACTCCTTTTCTACTAATCACTCTGAAACAGCGCATAATACGCCCATTTTCTCTACTATATATAGTACCATGAAACCCTTTAAAATACAAAGAATCCCTAGGATTTCCTAGGGATTCTTCCATTATTCTTCAGTTTTTCATTTTATGAAACACTTTTGAAATAATATTTTTATGTTTCTAGCTTATAAAACTATCGTTTAGGAGCATCTTGAATGCGAAGCAAGCAGTCACCAGACTCGATACGGCTACCTTCACGTACAAGAATTTCTTCTACGATACCATCTATCGGAGCTGTAATTGTTGTTTCCATTTTCATCGCTTCTGTAACGATCAATGGCTCACCTTTAGCTACAGATTGACCATTCTTAACGAGAATCTTAACAACAGAGCCAGACAACGTTGCACCGATTTCACCAGGGTTAGATTCATCAGCTTTGCGACGAACAACACCAGTAGTCTTAGCATGTTTATCATGAACCTTGATACCACGAGGTTGACCATTGAACTCGAACAATACGATACGATTACCATCTTCATCTGGTTCAGAGAAGCCGTTCATTTTGATAATAAGTGTTTTACCTTTTTCAATAGTTACTTGGATTTCTTCGCCCCGTTTCATACCGAAGAAGAATGTTGGAGTATCTAATACGGATACATCACCAAAATCATTTACAAATTTATTGTAATCTTGGTAAACCTTAGGATATAAGCAGTATGCACTGATATCTTCGTCAGTTGTTTGGGCACCCATTTCACTTAATTCATGACGAATATGTTCAAAGTCTGTTGGAGGTAATACTGCACCAGGACGAACGTTGATTGGTTTAGCGCCTTTCAAGATAATTTTTTGTAACTCTTCAGGGAAACCTTGGTATGGAGTGCCAAGACGACCTTCAAAGAACTCAACTACGGATTGAGGGAAGTCTAATACATCGCCTTTTTCGTAAATATCCTTTTCAGTCAAGTTATTTTGTACCATGTACAATGTCATATCGCCTACAACTTTAGAGGATGGTGTTACTTTGATGATATCACCAAACATCATATTTACTTGGTGGTACATTTTCTTGATATCAGCCCAACGATCGCCAAGGCCTACCATCTTAGCTTGTTGTTGCAAGTTGGAATATTGACCGCCTGGCATTTCGTGTTGATATACTTCGGTATTAGGATATGCTTCTGCTTTATCTACGCCTTTGTAGTATGGACGAATGCTACCAAAGTAACGAGACATTTCTTCCATGTAGTCGATATTCATTTCAGGTTGACGTTCATGACCAGATAAAGCATAGTACATGGAATTCATGCTAGGTTGAGATGTACCATTTGCAAATGCAGAGTATGCTAAGTCGATAACGTCTACACCAGCATCTACAGCACGCCCATAGGAATAGATAGCATTACCAGAACCTTCATGAGTATGCAAGTGAATTGGTACAGTTACAGCATCTTTTAATGCAGACACAAGATTATAAGCTGCTTGAGGTTTTAAAAGACCAGCCATATCTTTAATAGCAATGATATTGGCACCCGCTTTTTCAAGCTCTTTAGCCATTTTTACATAGTAATCTAGATTGTATTTAGGACGACTACTATCTAGAATATCACCTGTATAACATAACGCCACTTCAGCGATTTTGTTTTGTGCACGTACTTCATCGATAGCTACATGCATATTATCAAGACTATTTAAACTATCAAATACACGGAATACGTCAATACCATTAGCAGCAGCTCGTTGGATAAATTGACGAACTACATTATCTGGATAAGATGTATAACCTACTGCATTGGCACCACGAAGAAGCATTTGAAGTAATGTGTTAGGCACTTCACGACGGAACATGCGTAACCGTTCCCATGGATCTTCATGTAAGAAACGATAGGATACGTCAAAGGTTGCACCGCCCCAACATTCTAAGGAGAATAAATTAGGTACACCTTTTGCAGCATGACCAGCTACTCGAGCCATATCAATTGTACGCAAACGTGTAGCAAATAAGGATTGGTGAGCATCACGCCATGTTGTATCAGTAAAGAATACTTGTTTTTGATCAGATAACCATTTACTGAAGCCTTCTGGGCCTAATTCATCAAATTTTTGTTTTGTACCCGCTACCGGAGATACATCTAAATTTGATGGCATTTGAATTGGTTCAAAATCAGGTACCTCTTGAGGACCTGCTCCAGAGTAACCATTGATTGTTATATCTGCAATGTATCGCAACAATTTAGTACCACGGTCACGATCTGGTTTCAATTCGAACAATTCAGGATGTTCTTCAATGAAGTTTACGTTATAAGAACCTCTTTGGAATTCAGGATGTTCCAATACATTAATCAAGAAGTGAATATTTGTTTTTACACCACGAATGCGGAACTCTTTCAAGCAACGAAGCATTTTACGAATTGTTTCTTCATTGTTAGGACCGAATGCAGTAGCTTTTACAAGCAAGGAATCATAGTAAGGTGTTACTACGGCACCGGTGAAAGCATTACCTGAGTCAAGACGGATGCCAAAACCACCAGAACTACGGTAAGCCAAGATTTTACCTGTATCAGGCATGAAGTTATTCTTAGGATCTTCTGATGTGATACGACATTGAATAGCAGTACCTTTACAAGGAATTTGATCTTGCTCAGGAATACCTACCTCTGGGCTATGTAAATTATAACCTTCAGCAATTCTAATTTGAGCGTGAACAATGTCGATGTCTGTAATCATTTCTGTTACAGTATGTTCTACTTGAATACGAGGGTTAACTTCGATGAAGTAGAAGTTACCGTCAGCTGTTACCAAGAACTCTACAGTACCGGCATTAACGTATTCAACATTTTTCATGATTTTAACAGCAGCATCACATACAGCTTTACGAGTTTCCAAAGGTAATGCAAATGCTGGTGCCATTTCAACTACTTTTTGATGACGACGTTGAATGGAACAGTCACGTTCATATAAATGTACTACATTGCCATGTTCGTCACCCAAAATTTGAACTTCAATATGTTTAGGCTCTACAATAAGTTTTTCTACATATACATCTTCATCGCCAAAGGCAGCTTTTGCTTCAGATTTAGCGCGATCATATGCATCACGAAGGTCTTCTTTACGATGAACTTCACGCATACCACGGCCACCGCCACCATTAACGGCTTTAATCATCAATGGAAAGCCATGTGTATTGGCGAATTCTTCTAATTGAGCATAATCTTTTAATGCTCCATCAGAACCAGGAATCATTGGGATTTGTGCTAATTTCGCTTGCTCACGAGCATTAACTTTATCGCCAAACATGTGCAAATGTTTGATTTTTGGACCGATAAAGATAATACCTTCCTCTTCGCATCGACGAGCAAAGCCTTCATTTTCAGATAAGAAACCATAACCAGGATGGATAGCATCAATGTCATGTTCTTTTGCAATTCGGATGATATCTTCAATGTCGAGATATGCTTCAACTGGTTTTTTACCTTCCCCTACGAGGTAGGCTTCGTCAGCTTGGTTGCGGTGCAAAGATAATGTATCCTCTTTGGAGTAAATGGCTACAGTTTTAATACCCATTTCATTACATGCACGGAACACGCGGATCGCGATTTCACCACGGTTGGCAACCAATACGGATTTAATTTTTCTCATGTATTGCCTCCTACTAGCTCTCACAAATGTGAACTATCAGCTTTCAAATTTATTGATATATGAATATTTCCTATACTTATAGACAAAATAATATTTTCGGATAGCTTATCAAAATTTATGATAAGTTTTATATTCATAATAACATATTACTATTATACAATATTTTCATTATATTTAAAGGATTATATCAATTATGAAAGTATAAAATATAATTTTTACTGTTCATTACAAAAAATCATATGTCTTTTATCGATACATATCGAATTAATTCTATCATTATATCAATTACTGCCTAAAAAGTAATTCATCAAGCGATTTAATTGCTCTTGATCATTGGCCCCCATTAGCTCACGTGCAGAATGCATTGCTAATAATGGTAAGCCCACATCTATGGTACGCATTGGCAACATAGCGGAAGAAATAGAACCTACCGTTGAACCGCCAGGAATATCTGAACGATTAACATAAATTTGATACTCTGCACCAGCTTCTTCACAAAGCCCCTTAGCTATAGCAATTGCTCTCGCATCGCCAGCATATGATTGGCTACATGCAATTTTAAGGGCGAGACCGTTATTTAGGGTAGGAATATTTGTAATATCGTTTTTCTCAGGATAATTTGGATGTAATCCATGCGCCACATCAGAAGAAATCATAAAGCCTTTTGAGATAAAGCTATCCATTTCTTGATTAGAATACCCTAATGCATCATAAACTCTCTTGATGAGATTTGGTAAAAGCATGCCTGCCCCACCTTGTTTTGTACGACTACCTACTTCTTCATTATCAAAGAGAATAGCACAACGTACACCATTAGCATTATGTTTACGAGCTTCAATAATACCAGACAATACGCCAAAGCAAGATGTTAAGTTATCTAATCGTGGTGCACTAATAAAATCACCTTCTATGCCAAGTACACAGCCTTTTTCAGTAGGATATAAGGTCATTTCATAGGATAAGATTTCAGATGGGTCACAATCAACCTCTTCCGCTAAGAATTGTGTCCACTCATCATATTCAACGGACGTATGGGAGAATAAACTTTCACCACACGCCCCATTTCTAACATTATTGGATTCCTTATCCTCTTTACGTTCCATCATTAGAATAGGAAGCATTTCTTTTTGACGGTTTAACTTAACACCATCGTTAACAGAGCGATTCATATGAATTGCCAAATTGGGAACGATAGCAATAGGACGTTTTGTATCTACTAGTACAGAGTCTACATCAAAAGCGTTTTCCCCTTTTAGTACAACTGTACCTGCTGCGCCTAAAGGACGATCAAGCCATGTATTTTCTATAAGACCACCGTACATTTCTACATTTAATTTTGTATACCCCTTTACAGAGGTAATAGGATTTGGTTTTACGCGGATGGCAGGAAAATCAGTATGAGCCGATGCAATACGCAATGTATACTCTGGTTTCTTGCCTATATGAAAGGCAAACAATGTAGTACCAAATACATTGACCACATACGAACCAGAATCTAGTTGCCACTCATCGTCTAAACTGAGTTCAGTAAAACCAGAATCTAACAACATTTGTAAACTTGTATCTACTGTATGATACGGTGAAGTACAAGCACCAATATATTTTAGTAATTGTTCATTATCAAACTTCATAATTCCCTCCTATGCACAAATACAATTTGTACAATATCATGAATAGTTTTAGTTTCGTTCAACTTTATAGATTATTTACGTTTATAATTTTACAATATATACATTAATAATATATTAATTACTAATATTTTATCACAAAAAAGCCGCTCCTTTTGGAGCGGCTTTCATCATATACTGTAAATACATACATCTGTAAATCAATAAAATTTACAATTATATATACTATGACCATATAAAATTATCAGTATTTCGTCTTACCACATACCGATTAATTTCATCCATACGGAACCTATGCCCATAAAGATGATTAAATTGATTACGGATGCAAAGAAACCGATTTTCCACCATGTATTTTGAGGAACATAACCAGTGTTAAAGATTACTGGGGATGGACCTGCAGCATAGTGAGTCAAGGACATACACAAGTTAGATGTGAAGGCGATCATTAACAATGTCAACATTGATGGTGCACCTGCAGAAATAGCGATTGCAGAGAATGCTACGAACATTGCAGAAATATGTGCTGTTAAAGATGCGAATACATAGTGTGAATACATATTAACAAGAACGGCCATAACAAAGGCAATCACCCAAGATCCTTCAGGGATAAAGCCACCCACTTGAACTGTGGCCCATTTAATGAAGCCTAATTTGGAAAGGAAACCGGCAAAGCCCATCAATGTACCCATCCAAACTAATGTATCCCATGCACCTTTTTCACTTTTAACATCGTCCCAAATAAGAACGCCTGTAGCAAGCAAAATAGAAATGCCCAAAAATGCAACTGTTGTAGCATCAATTTTTGTAAATTCAGATGTAGCCCACAATACTAATGCTAAGATAAATACGCCAAGCATAACCCACTCTTGGAAGCTCATTTTGCCAAGACCTTTTAATTCTTCACGAATCAATTGTTGTGCTTCGCGAGCATCTTTAATTTCAGGTGGATATATTTTGTAAATGAAGTACGGCATGATAAGCAATGCAGTGATACCAGGCACGATTGCAGCCATAGCCCAATCGCCCCAAGTAATGACAATACCAAAAGATTGAAGTGCTAAAGCAGCAACCAAGGTATTACCAGCCATGGATGTTTGGAACATAGCAGATGTAATTGTATTTACTTGGTAAATAGATTCCATCAAGAAGGAACCGATTTTACGAGGACCCTCTTGTGGCTCAGAACCAAAAGCTTTTGCCAAGCTTGTCGTAATCGGCATGATAACGCCGCCCACACGAGCTGTGTTAGATGGTGTTGCTGGAGCCAAAATCAAATCAGATAAAGCCAATGCGTATGCTAAACGTAATGAACTGCTACCAAAAGCAGAAATCAAGTTATACGCAATACGTTTCCCCAAACCAGTTTTAATAAAGCCACGAGAGAATAAGAAAGCGCCTACGATTAACCAGATAGCAGAGTTAGCAAAACCAGAGATGCCTTCGCTAATTTTCAATGTACCTGTCAATGCAGCCACAGTAATAACAACGATGGATACGCCACCAATTGGTAATGGCTGAGTAATAAAGCCTACGATAGTAGCTACAAAGATGGCGAATAAATGCCAAGACTGAGGAGTTAGCCCCTCTGGAGTCGGAATAAACCAAAGGCCTAACCCGAAGGCCGCTGGAATAATCCAGTTTAATAGTTTTTTCATACACATACCTCCTACATAGGAAAAAACCAAAATATATAACTGCTGAAATACCAAGTCATCGCAGAATGTACCGCCAACACAATAGTTCCACTATGCTACGATGTCTTCAGTATATATCAGTAGTATGTGAAGTTAGAAATATACTTATATCTTCATATCATAAATATAATATATTGCAAAATAAAAAGATATGAGAAAAAGCTGTACATCACTAGGTATGCACAGCTTTCATTATCATATAAATCCTATTCAGGTAGAGATACGTCCTCTAAGTTTGTTTTTTCGATAGACTCAATATCACCTTTATCGCAAAGGTTTGCAATAGTTGGATCAATTGGTAACCGGTTTAACAATAAGAGACCGTATTTTTGAAGGATTTCTTCAATGTGGCTTTCACCAAAGATTTGGTAATCCTTACCGTTATCTGGGCAATGGAAGTAAGAGTAGTTTTCCACTACACCAATAATAGGCACTTGCATTAAATCAGCCATTTTTACTGCTTTTTCAACAATCATGGATACCAAGTCTTGAGGAGATGTAACGATAATAATACCATCCAATTTCAAGGATTGGTAAACTGTAATCGCTACGTCACCTGTTCCTGGCGGCATATCAACGAATAAATAATCGATGTCTTTCCAAATTACATCTGTATAGAATTGTTTTACAACATTGCCTAGAATAGGACCACGCCATAAAACAGGATCTGTATCGTTTTCCAAAAGGAGGTTAACAGACATAACGTCGATACCGCCTTTAGATTTTACAGGATACATGCCAATTTCGTCTGCATATGCTTTTTCCTTGATGCCGAACATCTTAGGAATGGAAGGACCTGTAATATCCGCATCGAGGATACCAACTTTGTAACCTTTACGTGCCATTGTAATGGCCATCAAGCTTGTAACGGAAGATTTACCTACGCCACCTTTACCAGATACGACGCCGATTACATGTTTAACAGAACTAAGCTCGTGTAATGGAGCTGTAAGATCTTGAGGTTGTTGAGGAGCGCCGCCACCGCAACCAGAAGATTGAGATGGGCATCCGCCACAATCACTGCTGCTACCGCAACCCATAGTATACACCTACTTTCTTTGAGGAACTTCCTCATATCTATATGTAAAATCTTTTTTCTATATGGTAAATACAATGTATTTACTGTTACATTGTATCATGTCATATCAAACTTTATCAATATATTACTCGCCACAGAATTCTTTAGTTAAAGCACCTAGAATTTCCATGCCCTTTGTTATTTCTTCTACAGTGGGTACCGTATAGCTTAAGCGGAACGCATGACCTTCCCCTGCTCCATCTGCTGCAAAGGCACCACATTTAATAATCCCTACATTACGATCCATACAAGTTTCAAAGAACTCATCACAATCTACATTCTCAGGCATAGTCATCCATGCAAACATACCGCCTGTAGGCTGAGTTAAATGAACTTTAGAACTTGCATACTTTTCAAAAGCGTTAAGTAAGGCGTCGCATTTCATTTTATAAACTTTACGCACATTATCTAAATGTGCATCATAGTCGATAGTATCAAGAACCTTTGCTACCACCTTTTGAGTGACTAACGGCATTTGGCCTGCTGTATTATTCTTTAATGCTTGAATAGCTTCAATAACTTTAGTTGGACCAAATAAGAAACCTACACGTAATCCCGCAGACAATGTTTTGGAATAAGAACCAGCATAAAGAACGCGATCTTCTGTATCAAAAGATTTAAACGTCGGAATGTATTCTCCAGCAAATCGAATTTCACCATATGGGTCATCTTCATAGATAAACAAATCATATTTAGATGCAATAGCGTAAATCTCCTTACGTCGTTCTAACGGCATAGTAATGCCTGTTGGATTTTGAAAGTTAGGAATGAGATAAATATATTTTCCCTTGCCAGATTGAGCGGCTTTTTCTAATTCACTTGGAATCATGCCGTGCTCATCTGTTTTAATGCCTAATGCTTTACCACCCATGTTTCTTACAGAATTTATGGCACTGGTAAAAGTAAACTCATCCATGTACACTTCATCGCCTGGTTCTAATACAGTAATCGGTACAAGTCCTAATAATTGACCAGCCCCATTAGATATAATGAGGCCTTGACCTTCTGGGTTCATCTTATGTGTTTTTACTAAACGTTCCAATGTAAGTTCAGCTAATCGTGCATCGCCTTGCATGGGCCCATATTGCAAAAGACTCATAGGATTAGAGTGAACCACTTCGTCAAAAGCCTTTTCAATAACTTCTACAGGAATTGCTTCAGGTGCAGGATTACCAATACCAAAGCTAATAAAACCTTCTACCCCTACACCGCGTTCGAATACTTCACGAATAAAATTAGGACCTTTTAAGGTTACCCGTTCAGGAAGAGAAAAGCTCATACTATTGCCTCTTTCATATATAAAAAGTTCAAAATTTTAAATAAGATTAGCAATTATTACGCCTTAGGATCGTGCTCTTGTTCAGCATTTTTCTTATCCATGTAGTTCTTGTACACCTTCCATAGTATAAAGTACACTACGGCAGCAACAACTACGATAATTCCTAAACGCCCCATATTCTCTTTGAAGTAAACTATATCGGTACCTATAGCAACTTCTAAAGCTGTAGCTGGGAACTTACCGATTAAATTCGCTAAGATATAATCTTTCGGTTTAATCTTACTAATGGCGCCTAATGCAGTGATGATACCAGACGGAAAATATGGTAAAGACCTTGCAAATAACATGACCACAAAACCATTTTTACCGGAGAAATCATCCACTTTCATCAATACCGTACTCTTCGAAATCAACTTGTCTGCTGTATCCCGCAAGAAATAACGCATAATGTAAAAGCTAATCACTACGCCAATTGTCTCAGCTAACCAAGAAATAATTATGCCTGGCCACAGGCCGAAGACTAAGCCATTAGCAGTGGAGATGAAAATAGATGGCAAGAAACCAACAGCATTGACGAAAATGTTGAGGACCATACTCATAAACATAGCCATAGGACCAAAGCTTTGAATATATTCTGCTATCTCCTCCATGGATCCGCTAGTAGCTAAATGCCACATAGTCGGATAAAACGTAGGATCTACAATATGTATGATAATTAATAGGATAATAATACCTATGCCTGCTATGAACTGTACCCAGCCCTCACCAGAAGGCTTTATATTTCTTTTACTCATATATACCTCGTATTAAAAAAACTAACTTAATTATATCACGTAGTCTATAGAACCGTTATAATTACATTAGCATAAAAATAATTAAAAGATGTATAATACTATTATAACAAGAATATTCTTAACGGAAAGAAGGTAAATTATGGTATCAGCAGGTCAATCAGCTACAGCAACTGTTACAGTAACAGAATCTAATATTGCAAAAACTATGAAATCTGGTTCATTAGAGGTCTTTGCTACACCAGCAATGTGTGCTCTTATGGAAGAAGCCGCTCAAGCAGCAGTACGACCTCATTTAGAGGTAGGTGAAGGCACAGTAGGTATCTCCCTATCTATTACTCATGAGGCCCCTACACCTTTAGGTGCTACAGTAACCGCTAAAGCAACAGTTAGCGCTGTAGAAGGCCGTAAAATTACCTTTGATATCGAAGCCTCTGATGGTGTTGGCATCATTGGTCATGGCACACATGAACGCTTTGTTATTAACAACGAAAAATTTATGGCTAAAGTAGCAACCCGAGCAAATTCCAACTAAATAGAACTAGAATATTTATCAAACAAATTTAATAACTTAATAATCCCTCTAGTGGAATAAATAACGGCATCAATCAGACGATAGATGCCGTTTCTTATTACTTTCACATTTACATAATTCAAGAAAAAATTAGCAAATTTTAACGATCCAACCTTCTGGCGCTTCGATTTCACAGTGTTGAATGCCAAGTAATGTGTCATATAATTTTTTAGTAATTGGACCCATATCATCCATTCCAGCAGGAACATTAATAGTACCTTCTGGAGTATCAATTTGGCCTACTGGAGAAATAACGGCAGCAGTACCACAAAGACCAACTTCCGCAAAGTCTTTTAATTCATCTTTATGAACAGGACGATGTTCTACTTCCATGCCAAGGTAATGCTCTGCTACATACATCAAGGAACGACGTGTAATAGATGGCAAGATGCTATTGGATTTAGGTGTTACTAATTTACCATCTTTAGTGATAAAGATAAAGTTTGCACCACCTGTTTCTTCAACATGAGTTCTAGTAGCCGCATCAAGGTACATATTTTCTGCATAACCTTTGTTATGAGCATCAGTGATGGCATACAAACTCATAGCATAGTTTAAGCCCGCTTTAATATGACCAGTACCGTGTGGAGCGGCACGATCAAAATCAGTAATACGGATTTTAATTGGTTTAGCACCACCTTTGAAATAAGGACCTACTGGTGTGGTAAAGACACGGAATTGATATTCATCAGCAGGTTTTACACCAATAACGGAATTTGTACCCATCATATATGGGCGAATATAAAGGCTTGCCCCGTGACCATATGGAGGTACAAAGTCTTTGTTAGCTTTTACTACTTCTTTTACAGCCTCAATAAAACGACCTTCAGGTAATTTAGGCATCACAAGACGTTCCGCAGACTCGTTCAAACGAATTGCATTTAGATCTGGACGGAAACATACGATATGACCATCTTTAGTATAATAAGCTTTCAAACCTTCGAAAATAGTTTGAGCATATTGGAATACACCAGCACATTCGTTTAATACAACATTAGAATCAGTGATTAAACCACCTTCATCCCATTTACCATCTTTATATGTAGATAAATAACGGTAGTCAGTTTCTACATAACCAAAACCGAGATTATCCCAATCAATATTCTTACTCATAACAATGACCTCCATGCATATTAATATACTTATAATCTTAACACTATGAGCAAGTTATTTCAACATATTCTATAGAGTTTATGATTGTTAATCACATAGGAAGTCTGTATCTTTATCGATAATAAACTTAGTTCGATATAAATCATAAGGTACATTTGAACAAGTATGATATGTAACTGATTCGACGCGACCACTACGGGCCTCATTATTTGAGCCAAAAGGTACTTTTACAAGATCTCCTTCTCGAATATCATTTCTATCCGTCCGATAGTAAAATTCTTTATCAAACTTAAAAATATAAACAGAACAATAGGTATAGATTTTTTTGTCTGACTCTTTAATGGATGGTAAAAATTCTTGCAATAATCTATCGTCTATATGAATACACATAAAACCAATCAAACTTTTATACCACGATGGTATATATCGATCAGTTAAATTTCCTATATAATAAGTATCCTCTTTATGAGTCCATTTAATCCTAACTGTTACAATGCCACCACGTGCGGGACATTTATCAAACTGATTACTTTCACCAAGAGTAAAGATATCCAAATCATATAATGTATCGCCTATGTGAAAGTTAATATCTTTTTGTAACTGATGAATCATTTCCCCATCTACATACTCACGTTGACTATTACTAGAGTGTTTAAATTGGTGACTCTTACAGTCAATAGAGATGGAAGGTATTTTCCAATCAAAGATTAAACTGTTAACATCCCCATATTCTTCATATATATTTTTACGCACGTCAATATGAATTTGTTGAATCTTGTCTATTTCACGATGGCCATCAAATAAGAGCAATCTAGGAGCACCTATTATTTGACGTATCAATACAGACAGAGCAGTCATTTCATTATCAAAGGAAAACTCATAGATAAACTTTTGACTATCATTGTTCAATAGCTTGACGCTAACATTACAATCAGCTCTATCCTCTTGAAAGAATACACAATCAGAAAATCTAGAGCCTATAAGGTTTAAAATATAATTTCTATCAGATTCACTAATTGAATACTCCTCAGTAGCAAGAGTGTCTATCTTCCCCTCATTAGCTCCCGATATATTCTTCCATTTGATACTATATACAACCCTAACGGTGTCCTTAATAGAGATATGTTGTATTTCTTTAATATAATAGTCTACACGATGAAGTTTTACTTCACTGGGAACACCATCGGGCAAACTACCAGACCACCTATCAGTACTAATAATCTCACAAGTTGCTACGGAACCTATAAATTTATCTGTCACATTTCCACCGATATACATATGGACTCCTCCTTTTATTACTTTACACAAGTATAACAAAAAGGATGTGACAAAAATGCCTCTAAAAATTATCGTCCTAACAATATTCTTTACGGACTTATTTATATTATAATTATCTTAAGATATATCTAATCATATAAGGAGGTATCTCTTATGAAAGCAACTATTAAAGATGAACTAATCTCTAATCCCAAAAATATTATCTGTATAGGCCTTAATTATGCTGACCATATTGCAGAAACTAGTCTATCTACTCATGATTTTCCAGAAATCTTCATGAAAACCTCTAATGCTCTAGCAGGCAATCACGATACGATTACTATTGAAGATGAATCCTTGCATTATGATTACGAAGGCGAACTAGTAATCATCATCGGAAAATCTGGCAAACATATTCCTCGAGAAAAAGCTATGGAACATATCTTAGGATATACCGTTGGTAACGACGTATCTGCGCGCACATTACAATTTAGAGGCTCCCAATGGATTCTCGGTAAATCGTTAGATAACTTTGCTCCTATTGGCCCTACGATTATTCCTCCCCATACATTTGATTTTGAAAACGCCACTATTACGACTACTGTAAATGGCGAAGTACGTCAACAAGCCAAATTACAACAAATGATATTTAAACCGGATGCGATTATAGAATTTGTATCTCAATATATTACACTACAGGAAGGTGATATTATCTTTACTGGTACTCCTAGTGGTGTTGTACTTGGTAAAAATGAAAGCAAATACTCTTGGTTAAAACCAGGAGATACTGTTACTGTTTCCATAAGCGGTATTGGAACCTTAGAAAACAAATTTATTTAAAATGGTTACTTTTATAAAGTATTGTATTTGTTCGTATTCTAATTATTACGATATCTAGATACATTACACTTAAATATAGGGTTATAGGACAAAAAGAGATTACTTTATGTATATCTAACTATACATAAGAGTAATCTCTTTTCTTATTTTGTACTTTGTTATTATTTCTTTTGTTATTGTCTATATTTTATATTAACTATTACTTTATTTATGCTTCGCCTCTAAGTCTAGCATATATTTCTTTCGTTCAATGCCCCCTGCATAACCAGTTAGTTTACCATTGCTACCAATTACACGATGACAAGGAATGATAATAGAAATAGGATTATGACCTACGGCACCTCCCACTGCTTGAGCCGAGAATTTCTCTTTCCCCTGCTGTTGAGCAATTTGTTTACCTATTTCTCCATATGTTGTGGTGTTACCATACTGTATAGTTTGTAATATGGACCATACAGACTTACGGAATTCAGTACCTTCTAACTGAATCGGCGGTGTTATAAAAGGGTTCTTACCAGAGAAGTATTGATCTAGCCACATAATGGTTACTTCAAAAGGACCTGTTAGTTGTTCAATATATTCCGCATCATCATAACTTGGTGCATGTGCTTCATCTACAAAAAATAAGTCTGTTAAGTAGGTTAATGTACCAAGCATAATCATAGTTCCTAATGGGCTTTCATAGGTGTATTTATAATTCATAGTACATTAACTCCTTCTTAAAGTAACAAATCATTCAACACTTTTAGAATATCATCATTAAATGGTAATGTATTATGCTGAATTTCAAATGGAATCATTTGCTTTTCCACATTAATTGGCACATATAATGCATCTATATTATCGTCTGCCATCCGCATAAATGGGTATTTAATAATCATAGGCGTATTAAATCCCACACCTAATTCTAACAATACAATAGGTTTATCTTTATGCTTCTCTACAAAAGCGCTATATCTTTTCTGCGCCGCATACCAACCTTCATCTTGAACAAAAGTGCTATCAATGCGAAGATTCATGGTCATTGGTCTCCCACATTTAGGACAATGAGGAATCAAGTGTGTAGGAATTTTCATATCTCTTTGCTCATCTACCATACGCTGTACTTGTTCTTTATTATCATAGGTCTTTTGATGACATGGCTCTGAGCACTGCCACAACCCATAATCCCCCTGCATATAGTAAAACTTATTTTTATCTACACCGGCTAATTGCATTTGATGATCTACATTTGTAGTAATGACAAAATAGTTTTTACCTTCTAATAATTTCATTAACTGAAGATAAGGTTCCCCGACTTGTATGTCATATCGATTATAGTGCGTAAGACGACTGAAAAACGCCCAATATTCTTCCAGACTTTCATAATTATAAAATCCGCCTGAATACATGTCGGTTATACCATATTTTTTGTAAAAGTCGTCAAAGTATTTGTGAAAGCGTTCCCCACTATAGGTAAATCCTGCTGCAGTTGACATGCCTGCACCTACACCGACTAATAAGGCATCCGCATTGTTAATCGCTTCTTTTACACGGTGTATATTATCCCAATAATTTGTTGTAGATGTCATAATCTATATCCTTAAATACATTAAATACCACTTGGATTTTACTATTACTTTCTTTTAAATAGTTTCTTACAGTATGGACTGCAATTTGTGCCGCCTCTTCATTCGGAAATCTGAACTCACCGGTAGAGATACAACAGAATGCAATGGAGTGTAAGTTGTAAGCATTGGCTAGTTGCAAACAGGACCGATAACATGAAGCCAATTCATTTCTCTCCTTATCTGTTACCTCTTCGCAAATAATAGGTCCCACCGTGTGAAGTACATGCTTTGCCGGCAAATTATACCCATAGGTCATACGTGCTACACCCGTTTTTTCAGGCATCTCCATATACTCAATCATTCTTGCACATTCCATACGAAGCTCAATGCCAGAAAAGGTATGGATAGCATTATCGATACATTTATGATTAGGCGCAAAACATCCAAGCAACTGATTATTGGCTGCATTTACAATAGCATCTACAGATAATCGAGTAATATCACCTTGCCATAAAAAAATTTGAGGCTCTCGCTCTTCCATATCATGAATGGTTACGGTGCCCTTTTCATGGGCCAATGTATTTAAATATTCATCCTCTACCTTCATCCACTCAGCGGGCATAGCTCCTGCAGGACGAATATTACACAAAGATCTAAAGAGCGTAAACTGCTCTTCATCACTCACAGGAATGTCTAACTGTTCGTTATGTCTCTCTTTGTATTCTGCTACTAAGCCCTCAAGTAAATAGCGTAACCGTTCTTGCTGTGTCATATGTAACTCCTTTTAGTATAGACTATACTTTTATCTATTATATAACAAAAAACTGCTAGCACATAAGATGCTAGCAGTAACTTTACTGTGATTATATTATATTAAATTTTAAGGTCTTACAAAAGCTTGACCGCCATGGTTGACGAGGATATCCCCATCTAGTACCTTTGTGGTAACGTTTTGTAAGCTACCATGGATTTGGCTCATCATAAAGCGATAGCCAGGGCTGTTTACATGTTTTGTAAGGGCTGCTTGGTCGCTATAGATTTGGATAACATACCAATGATTTTTTGCATTTCTTTCACGAAGCACATAGCCAGCCTTATACCCCGCATCATCGCGTACGGCCCGTTCAATATCAAGTTGGTATTGACGTTGTACGGTGTCCATATCATTGCTATTAACAATAAACTCTGTCAAAGTCACTATTGCCTTGCCATCATTAATAATAGATAAAGCATCTTTTTTCTCAAACAATAGTACAGACTGTACATCGTACATTTTACGATTTGTTAATTTAGAGCCTACTTCATTAACAAAGGCTTGATAATGATCAGATTTGCGATGTGTTTCAATGGCAGCTAAATCTTTATAAATCTCTACCACATAAGACTCAGATGGATTGCCTTTTACATGCGCTACATTCATGGACAATGTATTAGGTTCTTTTTCCATAGATGCTGTTAAATTAGCTACACCTACAGTATTATATGTACCTTGTAACTCAGCTGGTACTTCGAATCGATACATGTTAACACTAGGTGCTGTATCTACAGATTGATCTCGTTCCATAACAAGAGCCGCAAAGGATGTGCTCACACCTAATATAGCAATCGCAGATGCTGCTAGAATACGTTTTAATAATTTTTTAGTCATAAATACTCCTTTACATATATCTTGATAGCTTTTCAGCAAACAAACCAATACGCTTATAAGTTAACAGCTTACATACTTTTGCTGTAAAGTGTCCAAATCTACGATAAAATAAATTGAATGTTAAATATGCTGGTATTGTGCCCATAGTTTTAGGCATGCGACGAAATATATTTTTTATGGAATATAGCTCTTTATAAATCCAAAGATAACCTTTTTCTAATTCTTCTTTAGACATACCTATTGGTGATACAACTACGTGAGAAGTATTGTATTTAGATAAGTCATAATCAAAAATTCTATTTTGAGCTTCCATGCTCTTATAGAATTCAGTACCTGGGTATGGTGTAACAATATGTGATGTAATCGTATCAATTTTCTGGCTAATAATCCAATCTAACGTATTTTTAAAAGTCTCTGGTGTATCTCCATCTAAGCCGAATACAAAACTAGCATTAACCATAATGCCACGCTTATGTAATTCATTAATAAGTCGTTCAAACTCTTCACGATTATTTTGCATTTTATGAACGCTAGATAAAGATTGGGGGCTGATACTTTCAAAACCAATAAATAAACTCTGGCAACCAGTTTCTTTCATTAAATCCATCAATTCAGGGTGTTGCCCTATTTTCATAGTAACTGCTGCATTCCAGTTTAACTTCAAAGGTTTAATACGTTCTAAAAACTGTTTAGTCCAAGAAATATTACCAATAAAGTTATCATCAATAAACATAATATGTTTTGTACCTAATTTTTTAATATCTGCCAACACATCTTCTATATTACGATTAATATATTGGTGTGTTCCAGAACTATTATAGCAAAAATCGCACTTATGAGGGCAACTTCGACTGGTAGAAACAACGTTATACCATAAGTAATCAGTCTTATCTATCAAGTCATATGCCGGTGATGCAATATCAGCTCCAGATTCTAAAGGCGCAGAAACATATTGAGATTGCAAGCGACCATGTTTAGTATCTTCTATAATTTGAGGCCATGTATTTTCTGCGAAACCTATACAAAGACTATCAAATGCCTCCTTTGGTACGGTATCGAATGCTGTCGTAATATGTATACCACCAGCAATCACCTTAGCCCCTTTCTTTCTATATATAGCTGCAATTTCAATTGCTCTAGGCAATACATCTACAGTCACCGCGATGCCTACTAAATCAGGTACATCATCAAAATCAATAGCTCTAATATTTTCATTTTCAATTGTGACCTCACACTCATGACGAATAATATTAGCCACAGTTAACAACCCTAAATGTGGGGACATACGTATTTTTAAATCTGTATCCATAGGACGCTTCAACATACGTGGTTGAATTAATTTAACTTTCATAAAAAACCTCTTATATAACAAATACTCTTACATTATTATAAAAGATTATTATTCTTTTTGCATATTAAAACATCCTATCTGTGGAAACAATATTAAGTAATATTATTCCCCACAAATAGGATGTTAAGCTTATATTGTTATATATTCAACAATTGTACCATGTTCTTCAATTAAGTTAACTAAGTCTTTTCCTTGTAGCCATACGGTAGCATCATTTTGATTTGGATGTATACCGATTAGATTATCTTTATAATCTGCATCAATATAATAATGTACCTTGCGCTCTTCATCGTGGAGCAAACAGAATGGAGATACATGACCTGGTTTAATCTTCAAAATATCCCATAGCTCCTCTTCGGAACCAAAGGAAATCTTTTTAAGCTTATGATCCTTACGGAACTGTTTTAAATCTACACGCTTAGAACCACGGACAGTAATCAAATAATAATGTTCACGTTTATGATCTCGAATGAATAAATTCTTCGCATCCCACTCAGGATATGGCAACTCTACATTCGGCTTGTCATCCATACTAAATAGCGGTGCGTGATCCGTAATTTCAAAATCGATATGATGGTCACGTAGGCAATCATATACGCCTTGTTTATCTAACATGTAATACCTCTAATATAATTTGGTGAAAGTAAACATCATAGTGAAAACAACTATATATGTGTTAATTATACACCAAAATTATACACCAATCTTATTCTGAGACTGTATAGGTTCCATTATTTAACTATCTACCAAGCCATACAACAAATACAGGAGTACCTTCATCATCATCGTCAACATCGTCGGCATCGTCAGCGTCGAATTCGTGATCATCATACGCTAGATTTTCAAAGAATACATGATCACCGAGCTCTTTATTAGCCAATGCGTTATGTATCTTGAAAAGAATCTCTTCAGTAGTAAAATACTGACCATTATCTGCTTTGAAGCGAGCATAGATTTCTACTTGCCACATACCGTCTTCTTTATCATATTCTTCTAATTCATCGTCTTCGTATAAGTATTCATTAGGGTGAAGCTGACTTTTACTTTCAATCCAAGCTTCATAGCTTACAAGAATTTCAGGCTCTACTAATGGCGGTAATGTATCAGAATTAACATTATGCTCTTCTAAGCATTTATAAAACTCCTTATCGAACTCTTCTCTAGTATAGGTAGTTTTATTGAAAACCCAAGGAATGCCCTTAAACTCATGATAGTAACCTTCATATATTTTATTACCATCTTTATCAGTACCAAGATATTCAATCTGCTCAGTATTCTCATCCTTGTTAAACAGGTTTTTAATCGCATTAAAAATCATAGGATAATCCTCCTTGTAATCCTTTGAACTAATAGAGATTAATAAATACTCTACTACTTCACAATATCAAACTAATCTATTTATATAAAGTAGCTCTTTTGCCATTTTTATGGCAATGTATCAGCCATCAATAGCAAAGTAATTTAAATCTTCAAACTCGTCGTCCCAAAATTCAAAGCAAAATATATGAGTATAATCAAAGGTTTGTTCACAATAGGTTACAGTACCTAGCTCTGGTTCAATCTTAGGGACACCTATACGTTCTTTCACATCATCTATAGTAATGGATTCCCCATACATTTCTTGAATGTCTTCAAGCATGAAAGCTGCAATTTTATCAATATTTTTATGATAATTTTGGGCAAGGACTTTTACAGTATCTAAATAATCACCTGATGGCTTCTCATCCCAACAGAATTCTAAGCCTTCATAAAGAAGTCTATATTCACAATATTTCTCATCATATATGAGTTCATTTTCTATCATAGGCATCCTCTCTCTCATCACAATACTTTGATTTCAAAATCACTAAAATACTCTCTCAATATTTTACATTAAGGTTATATAAAATAACGTAGCCCAAAGCACAAAACATATAATTTCTAAGAGTATAGTAAAAGCCCTTCGCATAAGCGAAGGGCTAAGCTATTATTGCTCTATTAATTAGCTACCACAGCATATATAGAATACAGGTATACCATCTTCGTTATCTATAAGCCCGTAACCTTCACATTCGTGGCCTTCGTATTCAATACCTTCAAAGAATACGTGATCACCCAGTTCTTTATTAGCCATTAGATTATGTAATTTAAAGAGCAACTCTTCTCTTGTAAAATATGTACCATTATCCGCTACGAGATAAGTCATGATTTCTACTTGCCACATACCATCTTCTTTATCGTCTTCGAGTAGTTCTTCATCAGTTACACGTTCATTATCATTTACCTTCTGCAGTATCTATACTATTTTTCTTATCAGAGAATTTCTCAACAACTTCATATATCACAGGATAATCCGCCTTGAACTCTTTTGGCTTAATTTGAGTTAATAAATATTTTACAACTTCACAACACCAACCAAGTTGTTTATCTAAGTGGGCTTCCTTCGTCATTTTTATGCCTGTCTCTATTAACTGTATTGCCTTCTGTACATGTTCAGACTCGTAGCTTTCACCACATGCTAAAGACGCATGAGCATAGCCACACCGATAATACCAAGACCAATCACGATATGATTCATCTATACGATCAAATAACTCAATAGCCTCTTCTGGTCGGCCATTATTGTTATACATACGCCCTAAGGTGCTTAGCAAGATAGGCGATAAATTATCGATGCCTATGTTAGTTAATAGCTCCATAGCACGATCAATATCTAGGTCCTCTTGTTCATTAATAAGTTTTACCTTATCCTCATCACTTAAAGATTGAAACTCTTCATCTATAATCTCTTCTATACTAATATATAAGTTCTTAACAAAGTCACCAAAGTTATCTGCTAACAGAGTAATTGAGTAATCACCTTCTTGGTCAACACGTACTACCTTAGGCTCTCCAGTAGGACCACATTCACGATAATCGAGGAAAATCATATCGTGACCGCCAGAAATCGTATCGGCTACAACAACACCTATAGGAGGGTATTTCCATTTCGAAATCCAAAACTCGTTGCCAAACTCCCCAAAGAGAGAATACTTTTTATCTCTATCAATGCCATATATGCCTGTTATATATACACAATCGCCCTCATTATTAATAAAACAGTTCTTATTTAATACACCGCCATTATGATTCTTAAGTAATTCAATATATGCTGCAGGTAATGTATAACTATAGATTATTTCAACCAAATGGTTTCTCCTCAGTAGAATATTCTTTAATTAAAGCTTTTACCTCACGCCGTATCAAAATGGTATCAACAATATAGGAAAAAATGATATAAGGAGATACATTGATAATCGCTATAGGCGCCAAAATAAGTGCTACTCGCAATAGGTCAAGGGAATATGCATACCACGTAAAATCAATGGCATTTAAAATTGGTTTCACATACTCTATTACGCTTACTTCCCATTGCATTAAGGGGTTTAATTCCTCACTAGTTCCTAATAGCCAAACAAAACTTACACCAAAGATCAAACAATATAATATGCCAACAGGAATTAATATCTTCGCTCTCTTTTTTAACAGATTACGACAAATCTCATCTTCTTCCTCTGGTGTTACATCATATACCATATTGCATTGAATCTGAATCCATCTAAATCGATAGCAAATATACTTATACAAAAGATTATTCGGTGTATATAGCATAATAAGCTCCACAGTATCCTTTATAAGCTTTCCATCTTAGGTCTTAAATCTAATACAATTTCCCAACTATCTAATGTTGGAACCTTATGATGTACAATAAAATCTTCTATTATCTGTAATACCTCTTGGGGACCTTGCTCATTCTTACCATATATAATAGCGCCTCGGTCACCATTATTGGTTACACTAATTTCTATATGTAATAAATCAGTATCTTGATCACTACAAACCTGTACAAAGTTATACTGTTTATTATCTATTGAAATTGCATTTGATGGTGATATAACTACAAAATCCTGCTCTTGATCCTGAATAGCATAGAGCTTCTGCTCAACTTCATTCAGTGTTATACCTTCATATTTATAGGTACCTACATCAATTGACCAATTCGTATATGTTTTTTCAAATGTATCTGTCATATGTATCGCCTCTCCTTTACGATATATATTAGAACAGGTTTTCTAATTGACCTGACATATCCGCCATAAATTCATCAAATTTACAAAGTTCTCGTAACTCTTGATGTTCTATATCATAACAACCAATCTTTTTATTTTTAGGATCCCATACAATTTGCCAATCGTTATACTCTCCTAGTTCTTTAGATAAACGCAATAAATTACGACGCCCTACTTTAAAGGGAATCGTATCAATAAGTGGGAAGAACTCTATAGATATAAAATCGGAGTCTGGCAATTCAAAGTAAAGTTGTTCGCCCGCTAAAAAATTCACTAATGCTTTTGGTAATTTAAATGGCTTTAACTGATCCATTTTATTTTGTATATCATGAAACTCAGCAGGCTCTAAGGATTTAAAATACTCTGCCATTTCCATATCGCCTTTTTCAATAGCAATGCTATAGGGGCGCATACCATCCTTTTCCGTGATGGTCACGTCAGCGCCATGTTCTACCAAGTATTTACACATCTTTAAATCTACATACCGTGCTGCTACGCACAATGGCGTTGGCTTAAAGGGATATACAGAATCAGGCTTATTGTAGTTAATATCTACACCATTATGAATAAAGAAATCTAGAACATCATAATTTCTATCTGTAATGGCATTTCTGAAAGCTTTACCGCCATACTTCTGTACCGTATGGCCTAAGTCATGAATAATCTGTAAGTGATTATATTTCTTGCCATATAAGGCAGCTTGAAAGGCATCTACTTTCACACGGTTTAAAGCATGAACATTAGCACCATGTTCTACGACATAATCGATAATCGCTTGATTCCCATATCTAACAGCAAGCAAAAAACTTGGATTTTCCTTATCATTTAGATCAGCACCATTCTCGACTAACCATTGAACACTTGGCAAGCAACACATAACCAAAGCTAATTCTAAAGGTGTATGCTCACTATACTCGCCAATTTCTATGTGTTGATTGATATTCCAACCATTGGCTAATGCATTTTCTAAAGCCCTAATATTTCCTGTTACAATATCTGTTACGATATGAGTCACCGATTCAAATGTACCTAAATCTTTTAACTGTATCATGTCTCTCTCCCATGAACTATATATTTAAAATGATTATCACTAATTACATTATATTACATTTATAAGTATGAGTGTATAGTAAAAGCCCTTCGCATAGCGAAGGGCTAATCTATTATTTCTCTTGTACTTGTTTACCACTCATATGTTCAATGGTAATTTCAAACATTTGAACTGCTCTACCAGCATGAGCAATCGCTTTATCTACAAGTTGCTCACTAGGATAATATTTCATAGCAAATTCTTTTAATCGATCTATAGACTCTGAACCTGCCTCTAGCAAACGACATCTTCCAAATACTACTACACTTTGTACATACGGCGCCCATGGTTCAGATTTATCAATACACTCATTACCATATACGGTAAAACATACCTTATCTGAAGTTTTCAATGCCTCTACTTTATGACCAGCTTTAGCTCCATGAAAATAAATTTTCTTCTTATGGCAATCATAAAAATAATTAATAGGAATAGCATAAGGGTACTCATTATCGCCGTTCATGGCTAAAACACCTCGACGATTAGATTGTAATAAAGCTTCTGTAGCAGCACGATCTATTTCATTTATCTTTATACGAATAGGTTTAAACATAATATATCTCCTAATTTTATTTACTTATCCTATTTACAAAATACATAAAAGTACCGCTATTAGTATCATCAACTTTAGAATATTCTTTCCAATTTATAGGATATATCCCAGTTAATTCTATAGGTGCTTCCATTCCACGCATTGTTCCTTTTCCTGTATTAGCGGCCCAACTCATACACCCAGTTTTTATAGAACCATCCTCAACAGAAAATTCGGCGTATGTACAATCATTAATATATTTTTCATCTCATACCTCACATTTACATCGAACATAATATCTGATAACATTTGTTTGTTTACATGCTTATATTAGCACACGAACGAATGTTCGGTCAAGTGTTTTAGAACAAATGTTTGCAAAAACTTTTAAAATTGCCTATTTACTTTTGTCGGAGGCTTTAGATAAGATATTTCACTAGTTATCTTAATTGTATAACCTTCAATAAACTTATTACTCTTATCCCTAAATTCCTCTATACGCATTATATCTTTTAAGTAGTTATAACAACCTTGATCCTTAGCACCTTGCTCCTTCAACACATACACTTCATCATTTATAGTTTTAATACATTTTTTTGTCGTATATTTAAGCTCAATAGGAATCCATTTACCATCTAATATAACAAGAATATCAAGATGTAAATTAGGATTAAATTCAGGTACAAACTCTAATCTAATATCACAATTTGGATATTGTTCTTTAATCATCCAGGCTAAGCTAAACTGAAAATCTGCTTCCGAATGAAATATTGGTCGCCAAATACTCAATTGGTGCATTACCTCATAAATATCTAAAATTAATCCCATAACAAATACCTCATCGAATACAATACATATATTTATTTTAATTATATTACATTTATAAGTATGAGTGTACAGTAAAAGCCCTTTGCATAAGCGAAGGGCTTTTAGTCTAGACAACAAAATATCATTATTGATTATTTTAATATTCACGATATTCATGCAATAAGTAAGATAATTTATTATTCAACTCTATAAAATTTATCAAATAATGCTCATCTATATAAAATTGTTGATTGGTAATTCTATCTTTTGTAGCTAAAATTTGCTCATTTTTAGATGAAGTGATTCTAAAACTATGAATGATACGATTGCGCCTATAAACAATATCTGAAAATAACTCAGCTATTTCTCCACCAGCATTTTTCGTAATTGTTTGAGCAATAGGCGATTTAAGTTGGCCTAATTCTTTATCAATCAAGTCATACCAAGAATAATCACTATCTGTATTAATAATGTTCTCTATAATAAAACCATTATTAGAGATAAATACTGAAATAGCCATCCCCAACAAGTAAACATATTCGTCCTTAGGTAAAGATATCCTAGCAAGTGATCGAAGCTCCATTGTCTTACTCCTTTAAAAGATACGGCTTATATTATTTATCCACCAAAAAAATAATCTCATAATAGTTTATAAAATATCAATTTAAAATAGATATTTGTCTATCACTATATATTTTTGTTTCAAAGTAACCATAGCCTAAATTTGAAGGTTTCCAGTCTCCAGCAACTATAATAATTTTATCTTTATTTTCAAATACCATATTTCTTATCTTGTTATAAAGGTTTATATCAGAAATAGATAATATAAAATGATAATTAGGATTTGCTACAGGAGCTACTAAATAAATCTCATTTTTATCACTATCGTAAAAGCGACCTTTTACACAAGACTCAATTATTTTAAAGCCGAAAACACCTTTAGGATACCAGTATGCAGTTCTATCATCTAAAATCATTCTTCCAATTTTCTCATTTCCATATGAGTAATTAGGATGGAATCGTTTACATATAGAATATATCTGCTTTATTGTACTGAGTGTGAGATTATAATGTTCACCATATGAAGATTTTTTAGAATTCCCACTTGAATTTTTCGGATTCTTCTTAACTAAAAGATTTTGCATTGCATTTTCAAAAGAAAAATTTAACTCATTAAATTTATTGTCATCAAAAGCGACTGAACTATTTGCATAAGGACAATTAGCAATATGTTTATACGCAGATTTAGTTGCTCTAAAATATGCTTTCCGAGAGCCATCACCAGCACATACAAATAATTTACTATTACATAGCGGATATGGACAATAAAAAGACTTATCCCTATTTTCTTCAAGAGCCTCACTTGCTAGTATTATATCTCGTCTTTCTTTATCTCTATATGCATGGTTAGCCAAAGAATCATCTCCATTTATAAAGTAACCAACTTACCAACTCCATTATAATCTCCCTTATAAAGTATACGCTCGGTTTACTTTATCACACGTAAAATGCTATAGCCCAATCTATGTGATGTCAACCAATCGTTGTTGATATACTACCTTCTTACCTCTGAACTAATTATCCCCATTACATACTGTACTAATATTTATAACCTTATTATATAAAAAATCAGACATTCTGAAAATTATTTACTAAATAAACCTTTGGAAATAGTCTTAATGTAAAAAAGGTGTAAAAGAATGCGGTTTTACTGCATTCTTTTACACCCTTTTATTATATTAGAAGTAAGCCATAAAAGTTTTGGATTTATAAAAATGTAAAATAACATTCTTAATAAAACATTATTTCTTATCAATAAAAACTGCATCACCTCTATAAAGTGAATATGAGTCATCCAAAATATATTTATTAGACGTATTTAATGCTGGAAACTGAATTACCGCATCTCCAACTTTAACTGCATCAGACTTAATATGAACTTCAAAAGAGCTATTAGTATCGATATTAGATAAATCAAATAATGATTGATAACCTACTGTTACCCACATACCAGGACCTTCAAATTGATCATCGCCACGTACGGTCTCTGTTGGATAATATGTATTTCCATTTTGTACTATAGATATAACGACATTATTAGTATCATTATAAATCTTACTTTCCGGCATATAAAGGAAAGATCTAACCCGTAATATATTATTAGCATTTCTTGTTGAATAAGTACTTGCTACACCTCTAGCATCCTCCAATGCCGTATTGGCATAAATTGCAAATGGAGTTTGAACATATACGATACCTTGCAATTCATTTCTTGGGAAAATTCCACCATAACGCCTTTTAATAAACTTCTTCTTAGCAGTAGATATCATTTTAATATTTTTCTTTTCTACTAAAGACTGTCCATAAGATGTTGCTGCCGCAATATCTTCATTTGTTATTTGGTGTTTCTCAATAACTTGAGGATTATAAGTACTAATATCTTCTGCAGATACTGCCATAACAGACATAGCTAAAATTGAAAATAAAATAATTTGTTTCTTAAAATTCATAGTCTCACCTACAAAACATATACTTTTAAAAATCAGCTAAAAAAATTTTTAGACATCTATAATCTGATCAATGGTTCGGAGTTTCCAATCACACTTCACTTCGTTCGAATTCTTGGACATCCCTGACCAGTGCTAATGCTCACTGCTTCGTTTCGCTTCTAGTGAGCAAAGCAACAGCTTCGACATGCGCTGTCATAGGGAACATGTCTACTGGTTGTACTTCTTTGAGTTCGTATCCATAATGTGTAAGGATTTCAATGTCTCTTGACATGGTGGCTGGGTTACAGGATACGTAAACAATGCGTTTTGGTTCCATTCCTGCTGCAGAGGTCAATACTTCTTCTTTACAGCCTGCACGGATTGGATCGAATACAATCACGTCTGGGCGTACGCCGGCTTTGTAGAGTTTTGGCATTTCTACAGCCGCATCAGCGACGATAAATTCTGTATTATCATAGCCGTTGCGACGTGCATTTTCACGAGCATTGATAATAGCTGGTTCTACGATTTCTATACCTATTACATGTTTTGCCTTATGAGCCAAAAATAATGATATAGTCCCCGTACCACAGTACGCATCGATAACGGTTTCATCACCTTTTAGGTCCGCATAGGCTAACGCTTGATCGTAAAGGACTGTAGTTTGTTCTGGATTCACTTGGAAGAAGGAATGTGGAGATAAGCTAAACCGCAAGTCCTTAATATGGTCTGTAATCGTTCCATCACCGTAGAGGATATTATTTTTAGGTCCTAAGATAACATTTGTACGCTTACCATTCACGTTATGAACGATAGTTTCTACTTGAGGCACTCGTTCAGTTAATTTTTCTACCCACTTTTCTTTGTGTGGTAAGTAATCTGTAGCAGTTACAAGGATAATCATCCATCCAGACTGTCCAATGCGACCGATTACATGGCGTAGTATACCCTTTCCAGTATGCTCATCGTAAGGTTCAATATCAAATTCTTTAGCGATTTGATAGCAAGCTTGAGCTATGATATTATTCCCTTCGTCTTGTATAGGACAGTTAGTGCCTTGCACGATATCGTGAGATCCCATCGCATAGAATCCCATTTGAATATTCCCTTTAGTACCGCCTACAGGCATTTGCATTTTATTGCGATAGGCCCACGGTTCTTTAGGTCCTAATGCAGGTTTTACAAGGTCTGGATTTTGATGACCAATGCGTTCTATAACATCCTTCACCTTTTGTGTTTTTAGTGAAAGCTGTCCTTCATAGGTAATGTGTTGTAGTTGGCATCCCCCACAGAAGCCATAAAGGTCACAACTAGCATCGATACGATTCGGGGCCATTGTAACAATCTCTAAGAGTTTACCTGTAGCATACGTCTTTTTCACCATATTAATATATACTTTTACCGTTTCCCCAGGCAAGGCAAAAGGAACAAAGACAGTAAAATCATCTACACGCCCCACCCCTTCACCGCTGCTACCAATGCCATGAATTGTGACAAGAACTTCATCTCCTACTTTAACAGGTGCATTAAGTATCGCTTGTTGTTTTTTAGATACTGTACCACTAGTTGTGTGGCCTTGATTAGAACGAGCCCCTTTTCTATTCTGTTGTTTCGATTTATGTTTACGAGATGTACGACCTGTACCGTTCATTACGCGTCTCTTTTCTTCCAAATTTTAATAATACCAGTCACAACGAGAACAAAGAATACTGTACCTACTTTCACCAGTAATTCTTCCCCTTGAATATATGGAACAAGGAATGGATCCTCTACAATCATTTCACCTGCGACCCAACCAAGTAGTGCACCACCAGCCCAAAGAATAGCTGGATATTTGTGAATAATACGAGCAAATAAGGTAGAGCAGAAGATAATAATTGGCACTGTAATCAATAGGCCTACGATAACGAGTTCTAAATGGCCTTTGGCGGCACCTACTACGCCAATAACATTATCGATACTCATCATTGCATCGGCTACGATAATAGTCCAAATAGCGCCAGCTAAGGAGTTCTTAGCTTCAATATGAGCCTCTTCATCATCGCCTTTTAAAAGCTGAATAGCAATCCACACGAGAACTAGACCGCCCCCTAAATGGATGAGTGGAATTAACGTTAACGCCTCTACTAAAATAGTGGCAAAGATAAGGCGCATTAAAATAGCCCCTACCGTCCCCCAGATAACAGCCTTCTTTTGTAATTCTGGAGCTAATTTACCAGCCGCCATACCGATAACAACAGCATTATCGCCAGCTAATAAAATGTCTATTAAAATAATTTTACTAATGGTTATCCACGTAGCGGCTTCTAAAAATTCCATTCTGTACTTACCTCAATTCAGTCTACTAATTCTATAACTATCCCTTAACTATACCATAAATATTGTATTTTCTCATCTATACATGTAGCTTAGTCTTATACTTTTACAAAAAAATATCTCTCCTCCTATTATTAGAAGAAGAGATATGTTTCATTATTTTTTTAGTTTCTTCACTAATAGAGATGCACCGATTACGGAGATCACAGCTGCTATTTTGATGAATAAAGCATAGGGTTCAACAGTGTGAGAAATCAATTTATCTTCCACGCTCATACCAGCACCTACCCAAGCAAGGATACCACCGCCTACGTATAGGATGATTGGGAAGCGTTCAATAACTTTCACGAACAAAGTACTACCATAAATGATGATAGGTACAGTAATCAGCATGCCGATAGTAACTAATGTCATGTCGCCACCAGCAGCACCCACTACGCCGAGAACATTATCGATACCCATGATACCGTCCGCAATGACGATTGTCGTTATGGCAGCACGTAAATTATCTTTAGCCTCGATTTTATGCTCGCTTTCATCATCAGCAATGAGCTTGTAGCCAATCCATAAAAGAAGGATACCCCCTACTAAACGTAGAGCAGGAATATTGTTTAACGCTTCTACGAATAAGAATGCCATAATAAGGCGTATAATAATGGCACCTGCAGTACCCCAGAATATTGCTTTTTTCTGTAAATGAGCTGGCAAATTACGAGCCGCCATACCTATAACAATGGCATTGTCACCAGCTAATAAAATATCGATAACGATGATTTGAAGCATCGCTAATAAGCCTTGTGCAGATAAGATGTCCAATGTATCCTCCTTAGAATTAAAATATAGTATATACATATTATAGTCGATATAGTTAGGTAGTGTAAAATTCAATTATTAACATATATATACATTTTTGTCATACTTCCTTCACCTTCATGAGTGGGAATTCATAACTATTTTTATTCTCAAAATCAACAATATAACCGGTATGTATAAATAGATTTAAATCCTATTATTTCTAGGTTTTATCTATTAAATTAAGCGATTTTATGATATTGTATAGTATATCAATAAAAGGGAGGTTAGTATGTATCAAACAAATACAATATTACAAAAATTATGGTTATTCATAAAACTATTTACACCTATGTGCATCACTCAATTTTCCCTCATTGGGGCGACCTTTATCGCCATCTTTTTAACGGGACAATATAGTACGACAGATTTAGCAGGCGTCGCAACGGGGTATAATTTGTGGCTTCTTTTCTATATCTTTGCACAAGGGACGTTAATGGGTATCACACCGATCATTTCTCAGCTATTGGGAGCTAAGAAAACGGACGATATTTCCACGATTTTCCATCAAGGTCTTTTCATTGGTACAGGCCTAGCATTTATAATTTTACTAATCGGTATATTGGGTCTTCGCCCATTACTGACTACGTTAAATTTAGAACCTGCTGCCGCTGAGGTATGTATTAATTATCTGAAAGCTTTTGCCCTTGGTTTATTCCCTCTACTTTGGGTAAATACCTTGCGTAATACAGTCGATTCCCATGGGTTAACACATTACTCTATGGCTATCGTTTTTACGAGCTTTGTGATTAATGTATTCTTAAACTATGCACTCATCTTTGGCCACTATGGTTTCCCTGAAATCGGTGGTGTTGGTGCTGGTTACGGTTTAGTTGGTGCTTGTTGGACTAACTTTATTCTCTTTAGTTTAGTTATTCTCTTCCACCCTAAATTAAAGGAGTATAGAATTTATAAAGACTTTAAACGCCCAAACTTCCACTACATTCGTGAACAATTACAAGTGGGTATTCCAATTGGTTTCTCTATCTTCTTTGAAGCCAGTATCTTTAGTATCGCTGGCCTCTTGATGGTTCACTTTGGCTCTGCCGTAGTAGCAGCCCATCAGTCCGTTATTTCCTTTACGAATGTATTCTACTGCTTACCACTCAGTATTGCTATGGCCTCTACTATTGCCGTTGCTTACGAGCTCGGTGCAGGGCGTAAAAAGGATGCTATTCAGTATTCTTACATCGCTCGTGTAATGGCCATTATCATTGCGTTACTCATTTGTGCCTTTACGTTCACCAATATGGACAACATTGCAGACCTATTCACAAATGATGACAAAGTATATAGTCTTATTTATCAATTCCTTGGATATGGCGTATTTTTTGCCGCTATCGATGCCATCGGTACTCCATTACAAGGTATACTAAGGGCTTACAAGGATGTAAAAGTAGTACTTTATATCTCCCTCGTATCGTATTGGGGCGTATGTTTCCCTATTGCTTATATCCTTGCTAAAAATCCTAATTATGGACCATTTGGCGTATGGATTGGTTTGTTATCTAGCGTAGTAGCTGCTGGTATATTATTTACACTTCGCACGTACTACATCCAACATTATAAACCTAAAGCTATTGCAAAATAATATAAGCACCTATTGAGATTACACTGCTTGTGTGTGCATCATCAATAGGTGCTTTATTATTTTAGAATATCTTGCTTTTCTACATTGGACATGCGGAAGAAATTATATAATGCTTCTGCGGTCTTATAGTTCATAGATTCCACCTTTGAAAGTTCATCTATAGATGCTTCTTTCATGGCTTCTAAACTATTAAAGTGAGCCCATAATGCTTTTCGGCGTTTAGGGCCAATACCTTCAATGTGATCTAGAATAGATTCTAAATTACGTTTTCCCCGAAGTTTACGATGGTACGTAATAGCAAAGCGATGGGCTTCATCGCGTATTTGTTGGAGTAATTGAAGCTCCGGTGAACGGTGGCTTAAGATAATACTTTCAGATTGCCCTTCTACAAAGACCTCCTCAATACGTTTAGCTAAAGAGATAACAGGCACATCTGTAACCCCTACACCACGAATCAGTGGCAATGCTGCATTGAGCTGACCTTTACCACCATCGATAATAATGAGATCAGGCATAGGCCAATCTGTTTCCTTACCGTAGCGTCGTTCCATGATTTCCGCCATCGACTTGAAGTCATCAGGCTTGCCTTGTGTCGTTTTCAACTTGAATCGACGATATTCCTTCTTCGCTGGTTTACCACCTTCAAAGACAACCATAGATGCTACCGTTTCAGCACCTTGGGTATGAGAGATATCGAAACACTCCATACGCTCTGGCAACCGTGGTAAGTCCAATACTTCCGCTAATTTCTTAACGGCTCCACCGGTCTTATCGATTTGGTGTTGCCATTGACGACGGCGCTCTTCTAGGAAGGTTTTCGCATTCTCATGAGCCATCTTGATCATATCCATCTTATACCCTCGTTGTGGTACAGATACGTCTACATTCTGACCTTTAAGCCGGGTAAACCATTCACGTAACAAGTCTCTATCAGTACTATCCATAGGGAGTAATAACTCCTTAGGAATAAAGTTCGTATCCCCATAGTATTGCTTGATAAAGTCCGTCATTATGGTTTCAGCACTATCGCCATCGTGTTGCACAAAGTAATTTTCACGACCTAGTAATCGACCACCACGAATAAACAGTAATTGTACACAGGCCATAGATGTATCTACTGCAAGTCCTAACACATCTAGGTCTCCTCTTTGCGTAACCATGCGCTGCTTTTCTTGTATCTTTTCAATACTAGATAACTGATTTCGATACCGTGCTGCATCTTCAAATCGTAAGTCTTCTGCAGCTAATTCCATCTTTTCCTTGATTTCTTTAAGCAATGGTATAGGCTTACCTTCAAAGAGTTCTACAATTTCATCAATATACTTCCGGTAATCTGGTACAGAAATCTTATTAAAGCACGGCGCTTCACAGTAATGCATGTGGTACTGTAAACACGGTCTCTCTACCTTCATAGATTTACAAGTACGCAACGGATAATACTGACGAATCAGTTTTAGAACTACATGAACTGATGTTACATCTGTAAAAGGTCCAAAGTACTTAGCCCCATCTCGTTCAAGACGGCGCGTCATATATACACGTGGGTAATCCTCTTGTACTGAGATTTTTACGTACGGATACGTTTTATCATCCCGAAGCCTAATATTGTATTTAGGCTCATGCTCCTTAATAAGCGTATTCTCTAAGATGAGCGCTTCCATTTCTGTCTTAGTTTGAATAATTTCTACATCGACCGCTCGCTTCATCATGGCTGCCACCTTAGGTGCCCGATTGGCATCATTGCGCACATAGGAACGCACGCGATTGCGCAAGTTAATGGCCTTACCAACATAGATGATACGATTATATTGATCACGCCATAAATACACGCCCGGTGTAGTCGGCAAATGACTGACCTTCTCTAGTAATTCTTCAGACGGCATATGTCCTCCTTTCCTCGTAGATTTTTAGATACTTTATTTCTTATTTTTACATTTTTTGTTTCTTATTTTTCGCTGCTTTCATAAATTTCTTAGTCTGTTCTAATACAGGCCCTAAGAATTTACCAGTATAGCTTTCTTTCACCTTAACAATTTCCTCAGGTGTACCCGTAGCTACAATAGTACCACCGCGATTACCGCCCTCAGGACCAAGGTCTATGATGTGGTCTGCCATCTTGATCACATCTAAATTATGTTCGATAACCACAACTGTATCGCCACCCTCTACAAGTTGTTGCAATACGTGTAATAACTTGCGAATATCCTCGGCGTGGAGACCTGTAGTCGGTTCATCTAGGATGTACAGTGTTTTACCTGTGCTGCGTCGAGCTAATTCAGTAGCTAATTTAACGCGTTGAGCCTCACCACCAGATAAAGTTGTTGCAGCCTGACCTAAACGAATATAGCCAAGACCTACCTCTTGTAAGGTAACCATTTTACGATTAATCTTCGGAATAGCACTGAAGAACTCAACTGCATCGTCTACCGTCATATCTAGTACATCAGCAATCGATTTGCCCTTGTATTTAACCTCTAAGGTTTCTCGGTTATAACGGGCACCCTTACAAACCTCACAAGGTACGTATACATCTGGTAAAAAGTGCATTTCAATTTTTATAATACCATCACCACGACAAGCTTCACAGCGGCCGCCTTTTACGTTGAAGCTAAAGCGACCTTGTTTGTAGCCGCGCATCTTTGCTTCCGGGGTTTGACTATAGAGCTCGCGTATAGCATCAAATACACCTGTATAGGTGGCTGGATTAGATCGAGGCGTACGACCGATAGGACTTTGGTCGATATTGATGATTTTATCGATATGTTCAAGGCCACGTATCTCTTTATGTGCCCCTACTTTGTGATTAGAACGATATAATTGATTAGCTAAACCTTTGTAGAGAATTTCATTGATTAAGGTAGACTTACCAGAACCGCTGACACCAGTAACAACATTGAATAAGCCTATAGGGAATTTTACATTTACATTTTGTAAATTATTTTCTTTAGCGCCGCGAATTTCAATGCAATTTTTACCTGGCTTACGACGCTCTTCAGGAAGGGAGATAAATTTACGGCCACTCAAGTACTGACCAGTAATAGAGTCTTTTACCTTCATCACTTCCTCTACCGTACCAGCAGCAATGATTTGACCCCCATGTTCACCTGCGCCAGGCCCAATATCTACAAGATAATCGGCAGCACGCATCGTATCTTCATCGTGTTCTACAACGAGCAAGGTATTACCTAAGTCCCGTAATCCTTTCAAAGTATCGATGAGTCGATCATTATCTCGTTGATGTAGACCTATGGACGGTTCATCTAGGATGTACAATACACCAACCAAACCAGAGCCGATTTGCGTAGCTAGACGAATACGTTGCGCCTCACCACCAGACAAAGTACCTGCACTACGGTTCATAGTAAGATAATCGAGGCCTACATTGTTTAGGAACCCAAGACGAGCATTGATTTCTTTTAAAATCTGAGCACCAATCACTTGTTCCCGTTCAGTAAGCTGTAACGTACCAAAGAAATCCAGTGCTTCTTTGATAGTTAGCTGCGTTACCTCATTAATATTTTTATCCCCTACGGTAATGGCTAATACCTCAGGTTTTAAACGGGCCCCATGACATGTAGTACATGGTTTAATGGACATAAATTTTTCAAATTCTTCACGCATAGAATCGGTAGATGCTTCACTATGACGACGTTTTACCATCGGCAAAATACCTTCATATTCAGTAAAGAACTCTTTCACTTCACCGCGCATATTTTCATAGGTGAAAGCCACCTTATCCGTCGTACCGTACATTACCTTTTTCTGTAATGCTTTTGGTAGTTCATCATAGGTAGAATCTAAAGAGTATCCATTAGCTTTTAACAAACCTTCTACTTGGCGCATAAACCATGCATTAGGGTTCGAGCTCAACGCTTGTACACAACCATCGGCAAAGCTAATAGATCCATCGGGAATAACGCGCTCTTCGTCTACTTCCATAGTCGAGCCAATACCCAAACAAGCTGGGCAGGCACCAAATGGACTGTTAAAGGAGAACATACGTGGTTCAATTTTCGGTAACGAAATATGACAATCTGGACATGCAAAGTGTTGGCTATACATGTGTTCAGGACCATCTACTTCTTGGATAACGACAATGCCTTCAGCCCATTTTGATGCGGTCTCCATGGAATCAGCAAGACGGGACTCAATCCCTTCTTTTACAACGAGGCGGTCTACCACAATATCTATGGTGTGTTTTTTATTTTTCTCTAATGCAATATCTTCATCTAATGTACGTACAACGCCATCTACGCGGGCACGAACAAAGCCTTCTTTTCGAAGTTGTTCAAAGACGGATTTATGCTCCCCTTTTTTTCCTTGAATCATAGGAGCTAATACTAAAATCTTAGTACCTTCTGGGAAGCTCATTACATCATCGGTCATTTGTTGTATTGTTTGCTGTGTAATAGGCTTACCACATTCTGGACAATGAGCATGACCTACGCGAGCAAATAATAGACGTAAATAGTCATAAATCTCCGTTACAGTACCAACTGTGGAACGAGGATTTCGGCTTGTGGTCTTTTGATCGATAGAAATAGCTGGAGATAAGCCTTCAATATAGTCTACGTCTGGTTTATCCATTTGTCCCAAGAATTGACGTGCATAAGCAGATAAAGATTCTACATAGCGTCGTTGCCCTTCGGCGTAAATCGTATCAAATGCTAAGGACGATTTACCAGAACCACTGAGCCCCGTCAACACGATAAACTGGTCACGCGGTAAGGATATATCTATATTTTTAAGGTTATGCTGACGCGCACCTTTTACAATCAATTGGTCTTTCATTTTGTTTCCTATATAAAGAGATGATACCAAGCGGCATCATCTCTCCGATTACTAACATGAAATAATATATGTATATTATCGCACATATAGTCTATATAATCTATGTGTTTTATTACAATCTATATAATCTATGCGTTTTATTACAATCTATTTACTCTTTAGACTAGTCCGCTTTCTACTTTTAGATGATGCCGGTTTTTTTAACTTACTTTCACCTGCGCTATGCATATCAGACCATTGTTGACGTAATACGCCCAATTGGTCACGCAGCTTAGCGGCCTTTTCAAATTCAAGCTGCTTTGCAGAGGCCTTCATTTGACGGTCTAGGTCTTCAATTTTATTGAACAACTCTTCCGGAGTTATATCTGCCACCTTAGGCGTAGATATATCTTGTGCATATAGTTCGTGTCCATGGTCCATTCCCTCTGTAGAGAATTTCTTTTTCCCCTTCTTCGGTGAAAGTCCCTTGCCATCGGTCACCATATCTTCTTCGATTTTCGTCAATTCAATAAGCTCTTTAACGTCTTTAGAGACAGACTTAGGCGTAATATTATGTTCTATATTATAAGCCTCTTGCACGGCACGACGACGATCAGTTTCATCGATAGCACGCTGCATAGAACCTGTTATGCGGTCTGCATACATGATAACGTGACCATTCACATTACGAGCAGCACGACCTATAGTTTGTATCATAGCCGTATCAGAACGCAAGAAACCTTCCTTATCTGCGTCTAATATAGCTACGAGAGAAACCTCTGGCATATCAAGGCCTTCACGAAGCAAGTTGATACCAACTAGTACATCGAATACACCAGCCCGCAAATCCCGGATAATTTCGGCCCGCTCAATGGTAACAATATCTGAATGAAGGTATCGAACACGGACGCCCATTTCCTTCAAGAACTCTGTTAAGTCCTCTGCCATTTTCTTAGTTAAGGTCGTAACAAGAACACGCTCATTCTTAGCAGTTCGCTTATGAATTTCACCGAGTAGGTCATCCATTTGTCCCTTAATAGGACGAATCTCAATAGATGGATCAAGTAGACCGGTAGGACGAATGATTTGCTCTGCAATATTCGTTTGTACTTCCATTTCATATGGACCAGGTGTTGCTGATACATAGACAATTTGATTGATACGCTCCACGAATTCATCGAATTGAAGCGGTCTATTATCTAGCGCAGAAGGCAGGCGGAAGCCATATTCGATAAGTGATTCTTTACGTGCACGGTCACCATTGTACATGGCACGCACTTGAGGTATCGTTACATGAGACTCGTCCACCATGATGAGGAAATCATCTGGGAAATAGTCTATTAATGTATAGGGAGCCTCTCCTGCCTTACGTTCAGACATATGGCGTGAATAGTTTTCGATGCCTGAGCAATAGCCCATTTCTTGCATCATTTCTATATCATAACGAGTACGCTGTTCAAGACGTTGAGCCTCCAATAGACGGTCAGCAGCTTTCAACTTAGCTAACTGTTCATCTAACTCAGCCTCAATACGTTCTACAGCAATACGCATCTTATCTTTCGTAGTTACATAGTGAGATGCTGGATATACTGCAACGTGCTTGCGTTCAGCAATCACTTCACCAGTCAAAGCATCTACCTCAACGAGGCGATCGATTTCATCGCCAAAGAGTTCCACCCGAATGGCTCTTTCACTATAAGCGGCAGGGAAAATCTCAATCGTATCCCCTTGTACACGGAATGTACCGCGAATAAAGTTCATATCATTTCTCGTATATTGAATATCTACGAGTTTAGACAGAATTTCATCACGAGATTTCGTCTGACCTAAGCGCAAAGATAATACGAGTTCAGAGTAGTCCTCAGGGTCACCTAAGCCGTAAATACAGCTAACAGAGGCAACGATAATCACATCGCGGCGCTCAAAAAGACTCATTGTAGCACTATGACGCAGTTTATCGATTTCATCATTAATAGACGCATCCTTCTCTATATACGTATCACTAGAAGGAATATACGCTTCTGGTTGGTAGAAATCGTAGTAAGATACAAAGTATTCTACCGCATTATTAGGGAAGAAGCTTTTAAACTCACTACATAGCTGCGCCGCTAAGGTTTTATTATGAGCTATAATCAAAGTTGGTTTTTGAACCGCCTCGATAACCTTAGCCATTGTAAAAGTTTTACCTGTACCAGTGGCACCGAGCAAAACTTGGGCCCATTCACCGCGTTCAATGCCTTCTGTTAAAGACTGAATCGCAGTTGGTTGGTCCCCGGTAGGCGCAAAGGGCGCCTCCACTTTAAATGGTTGGCCCCCTTCGTAATTATATGTATTATGTTTCATTACTGTTCATCCTGATGTTTACGAATAGCTTTAAGTTCTTCCTCTGATAGACGGCGACCTGCATTTTCTGCTTGGTTCAATGTATCCTCACCTTCTAATACTTCGATGAGCATAGCAATAGAAAAGCGATCTAATGTAGGCGTAGTCTTTTGGATTTCATCAGCCATCATCCAATCCGATTCAGTATAGTTATTAATACGTTCAGTAATCTCTTCCCAGTTTGAAAGTAGTAATCTTGTAATAGGACGATATAATTCAATACCGAAATACTCGATTAAGCTAACAATCTTATTCATATTTTCTAGGCTAACATTACATTCATTTTTTTTATTTTCAGATTCTACATATTCAAGTAAGAATTCCCGGTTATATTTATTTGTCACCTTGAATCATTCCTTTATTAAATAGTGCATTAGCAAATTCTTTTGCATTAAATGGACGTAAATCATCCATGCCTTCGCCAACGCCAATCCAACGTACTGGTACACCTAGTTCTTCTTTAATAGAAATAACTACGCCACCTTTTGCAGTACCATCTAATTTAGTAACTACAATACCATTAACAGGTACGGCTTGACCAAATAATTTAGCTTGACTTACTGCATTTTGACCTGTAGTGCCGTCTAACACGAGCAAGGTTTGATGCGGAGCCCCTTCTACGTGGTTATTCGCTACGCGGCCCATCTTTTTAAGTTCTTCCATAAGATTAACTTTAGTGTGTAAACGACCTGCAGTATCAACAATCACCATATCTGCATTACGAGCTTTCGCCGCTTCCATTGCATCATATACAACGGCTGCAGGATCAGCGCCTTCTTTATGTTTAACGATAGGCACACCTACGCGATCAGCCCAGATAGATAATTGATCCGCTGCAGCGGCACGGAATGTATCGCCTGCAGCGATGATAACCTTTTTACCTTCTTTAGTGTAATAGTTAGCTAACTTAGCAATAGTAGTAGTTTTACCAACGCCGTTTACACCAACAACAAGAATAACTTCTGGATGATGTAATGTAATTTCATCTTCTTGGTCAACTAGCATTTCTGTGATGCGGTCTTCCATAAACGGCATTACATCACCAGTGTTGTTGATAATACCTTCTGTAACACCACGACGGATTTCCTTCATCAAATACTCTGTCGTTTTAGGACCAAGATCGCTAGTAAGCATGACCGCTTCTAAATCATCAAGAAAATCATCATCAATTTCTGCATAACCAATGATTATTGTTTCTACATTTTTTACAAAGGACTTACGAGTTTTTTCTAAGCCCTCTTTAATTTTATTAAAGAATCCAAATGCCATTATGCTAGATCCTCCTTCACATCTTCAAATGCTACTGTTAATAATCGCGATACGCCCCGTTCAACCATGGTCACCCCTTGTAATACTTCGGCAGCTTCCATCGTCTTTTTACGGTGCGATACTACGATAAATTGTGTTTCTTTATTTACCCGATTTAAGTAAGAACTAAATCGTTCTACATTGGCTTCATCGAGGGCTGCATCAACTTCGTCAAGCACGCAGAATGGAGCTGGACGATAGTCTAGGAACGAGAACAATAAAGCAATAACTGTAAGGGCCCGTTCACCACCGGATAACAAGGTCAATTGTTGTCGCTTTTTCCCTGGTGGCTGAATGTAGAAATCGATACCACCAGTTAAGATATTATCTGGATCAGTCAATACGATTTGTGCCGTACCACCACCAAACAATTGGCTAAATACCTCTTGGAATCTGCGGCCTACTACATCTAATACATCGTATAGTTGCGTACTCATAGCCTTATCCATTTCAGCGATAACCGCTTGCAATTGATCCTTCGCCGTATCTAAATCTGCTAACTGTGTTGTTAAGAAATCATAACGCTCTTTAGCTTCTTCATATTCCTCAACAGCATTTGGGTTTACAGGACCAAGCTCGGCAATTTCTGCCATTAAACGAGCTTGCTCATCCTTCCAATCATTAACAGAACCTTCAATGCGAAGGGCTTGCGCATCTTCCAATGTAAAGCCCAGCTCTTGTAATTCTTCTACAAAGCGTTCACAATCCATGCGATGACGAGTGATTTTACCTTCCATATCCACAAGACGATTTTGAACTACTTTATAGCGTTGGTTCAACCGGTCCTGCTCGCTCAAGATGGCTTCCAATTCCTCACGACCTGTAGATGTTTTATCATAGGCTTCATCGCGAAGTGCACGCAATCGTTCAACCTCCGCTGTCGCTAAAGCTAGCTCTCGGTCTGCTAATTCTTTAGCCTTTGGTAGCTCCACTTCACAGCGCTCTGTAGTGCTGATTAGCAAATTACGTAACGGTGTTAAGCGCTCTACAATGTTAGCAATGGATTGATTACGTTGTTCTCGCTGAGTTTCGCGTTCCTTAATGGTTTGTCGCAATGTATCACAAGTGAGGCGAGCCTCTGTGAAAGCTTCATACGCCTCTTGCTGTACCTTTTGTAGTACAGTTAAACGCTCCATTAAGGCCCCTTGATTGCCGTCCACACCATGGTCCTCTTGCAAAGAAGTCAATGCTGTTTCTTGGTCTTTCAAGTTAGCCGTTATACGAGCTAAATCAATATCAATTTGTAATAAACGTTGCTCTTCTTCACGGAGAACACGTTTCTTACGATCTATTTGATGTTGAATATTTTGTACCTTTGTTTCGCTCGCCACATAGAGTAAGTTCGTATGTTGGTAGCTTTCATCAAGGGTAGCTCGTTCTTTTTCAGCTTCTTCAACCCGTTTCTCAAGGTTTTCCAAGCTAGCCGTTAAGGAACGAATTCGGTCTTCAATTTGTAGGAGCTCTTGTTCAAGGGTAGCCGCCTCTTCCTTACGGCTCAATACAGAGGCACGCTTACGCTTTGTTGCACCACCAGTTAAAGAGCCGCCCGGTTGGAATTGTTCCCCTGTAAGCGTAACGATACGCAATTGTTGATTGTATTTTTTCTGTAAACCAATGGCATCATCCATGGAGGATACTACCAAAGTGCGCCCCAATAAGTACTGGAAAATATGAGCATATCTATTATCAAAGGAAATACAATCAACAGCAGTACCAATTACACAACTTTCATGTAAAGCCGGCGTATCATAAGGTTTTCCTTTTACAGAATCCATCGGCAAGAAGGTTACGCGACCACCTTGAATAGATTTCAAATAATTGACACCCTCCGCTGCTGCGCGAGCTGTAGTGGTCACAACATGGTTAACACTACCGCCTAATGCTGTTTCAATAGCCGTAGTAAATTTATCTTCAACCGTAAAGAGATCACCTACAGCGCCTGTAATCTGGTCACGCCAAGATCCTTTACCGTTTAGGATATTCTTAGTACCTTCTAAATAGCCTTCATGTTGTTCTTCCCATTGGGCTAATAGTTCGATACGACCTTTAACACGTTGCTCTTGGGTACGTAATTTTTGTAATTCCTTCCGTTCTTCACGAGCTTGTATGGCCGCTTCTTTACCGCTATCAACGAGGGCTTGTCGTTGTGCAGAAATAGCAGTAAACTTTTGCCCTAATGTTTCAAATTCACCGCGAGCTGCCTGTAATTCACTATCTACCTGAGCTATTTCAGCCTTTAACACCTCACATTGTTTTGTAGATTCTTCCTTACGGGCTTCTAAGCTACGAATACTAGCCTTTGCAGTTTCAATGGCACTCACAATCTCTAATTGACGTTGCTCAAAGGCTTCTCGATTAGATTGTAAAGATTGGAATTTCGCTTGCTCAGCACTTACATCTTCAACAGCATTTTTATAATTAGCCTCTAACTCTTCAAGGTTAGACTCTTTTTCTATTAATTGAGCACTTTCATCTTGAATCAATTGATTTAGAATGCGCAACTGTTGTTCTTCGCCCTTTTGAGTAGCTTCCAATTCGCTAATACGCATAGATGTTTCATCTAATTCGCGACGAGCTGTCTTTAACTGCTCGTCTAACAGACATAAATGACCAGCCAAACGCTCTTCATCGCGTTGCTTTTCCGTATATTGAGCTTCCCACAACTTGAGCTGCTCTTGCTCTTTTGTAGATGAAGACTGCAAAGTATGACGGCGAGCTTCCAATTTAGATAATTCAGTTTGAAGCTCAATCTCTTCATCCTTAAATGCAATATTATCATTTTCAAAACGCGTTAATAAACGATCAGAGGTCTTATAATTGTGAAAGGCAAGTGCACCATCATAATCGCGTTTAGTACGGCTTAAAGACATATATTTTTTAGTCTTTTCAGCCTTTTCAGATAAAGGTCCAAGTTGTTCTTCAATGGTTGCCATTACATCTCGTACACGTTCCATATTTCGATCTGTACTAGCAATACGGCGCAATGCATCTTCTTTATTAATTTTAAAGCGAGAAATACCTGCTACATCTTCAAAGATAAGGCGCCGTTCTTCAGGCTTAGAATTTAAAATAGCATCAATGCGGTTCTGACCGATGATAGCCATAGAGTCTCTACCGAGACCTGTATCGGCTAGTAAAAGGTGAATATCCTTTAAACGACAAGAGCGCTTATTGATGAGAAATTCACTTTCCCCCGTGCGATAAATACGACGTGTAATAGCCACCTCTGCCATATCGACATCTAATTGTTGGTCACTATTATCAAATACGAGAGTAACCTCTGCAGCACTCATAGGCTTGCGCTTCTCCGTACCAGAGAAGATAATATCCTCTGCTTTTTGACCACGTAAGTTACGGACATTGGATTCCCCTAAAACCCATTTCATAGCATCCGTAATATTACTTTTACCACTTCCGTTAGGTCCAATAACGGCAGTCATTCCTGGTGAGAATTTAACAACCGTCTTATCTGCAAACGATTTAAAGCCCTTTAATTCCAACCGAAGTAATTGCATGACTGCCTCCTTTCTACTAACAACCCCAAATAATCATATCTTTTATTATAACACATATTGTAGGCCATCAATACAGCAACGAACAGTATTTCTCGTACTATCTTCATACCAATTAATGTTTAAATGAGGATATGTTTCTTGAAAGTATAACATATTCCTATTTTTAAGGCCTCTCACCTTAGATGTTAAACTACGGGGATAGAAAATACTTATAGTTAGAGCTGTAAAACTATTTAGATCTGTAAAAGTATTTACTTGTCCCCATACACTCCACCGTAATAGTTCCTTATCTGTAAAGTGTTCTATATGTTCGTTAATACAGCGTTCTATGCATTGTTTATACTGTTCATTTACAACGAGCTCACCCATTGCTGGCTCATAAGGACCTGCTATCAAACTATTTCCAGAGTCTAGCTCTTCCGTGCTTTGTAATCCTGTACGTATAACTTCAATATTATGCCCTTCGAACCAAGTTTTTAAGAATGCACAATATGTGATAGCTTGCTCCGTACTCAATGGCTCGTATTCACCAGCTCTATATTGATCGGCTAACTCCGTATTTTCTATAACAAGAACAGGATAGATTCGTACAAAATCTGGTTTTAGTTTAACTACAGCAATAGCTGTTTCTAGAATTGTATGCCAAGTTTCACCTTTTAATCCTGGTAAAAGCTGAACACCTACAGTCATACCATACTGTTTTAATCGTCCCACAGCCTCTACTACGTCTTGTGCGGTGTGACCGCGCTTAGCATCGACTAAGATACCATCATTCATGGACTGTACACCAAGTTCTACTGTTTTTACGCCGTAAGACTGTAACAAGGTAATTGCTTCGTCACCTACAGCATCAGGGCGCGTAGAACAACGTATACCATCAATGATGCCGCGCTTAAGCATCTCTGACGCAGGAGCTAATAATTGATGTTGTAAATCTTTATGGATAGCTGTAAAGGATCCACCATAAAAAGCGACTTCCCAAAACTTATCGTTTCGTTTACGCCCCACATAATCTATAATGGTTTTTTGAATATAATCCGATGTTAGGTGACTAATACCAGATTGACCTGTAATGCGAGACTGATTACAAAATGTACACACATGGGGACAACCTACATGAGGTATAAAAAAAGGAATCATACCAAATGGTTTCATAGACACCTCCCCTTCTTATAAAAATTTGACTCATATACTAATATATAGAGCATTACGCACATACTACTATATAACAATATGTATATACTGTTATATAGATTACTATTCATATACTGTTATATAGATTACTATTCATATACTGTTATCTAGATTATTACTCATATTCTATTATACAGAAAAAAGCGCCATTAGGCGCTTTTCTATTTATGAGCCATCAACTTTTCTAAAGTCAATTGAGCCGCATTTTGTTCTGCAATTTTTTTACTTTTACCAGAGCCTGCCTCATAAGTAATGCCATCAATTTCAACGGTCATATGGAAGGTCTTAGCATGGTCAGGACCACTTTCACTGAGCAAACGATAGACGATATGTTTATCACCATCTCGTTGCACATATTCTTGTAATAATGTCTTATAATCTTTACCCCGCTTACCTTCTAAGGCTTGCTTGATATAAATTGTTAGATGTTTTAAAACGAAGGTCATTACCGTTTGGTAATCTGTAGAAATATAAATAGCACCAATGAGGGACTCAAAGGTATCAGCTAGTATAGAGTTACGATCATTACCACCGGAGGCACGCTCACCATGACCGAGCAATAAATATTGCCCCAATTGTAAAGAACGACTCACGGATGCGAGAGAGTCCTCACATACTGTAGCTGCCTTAATCTTAGTCAAATTACCTTCAGCCATATCTGGATAGTTTTTAAATAAGTACTCACCTATAATGAGATCCAGTACAGCATCGCCTAAAAACTCTAATCGTTGATTGTGATGGATATGCTTTGATTTATGTTCATTCGCATAAGATGTATGTGTAAAAGCACAATCTATAATGGATATATCTGACACAGGTATGTCTAAACGAGCAACAAGCTCATGAAGGGATTCTTCACGAGCTTGTGTCATCTTACTCTTATGCGCTTCGATAGCAACCATTAAGCTTCATAACGGCGTACGCAAAGTGTACCGTTATGACCACCAAAACCGAAAGAGTTGGAAAGTGCACATTTAACCTCTAGGTCACGTGCGCCTTCACGAACATAGTCTAGATCCAAACCTTCATCCGGATTGTCACAGTTAATTGTAGGGTGAACTTTACCAGTTTCGATAGCCATCGCCATAACGATAGTTTCGATAGCACCAGCCGCACCTAACAAGTGACCTGTCATTGATTTTGTAGAGTTAACAGCGATATTTTTAGCATGATCGCCGAATAATTCTTTAATAGCCAATGTTTCATTTTGGTCATTAAGGCCAGTAGATGTACCATGAGCATTGATGTAGTTAACGTCTTTAGGATCGATACCTGCATCTTTAATTGCTAATTCCATACATTTACGAGCTTGAACACCACCTGGAGCTGGTGCAGTGATGTGGTAAGCATCACCATTAGTACCATACCCTACTACTTCAGCGTAGATATGAGCACCACGAGCTTTAGCATGTTCTAATTCTTCAAGAACTACAATGCCTGCACCTTCACCCATTACGAAACCATCGCGATCGCGGTCAAATGGACGGGATGCTTTTGTTGGTTCGTCATTGCGTGTAGACATAGCTTTCATAGCTGCGAAACCAGCTACAGCAGCTGGAGACACAGCAGCTTCAGTACCACCAGCGAACATTACATCAGCATCACCACGTTGAATGATACGGAATGCGTCGCCAATAGCATTTGTACCAGAAGTACAAGCTGTTACGCCTGTAATAACAGGACCTTTAAGACCAAGGCGAATGGATACGCGTGCAGATGTCATGTTTGCAATCATCATAGGTACTGCAAATGGACTTATACGGCCAGGACCTTTTTCGAATAATGTTTCATATACTTCATGGATAGAGTCAATACCGCCGATACCAGTACCAACTACAGTACCACAACGGTCTAAATCTGCTTTGTCCAAGTCAAGATCAGCATCTTCACAAGCGAGAACAGCAGCACCGATAGCAAATTCTACAGAACGGTCCATACGACGTGCTTCCTTTTTGTCTACGCCATAGTTTGTAATATCAAAATCTTTTACTTCGCCTGCAATGCGTGTTGCATACTCAGATGCGTCAAAGCGTGTAATCGGCCCAATACCAGATTGACCTGCCAATAACGCATTGTAGAAGTTCTCTTTACCGATACCTACAGGAGTCACTGCCCCTAAGCCAGTAATTACTACACGTTTTTCCAATTATTCCACCTCTTATAGCTATACAGCCCTTTTAAATTAATCTATCTCTGCTACTTGCTGTTTTAATTGAGCAAAGATATCTTTAACTGGCATAATCTTGTCGACTTTTCTCATATTATTGCCAGAGAACACCAAACCAGTTTCCACATCACCTTGTTGTGCACGAGAAAGAGCGCGGATGATACAGAATTTATGGGAACAATGTTTTAAACAGTTATCACACACCGTTGGAGGTGCTACAGTACCGTCTAATACAGATTCAGCAAATTTGTTTTTAATTGCTTGACCAGGCAAACCTACAGGACTTTGAATCAATACAATGTCCTCAGGGTTAGTAGCCCGTACATACATTTTTTTCAACTCATCAGATGCATTGCATTCGTCAGAAGCCGCAAAACGACTACCCATTTGAACACCACTAGCACCTAATTTCAACATTTCTACGATATCTCGGCCATCGAGAACACCACCAGCACCAATTACTGGAATATTTTTAACAGCTGCCACAACTTCTGGAACGATGTCTCGAGCGGAACGATCCGTGCCCAAGTGACCACCAGCTTCACAGCCTTCTACGATTACTGCAGCCGCACCTAAACCTTCAGAAATGCGAGCTAATTTTGCGGACGAAACGATTGGTACGATTGGAGTACCAGACTCTTTGCCCATAGCGAACATATCTCTTGAAAAACCAGCACCTGCTACTACAAGATCAATGCCCTCTTCGATGGCAGTTTTTACTAGACCAGCAAATTGAGTTGCTGCTACCATCGCATTTATACCAATAATACCCGTAGGTGATAATTTTCTAGCTAATTGTATTTCGTATCGTAATTCATCAAAAGGCAACCCGGATGCCGCAATAAGGCCGATACCACCTTCATTTGCAACGGCTGCTGCCAAGCGAGCTGTAGACAATCTAATCGCCATACCACCTTGAATAATAGGTACTTTGGCCACTAGATTCCCAATGCGAAGTTCAGGGAGCTTCACTATCAAATCCTCCTGTAAATAAAACCGGTGGGGAGGCCACTCGGCCTCCCGTTCGGCTGAATTGTCAGCTTTACAGCTTATTTAGCAGAATCAATATATTCTACTGTATCCTTAACGGTTTTGATTTTTTCTGCAACGTCGTCAGGGATTTCAACATTGAATTCTTCTTCGAATGCCATGATCAATTCAACGATATCTAAGGAGTCAGCGCCTAAGTCGTCGATGAATGTAGAATCAATGGTAACTTCAGCTTCATCAACGCCTAATTGTTCCACAACGATTGCTTTTACTTTATCGAAAGTGTTCATTGGTGGTTCACCTCCTTTCAAAGTGTATTTGTATATAGTCTAATTTTACAACTACATTACCATGCCGCCATCTACATTGATAACTTGGCCAGTAATATAATTCGCAAAATCGCTAGCAAGGAATGTTACTACAGTTGCCACTTCTTCAGCATCAGCCATGCGGCCCAATGGAATTTCAGTAACCATAGCTTCTTTAACTTTTTCTGGTAATACATCAGTCATATCAGTATTGATAAAACCTGGTGCAATCGCATTTACAGTAATCCCACGACTTGCTAATTCCTTAGCACAGGATTTAGTAAAACCAATTACACCTGCTTTAGACGCAGCGTAGTTGGTTTGACCAGCATTACCCATAACACCTACAACTGATGTCATGTTGATAATATGACCAGAACGTTGTTTCATCATGATTTTGGATACTGCTTTAGTTACCAAGTATACACCTTTAAGGTTGATATCGATAACAGCATCAAAATCTTCATCTTTCATACGCATTAACAAACCGTCACGCGTAATACCCGCATTATTTACGAGAATGTCAATGTGGCCAAACTCTTTATGAGCTTCTTCTACCATGGAAGCAACTTCATCAGCATTAGCTACATTGGCTTTAATTTTAATGGCTTTACGGCCTAATGCTTGTACAGCTTCAACAGTTTCTTGAGCTGCACCTTCGCTACCGCTATAGTTAACTACAACATCAGCACCAGATTGTGCTAAATTGATAGCTACAGCGCGACCAATGCCACGGGATGCGCCAGTTACAATGGCTACTTTACCCTCTAAATGCATTTTATCGAACCCCTTTCAAAAATTCAAGCGTTTTCTCTAAGGATGCAATGTCTTCAACATTGGCTAATTCCATATCTTTATTGATCTTTTTAGTAAATCCTGTAAGCACTTTGCCAGGACCAACTTCAACAAAGCTAGTTACACCAAAGTTAACCATTTCAGCTACACAGTCTTCCCACAATACAGGGTTAGCAGCTTGAGTAACTAAGGATTCTTTAATGTCATTTGCATTAGTCAAAATTTTGCCTGTCACATTTGCTACTACAGGGATTTGCGCATCGCTCACTTGAATTTTATCTAACTCTTCTTTCAAGCGAATAGCTGCTGGTTCCATCAAACGGCTGTGGAATGGAGCACTTACTGGAAGCATTACTGCTCGTTTTGCACCAACTTCTTTCATTTTTTCAGCTGCTGTTTCCACCGCTACAGTTTCACCGGCAATAACGATTTGACCTGGGCAGTTAAAGTTAACTGCTTGTACAGAGCCAACAGATGCACTTACTTCTTCACAAATTTGTACAACTTGTTCACGAGGTAATGCCAAGATAGCAGCCATAGCGCCTTTACCCAATGGCACGGCTTCTTGCATATATTGACCACGTTTATGGACCACATACACTGCATCTTTAAAATTTAATACGCCAGCTGCTACAAGAGCACTGTACTCACCAAGGCTATGACCACCTACGATATCAGGTGTAAAACCCTGCTCTTTAAGAACTTCATAACAAGCTACGGATGCAGTCAAAATAGCAGGTTGTGTGTTTGCTGTTTTAACAAGCTCTGTATCAGGGCCTTCGAAACATAACTTAGTAATAGAGTAACCAAGAGCTTCGTCCGCTTCTTCAAAACGTTGTTTCACAATAGGATACGCATTGTACAAATCTTGTAACATGCCTACTTTTTGGGAACCTTGACCAGGAAAAACAAATGCCGTTTTCATTAGGGCCTCCTTATTTATTAAGACCTTGAAGATTGTTAATTACAGTTTCAGTTTCAGTCATAATATCTTTAATGATAGTTGCACATGGTTTAATATCTGTTAACATACCAGAAATTTGACCGATCATTACAGAACCTTCTTTTACATCACCATCAATAGCAGCTAAGCGAAGTGTACCTGCACCTAATGCTTCTAGTTCTTCTTTAGATCCACCGCTAAATTCAAGGTTTTTGTATTTATGAGCTAATGAATTATCAATAATACGTACAGGGTGACCTGTTGTTAAGCCAGTCATAACGGTAGCGCGATCTTTTGCTTTCAATACAGCGGTTTTATAGTTTTCATGGGCAATACATTCTTCTGATAATACAAAGCGTGTACCCATTTGTACTGCTTTAGCACCTAATGCAAAGGCTGCCGCCATACCACGACCATCAGCAATACCACCAGCTGCAATAACTGGAACGTCAACAGCATCTACTACTTGAGGAATCAAAGCCATAGTTGTAATATCGCCTACGTGACCGCCAGACTCTGTGCCTTCAGCGATAATTGCATCAATGCCACCACGTAACAAGCGTTTTGCCAACAATACAGAGGCTACAACAGGAATTACTTTAGTACCAATTTCTTTCAAAGCGGGAATGTAAACACCAGGGTTACCTGCACCTGTAGTAATTACAGGAACGCGTTCTTCCACTACTACTTCCATGACTTCTTTCACAAATGGAGACATAAGCATGATGTTACAACCAAACGGTTTGCTTGTGCGCTCTTTTAATTTATGGATTTCATTGCGGAAAATATCAGGAGGCATATGACCAGCACCAATAATGCCAAGGCCACCAGCTTCAGATACGGCTGCCGCTAATTCTGCAGTACCGAGCCAAGCCATACCACCTTGTAAGATTGGATACTCAATCTGCAATAAATCACAAATGTCAGTCTTAATCATCTTGATGTGTCCTCCTTAATACCATTTCAAGACTAGGCTTGCCCATGTTAGGCCCGCACCAAATCCTGCAAACGCAACATTATCTCCACGTTTGAAATGTCCTTCACGATTTGCTTCATCAAGAGCAATCGCTACAGACGCGGCAGATGTATTACCATACTTATGTAAATTAACAAAAACTTTTTCCATCGGCAGATGTAATCGTTTTGCTGCCGAATCAATAATCCGAATATTTGCTTGATGAGGGATGAAGTAATCTAATTCATTAAGCTCCATACCAGCACGTTCTAAAGATTTTAAAACAGTGCGGCCCATCGTTTTAACGGCAAATTTATATACTTCAGGGCCATCCATGTGAATGAATGTTAAACCTTCTTCTACGCGTTGATCATTAGCAACTACAGCGGTACCACCTGCTGGAATACAAAGTGCTGGTCCACCAGTGCCGTCGGCGCCCATATCAATACCTTTAATACCGTAACCTTCAGGTACTTCAGATACTACTGCAGCACCTGCACCATCACCGAATAGGATACATGTGCCACGATCATTCCAGTTCACTCGACGGGAAAGAATTTCTGCCCCTACAACGAGTACCTTTTTATAAATGCCAGAACTAATATAACTAGCTGCAGTAATCAATCCATATACAAAGCCAGAACATGCCGCTTGTAAATCGTAAGCTGCTGCGTTTTTAGCTCCTAAATTAGCTTGTAAAACACAAGCTGCAGAAGGAATAATCATATCTGGTGTTAAGGTAGCAAAGATAATCATATCGATGTCTTCTGCATTGACCTTAGCCATTTGCAATGCTTTCTTAGCTGCTTCTGTTGCCATATAGGATGTGTTCATACCTTCCGGTGCAATGCGTCGTTCTTCTATACCAGTACGTTCTCTAATCCATTGGTCGTTAGTATCAACCATTTTCTCAAGATCAAAGTTTGTTACTACATTGTCAGGAAGGAAGCTCCCAGTACCAATGATCCCTACAGGTTTATTCATCATAGTCATACTTTAAGGCTCCTTCAATTTCCATCGTATCACGAATGTGTTGAATAATTTTACGCTCTACTAGATCATCAGCAATTTCGATAGCACTCTTAATCTCTTTGGCCTTAGAACTGCCATGCGAAATCATAAATAAACCATTAACACCTAAGAGTGGAGCACCACCATTTTCAGTATGATCTAAGCGTTTTGCTATTTTTTTCAAAGCTGGCTTTACTAACATAGCACCAATCTTGGCAAAAATACTACCAGCCATAATGCTATCCTTTACTAATTGTGTTAGGCCTGTTACCAAGCCTTCCCCAAATTTCAAAACCACATTACCTACAAAGCCATCACATACAACAACATCAACAGTCCCTTTGGGAATATCACGACCTTCAATATTGCCTTTAAAGTTAATAATATTCATACGTTCCAAAATTGGATACGTGGCTAGAACGACATCGTTCCCTTTTGTGGCTTCTTCGCCGATGTTTAGTAATCCTACAGTAGGATTTTCTTTACCTAATAAAAGCTTAGCATATTCTGAACCCATCAAAGCACCTTGTACAAGATGTTTAGGTTTACAATTTGAATTTGCACCTGAATCTAGCATAACAGTAATACCACTTACTGTAGGCATTGGTGTTGCAATAACAGGGCGATCTACCCCTTTAATGCGACCAAGACCAAATAAGGCAGCTGCGACAGCAGCACCTGTGCTACCAGGAGCAATAACGGCATCACAATGATTATCGCGAACTAGCGCTGTAGCCACCACGATAGATGCATCTTTTTTCTTGCGCAATGCTTGACCTGGATGTTCATCCATACCGATTACTTCACTGGCATGATGTACAGAAATACGTGGATTCTTAGCTTCATTATTAGCTTCTAATATGTTAAAAATTTGCTGCTCATCGCCGACGAGCACTACTTCAATGTGATCATTTGCTCGTACGGCTTCAATGGATCCTAGTACAGGCTCCAATGGAGCAAAGTCGCCACCCATGGCGTCTATTGCAATTTTCATAATTTACACCCTATTCTCTACGGTTTCCATAATAAATTTTGCGCGAAATACTTCTTTTATTTTATCTCTTATGATGACCCAAATAAAGAACTTATTACCTCGGCGACGTACAATTTCAGCTTTTGCCACCAAATTTGTACCAGCTCCTACTGGGTTCTTGTATTTTATATTTCCAACTTCCGCAGAACAAACAGTAGTCCCCATGACTACTTTTGCGAGGGAATTTGCTTGAGCATATAAATACTGTGGCTCTACATGTCCAAATCGATCTTCCATATCAGCCGTAGTCCGTAGCATAGATAAAGCTTGTTGCCCTTCTGTGACATCAATCAATTCCCCTACTACTTCATACGGTGCATGATCTACCGTTTCTTGTGATTGACCCGTAGCCATTACGCGAATGCGTTCACGCAACTCAGGTATCCCCAACTCTAGTCGATCTAGACGAATAGTTGGCACACTTACACTAAAGTGCGTTGCCAATTCTTCATCAGTAAGAAATGGCGTAATATTCAGTTTTTCTTGTAACTGCTGTTGGCGCTCTTGCTTCTTTAACCGACTCATGGGACCACCTTTTATGACCTAGTATTAATATTACATCCTAAGTATATACAATAATTCCCCTATTGGCAAGACTTTTCATACATATAGTAACAAATTTTAATGACATATACAAAATATAGTTATAATTTTATATTTAAGTATCTTTTAGTTTATAAAAGTATAAAAAAATGCCACTATCTTATAGATTAATCTTACTATAAAATAGTGGCACTTACTACTAATTAAGTGGCATATAAAGTTATAAGTATATAACTAAAAACTATATAAGAATATAGAATAAAAAACACAAAAAACGCCTACCGAAGTAGGCGTCCTTTCATTCGCTCACATATTAAGCATTAGCTACTACTTGCTCACCTTTATAGTGACCACATGTAGGGCAAACACGATGAGGCATCTTAGGTTCGTGGCATTGTGGGCATGCTACATAACCAGGAGCTTCTAATTTCCAATTAGCACGACGGCGATCGCGACGGCATTTAGACAATCTACGCTTAGGTACTGCCATTATCTGCACCTCCTTAGTACAATCATTAGGACAATCTATCATCTTTCTCATCAAGCAAAGCACGTAACTCTGCAAATCGAGGATCCACCACAAAGGATTCACAAGAACAAGGTGAAACATTTAAATTTGCTCCGCAATGAACGCACAATCCTTTGCAATCATCCTGACATAACACTTGAGAGGGCTCATTGATGATTAATGTATCCCTAATTAGTTCGGTTAGATCAATTTCCTCTCCATCGAAAGGAGTCACATCATCCGCAGCATCTCGACGTTCACTAAAGATTTCCTCGAAGGAATCCTTACGATTATGCTCTGTCGTATTTAAACAACGAGAACAATCGTAATCACCTTTAGACTCTATCGAACCTTGAACGATGTAATTTTGACCATCAAACCAAAACTCACCATTAATGGTTATATCATGACGGCTCCAAGGAAAAGCAGTTACGTCACCAAGCTCAGAGCATGGTATCGTATAGCTATAAGGAAATTTCTTTCCTATATGTTCTTTTGCTTGCTCTACTTGCAGTTTCATAATCTTACCTCGACTCATAATATTATAAACATGACATGGTGCTTTGTCAAATAAAAAAGACTATCTTAAGTGGACTCAAGATAGCCTTTTGGGAAAGTCAATTACATTTTTTCGAATTGGTCTTTACCAACACCGCAAATTGGGCAAACATAATCAGCTGGTTGATCTTCGAATTTTACGCCTTCAACAGCTTCGTCATAAACCCAACCACATACTACGCATACGTATTTTTCCATGTGTATTTCCTCCTTCACTTGAAAATTTTGTTTACATTTTATCTTTAATTAAATTAGATACTCTATCTGTAATGTAGTATACCAAAGACATCGAAACTTTTCAATACTCATTTTCTTATTTTCTCAATTTTTCCAATATTTAAAAATCATATATACTATGCGGATTTATCCTATCTGCAAAACTTGAAATGTATTATCAATTAGACTTTTTCAAATATAACATCCATGTTATTTGATATTCTTTGCCCATTAAGGCCATACTATTTCAATAGTAAAAGTAAAAGCTTATTTTTTAATTAACAACTGCAATCAATCTATCTAAGGTATACATAATTTGTATATTATACTATTATATAAAGAAGAGCTTATATGCCTATATAAAAATTATTATAGGATTATATAGCTTCTAATAAATACACATAGTCACATTAGTATATAAGTATATACTTATACATACTTTTACTTTATTAAAGCTTTAATTCTTATATAAGAATTAAAAAGCTTAATAAAGAAATCGCTTATTACATTGTTATCATAGGAGGATGTATGAGAACAGCTTTAACTCAACTTTTACAAATTGAATACCCTATTATCCAAGGCGCTATGGCTTGGGTATCTGAACACAAATTAGTTGTTGCCGTTGCTAACGCTGGTGCTACAGGTGTAATTGCTCTTGGGGGCCGCGATGCAGAATGGACTCGCAATGAGATTCGTGCTTGTAAAAAATTAACAGATAAACCTTTCGGTGTTAACCTTATGTTAATGGCTCCAAATAAGGATGAATTAGTAGATATTATCATTGAAGAAAAACCAGCCTTTGTCACACTTGGTGCAGGCAACCCAGTTCCGTATATCAAACCATTCCAAGATGCAGGCATCAAAGTTATTCCTGTTGTTCCATCTTTGAAACTTGCAAAACGCATCCAAGATGCTGGTGCCGATGCAATGATTATTGAAGGTATGGAGGCTGGTGGTCATATCGGCAGCCAAACCACAATGTCTTTAATGGAAAATATTTTACCTGAAATTTCTATCCCTGTTGTTGTGGCAGGTTCCATCGTAGATGGTCGTGGCCTTGCAGCTGCATTATTGATGGGTGCAGAAGGCGTGCAAATGGGTTCTCGATTCTTGTTAGCTGAAGAATGCCAAGCACATCAAAATATGAAAGAAGCTATTATCAATGCCACAGATACCGATTCTGTTGTAACAGGTCTACTCTCTGGTCACGGTGGCGTACGTAGTTTGAAAAATGAATTCACTACTCGTTATCTAGCTGCTGAAACTGATGGTGTTACTACACCGGAAGAACGCACTAAAATGTCTCAAGGTACTAACAAACGCGCCGCTATTGATGGCGATGTAGTAAATGGTGCTGTCCAAGTAGGCCAAGGGTTAAACCGTCTTACAGCTATTGAGCCAGCTCATACTATCGTTCAATCTGTAATGAATGAAGCTATTATGTCTATTCGTAAAGCTCAACGCCTTATTGAAATCGTTTAATTAATATGATGGGAGTACTCATGTTACCATTTCACGGAAAATATCCTAAATTAGATCCTAAAAGTTGTGTCATGCCTGGTGCAGAACTTGCAGGTGATGTGGAATTAAAAGAATACGCATCTATCTGGCAAAATTGTGCACTTCGGGGAGACGTAAATAAAATTGTTGTAGGTCGTTACTCTAATGTACAAGACAACTCTGTTTTGCACGTAGATGATGATAAGGCCTGTGTCCTAGGTGATTATGTTACAATTGGTCATGGCGCAATCGTACATGCTAGCACAATTGAAGATAATGTTTTAGTTGGTATGGGTGCTATCGTATTGAGTGGTTGCCATATTGGTTCTGGCTCCATCATCGCCGCTGGTGCCGTATTAAAAGAAAATACGGTAATTCCTCCTAACTCCTTAGTTGTAGGTATTCCAGCTCGTGTTGTTCGTACAGACGAAACTCAAATTGAACGCATTCATAATCAAGCGTTAAAATATAAACACTTGTGGACTGTAGAATACGGTATGCTTCCTGATTCAGGTGGCGAAGAGTACGATAAAAACGCCAAAATCGTATAATTCTAAAATTGTATACTCTAAAATACAACAAAGCGGATAGTTGTGATCAACACAACTATCCGCTTTGTTTAATTAATAAGCCTGTAATTAGCTTTTAGTATGAATGTTATTCACTACCATTAATGGCTATCAACCAGTCATTGTTATTTACAGCTCATTATTATTTACCGCTCATTAATTTTGATTGAATGATTTGTTCTACCATAAGTGCTGTCCCCATTGTTAAGGCTATGGGGAATAACATTTCTACAGAGAAACGCGTCAATTCAAGCATAAATACACAAGACGTCATTGGCATTTTTTGACCAAGGCCTAAAAACGCTACAGCCCCTACAAAGGCAGCCATCCCTAAAGAAATGGGAGCTACTGCAATGGACCATATCGTACCAAATACTATGGCTAATGTACTACCTAACATCATACAAGGTGTAATACGTCCACCATAGGCACCTGCCGCTAAAGCTAGTAGTACTGCCGCCCACTTAGAACCAAATAAACCTAATGCATAGGTCCAAGTAATTTCATTTGTAAAGGTTAACTCATTTCCAGCCTTACCATTTCCAAGAATTTCAGGAAAATACATAGCCATAGCACCAATTAATGTAAAAGCAACGATGGAAATAGGGATCATAACAGGACTACTACGGTGAATTGCGGGCAACTTACTTTGAGTAATATTAAATAATACTACCCCCACTGCAACTATAGCGCCTAAGGCTATGGAAAATTCTACATAATGACTACCCAAGCTAGGTTGTGCCATCGTATATTGAATGACATCCCCTACACCGGCTTGCCGAGTCACAAAAGTTGCTAATCCGCAGCATACTAAAGCAGCACTCATAGCCCTAACATTCCAAGTAAGTAGCAATGTTTCCAACGTAAAAATGGCTGCTGATAAAGGTGAATTATAGACGGCAGCAAGACCTGCCCCTGCGGCACAGGCAATTAAAAGCTGTCGGTCCTCTTTTTTTATATCAAAATGATCAACTAAAAACGTTGTAATCCCTGCACTGGCTTCCCGTGGTGCAACCTCTCTACCGAGAGGAGAACCAATACCTACCGTAATAATTTGTAGTGTAGCGTGTAAAACAGTGGTAATAGGATGCATATTCATTTTGCCTGAAACGGCAGCCTTAATATCTACAACACCTTTACCATAGCGATGAATGAGGAACCAACCTACACCACCTACTACACCACATATAACTAAAGGGATTAAACGCTCTAATGGTGAAACACGCGCTACAGCGGCACCAAAACTCAGGTGATCTGCAGCAGAATAGTTGTATACAAAATGTTGAATGCCATGTAACAAATGTGTATAAAAAGCACCTATTAACCCAGCTATAAAACCAACTATAATGATGAGCCCAATAACTCGTTTATCAAATGCCATACTTACTCCATTGCCAATACGATTTCGCCAGCTGCTAATGTTTTTTTCACATCTATAATGCGTTGATTAGAGGAGCCTCTAAAACGTAATGCTGGATCTTTAAGTTCGTCTACAAAACGACCATCTACGAGGATATCAATTTCCTGTAATAATGCACTTCTCAACTCATCATCTAAGATATCATCTATTTCATAACCTGAATAGGCCCAAATTTTCTTTTCCGGTGCAGCCGCTCGTACAGCTTTTACTACAGGTAATAAACCTTGTACATTTTGGAAAGGCTCTCCACCCAATAAAGTTAAACCTGCGCAAGTAGAATTCTTAACATAAGAGACAACTAGATCTGTTTCAGCTTGTGTCCATTCTTTGCCGGCATTAAAATCTTGGTATTCTTCGTTAAAGCAGTTATAACAGCAATGTGTACAGCCCGTTACGAATATAGATGTACGAATGCCTTCCCCATTTGCAATATCATATTGCCTTATTTGACCATATCTCATCATAACCTCCATAGTAGTGTATATCAACTTTGATCCACACTATATAGATATATTTCTATTTCTCACAAATACAGTAAAAGCTGTGCCTTATGCACAGCTTTTACCATGTATTTATGATAACTATAATTCTAATAATTTTAAATGTGCATTACCCGATCTTTGATTTCTTTAGTACGGCCTTCGTTCCAGAAGTTTTCTCCAAGGTAACCACATGTACGACGGATAACAGTTAGTTTATCGCGATTCGTATTGTGACAGCGAGGGCATTCCCATTCGTTATGATCATTGACCTTAATTTCACCATCAAAACCACATTCGTGACAATAGTCAGACTTAGTATTGAACTCAGCATAAGAAATGTGATCGTAAATATATTGAATCATAGTCAAAACAGCTGGAATATTATTAGTCATGTTTGGAATTTCCGCATAAGAAATACAACCGCCTGTCGATTTCTTTTGGAATTCAGATTCAAAAGCAAATTTATCAAATACATTAATCTCTTCACGAACATTTACGTGATAACTATTAGTATAATATCCTTTATCAGTAATATCTTCAATCACACCAAAGCGTGCACGATCTAAAGAAGAGAATCGATTTGTTAAGCTTTCAGCAGGTGTGCCATATAATCCAAAACCAAGGTTATGTTTTTCACGCCATAAATTAATAGCTTCATTTAATCGATCCATGATTTTCATTGCAAATACACGACCTTTTTTGCCTGTATTAGACTCACCTGTAATCAAACGAGTAGCTTCATAGATACCAATATAACCAAGAGAGATTGTTGCATAGCCACCTGTGAGGAATCGACCAATTTTTTCACCTTTTTTCAGGCGTGCAATAGCACCATGTTGCCAGTGAATTGGAGACACATCGCTCACCACATCTTTTAAAAGATTGTAGCGTAATAACAATGCTTTTTCTGCTAATTCAAGACGTTTATCTAAAATTTCAAAATATTTTTCTTCACTGCCGCGAGCCAGAATACCAATTTGTGGTAAGTTCAAGCTCACAACACCCATGTTAAAGCGTCCATCAAATTTATAGTTCCCATTTTCATCCTTCCAAGGAGATAAGAAAGAGCGGCACCCCATTGGACTAAATACATTTCCTTCATAGTTTTCCTTCATTTTTTTAGCGGAAATATAATCTGGGTACATCCGTTTAGCAGTACATTGTGCAGCCAATTCAGTTAAGTAATAGTATGGGCTATCTGGTGTTACATTATGTTCATCAAGAACATAAATTAGTTTAGGAAATGCTGGCGTAATATATACATCGGCTTCATTTTTTACACCTTTAATACGTTGACGCAATATTTCTTCTGTAATAAGAGCAGCTTCTTTAGCGTATTCGTAATCAGGTTGGAAATACATAAATAATGTAACAAATGGAGATTGACCATTTGTAGTCATCAATGTATTAATTTGGTACTGGATAGTTTGAATACCATCCTTAACCTCTTTGCGCGTACGTTTCCAAGCAATTTCACGAGCCTTTTCCATATTGGGCTCCATACCGTAAATCTCAACTTGTTCTTCAATAACATTGTTAAGGATTTTTTCATAAGACTTACGTACAAATGGCGCCAAGATACGATCGATACCATTAATACTTTGGCCACCATATTGACCAGATGCAACTTGTGCAATAATTTGCGTTGTTACTGTACATGCAACTTGGAAAGACCTAGGTGTATCAATCTTTTTACCATTAATAACTGTGCCATTATTGAGCATATCCTCTAAATTAATTAAGCAACAGTTAAACATAGGCTGAATGATATAATCCATATCATGGAAATGGATGGCACCACTATCATGGGCCTCTAAAATATCCGTAGGAATTAACTTACGTCGAGCTATATCCTTAGATACTTCACCGGCAATCAAATCTCGTTGGGTTGATACAATCGCAGCATCTTTATTTGAATTCTCATCAAGAACACTAACATTACTACGATCTAATAAACCAATTACATCTTCATCCGTCGTGTTTTGACGACGTTTGAAAGCTTGAACAGCTTTGTAACCTTCATAAGCACGCGCCGTTGCAGGATTATGATACTCAATCAACTTATAATATACTTGATCTTCAATAGCATAAATTGTCATATCTTTTTGGAGTTTATGAGCATATTCTTCAATTTCATTTGCAATACGCTCTGCTAACCCCTCTTCGTACAACCCAGTACTACTATGCTCAGCCTTTTCAATAGCTAAAGCAATTTTGCGTTTGTCGAAAGGTACCTTTGTACCATCCCGTTTGATGACCTGCAACATATTGGCAACCTCCCCATTTTGTTACCGCTGAAAAATATGTTAAGACATAGAAAAAAGTATGGTAAACCATACTTTTATACATTTATATGTAAAAATGTAAAGAATTATTAGAAAACTCTCTATTTCTACTACCTCCTCAGTATACTATATATGGTGGTTGTTTTCAACCTAAAATACAATATAAAGTAAAAATAGGTTCTTTTACCCATGCCAATATAGCATAGATAAAAGAACCTATATAAATTATAATGCGAAACCAAATAGACGTGTCAAGAAATTGGACTTTTGACCTACCCAACTAGATGGAACAGCTGGATAGAATGTGCGATTAGCCAAAAGATCACGCTCATTAAGATGGATATTTGGGAGCAAATCTTTTTTATATGTGCTATCCAATTTAGAAATTGCCTCTACATAACCTTGATGCGCTTGTACATCACTTTCTCTGCTATAACCAGTACCAAAGAAATGAATCAAACCATTACGATATAATTCAATAGCTCTTTGATAATTAGCATTATTGTGATTAAAAGATGCCATATTGCATTGAATCAAAATGCCTTTATCAACCCATTCTAATAGTTGCTCTGGTTTAGTAAACAATTGTCGGTGAGATTCTACTTCACTAATAATAGGAACAATACCCATATCAAGTAAGCTTAACAGCCATGCATTAACATGATAAACTTTGCTATTTTGAGGTAGTGCTACTAACATAAAATGGCTATTCCCTAAAAGATATTGGTTGCGATGAGCAGCAATATATTCAACCATTTCATCACAGAGCAGAACACGAGCACCACTGTGAATCGTTACCTCTACTTGTTGTTCTCGTACAGCTAGTTTCACATCATTTACTAAAGACTCCATAGTATTCCATGTCTTCTTATCCATAGATACTGTCACATCAGGAGTACTAAAAATATCTGTAATGCCTTGATCAGACAAGGACTTAATCATTTTTATTGATTCTGCCATTGTTTGTGGCCCTTGAGGACCTAACACAGCTGGCAAAATGCAACCATGTAAATCAACCACGCGATTCATAATCTTTCCCTTCTACTTACGATAATCCCTTACAGCAATCGTTCTCTTTTTACAAAGTTCATTTTTATCTCATTTAATTTTCATTTTCTATTCATGATTATAACAGGGTAAAAGTCGCTTGTATAGTGGTTTTTCTATAAAAATAGATAAATTATAATGTGTTCATTTAATAATTTGTTTATTTTTTCACCTTAACTTCATTAAAAATACCTCATAATCATTATGATTATGAGGCATTTTATACTCATATTGCATATTAGCAACAGTTCATTTTTTATATATGCATTTTTTCTGACCTATACTATAGGCTAACTTTATTAATAGTATACCAATCACAACACCTATTGTATCAATGACAACATCAGAAAACTGAGAGCTCCGACCTGGTGAAAATATTTGTATAAATTCATCTAGAATAGCTATAGCCATCCCTAGACCAATCGTTTTAAATACTGTTCCATACTCAATATAACGACGTAAGATTGCATATAAAACGCCACCGAGGATTGTATACTCTGTAAGATGTGCTAATTTCCTAATAATCCTATTTAAAGTCCATATATTTCCGTGAAAGCCTAGATGATGTGCTATAGGAGCTAGCTTCTCAGCAAAAACAAGGCTAAATCCATCGGATGTCCCTCCATTTTGCAAGGAATTATCCCAGATAAAAAACACAATTAAACCCAACACGATATATAGTATCCAACGTTTCATACTACTCTCCTAAACGTCACAATACATATAGATAAGTTAATCACGGTCAAAAATATCTCTCGTATAAACCTTATCTTTCACATCTTCTAAAGATGGATCCCAACGATTAGCTACAATAACATCGCTAACCCGTTTAAAATCTTCAAAGTTGCGAATTACCGGTGAATTGAAGAAATCTTCTGCATCAAGAGTCGGTTCATAAACGACAACAGCAATACCTTTAGCCTTGATACGCTTCATAACACCTTGAATTGCTGATGCTCTAAAGTTATCAGAGTTCATCTTCATCGTCAAGCGATAGACACCAACAATTTTAGGGTTTTTAGCGATAATAGCATCCGCCACATGGTCTTTACGTGTTCTATTCGCATCAACAATAGCGGAGATTAAATTTTGTGGCACATCATTGTAGTTAGCTAATAACTGTTTTGTATCCTTTGGCAAGCAATACCCACCATAGCCGAAGGATGGATTATTATAAAAGTCCCCAATACGAGGGTCTAAACATACACCATTAATGATTTGGCTTGTACTAAGACCGCGTACCTCCGCATAAGAGTCAAGCTCATTAAAGTACGCCACACGCAATGCCAAATAAGTATTAGCAAATAATTTAATAGCTTCTGCTTCTGTAGAGTCTGTATATAACTGTGGTACATTTTCTTTAATAGCACCATCAGCTAGCAGTTGACCAAAACGACGAGCACGCTCAGAGTCTTCACCTACAACAATACGAGATGGATACAAGTTATCGTATAATGCTTTACCTTCTCGCAAGAATTCTGGGGAGAAAATTAAATTCTCTGTTTTAAACTCTTCACGCATTTGTGCAGTATAACCTACGGGTACAGTTGATTTAATAATCATTACTGCATCAGGATTAATTTCTAAAACAGTTTTAATGACTTGCTCAACAGAAGATGTATCAAAGAAGTTCTTTTGTGGATCATAGTTGGTAGGTGTAGAAATAATTACATAATCTGCACCTTTAAATGCTTCTACAGGATCTAATGTAGCTTTAAAGTTTAATTCTTTAGTGGCTAAATATTCCTGCAATTCCGCATCTACAATAGGTGCTTCCTTGCGATTTAACATCTCCACTTTTTCAGGAACGATATCGAGGGCTACCACTTCATTATGTTGTGCTAATAATACGCCATTGGAAAGGCCTACATAGCCTGTACCAGCAATTGCAATTTTCATTTATTTGCCCTCCGTCATATAGAAATCTTTATACCATATAGCAAAACGTCTTAAACCTTCTCGCAACGTTGTATTCGGTTTAAAGCCAAAATCTTCTTCTAAAGCACTCGTATCCGCATATGTAACAGGTACATCACCTGGTTGCATAGCGACTAATTCTTTATGTTCCTCAAAATTGTAATCTTCTGGTAGTACACCAGCAGATACTAATTCTTCTGAAAGAATACGCACAAAATCGAGGAGGTTTTCAGGATTGCTATTGCCAATGTTATAAATAGCATATGGTGGTACTGGCAATCCATCCGCTCCGTTACGACGCTCTGGTGCAGCACACATAACCTTAGAAACGCCTTCTACAATATCATCGATATAGGTAAAGTCACGTTTACAGTTGCCGTAGTTAAAGATTTTAATAGTACCGCCACTGCGCAACGTATTTGTGAATCCAAAATATGCCATATCCGGACGTCCTGCCGGACCATATACCGTAAAGAATCTAAGACCAGTGCTTGGAATGTTATAGAGCTTTGCGTAAGAATAAGCTAGCAATTCATTGGATTTTTTTGTAGCTGCGTACAAGGATACTGGGTTATCTACCTTATGATCTGTAGAGTATGGGATTTGTTTATTCGCCCCATATACGGAGGAAGATGATGCATATACTAAGTGTTCTACACCACTTTCACCATTGTCATAAGAATGGCGACAAGCCTCTAAGACATTATAGAAACCAATAATATTAGATTCGATATATGCATCTGGGTTTGTAATAGAGTAGCGAACCCCTGCTTGAGCCGCTAAATTCACAACAATGCGTGGTTTATAAGCAGCAAAAATGTCATCAATAAAAGCCTTATCAGCAATATTACCTTTTTTAAAAATCCACGTATTTTTATTACCTTTGCTCATCGCGTCGATTTGTTGTAATCGATAATCCTTTAAAGCTACGTCATAGTAGTCATTAACAGAATCTATACCGATAATTTGAGTTCCTTCTACTTCAGATAAGAGGGACATAACGAGATTAGCCCCTACAAATCCAGCGGCTCCCGTTACAAGGATTACCGTATTGTTTAAGTCTACATTTTTTGAAAGCATATGTACTCCTTTCATAGTTCTGTTAATTATGAGCGTCTTACTTTACCTAAAACTTTATTAACACCAGAAATAATAAAAGTACGCTCAGATGGAATGATACTCAAAACCGCCACATACAATAGAACACATAACAGCATACAAGCTATCGTCCACCATACTGCATCATATAAATGTAAAATACTATATGCAATAGCACCAACAATAGATGCAGTAATTAGATATACACCTATATTAGTAATCACCCGAAGGGCACTCATATGTATAAATAATGCTAAAAAAATCATAGCAACTATTAACATTTGCATGCGTACTATTGAGCGAGCATACACAAAGGTAGTGAAATCATAGTGAATACAAATATAAATAACGGGTATTAAAACAACTAAATGTAAAACTTGAGTCCAGAACGATAGATTTGGCACCCCTTTAGCACGGAATATTTCAGAAATTAGATTCGCTGTAACAGTCATAATAGCTGAGCTCAATGCCCAGGAACCTAAAACGATACCCGCCAATTTCCATTGAGGCCCAAGTAAAAGCTGGACAACAAAGTCTTGGAATACAAATAAACCTACTCCTATAGGCACTAAGAATAAGGCCATATAGCGTTGGAATGTAAAGAATGTATTGGAAAAGGCCTGTTGATCATGTTGTACCCTACTTAGCGCTGCAAAAAGCACTGGCGCTAATGATGCTGTAGCCATAGCCATAACAGTTGTTACAATGGCCATCGGCATCTTGTAAATACCTAAATAGTACGCATCAAGAAATCTAGTGATAATAAAGGTATCTACCCATGCGGTAAGCCAAATAGAAAAGGCTTCAGCCAAAGACCATGCACTATAGCTAAACATGTTCATAAAAACGCGACCACTAAAGAATAAGCGAATCTGATTTCGTCTACTCTTTAATAAAGCTAATGCTGTAAATAGCTGAGCCCCTAACATGCCAGCAATTAAAGACCAGTAATCATACCCCATGAACGCCATAGGAATAGATATCACTATAGGTGTCAAAATGGTTATAAGACGAATATTTAGAAGAAACTTAAAGTTAAAATCCCGTCTATACAAAGCCATCTGAACACTGCTAAAGGCTGATAGAGGTATCATTGCCCCCATCACGGCCAATGGTATTCCTAAACCATCATTACCTACTAGTACAGCCAATTCATCACGGCCTATTATGATAGCGCCCCATAAGAGTAAAGAGAATACTAAGTTGGCAATAAAGGCCACATCTGTGGCCTCTTGCTTTTCTTGGTCACTTTCAAACTCATGCTGTACAAGAAACTTTTGGAATCCCGCATCAGCAAGCATTTCTGCAAAAGAGATAACCATCATAATTGTTGCCAATATACCAAACGCAGTCGGTGCAAGCATATGGGCCAATATTATATTTGTCAGCGGTGTAATAAGCTTTGCTAAAACCTCTGTAATTACAGACCATTTAGCAGCAGCTACGATTTTAGTATCCATTATTTTTTATTGATATTCTTAATGCCTCTTAAGAATAATTCATGATGAGCTTCACACTCTAAATAGTTTTGTATTGCTAAATAACTTGTGGGACCCAAAATAAGTTGCATTAACTTACGGCCAAATAAAGCATTAATAGCGCGTATAATAAAGGATCTGCCTAAGAACTCACGCAAATAACGTTTTACATGAGTATCAGCGAAAGCTTTATAGTTTGAGATTACAAAATGAGCATCCTTAATTTCTTCACTGCGTTTTTTATAACCTGCTAACGTTTCTGCCCCTTCAGCTTCTGTAGCTAGTCGGGTACCATTATCAGTCTTACGAATAGGTAACTCACATATAGCAAAGCTATCTTTTGTAGCCTCTACATTAATCAACATTGCATCTTTGACAAATTCTTGATGATTTACGTGGAAGTCAGAGTTAAAGATAAAGTTACCTTGACCATAAATGATAGAGCCCCCCTTATAATCTTCTCGAGAGCCTACACAGTGGCTATGCTGGCAAATAACGAGGCTAGCCCCTCTATCGACAAACTTACGGCAGTAACGTTGTAACATCGGTGATGGATAGCGATAGAATTCCTTACCCCCATGATATAGAACAATTACATAATCGCATCGTTCTTTTAAAGCAGCCACTTCATCAAAGCTGTCCAATACATCAAATGGGTTGGCACCCATAGAATGACAAGTAGCCATAGTAAACTCATTCTCTGTACATAGATAGAAGCCTATACGTACGCCATCTTTTTCAAAGAAAAATGGCTCCTTTGCTTCCTTCAAATTGGCACCAACCCCAGCATGAGCAATTCCATGTTGTTTCAACAAGTTTATTGTTGTTGTTAAGCCTTCCACACCTTGATCTAAGGAGTGATTATTAGCTAATGTTAAGAAAATAGGTCCTAACGCTTTATAGCCATAAACGGTCTTTGACGGGGCAATCAAATTATTACCAAATTTTACAATTGGTGTTTCTGCATCAGTAAGAGGCACTTCTAAATTAAAAATATTTAAGTCAGATTTCTTAAGAATTTCATACAGCTCTTTACCTACTAGTGCTTCCCCTTTGCCCTCTTCAAATAAACTTTTATTGATATCCGTAGGAACAAAATCAGCTCCGATGTACAGTTTCAAGATGTAACCACTCTCCTAATTCATAATCTTTTGACATAGGACGAAACGTTTCTAATCCAGCACCAGGGAAAAATGTTAACTCTCCAATAAATAGGCGCCCTTTTATTTCGTAAAAATCAACACGTAAGAACGGACAATCCTTACTTAGCTCAGCTGTGAGACGTTTCATTTCCTCATAAGTAGCTGGCTTCGGAAACTCCGTAGGTAATGGAGGATAATGACCAAAATGAATCCCCATAGGCTCCCAATTGATATCATAGAAGTTCATACGCGTTCCAGTCTTTGAAAAGCGATCTGAACATACCACCGTTAGCTTTGGTTCCCCATGAAAGGAATACATCTTATAGTCCAGTAAATCATCATTGCCCAATTCAGAAATATATTCTTCTGCTATAATGCGGCGTGGTACATTTTGATAAGCCCATTCTCTGGCAATTTTAGAATAATCACGTTTTAGAGATGCCCTTAACTTCGCTTTAGCTGCTTCGAAGTCAAAAGATGATTTGTCTTTACAAATTGCGATGCCTCCACTATCATGAGTTGACTTCAATACAAATTGATTTGGCAATGCATTGATATCGATATCCTCTACTGAATCCCATACAGCAAGTGTAGGGATAATATATTGATTTCCCACACGCTCTGCAATAAAGTGCTTTGCTTCATGCTTATCAACCATGACAGTTTGAATAGGATTCCGGTAATTAAGTTTTAGCCATTGTAATTTTTCACTGAAAGTTTTAGGGTTCTCTAAATCTAAGGGATACCCCATATATTTAGGAAATACCTTCTTTAAAAAATCTTCATCACATAAATTATCATAATAGCCTAATTTAATAAGAACTCGAGTACGATAGTAAGGTTTTGTTAAAAAGGACATTCCAACTTTACACAATTTGCTCAGCTTCATTTTTACGTCCTTTCCGGAGCCTTTGCACCGCTAAATAAAACAACATCATATAAAAATAAGTACTCTTACTTTCATAAGACACCATCCCCATATCCATTACAATTTGTGAAAGGAATAGAATGAGCACCATTACATATTCATTACTGTGAAAATCACGATAGCGAATTAAGTTATATGCCACATACAAATACATGGAATAATATGCTAATAAACCGATAATACCAGTACCAGCCAATAGCTCAATGTAGTTATTATGAAGGTAGTAGTTCTCTTTACCATATAGGAAATATGTATATACAGACGGATTATTGACACCAACCCCAGTAATAGGAGATTGGTAGAATAAATCCCAACCAATATCTACTAAAGCCATACGAATGATAGTAGAGGAGTCACCACCAGTACCGGCAAAAGCTTCCACCATGCTAGACATACGATCTAATACTTCAGCAAACATCGGCAATTGCAATACAGCAAAACCTACAATAGTAAGGCCTAGCAAAGAACCAATAATTTTGGCAATCGAATTGATTGAATTGGCACTTCGTAAGCTTTTAAAAACAAAAAGTAATACTGTACCTACTACAACGAATACAAGAGCCTTACGACTTCCTGTAGCAGCAAGAATACCTAATGTGGGTAACGCAATAATATGCCACCATCGAGGGCGATCATATATCATATAATACAAGGTCATTACAATAGCATTAGCACCTAAAAGACCTACGGTATTCGCATTTAATGCATCATTGGCAATTCGTGCCGATGATGACAAGACAGTAATGAAATAGTCTAAACCGTAGAAATAAACAGTGTAAAAACAAACTATATAGCCTGTCCACATACCAATCTTTAATAATGTATCCACCGATTCTTTATCTTGATAGCACATGTACAAGATGATGAGCATAAAGAATATCTTGACAATATCAAAACTTCGACTCATAGCCACAGCCGGATCTATAGCATTAATCGTACTAAGGTAACAAGCCCCTATAAAGAGCAGCATATATCCATGCATCCAATTGAGCCGTAGCTTAATAACGCCCTGCTCTCTTATAAGATAAAAAATGATGAGCCCAAATAAGCATACAAATAATACATAGGCACCATAGTTCGCGTCGCCAAGGGCAAAGGAAATGGTCAACGACAACACTAAAAAGATTAGAGTTATGAACCATATCATACGGTCAGCAAGGGCTGTTATATTTAACTTCAATGGTTCCCCTCCTTACAACTCATAAAACTTCTAACCAACGTTTTGCGATTTTCCACAATGGGAACTCATCGCGTACTTTGATGGCTTCTCGGGAAAGCTTAGCTGCTAGTTCAGGATTTTTTAAGACACTGCGCATAGCTTCATACATGGCCTGTGTATCACCTACAGGTACAAGAATACCATTCTCTCCACTGTTAATTACCATACGAGCACCGCCTACAGGGCAGTCTGTAACAACTGCAGGCAATCCCATGCCGAGGGCTTCTAACATAGAGTTTGAAATACCTTCAAAGTCGGAAGAAGACACAAACATAGAACAAGGTGCTACTTTTTCTAAAATGTTACTAGCAAAGCCCGGTAATAAAATTCGATCCTCTAAATTAAGAGATTTAATTTGAGCTCGTAATTCATCTTCTAAAACACCTTGACCATAGATGACAAGTTTATACTCTGGAAACTCGTCCGCTAACATACTAAAAGCATTAATCATCATAGGCAAGTTTTTTTGAGGATGTAATCGACAGGCAGTAACGATTGTCTTTTCTCGGTCTCCCTCAATTGGGGGTGGCAATTTACCATTAATAGGATTTGGAATAATAACACCACGCTTTTGAACAGATTCAGGGAAATAAGAGCGAGCGTCTTCTGTTTGAAATACTAGTGCATCGGCGAATCGAAAGGCAAAATTACGCAACGCTTGTTGATGCCAACCAATTGGCACCTTGCGGGGATTATTGCGTTCAGAAAAGACGATACGGTTGTTTACAAACCAAGAGCTAATAGCCAAGATGAAACTCGATGCAGACAAGAACGATAAGCATGTAGCATTCGGTCTAGTCTTTAAGATTTTGATTAATTCTTTTATTTCTTGCATAAAACGAATTACCTTATTAGAGCTAGTAGTATGAATTTGGATTTGCTCAATACCTTCCTCTAAAGCATATTCGTTACCATATCGATTAGGGCTTGTTTGGATAACCGTAATATGGTGACCATCATGCACCCATTGACGTGCTAACTCTGTTAAAATTCGTTCAGCCCCATCATTACCAAGGGAGATGGTGACAATTATTATTTCCTTTTTCATAAGCCTTCCTCTTGGATATATTCTGCTAGCCTTACATAGGCTTGTGCCATTGATACTTTAGGCTGCCAACCTAAAGACTTTAGCTTCTTGGAGCTTAAGAACATGTGGACTGTCGGAGCATAACCGAGCCCCTGCACATCTTCCGGAATATCAAAGACAACTTTGCTCTTACCATCACTTACATGTGTTGCCACTAAATGAGCAATGCTAGCAATAGAGCGAGTCTCTTCATCATGGCATACATTATAAGCCTCTCCGACTTCGCCAGCTTTCATAAGTGTCAAAATGCCAGTTAATGCATCTGTAATGTAGCAATAGTTAGACATAGAGTCGCCCTTCGTATGAAGTATGATGTCTTGATTTTTAAGCGCACTCTTAGTAAATTGCATGAATACGCGGTTATCTGACACAGGAACACCTGGTCCAAAGGTTTGTGCTAATCTCGCAATTACTGCTGGCACACCATACTCTACCGCATAAGATTTGCAATAACATTCGCAAAGTCGCTTGCTTTCAGAATAAGAACTGCGTACATTTAGATGATCAAGATAGCCTAAACGATCTTCAGTCATAACCTGTCCTGATTCATAAGGAACGCCATATTGCTCCATGCTTGATAGGTAAACAAGTTTTTTTACCTTTTTATGGCGACCTAGTTCAAGCATGGCTTCCGTACCATGAATGGAGGTTCGAATTGTTTCTACTGGATGTTCCACAAAAAACTTAGATTGCGTTGGTGCTGCACCATGTAGAATATAATCGCATGGCACATTAATAGAATCTAATGAACCATCTATAAGCGTTAACGATTCATCATCTAAATATTCACCAAAAATAGTTTGTGCTTTATCATGGCTACGTATATGACCAAGCACTTTTAAATCCAAGCCATAAGCTTCATTAGCAAGTATGAGCAGTTTAATAAACATAGAGCCAATAAGCCCTGTTGCACCCGTTACAAGAATGCGTTGATGACGGAGGAAATCAAAGTGCTCTTCTTCATGTACTAAAGCCGTTAACTCACGTTGAATAACGGAATTACTCATCTTCTAGTCCTCCTTGTTCACGGTTTTTAATAATACCCGTAAACATATAATAATCAGATGGTGTGGTAATTTTTATATTTTCAGTTTCCCCGAGTACAGGGTATAAAGTATAACCATAATGCATCATCATCGATGCAGAATCAATGAAATCATGGATTCCATCATCTTTTGCACGATTATGAACAGATAAAATATCATCTAATCTAAAACTCTGAGGCGCCTTAGCCATCAGACATTCATTACGATTTAAAATACGATTAATGGAACCATCTTGAGTAACCATAACCGTTTCAATGGCTGGTGTAACAGTAATAGCAGACCCCTTAGCTTCAACAGTTTCAATATTTCGTTCAATAGTATCACTATCAACAAGAGGACGAACACCATCATGAATCAAAACAGTCACATCTTCATCAAGGAACAACCGCTTAGCCTCAACAAGCCCATTATATTGAGATTCGAGAGCACTCTCACCACCGGGCACAATAGATAATACCTTTTGTAGCCCTGCGTTATGGATTAATTGCTTTGTATGATCAATCCATTCGGCTTTACAAGCTAGCACAATACCATCAATAGCCTCTGTTTGTTCAAAAACATCTAGGGTTTGAATTAAAATAGGTCTACCGTTCCACTCTAAAAATTGCTTCGGCGTCTTACTGTTCTTCATACGAGCACCTACGCCACCCGCAAAGATTACTGCTATTCGTTTCATAGGCCCTCCTTATGGTTGAGCTTTATGTTGGGCATAATGAATGCCTCTATATTCCTTATAAGGCGTATGCAAATCAGCAAATGCGGCGTCGTGTTTTGCTACACGTTGCTCTACAGGCGGTAATTGCATATAATCACCCCAAATAAGACGTAAATATCTCTCATACCCTTTCATAACAGGTATTTGATACCCTTCAAAGTCTTTATAAACAACAGAAGCAAAATCCTCTTGTGGATGTCTTAGCTTCATGCCCTTCAAACTACCAATTAACTCTGTACATTCCTTGCTTGTATTGAAATCATATTTAGTCATTTGCTTTTCTGCAAAACGCCAAATATGATAGCGTACAGATTGACTAGAAAAGACCTTATAAATACAGCCTGCTAAGGCACGATACATAGGTCCCTTATTATCTGGCAATCGCTGTGCATTAAAGAGTGCAAAGGTCATAGCCCACATCAACTGCAAAGCGCGGCTGATTTTGCCAGGTGCACAGCCGTCAATAGGCATAATCTCTAAAGCTAAACCATGACAAATATCTTCGTCCATACTGTGACGGTTAATAAAGGTCGTATGATTATCGCGAATAGAAGCGCCTGCATCGTGATAAATATGGTGACGATCCGTACGACAATACGTATAACGTTCTGTATCAGCATATTTAGGCCACAACTCTGCCAGTTTTTCATAGTCAGGACGAGGCATAAAAAGATCTAAATCATCATCCCAAGGAATAAAACCATTATGGCGTATAGCCCCAATGAGACCACCGCCGCAAAGATAAAAGCGCAAATTATGTTTGTCGCAGAACTCTTTAAAGTACAGTAACATAGACAGCTCTTTCTCTTGTATTTCCTTTGTCATAGATGTACTCATAGGGACCTCGCTTATCGTAATACAGCTAACACTGTATCAATCATCGTTTTTATATCTTGTAAAAAAGAAAATTCCTTAATACTCTTCAAATTCCAAGCCATCTTGCCTGGTAATACCTCATTGATGTAAACTTCATCTACATTTTGAGCATATTGTAATAGCTGATCTTCATCTTTATAGGCAATGCTAGCTACACTTGTGACACCAGCCGGCAATAACAACGTAGCTTTCATCTCATCCGTATAAGCTGCCACATAACGTGGTACCTCAGGTCTTGTGCCGACAAAGCTCATATCTCCTAAGAGAATGTTGATAAGCTGAGGCAGTTCATCAAGACGACAACTGCGAAGCATATTACCCACCTTAGTAACCCGCATATCATTTTGGGAAGTTACTTGAGCACCAAGGGATTCCGCATTCTTTACCATAGTACGGAATTTATAGATACCAAAGGTGCGACCATATTGTGTCACCCGAGTTTGGCGGAAGAAAACCTCCCCATCACTATCTCGTTTGATCATGATGGCTAACACAAGAAATACAGGACTCAATGTAATAAGCATACCGGCTGCCACAACGCGGTCAAAAATACTTTTACATAGAAGACTTGTACGTCTTTGATTTAAGACTTCAAAGTAAGGGCGCACCTCTTCACACTGTAACTCTTGGGGTAGATCGTGAAAGTTTTTTACTAACATTCGGTAATAATCCTTTTAAATGTTTCAATGACATATTGCACTTCTTCATCTGTTAATAGAGTATGAAGTGGCAATGTAATTTCATTCTTAAACTGATTATAAGCATTTGGATAATCATCAATTGTGAAGCCTAAATTCTTATAAGCCGTATGCATAGGAATTGGTTTATAATGTACATTTGTTGCAATGCCAGCTTCAGCCATAGCTTCAATCACCTTGTTGCGGTATTCTGCATCACGTCCATCTAAGCGAACCAAGTATAAGTGACCACTACTTTGATGATCATCAGTATAGTGATTTAACAATGTAACAGGTAAATCTTTTAAACCTGCATCATAAGCTTCAATAATTTCCTTACGACGCGCTAACAGTTTTGGATATCTTTCAAATTGCGCCAAACCAATGGCAGCCATAATATCCGTCATATTACATTTGTAATATGTGCCTTTAATATCGTATTCCCATGCACCAGCCTTAGTTTTAGCAAGAGCATCCTTATCTTGACCATGCAACGACAATAATTGGAATTGTTTATAAATAACTTCGTCGTCGTAGCCCTCAATATGGCGCCATGTAGCGCAGCCACCTTCGGCAGTAGTAAAGTTTTTTACTGCATGGAAGGAGAAACTACTGAAGTCAGCTACATTGCCTGTATGCACACCTTTATAGGTTGCACCAAAGGAATGCGCACAGTCCGCTACGATAGGAATATGACCTAATGCTTTTTGAATATCATTAGCTGGAGTAAAGAGAGATTTCTTGTCCTCTACAATGGAACGCAAGCGATCATAGTCACAAGGCACACCAGCTATATCAACGGGAATAATCGCCTTTGTCTTTGGAGTAATGGCACGAGCAACTGCATCGTAATCCATTTCAAAAGAGTCCTTTTGTGTATCTACAAGCACTAAGGTAGCACCTACATGGACTACAGGGCTCCCACTAGCTGTATAGGAATAAGCACTCGTAATGACTTCATCACCAGGGCCAATACCTAATACACGAAGAGACATTTCAAGCGCTGCAGTTGCAGAATTCAAGCACACAGCTTTAGGTGTACCTAACTGTTCGGCAATCTTTTTCTCTAGCTCTTTAGTACGAGGACCAGTGGTAATCCACCCACTTTTTAAGGCTTCAATGACTTCGTTGATTTCTAATTCGGTAATATCGGGAGGAGAAAAATTAATTTTCATATACATCACCTCAATGCTTTCTGTACCATATTGATACGCTTGATGAATCGATTAAATTACGAATTAAGTTACAGTATTAGGCATCAATTACAATAGAGCCTAATAGAGGAATGCCTACTTGAGTAAGGCGTTTTTTTGCTTCTATCAAATCTTTTGGGCTTGCTACTTCGTTTCTAACAACGAGCATAACACCATCTGATTTTTCAGCTAATACAATAGCATCAGTGACGGATAATACTGGTGGCGTATCGATGATAACCACATCATATTCATCGCGGACATAATCTAAAATCGTTGGCAATTTACTAGAGTCTACTACTTCAGAAGGATGTTGAACCACTTCACCTGCTGTCAATACATCTAAATGAGGTTGTACATTACGATGAATCGTCAAGTCTTCATCCATCATAACTGCATTAGTAAGCCCTTTATTTTGCACATTAAATGCTAAGTGTTGTACTGGATTCCTTAAATTACCGTCAATCAGCAATACTTTATTATTGTTTTTAGATAAAGCTAATGCCGTATTAGCCGCTACTTCAGAAGTACCTTCACCACTAGTAGCGGCTGTAATACAAATAAGCTTACATTTTTGTTGATTACATACATATTGTAAATTGCTACGCAATGTACGATATGCTTCTACGAGTGCTGTATCACCACGTTCATTAGAAATTAGTCTGATCATATTAACCTCTCACTTTGCGCAACAATGCTATGATACGATTACTAGGTTCTTCGTATTCTTTCTCTTCATGATTTGGAATCACACCTAAGTTCTCAATGCCAAGAACATCATTGATTTCTTGTACAGATTGAACTTTCCGATTATAGAAGAATTGACCCAATGTGTAGAGGCAACCAAGAATGAGACCTAAAATTGCAGATCCTAATAGAATAAGACTCTTACGCGGAGCAATTGCCTTTTCTGGCAATGTAGGAGCATCTACGATTTGAACTTCATTTGGTACCATCACCTCTGCTACCTTCGCCTCTTCTAAGCGAGTGGATAACATTTGGTAGATATCTTGTGCTACATCTACATCACGTTTTGCTTGGATATAACCACGCTCTTTTTCAGGCAAGCTTTTCATGGCTTCTTCGTTTGCTTTATCAAGTTCAGCTAATGTAGATTGTTTACCTTGAGCTACTGCAAGAGCGGCTTCATTTCTAAATTTATCAGCTAACAAACCTTGTTGTGCAGAATTGCTAGAAGGTGCTTGTTGAGATGCAATAGCGTTAATTTCAGCATTTAGACCACTCTTAGCTTCTTCAATTTGTTGATTAATTTCTTTCATCACAGGATGCTCATCAGTATATTTACCAACATAAGAAGCTTTACGAGATTCTAAATCTGCTAATTGACTTTTATATGCTTGAACCGTAGCACTGTCAGCGATGCTTTTACCAGCAGAACCTAATTGTTCATTGATACTACCTAGTGCAGCTTGTGCCGTTTCTAAATCAAGTTGATTTTGCGCTTTTTCACGGTCGATCATTGTAATCTTATCTGTTAAGCCTTTCATTTGATCAGCTGTGGAATAAACTTTGTTATCAACTTGGAATTGTTGTAATTTCTTTTCTGCTTGTTCTAATTCAGTTTTTGCAGTTACAACACGTTTTTGTAAAAATTCACGAGTAGCACGTTGTTCAACATGAGAAATTTCAGCGAGGCGCCTTAAGAAGTTATCAATTAGCAATTTATTAGCCTTTTGAGCTTGTTCAGGACTTTTACCTGTTACACTCACTTGTAACAACTCAGTTTCCTTGTATGGTTTTGTTTCAATGCGCGCTTTAATAAACTCTTCGTATGTCGGCGCATTTCCTGTACCTTCAGGATCTTCAATAGCAGCAATAACTGGTTCTACTACATTACGGCTTTTTAAGATTTCTGCATCTGTGTTCATCAATTGACGAGACATAGAGTCAGAATAGCCATTGGAACTTGATAATACAGAATTGCTCAAACCTTGAGCCTGCTTAATGCGCAATATAGATGTAGATTGATATGTAGATGGCGCTAGGAAAGCATAGGCACCACCTAGTACCATGCAGGCTACTGTAACATTGATAATTTTACGGCGCTTCTTAATGAGGACTTTGCCTACCTCTTTTAAATCAATAATTTGTTCCACCCATATACCCCTTTCTGTGAAAGTATACAAACAACAGGGTCTCTCCCTCTAAGGATTGTGAACTGTGTCTCTCTCAAGCAAAGCACAGTGTGAATAAATATAAAATAGCTATATAACGATGTAGAAATATACGTGAAGCAATAACTAATATAGTAACAATTTAGACATTATGATTTGGATGATATGTAGGAACGATGTCCTGTAACACATTAATTACATCCATATCAGTTTTACATGTTTCAAAGCGCTCGATTTCACGGCTTAACCATTCTTGGTCAACATCTTCTAAGGCAGCTTCAAAGATTTTCTTATGCGTAGTTGTATTCGTGCCTTCTTCAGCAGTTAATAACTCTTCATATAATTTTTCCCCTGGACGCAAACCTGTGAATTCAATACGAATATCCTTATTTGGTTCAAAGCCAGAAAGCCGAATCATATTTTTAGCTAAATCTACAATCTTAACTGGTTCACCCATATCTAATAGGAATACTTCGCCCCCCTTACCCATGGCACCAGCTTGTAGCACTAGTTGACTTGCTTCTGGAATAGTCATGAAATAACGAGTCATTTCTGGGTCCGTAACGGTTACAGGACCGCCTGCTTCAATTTGTTTGCGGAATAAGGGAATAACAGAACCACGGCTACCAAGTACATTACCAAAACGAACCGTAATAAACTTGGTATCATATTTATGGTTCATACCTAGCACAACCTTCTCTGCCACCCGTTTAGTGGCCCCCATAACGCTAGTAGGATTAACAGCTTTATCCGTAGAAATCATAACAAATCGTTCAACCCCATGAGCACCAGCTACATCTGCTACATTTCGGGTACCGTAAACGTTATTAAGCACCGCTGCTATAGGTTGAATTTCCATAAGCGGTACATGCTTATGGGCTGCAGCATGGAATACTACCTCAGGATTATAATCTTTAAAAATTTGCTCTAATTGATTCTTATCGCGAATATCTGCAATGATGGGTACCAAAGTACCTTCTGGTGCAATGCTGCGCAATTCTTGGTGAATAATATAAATACTGTTTTCACCATGGCCAAGTAATAATAATTTTTTAGGTTTTACACGTAGTACTTGACGACAAATTTCAGAGCCAATAGAGCCACCAGCGCCTGTAACAAGAACTATTTTATCCTTAAGATATGGCTCCACCTTAGATGTATCGAGGTGAATTTCATCACGTTCTAATAGGTCTTCAATGGAAACTGGATGTAGATGAGATACAAGAACTTCGTCATCTAGCAACTGGTATACCCCTGGTAAGGTATTAATCTTACATTTAAGCGGAGAACAGATTTCCATAATCTCCCGGATAACATCGCGCTTAACCGATGGCATTGCAATGATGATTTCTTCTATCTTATATTTGGCTACCAACATAGGAATATCTTCGCGATTACCTAAAATTCTAAAGCCATTCATAAGACGGTTATGTTTAAACATATCGTCATCCACAAAGCCAATGATTCGACGAGATCGCTTATGATATCTCTCTATTTCGCGAGCAATAGTTGCCCCTGCATCGCCAGCACCAATGATCAACGTATTCACTTGGCCACTTTCACCATCGTCCCCATTGCTATAATGAAGCGCCACATAATGTAGTAACATGCGTCCCATACCTACTGCACCAGTTGCAAGGAACCAGGTAATAAAATAGATTGATCTTGGTAAAGATTTACCGAACACAAACATAGAGGAGTAAAAGATAGCCGTACCTACCGTTGTAGCTACAAATACTGCTAATACCTCGCGCATCCCTGCATAACGCCAAATACGTGTGTACAAATGCATAATTAAGAACATCAACATATAGGAAACTAGTAGGAGCGGTAAGGCATCTACCATTTGATTAATATATTGAGGTTCTATATGTCCATCAAATCGAATAAAAAGACTGACAAAAGCAACAATAACAATAGTTGCAATATCAGCAATAAACAATATGGCTGGTAATAAATATGAACGCAAAAGAACGCCCCCTTATATGACAGATAATTCTTATCCTTAATCCTTACCTATGCGTGAAACCATATAAGCGCCAGTTAAGATTGGAGCAATATCACGAGCAAAGTTAATACGGCTATTTTTAGTTAAGTAAAGAATATCGCCCTCTCTCATAATATAATTTTCAGACATATCCCCAGTTTGTAAGATACGATTTAGATTAATTGGGATTGGTTTTTCTGGTTTATTTTGATGAATTAAATAAATTTTCTTCTTCGCTGTATCCCAGTTGAAACTACCTGCAGCACCAATCGCATCTATAACAGTGCTAGACTTCGTTAGTGTATAAGCACCTGGTTGATTAATTTCACCAAACACATATACTCGAACACCACCAAGTTTGGCAACGTTTACAGTGATATCTGGATTAATAATGTATCGAGATAAGCCTTGTTGTAATTCAGCAGTAAACTCATCAACAGTTAAACCGTCTGCTTTTACGGCACCTACCATAGGGAAAGATACATAACCATCAGGACGAACTGTATACATAATGTCATTACCATTACGCGTACCAAGATCGGCTTGTTGTACTACTTGAATCGTTAATTCATCGCCTTGGCGTAGGCGATATTCCTTGTCAGAGCTAATTACAGATGCACTAGTTTCTAAGGGTGCATGGTCTTCCAACTGTACATTTTTAGCATTATAGCCCTGTTCAGTTGTTACACTTACTGGTGCAGCCATAGCTGTTGTCGTTGCACATAAGAATGCAGCTATCATCATAAACTGTTTTTTATTCATACTTTACCTCTTTGTTCTACATACAACATTTTCAATACACCACATGATTATTAGTATTATAAATACTAATAAATCGGTTAAGCTATTTTATCATTTTTTTAAATGTACTTCTACAAACCCAGGATATTTTGAGCGAACTTCATCAAACCTTCAATAACAAATCCTTAAAAAATCGTATTTTCACGGTATTTTCATGGGTGTTTTTTTACTCATTTCATAGATAATTCACTACATTTTTTATTAAAATTTAGTAAATTAATAAAATATATGTAAAATCATTTCATTATTGCCTCACTTTTTCACTTCTTATTTATCAATTTTATTGATAAATCAAAAAATAAGGTGCATATACTAATTTATTAGTATATGCACCTTATTTGAATATTTTAATAAGTATAGTAGATATTAAGTTGGCACTATTCTACACGACCACCTAAGTAAGCTTCCATAACACGTGGATTATGGCGTACTTCATCAGCAGGACCAGACAAAACCATTTTACCTGTTTCCAATACATAAGCGTAATCAGCAATTTTTAATGCTTGACGCACATTTTGTTCTACTAAGAGAACTGTTGTACCTTCAGCACTGATTTCTTTGATAGTTTCAAAAATTTCATTAACTACCAATGGAGCAAGACCCATAGATGGTTCGTCTAATAATAACAATTTTGGACGTGCCATAAGTGCACGACCAATAGCAAGCATTTGTTGCTGTCCACCAGACAAAGTACCACCTAATTGGTAACTACGCTCGTCAAGTATGGGAAATCGTTTAAATACCTTTTTGATATCCTCTTCAATTTCCTTATCTTTACGAATATAAGCGCCCATTTCTAAGTTTTCATAAACGCTCATATCTTGAAGGATTTGACGCCCTTCAGGCACTAAGGAAATGCCAGCGTGTACAATCTGATGGGTTTGACGACCAGTAATATCCTGACCTTCAAAGAGCACTCGACCAGAATTTGGTTTTACAAGGCCCATAATTGTTTTCATAGTAGTAGTTTTACCAGCACCATTGGCACCAATAAGAGATACAATAGAACCTTGTGGTACTTCTAAACTCACGTCTTTTAAGGCTGTAATATGTCCATAACCAGCCACAATATTTTCTAGTTTTAACATATTACACCTCCTCTTTACCTAAGTATGCTTCAATTACAGCCTCGTTATTTTGGATTTCTTGAGGTGTACCTTCTGCAATTTTCTTACCAAAATTAAGAACTACCATACGATCACAAATATTCATCATTAATTCCATGGCATGTTCAATAACTACAACAGTAATACCTAAATCACGAATCTTACCTATTAGTTGGCGAAGCACTTCAGTTTCACTATCATTCATACCCGCCGCAGGTTCATCGAGCAAGATCAATTGCGGATGTGTTGCTAAAGCACGAGCAATTTCAAGGCGACGTTGCTTACCATATGGCAATGATGTAGCAACTTCTTCAGCATCTTCTTCTAGTCCTACAAGCTTTAAAAATTCGTAAGCAATGCCACGACAACGTTCTTCTTCGATGCGTTGACGTTTTGTTTTCAAAAAGCTAGCCAAGAAGCCAGACCCCGTACGACAATGCATACCGGTTAATACAGTTTCAAGAGCTGTCATATTACCAAAAAGACGAATATTTTGGAACGTACGAGCAATCCCCATTTCAACAGTTCTATGAGGCCTAATACCTACTACAGACATGCCGTCAAAAACGATTTCACCAGAGCTTGTTGGAAATACACCAGTAATCAAGTTAAAAAGTGTAGTCTTGCCAGCACCATTTGGCCCGATAACACCAAATACTTCACCTTGTTTAACACCGAAGGATACACCGGTGAGAGCTGCAACGCCACCAAAGCTTTTACTTACTTCATTTAATTCTAATAGCATTCAGTTCCCTCCTATCCTTGTTTTTCTTCTTGTTGTTTGCGTTTATACGCTTCAAAACGTTCTGTTAATACTTGTGATTCCGGAATATATGGAGCCTTTTTAAAGCCTAACTTGCGGCTAATTTTGTCTACCATAGATTCTGTTAAAATACCATCTGGACGAACAGCCATCAAGATAACAAGTAATGCACCATAAATGATATCTCGATAATCGGATAAGAAACGCAATACTTCTGGCAGTAATGTAAGAATAAAGGAACCAAGTACGGAACCCCATACTACATTAGAACCACCAAATACTGGGAATAACAAGATTTGTACTACTTTATGGTAGCTGAAATCTGTAGGATTAATAAAGTTTGTAATGTGAGCATACAAACCGCCACCGATGCCAGCAATGAAAGCACCAATAATAAAGGCCATCATTTTGTAGTATACAACGTTAATCCCCATTAGTTCTGCGGCATGATCATCAGCTTTAATAGCTGCAAAAGCACGACCAACACGACTATTATTAATGCGTACACAGAAAGCAATAATTAAAGCTAATATGGCTAATAAAATGATGATAGCCATCAAGTTGCCCCATGTAACAGCATCAAGACCCATTAAACCATCCATATCAAATTCATAGGCATAGTTTGTTAACTCTTGAGGAATGGATGGGATACCGGATAAACCTAAGGCCCCATTTGTAACATCTAAGTTCAAGAAAATAACGCGTACTACTTCACCAAAACCAAGGGTAGCAATAGCAAGATATAAACCGCGAAGACGTGTTGTAGGTAAACCAATAATAACGGCTACCAGACTAGCAACCAAACCACCAACAATGATACCTACGATGATAGGTAAGTCAGCTTTCAAAGAAAGCATAGCGCCCACATAAGCGCCAACACTCATAAAACCGGCAGCCCCAAGAGAGAGCTGACCACTGGCAAGTGTAAAGTAAATAGATATACCCATGATGGCATTAATGATGAAGAACATCACGATCTGTAGATAATACGGGTTTAATAAATCCATTACGGTCTACCCCCTTTATCTTTAGAACCAAATAAGCCTTGTGGGCGCCAGAACAATAATAGGATAATGAGACCAAAGGCTACAGCATCACGGAATGTAGATGCACCATAGGCAACAGAGAATACCTCTGCTACACCTAGAATAAAGCCACCAACCATGGCACCAGTAATATTACCAAGACCACCTAAAATAAGAACTGCAAGACCTTTAAATCCAATGATAACGCCCATAGTAGGTTCAATAGCATTGAAGGATAAGCCTACAAGTACACCTGCAGCTGCACCTAGAGCGGATGCAATCATTACTGTAACAGAAATGATCATTGTAGGATTAATGCCTAGAAGAGCTGCCGTTTCAGTACTCATTGATACGGCGCGAATAGCCTTACCAATTTTAGTTTTCTTAATAACTACATTTAAAATGAGCATTAAAGCGATAGAAACACCTAAGCCAATGATTTGTACCATGGAAATTTTAAACGCCCCAAAGTCGATAAGACCTCCAATATAATCGGTTGGGAAAGATCTTGTTTGAGGACCCCAAAGCAATAATGCCAAGCTTTCAAGAAAGATAGAAACACCGATGGTACTGATAAGTGGTGCCAAGTGAGACACCTTTTTCTTGCGTAGTGGACGAAGAGCCACAAATTCTAGAAGATAACCGAGGATAGCGCCTACTGCCATAGCTACGATAAGGGCTACAAAAATGTTAACGTTAAAAATTGTTACCATAAAAAGACCAACGAAGGCACCTATCATAAAGATGCCTCCGTGAGCCATGTTGATAATATTCAAAACACCGAACACAAGTGTTAAGCCAATAGCGAGTACAGCATATAAGCTACCGAGGGTTAACCCGTTAACTAATTGTTGTAAAAACACTATACTACCTCAACTTATTTTGTTAATGCGTCAAATTGACCGTCTTTAATTTGTAATACTTGAACTTCCATGGAAGGATCGCGTTTTTCGTTGAACTTAAATTGGCCAGTTACACCAACGAAGTCAGAAATATTTTTCAATGCTTCCCGGAATTTTTCGCGATCAGTTGTAGAGCCTGCTTTTTTCAAAGCTGCTTCATAGAGATATACTGCATCGTATGCTTGTGCTGCGAATTGGTCAGGTTCTTTGCCATATTTAGCAACATAAGCTTTACGGAAGTCTTTAACCTTTTGATCGTCTTTATTAGGGAACCAAGGTGTACCAACGATAACACCATTAGCCGCATCGCCAGCAATTTTAATAAATTGTGGGCTGTTGAAGCCGTTGGAGCCAATTACAGGTTGATTCATCCCCATTTCACGCATTTTTTTCATGATAAGGGCACCTTCTTGGTAAAGGGATGCAACAATAATTACATCTGGATTTGCTTGTTGAATCTTAGTCAATTGTGCAGAGAAGTCAGTATCTTTATCTGCAAATGTTTCAGTCTCAACGATTTGCACACCTAAAGATTCCAATGCTTTGCGAGCGGTATTGTTTACAGATACCATTTGGTCATTGTTATTAGAGTACATAATAGCTGCAGTTTTGAAGCCTAAAGTTTTATGAGCTTCTCTAATAGCTGTATCTACTGCTACGGATTCTGGTACAGCATTACGGAAGATATAATCCCCGATATCTGTAATACCTTCAGCAGTTGTAGATGTACCAAGCGCTACTACTTTACTTTTATTTGCTACAGGACCAGCTGCCATCATTTCACCAGATAACATAGGACCAATAACTGCTACAACTTTATCTTTTGCAATGACTTTGTTCATCGCATTGATAGCTTCGTTTTTATCACCTTTAGTATCTTCTACTAACAATTTAATTTTTACATCATTTGCATCAGCATTGATTTCGCTTACTGCCAATTCTGCACCAGCTTTAATGGATTCACCATATGCTGCGGCACCACCAGTTGTTGTTGTTAATAATGCAATTTTAGCTTCATTGCTATTTGCATTGCCTGCATCTTTATTGCTACCACAACCAGCAGCAACTGCCATTACACCAGCAAGTCCAAAAATGGCTGCTTTTTTCAACATGGATTTATTCATGTTACACCCTTCCTTTGAAACATAAAACTTTAAATCTATATCTATATTATTAGAGTTTTTAATCCTTTGTCAATTAAAATAACTCCATAATAATATATACTATTATAAGTTATTCAGATAATTTCTCCCATTTCTCATACAACGTATCTAACTCATTTTGTGTAGATTCAATTTGTATGGAGATTTTAGACATTTCCTCTAAATCTTGTTGTACTACAGGATTTGCTAATTGCACCTCGTACATCTTCATCGTAGCCTCAAGGCGAGCGATTTCAGATTCGACCTCTGCTAATTGTTTTTCCACCATATAGGCATTCGGTTTCTTCGGATTTTCCTCTGTCGATTCTGCTAATGAAAGTACTGGTTCATGAGCTGAACCAGATTTGCTCTCAACCTTATCTGTTCCTAAGTTCTGCTCGTTAGCTAGCGCTAATAAGTCTTCTTGCTCTTTCAGCTTTTCCTTGTAGTATGAATAATTACCGAGATACTCAGTAATTTTACCATCATCTAGAACTACTGTCTTCGTAGAAACTTGATCTAAAAAATATCTATCATGAGAAATAATGAAACAGGTACCTTCAAATTGTTGCAGTGCTTCCTCTACTATTTCTCGGGTAGGAATATCTAGATGGTTTGTCGGTTCGTCCAAGATAAGGAAATTATCACCTTGAAGGAATAATTTTAGCAATGCTAAACGCGCTCTTTCTCCACCGGATAAATCACCGACTAGTTTGAACACATCATCCCCTTTAAAGAGGAATGAACCAAGTACGTTACGAGCCTTGTCTTCACTGTAGTTAAAGTGATTCATAATCTCTTCTACTACCTGCCAAGAATCATGTAGCTCTTCGTGCTCTTGCGAGAAGTAACCTACTTGTACGCGATTACCAATATCTACATGACCAGATTCAGGGAATAGTTCTCCTACAATGGTTTTTACTAGAGTCGATTTACCTGCTCCATTAGGACCGATAAGGGCCACAGACTCACCGCGGCGAACAACGAGAGATATATCATCAATGATGCGACTTTCACCATACCCAACAGATAAGTGATCTAAGACTAGAACCTTATCAGCACTCATAGCCGCTGGCGGGAAGGAAAATTGTAAATGATGTGAAGTAACAGGTGCCTCAAGACGTTCTAATCGATTAAGTTGCGATTGACGACCACGAGCCATTTTAGACTTGATACCTGCACGGTACTTATCTATATAAGCCTCTGTTTTCTTGATGTACTCTTGTTGCTTCTCATAAGCCACCATATCAGCCTTCAGCCGTTCATCACGTTGTTGAATATAACGACTGTAGTTGCCACGATATGTTGTAGCCTTATGATTATCTAGCTCTATAACTCCCGTGACAATACGGTCTAAGAAGTAACGGTCATGGCTGACGATGAGAATACCGCCAGGATAGGCGGATAAATACCCTTCAAGCCACTCGAGCATATCCATATCTAAATGGTTTGTCGGTTCGTCCAAGAAGAGAAAATCTGGACGACGAACTAAGGCCTTTGCTAAGTTAATACGCGTCTTTTGACCTCCAGAAAACGCATTAGCCGGTTTGTCTAGGTCTTCATCAGTAAAGCCTAAACCATAAACAATACGCTTTGTCTTTTGCTCATAGTCATACCCACCAAGCCATTCCAGACGATTTTGTAAATAATCTAAGCGTTGTAAATCAGCTTCACTAGCCGCTTCAGTTTCTAAGCGTTTTGTAAGTTCTTTGAGTTGTTCTTCCAATGCATGTACATCAGCCCAAGCCTTTTCTATTTCCGTAGCAAGGCTATCATCGCCAAGATTTACATCTTGTTGTAAATAGCCAATACTTGCAACAGGAGACTTAACCACATTACCTTCATCGAGCTCCTCATAGCCTAATATGCATTTTAATAAGGTAGATTTACCAGCTCCATTGGGCCCTACCAAGGCGAGTCGATCGCCCTCTTTTATCTCAAAAGACACATTGGAAAATACTTGGCGCACCCCAAATGATTTTCCAAGGCCTATCATTCGAATGCGTTCCATTCACAACCTCCTAATCATTTACCTTTTATTATACCACAGTTGCCCGGACTAACATCAACATTTCTATAGAATCTTTTGTTTTTCTGCTATGACGAAATAATTTCCCTAACAACGGAATATCGCCTAATATGGGTACCTTTTGTATTTGGTGCTGATCTCGATTATCCATGAGCCCACCTATGACAAGTACTTCGCCTTGTTGTAAACGTACTCTAGTATGAGCCTGCCTTGTACTAATTTTATAAGCTTTCATTTCCGATACCATAATCGGTGTACTTACCTCGGCATGTATTTTTGCATCTACACCGCCATCAGCCGTAATAATAGGAGTATAGTTTAACTTAATCCCTACCTCTTCATAGCGCGTAGATCGCTTGCGCTCTCCATTTACCTCTGACTCTTCTATAACAGGGATGCGTTCACCTATTAGTATATGTGCAGTCTCACCATTAAGGGCCATAATAGATGGTTTTGCTATTAGGACAGCTTTTCCAGAGCTTTCCATAAGACTTAGCTCTGGTTTCACAAAAAACTTGTAAGCTTCTCCACTTGGTGTTTTACCAAAGGTAACGGCTCCATACGAATTAGTCTTATCATCACCATGGCCAGTCAAACTGAGCCAAGACCAGCGAAATCCTTGTTCTTTTGCATAGGATTGCTCCATAGCAATAATTGTAGCTTCTAATTGCACTTGTTTAGGCTCCTTATCGATGGCACGGACTAAGGTTTCTACCCGCCTTTTTTCTCCACTTGTTAAATGCATAATAACTTCATTTTGTTCTGAAAGTACGGCCATTTTATCATTCTTTACTACCGTGCCCATTACAGATTTCAAAGATTCAGCTGATAAGTGTTCTGGTGATAGTACATAGAGCTCTCTGTTCTCCAGTGCCAAGTCATCAGATTCAATAAGTAATGTATTATGTTGCTTTGATACAGAAAAATGATATATCCGCCCTAGTTCTTTGATAACCTCTTCTGGAGAGGCCCCTTTTACGGTTGCCGTAATATGACCCTTTAATGACTCTACACCAATAACTGATATACCATAACTTCGACAAATGCCTAATACAGTTTCTCTTAATGATCCGTTCCGTACAGATATTGTAATTGGTTCTTTATCTTTATTAATCTCAATGCTATTTATTGCACTATCAGTTGCACTATTGCTTGTACTATTGGTTTCATTATTGGCTACATTATTTCTTATATTATTTGTTGTTATTTCGTCTGTAGTATTTCCTAATACAACTAATGGTCCTACTAATAATAAATATATCAGAATAGCTATTAGTGTAACTATTTTTATAATCACTCGATTTTTAGCCATCTTGTTGAACCTCCTTCGGCGATTTCTACACTATTTTCAGTAATTGCAGATACTGATATCCCTTGCCAACTACTTCCAATCGTAACCATCTGCTCCTCTGAGCCTCTTCGTAAAATAGCAACCTTTTGATTTCCTTCAATAATTCCCACAAGTTCGAGTGGTTGTTCTGGAGTCAACGCCACAGAATTAATCACTGTGCTGGAGTGAACACTTTCATTACTAAAGTTATTGATATCATCATGGGCTATATTGCCATTCAAATCTTTACTTTTTCTATCCGTTTTTATAGTTTTATTCTTAGTACCCCTATGTCGTCGTGTAGTTCTTTTATTACTAATTTTCTTACTATTATTAAGTGATGTTTCGTCATTGGTAATAGTATCTAAATCGTTATCTGCATCTTTAGACTCATCATTTTGGCTTAATAAATCGATGCTAGAAACATCTTTAAAAACTTCTCGCCAAGGATGAGGCCGTTCTACACTGCTCACATCATATAGTAATCGTCCCTTAACAAGAGAATCAGCTTTCCCATCATGTATGGCCTTATTATCCATTCCATCTTTACTAGATGTTACGTTATCCTTACCATTTCTTTTTTTATTTGGCCCCCTTTGTGATTGCGCTTTTGTATCCCCCTCCCTTTGATGATCAATACTATTCTCTAATTGCTCTGAATTAATATTGACATGTTCCTCTTCGTGAGGATAAAAGATACCAACTCCTATCATTGCTAAAGCAAGTAAAAAGAAAATAAAAATTGCAATTCGATAGTGTTGTACAAGAAAACATTGTCTACTAACCCAGCCTTTGATCTGTTCTATATAATCTTGTAAGTTCATAATTCACCTCCTTCGAACTATTTCTAGGAACCCCTTTTAAATCCCTACAAAAAAATGACTCTACCAGTCACCTAGGTGACTAATAGAGTCATTCATTATATTGACAAATCAAAAGGATTTGTTATTATTTTGTTTTATTTAGTATTAAAGCCATCTGGATGAGATGTATGCCATTTCCAAGCATCTTTAATAACATCAGCTACATTACTGAATTTAGGATTCCAACCAAGTAAGTTTTTGATTTTTTCAGAAGAAGCAATCAAAGTACCTGGGTCACCAGCACGACGTTCACCATATTGAACAGGAATATCAATACCTGTAACCTCTTTTGCAGTTTCGATGATTTCTTTTACGGAGAAACCATTACCACTACCAAGGTTAAATACTTGGGATTCGCCACCTTTACGTAAATAGTCCATAGCTAATACATGTGCAGCTGCTAAATCATTAACATGAATATAGTCGCGCACACATGTACCATCAGCTGTATCATAGTCAGTACCAAATACAGTTATATGCTCTCTTTTGCCACGAGCTGCATCGAGCACAAGGGGAATCAAATGAGTTTCTGGGTGATGGTCTTCACCAATCGTACCAGATGGATCGGCACCTGCCGCATTGAAGTATCGCAATGCTACGTATGTAGATCCATAAATAGAACTATAATCAGATAGCATTTCTTCAATCATCAATTTAGTGCGACCATACACATTTGTTGGTTGCAATTGAGCGTCCTCTCGAATTGGTAGCACCTGAGGCTCACCATATACTGCAGCCGTACTAGAGAATACGAAATGCTTCACACCTGCAGCACGAGCAGATTCAATAAGGTGATAAGAACCAACCACATTATTTTCATAATAAATAGCTGGGTTTACCATGGATTCCCCAACTTGAGAGTGGGCTGCAAAATGCATAACACCAATGATATTATGGTCTTTCATAATATCGACTAACTTAGGATCTGCAATATCCATATTGTAGAATGTAACCCCTTCAGGAATAGATTCTACATGTCCGCGAGATAAATTATCTACAATGATTGGTGTATAACCTGCCTGTTGTAAGGCACGTACAGTATGACTCCCAATATAACCAGCACCACCTGTTACTAAAATATTCATAGTTCCCCCTTATGAATTATGTGTATCCTTTGCACTAGCCAATTTAGGCCCAATGAGACGTTTATAGACCTCAACACCTGGTTGGTCAAAGGCATCAACACCAGCAAAAATAGACTCGAAATAAACCGCCCAACAATGCATAAACATAATTTCCCCTAAATGGAATGCATTAAGCGTTGGTACAGTTATAGTCATGTTAAAGCGATTGTCACTAGATAAGGCCTCTCTATTGGCATCTAAGGCAATATTTAAAATATCACAAATCCCTACATCCGATAGAGAATGTAACCTTTCATATTGACTATATGTATCTGGCACAATGAGATTATGTTTCCAGTCTTTAACCTTAATAAATTGCACAACTTTATTAAGGCGCCCCTCTTGATGTTCCTGCACTTGAGCATGCATATCCATAGTACCTACTGCAGCTACTGGAGTACGACCATATGGCAAACAAGTATTACTCATCTTTCCAAGTGATTCAGACAAAAGCTGCACATACCAGTCGGATAAAGAGTGAAGCGCGTCACTATATGGCATAAATACTTCAATAATACGACCATACCGTTCAGATGCAATATATTTTAATAAAGCACTTAATAAAGCAGGGTTTTTGAAAATATCTTCTTCTTGACACGCTGCATCCATAGAGGCTGCACCAGCTAAGAAGCCTTCAATATCAAAACCCACAAGAGCAGCAGTTACAAAGCCCACCTCTGTAAATACAGAGAAACGGCCACCAACGCCATAGGGAATACTGTAAGTCTTCCAATTATTTTCTAACGCCATAGCCCTTAAGATTGTAGGATGTTCATCATCAGATACATCTGTTACGGCCACTACTTCATAGTTGATATTACGATCTTGTAAAGCCTGCTCCAAAATCATGAAGTTAGCCATTGGTTCGATGGTAGAACCAGACTTGGAGGTAATAACAAGCATCACCTTATAGTCAGGGCCTTTTTTCTGAGCTTGATATTCTAAGGTACGGATAAGACCTGCTAAATAGTCGCCATCTACGTTAAAGCCAGCAAAGTACATCCGTGGATAGCCATTACGTTCTTCTGTACTTAGATTATTCCAAAATGCACCACATTGAACGTCAAAAATAACCTTGCTCCCTAAGTAGGAGCCGCCAATACCTACAGACACAACTGTATCGATATTGTGACGTGCATAGTCACGCAATTCGTAAAGACGTTTCAACATATCAGGTGTATTAATACCATCTTCCGAAATATATGGCAGCTGATAAAACAATACAGGTTCAGGCAAACCATCTTTAGAAACATGGCCTTCTTCATAGCCTGTTGAACGTAAAATATTTGTATGGCGCCACACGTTTTGTATGGCTCGTTCAAAATTTTTTACATCTCGCTCTTGTATGCAACTTTCATTATATATGTTAGCGTAATCTAACTCGAACCCCGATTGTAATCGCAACATCAAATATCTCCTTCACTGACATTTTATGTACAATATTCTACTCATTATATCATAAAAGAATGAATAAAATATTAGTTTATGCAATCAGTTTACCCACAAACCATAACCGAAGCCTACTGCATAGACAGACCATAGCAACGCAATAGGAATAGCCAGTTTAAATTTAATCTTTAATGTCTTATGGCGCCATAGAACCATGCCTAATAAAGCGCCTACCCCCCCAAAGGCAAATGCTAAAAATAATAATGTAAACTCTGAAATCCGACCATACCCCTTAATAGCACATAATTTATCATATCCATACATACTAAATACGATGAGATTCCAGACACCTACAGTTACCCAAAATTGTGTATCACTCATATCCCCAAACCTTGTATCCCTTACTTATGATGAGCTTTAAAATATTCTAATGTTTTTTGTAAACCATCCTCTAATGTAGTTGTGGCAACAAAGTCAAAATCACGTTCCGCCTTGGCATTACTTAAACGGGAATGCTTGATATCCCCAACCCGCTCAGCCTCATAGTGCACCATAAAATCTGCACCACTGATGGCACGGAATCGCGTAATCAACTCATTAATAGATGTCCCCTTATTGGTAGATACATTATAAATACCTGTACATTGACTATTCCCCATAGCCTTAATATTAGCATCTACCACATCATCCACATAAATGAAGTCTCTAGTTTGCTCGCCATCACCATATACGGTTAAAGGCTGACCTTCAACGATTAAACGGTTAAAGACACTGATAACGCCACCTTCACCACCATCACCTTGACGTGGCCCATATACATTGGCATATCTAAAGCACACTGTATTTAATCCAAAGGCTTCACGATAAATACGTAAATACCCTTCTGCGGTAAGCTTTGTTAGTCCGTAAAAGGAAGATGGCATACCACTTAATTCCTCAGTTAACGGCAATACTGCTAAATCTCCATAAACAGCAGCGGACGAAGGCATTAAGAATTGTTCAACCTTCACCTGACGACATGCATCTAAAACATTAATTAGCCCCAATAGATTCACATCACAGTCATAACTAGGGTTCTCCATAGAGGATTGAACCATAGTTTGCGCTGCCTCGTGAAATACGATAGAGGGCTTAAACTCTTCAAAAATAGATACTAGTTTTGGATCTCGTACATCCATCTCAATAAATTGAGCTGCTTCATGTACAAAAGAACGCATACCAGTAGATAAATTATCTATAACAAGCACATTGTGCCCTAATTCAATTAATCGATCCACAAGATGAGAGCCAATAAATCCGGCCCCACCTGTAACACATATATTCATAGCACCCTCCCTTCTTAGATTTCTAAATACCTGCACCTTGTTTAGCTAGTGCATCGGCCATTTCATTATATGTATCGCCCGTATGAGCAGCAACCTTGTGAAAATGTACGCGCACACGGTTTTTTATGGAGTCATAAAATGCTGCGTACTGTTGAGTAAGCGCATTATTTCGTTTCCAGCCCTTCGTAGCCCACATTTCAATTCCCATATAGTCATAATAAAGTGAACATTCATGAACGCCACGATCAACAGCATATTTCATAACATACATAGCAGCTAATAATTCACCAGCTACATTCCAAAATGATGTATATCGTTCATCAGTAGATGGAAATGAAAAGGTCTCCCTATTCCCATTCAAGAATATAACACCACCTGCACCAACGGTATTTGTCCCTTTATTATAACTACCATCAATATAAGCAATCACATGGTTTAGCTTAGTAAAATCTGGTTTCACAACACTTGCTGATGCTTTACTTTGAGCCCTAGAGCTAGAGCTTATTGATTTAGAGCTGATTGATTTAGGCGTCGCGTTTTGAACTGATTTAGGTTCACTCTTACTAGCACTCATAAAGTCGCTTAAGGATAAGCCTGAGTTTTCCACAAAGGCACGAGCTTCTGCTTCTGTAGGGAAAGACTGGTAGATAGCTCCACCAAAGCCCTTGACCTGTTTCTCACAATCAGCCCAAGTCATATAAACACCTGGCACACGACCATTGCGAACTGCATAAAACTTTTTAGCCATACACACCTCTTAATGATCCATCGTAAGTTCAATAAATTCAGCATTTACAACAGTTGCTAAATCTTTTGGATTTACCTTCATTTGCATGCCACGTAGGCCTGCACTAACATATACAAACTCTAGTGGCTCCATAGTAGCATCAAAGTAGGTAGGAAATGCTTTTTTCATTCCCACAGGAGAACAGCCACCACGCAAATAACCTGTAATTCCTAGCAAGTCCTTAACAGGAATCAGCTCTACAGACTTATTATGACTAACTCGAGCAGCTTGTTTCATATCTAGTTCAGCGGCTACAGGAATACAGAATACAACGTAACCTGTTTTATCACCTTTCCCCACTAGCGTTTTAAAAACTTCCTTTTCCTCGAGGCCTAACGCCTCTACTACATGGAGTCCTGCTGCATGATCCTCAGACCATTCATATTCACTAATGCTATAAGGTACCTTATGGGTATCTAAGATACGCAATGCGTTAGTCTTTTTATGTTTTTCTTTACTCACTATATCCCACCTTATATATTAGCGTAACAAATAAATCTAATCAATATATAATATTTCTCTATATATTATATATCACCATAAATTCATATCTAACTCGATATTCTTATTTATTCATAATTTTATTGATATTCTTTAATTCAATGCGTAACGTTCCATCATCATTAGTTTTAATTTCAATAAACTCTCGATTTTTCATATATTCCACAGGGAAAGAGATTTCAATGCCCGTATCGGTTTTAATCTTATGATGTTCTCCAACCTTTATAGCAAACTCACGGTTCACCGGTAATGGCCGCATCATATCTGCATCAACTAATTCTTTCTTAGCCGCCTCTTGTTGAATCGGATTCGCTTTGAATACCTCTTCTACTATACGAACAGGATCGACTGTATCGGATACTTCAGCATTTTTGGCAATCATAGACTTTGCAGTGGTCAATTCAACAACGCCATCAGACTCATGCGCTTGAGCTACCTTATCTACAATAGCTTTTACCTTTTTCACTGTATCTCTGGAGGATTGATTGGTACCTAATTGTAATACCTTATCTGCTAAGATATAGGATACTTCACCGTCAAACTCACCTTTCGGTTCAAAAATACGTACACTAAAATCATATAGATTAATAGAGGCAAAAGCACGTAATTTTTGAGATGGCATAGGCAGTACTGCCTTATGATAAACGAGTTCTGTAGATAATGTACCATCATCTTCACTAAATAGTTGATGGGTAAAAGCATCATGAGCTTGGCACAAAAGAATACAAATATAAGTCGTATCAGTAACAGCTTCACAAATAATCGTATCGATAACTACGGAGTCCGTTGCTTGTTTCATATAGGTAAACAAGCTTTCACCTAAATTCTTAGATAAATCTATAAACTTGAGGTCTCCATTTTTATACTCCACCAGCTGTTTACCAAATGGACTTGCATCATGTAAGGTACCTGTTCTAGCACCTGGGTCTTTGAAAGCCTTAGCTACATGATTAGCAATATAATCTTGTATAGCTTGATCGCCAACCTTTAGTTCATGTTCAGAATATACGGCTAAAGAGGACGTAAAGTCAAAAATCTCTAGCGCTGCCTTATTAATCTGCATGATGCCTCCTTTTAAAAGAAAAAAAGATTACCCTTTATTATACCACTCTTTTAACTTTCGTTTATCAACTTTTGAGCATTCCGTAAGGGGTAACATAGGAATCGCTACTATTAATTTTGGCCACTCTACAGAAGGTCTTTCATGATGAATGAGTTCTATAATTTTACTTAATTCAGCGTTATCCTCTAATACCACATAAGCAACAAAGTCTTCCCCTCGTATATCATCATGAATCGTAATAACAGCCACTTCAGAAACCCCCTGTAAGGATTGTAAATACAATTCCATTTCAGGAATAGAAATTTTATAGCCCCCTTTATTGATGACATCACCTTGCCGCCCATTAAACATGAGATACCCATCGCTATCAATATAGCCCAGATCATTTACAGTATATGTATCGGGAATGCCTTCAATATGATACTTTGTAGTCACATAAATAACGCCGTTCTCCTCTGCAATTTTGACAGATGGAAACGGTCTTCCCACAGTACCTTCTCTATGTAACCACTCTTTACCTGTACAATATGTTATATAGTTAAGCTCAGATGCACCATAATAGAGAATAAACTCCATGTTCGGACATATTCGTTCTAACTGTTCCATCAACTGTCGATCCAGTACTTGAGATCCTCCGATGATATAGTTAATAGAGTCTAGTTTACTTTTGCAATGACGTACTAATAATCTTAATTTTGTTGGTAATGCATATATATGGTCCACATGATATTTCTCAATAAGCTGTATCCATCGATTGGGACGCAATGAACTCGTTGTAATAACTGTTCCACCAGACCATAGTACACCGATAACCATATTACTAACACCAGTGAAGCTAAAGCTACCATGTAAGAAGATTTTTGTATCTTTGTTTATGTGAAAGATATTGTTTTGGGTATCAAAGAACTCTCGCCACGAGTTCTCACTACGCCACAAAGGTTTGGGACGCCCCGTAGTTCCAGAGGTAAGGACACCAAAGTCTGCAGATGTAGGAACACCTTCGACACGTATAATCCGAGCTAGCTCATCGATATAAGCCGCATCCATTTCATTATGGCACACCATGGAGATATGCCCTTTATATAATCCCCATAACCACTGCACCAATTGCTCTACGAAAGAGGGCCGCTGAATTAAGAGTACCTTATTCCTCGAGCCATCATTAAACTGACATAAATTAATTATTCTACTTTTATCATTAAACTCCGTAGAGAGAATGGCATCATAAAGTTGACCATATGTATACTGTTCTTCATCGACTATGAGAGCAATTTTATTTGGTTCTAAGTTCTTATATTGTTGTAAGCGTTCAATTATTGTCATATTACATACGCTCCATAATCAAAGCTGTACCTGTGCCGCCTGCACCTGCAATGGCACATAAGCCATATCTACCATTACACGATTCTAAAGCTGCCATACAATGAAGTACTAAAATAGCACCTGAACATCCATAAGGATGTCCATACGCTAACGCTCCGCCTAACTTATTATATTTTTCCATATGATTAGGATATGCCTTATTAAAAAGCACATCAATGATGGCAAAGGCTTCGTTCCATTCCACTACATCTATATCATCCATAGTTAAGCCAGTCCGTTTTAAAATAGCTTTAGTATTTTCTAATGCGCCTTCTGGACTAAACTGAGGATTTCCAGCCCAAGGCATGACACTATGTATTCTAAAGGGCCCTTCTGTATTAGATACATATACAAATGCCACTCCATCATGGGTTAAACAAGCATTACCTGCATTTGTAATGGAATTAGGGCCTAATAAAGGCTTCATCCTAGATAAGAGTTTTTCGTTCATCTTAGGTCGAATACATTCATCTACACAAACTTTGCCTTCCATCGTAATGGGCATAATATAAGATTGTAAATGTAGATTATCTAACGCTTCAAAAGCACGCTGATGACTATTAATAATGTAGGGATATAAGTCTTCCTTTGTTATATTATGCTTGAGTATCGTTCGCTCAGCGCCTTCAAGCATAGCTAAAGAAGACCGATCTTCAGGGGTGAATTGAGCTACCTTATATAAACCTTCTCGATCATCTCCAGTTGCATAGATTCGATCCGGTTGTAAGGAGGAACTTTCAATACCACCAGCAATAGCAGAATCCATAACACCTGATGCAATGTGCGTATAAGCCATTTCAATACTCATTAAAGCCGATGCACATTGCATATCTACGGTAATAGCAGGAACAGAATTCGGTAAATTACACATAAGCCCCATAAGGCGACCAATATTACCACCAGTCCCAACTGCGTTTCCACAAAAAATTCCATCTACTTGTGAAATAGCATGCCCTTTTACTAATTCGTCAATAAGTTGAGCCCCTAACATTTCAGGTCTCATATGTTTATATTGTCCATTTAAAACGCCAATAGGGCTGCGAAGACCGCCGTGAATATATACTGACATATAAACTCCTTATATTAAAAGAAAAAGAGGCATCCCTAAGAATGCCCCTTTTATTAGGTTCTAAATTTTAATTTTAGTTGCTAACCAAGAAGCAACGAGACATTTTACTATGTCCCCCGGAACAAATGGGAACATTACCACAGGCAACGCTGCCCAAAGTTCTGTTTTTGTAACAATCATAAAGCCTGCCACACCAAATAGGTATACTACAGGAATTGTAATCACAATAGAACGCCATGCATAAGAGAAAAAGCTCTTTTTAGAACCTTTAAATATGCTTAATAATGTATAAGCTATTGGCCAAGAGAAGATAAAGCCCCCTGTTGGTCCTAATAATTTACCAAGACCGGCTGTACCACCAACGAATACGGGTAAACCTACAGCACCAAGTAAAACATAAATGATAAATACAATAAATGTATCCTTTGGTTCTAACAACAAACCAGTTAATGTAGCTACCAAAGTCAATGCCGTTACCATGGCTGGACTAAATGGTAAGGGAAAAGAAATATATGCTGAAATACATAATAAGGCTGTTAATAAAGCCATTTTTGTTAAACGTCTTGTTTCCATAATTACCTCTAACTAATAGTTCTTTGTTTCAAAGATGTGGAATCTTCATTTTCACCAAAAAAAGTAGCAGAAAATGCCAATGTATCGCCTACATAACCTTCTACATGAGCATCCTCAGGGATTTCCACTAATTTCACCATATCCTCTGCAATGACAGGGGCATGAAAGTAAATTGCCATTTGCAACGCAGATTTACTAATATTCCAATAATTCCACAATGTTTCAAGAATCATGCACCCAGGTACGACATAAGGGCTCTCTCGATGAATTGGATTCGTATCATTAATATCATTTACGAATTGTAATACATCTTTCTTAGAGAATGATATAGCACCACTGATTTTCTCTTGATGTATTGTAGTGCGAATACTAAATTGTTTCGGAACTGGTCGTAAATCAATCATCAAGAACCCTGATTTGTCCATAATACCGATAGTAGTAGTTTTAGCAACTTGAGATACAATCTTACATATAGTTTCATCACTACCGGAGGAATCATAATGCATATGCTTAATAACGCTATGACCTGGTAGTTCTAAGTCATTATTACATAATGCTTTAAATAATGTTCTCATATAATCACATTCCTTTATTTATTCAATAAGTTGATTATAATCAACATTATTTCATTCGTCAACAAAAGTCATTATCCATTTGTTAACAAATATAAAATAATATATCTATATTAGCTAAATGTACTACACAACAAAAAGAACCCATGATTGAACTGCATCTCCCAAAATTATGTCCCATTTTTAGGGTGCAGTTCATGATATATCATAGGTTCTTTTATCATGTTAAATCTTATAGATTTACTATTTAAGATCTAGCTCTTTTAAGTATGCCTTGAAGTTTTCGCCTAACTCTTCATTGCGCAAAGCATACTCAACAGTTGCTTTCAAATAACCTAGTTTATCACCAGTATCATAGCGAATACCTTCATAGGCCAATGCATAAGTATCAGTCTTAGAAGCTGCTAAGGCATCTGTTAATTGAACTTCGTTACCTACGCCGGGTTTAGTATCTTCCAAGATGTTAAAGATATCTGGTGTCAGAATATAACGACCTAATACAGCAAGTTGAGATGGAGCGTCTTCTTGCTTAGGCTTTTCCACCAAATTATCAACGCGATATAAGTTATCAGCTAAAGCCTCACCAGATACGATACCATATGAGCTAACTTTATCTTCAGGTACAAATTGAGCCCCTAAGATAATACCAGGATGCTCATTATAACAATCGATTAATTGCTTTAAGCATGGATTTTCTGGGTTGTATACAATATCATCACCAAGTAATACTGCAAATGGTTCATCACCAATAAATGCTTTAGCACACAATACAGCATCACCAAGACCGCGGGGTGCTTTTTGACGAATAAAGTGAACTTTAATATCTGCTAAATCCTTGATCATCGCCAATTGTTTGTTTTTACCTTGGCTTTGTAACAATAATTCTAATTCAACACTGCTATCGAAATGGTCCTCAATGGCACGTTTATTACGACCTGTGATGATTAGGATTTCTTCAATACCAGAATCTAATGCTTCTTTTACAATATATTGAATCGCAGGTGTATCTACGATAGGAAGCATTTCCTTTGGTTGTGCTTTTGTAGCTGGCAAAAAACGTGTACCAAAGCCAGCTGCTGGAATAACGGCTTTTCTAATACGTTGCATAGTTATCTCCTAATTAAAAATCTTTGCCAACAAACTTGATCTTCCATTGATCATTTTTGCTTCTATGTGCATCCTTATAAGTTAAGTATAAGTCAAAGGAGTGTAAATCGCGATGCCATGTGTAGTAGATAGAATCAATATCCCCACTCATCATATTATTTTTAACACTTACAGAAATATCATCTAGGCGAGTTAATTTATAAGAGCCACCATAAACAAGCTCCTTAGGAAGCTCTGTCGTATCGAATCGATATGGAGAGTTATTGTAAGATATATTTCTTTGATCATAGCTAACCCAAACATTAGCGCGATTGCCAACTTTGGATTGGAAACGAGCACCCCAATATGGCATGCTACGAATAGTACCATCATAACCATAGTAGTCACGTTGGTAACCACCTAAGAATCGTAAATCTGCGTTTTTGCCGAGTTTAATTGGTTCATGAGAAACCTCTGCGTAGTATTCCTTATGAGAACCTTTTACAGAGCCCTCTTTCCAATAACCAGCATTAACACCACCACGTACAGTAATTGGAGAATTGCCTACATGATATGTATGAGTATCTAGGCGAACTTCACCGATTTTTTCAACCCATACGGTTTCATCATTATACTCATTAGACTCCTTACTGTATCCTACAGAAGCAGTACCCCAAGGTAAATATTGACGATACCCAATTTGTGGCTTGAAGCCAGATTTAGAGTACCAACGATAATCGATATAAGCTTCACCATTCTTACCGATTGGATATTCAGTACTACCATGCAAGCCAATCCCGTCATCACTATTATACGTAGGTTTTGGGATTAAGGAGAATATACTAAATTTCCCCTCTTTGTCATGGCGCAAAGACGCAGTATACGATGGCAACGATAATATTTTAAAGTTTTTAATGTAGAAAGATGGTTTTTTGATAACTACTTTATCCCCAGGATATACCTTTATATCTTGACCTTCCACACGATAGTCTGGAGTATGCACGAAAGCCATCGCATGTTTTGTTGTTAACATACCCTTTTCTATATGCCCAGTTTGACCATCAAAGGTTGCATTTTGCCCCTTTACATAATATGGATCAGTCCAGCCCATCGCTTGATCTGCCGTAAAATGACGATCACTAGTGCGATACGTCATATTTTGACCTGTAATATCTTTTGTTTTACCGCCATCTTCTAAGAATCGATAGCCACCAACTGTACGATACTCGGTAGTTTTCGTATTACCTTCAATACGGGGAGCCATTAAAGTTTGATTACCTTGAGTAACCACTACATCACCTTGTGCATATACATTACCTGTGGAACCACTATAAGCCATTTTATCTGCATCAATACGAGTAGGTAACTGCTCTGTAGGCTCAGCAGATTTTGCCTTTTCACCACGACGTACCACACGGATATTACTATATTCAGGTGTAGATGCTTTAGAGATTTCTCCTGCATAGGATTCACCTACGCTATCCAATTGATCTTGATATACCGTGGTTGACTCCGTAGCGGCCCATACTGGTTGTGCTAAACAAAACACACATGCCGCTGCCAGCCATTGTACTTTACGTTTCCTCATGGTTACTAGAACTCCTCTTGCTTTAAGAATTTGTTAATTATTGATTGCGTTTTACTACAACAATAGGTTGAGATACATTCTCTACCGCATCTTCTGGTTCTTCAACTTCAGTAGTATCTTCAACTACAGCTTCATTTTCTTCAACACCGTTATCTTCTACATATTCTTCAGTTTCACCAGTTGCATTTGGTACAGTTACTGCATCAGCTAATTCATCATCGCTATGCGCCAAACCGTCACCACCGATAACAAGACCTTGAATTGTTACAGAGTCTTGTGGTTGCACATAGATTGTAGAACCAGCAGGATACTCTATATTTTTGCCCTTAACAAATGCACCGCCAATAAGGCCAACAGGTCCAAGTAAAACTGCACCAGCTACAGAAGCACCAGCCGCTTTTATTTCATTACGAGTTTTGTCTTTAGCTTCTTTACCCTGTACAGCAGTGAATTCTGTACCATCGATAGCTGGAATAGTATCGAATGTAATATCTAAGGCACCATTACGACCAAAGGAACGCGCTTTTTTCAAAGACGTAATTGTACCAGAACCTACTGTCCCCGCAGGAACTAATAATACATTGCCATCCATTACATTTTCAGCCACAGTGAAGGATACCGTATCACCTTCATGACTTGTTTTAGATGAAACAGCATCATTTAAAGTCACTTTAAACACTTGATTACCTGCCAATGTACCTACTTGGTTTGTAAGAGTTACATTGCTACCATATACTTTAGTTTTTAAAGAAACAATACGTTTTTGCAAAGAGCCACTGCCAATACGACCATTTACGCTTCGTTCCATTTTCTCTACACGATCAACAAGAGATCCTGCGTTAATACTATTTTGATACGTATATTCTAATGCGTCCATTTCTTCACGCAAAGAAATATTTGTACCACTACCTTCTACGGAGTTATAGAGTGTATCAACACGTTTACTCAATGTCGCAGAGTTTCCATTGAAACCAGTACCATACACGGTTTCATCAAGTTGATTAATGCGGTCCACTACAGCACCATCTTGTACAGAACCATATACAGTAGTTTCCAAAACATTTGTTTTCTCTGTTACTGTACCAGGAGCAGCAAATGCAGTGCCTGAAATTAGGGATGCCATTAAAAGTGTAAGTACTTGCTTCTTCATAAATTCCTCCACAACGTATCTAATGTATAACTGTTATACAACAGAATAAGCACGGGCCTAAGACCGTGCTTATTCCCTGAGTCTACTATTTTATATGCTCAGTGGCCATTAAATTTTCAAATCGATAATAGCAGATACACCTACACCTTGAACGCGAGATGCACCAACTGGGTTTGTGCTATCAACAGGAACTAAACCTTTAACACGAACCATACCGTTAAAGCTACCTTCTACTTGAGCAACGGCTTTAACTTCTTCAATGCTAGATGCAGGACCAGTAACTTGAGCAGCACCAATGTAACCTTTTGTACCGATACTAATGATAGGTACAACTTTAGTTGTATATTCTGTGCTTAAGTTATTTTGTTTCAATAATTTATTTAAGAAAGAGTCAATTTGTGGCCCGAATTTATTAACAACGATACCGATACCACCAATTTTAGCTGCACCGCCAAGAATACTGCTTAGGCCACCAGCTTGAGTAGTCAAGATGCCACCAAATGCAGTAGTAGTTAAACAAATCCCTAGAACAGCTGTAATAATCTTCTTTTTCATAATAAGCCTCCTATAGATACTTATATTTTAACAAATTCTATACCTAGATTCTAGTGAAAGTATAAGAACTTACACATAAAGATACCAGTATTGTATAAAAACACGATGAATAAGTAGTGGATTTTATACAACTTAATTTAATGCTATCATCGTAAAGAATTCATGTCAATATCTATTATTCGGCATAATTAGTTAGTCTAAAACATAGAAAATTATACGCCAAAAAAATGTTAAAATAATTTTTTGATTTATGAAATTAACAAATACGTGGCACTTGATCCTCACCTAATAAATCGATTAGACGAATGCCGCCAATAGCTGTTTGCAATCCTACTTTACCAATATTTTTATCTAAGGTTTTACCAATGAGAACTGCTTCTTTGCCTTCTTCAAAACCATGTAAAACTTGTAGAACTTGGTCGGTAACCTCTGGTTCAACTACTAAAACGACTTTGCCTTCATTCGCTAAATATAGTGGGTCATAGCCTAGAATATCACAAACAGACTTCACTTCATCGTGAATGGGAATCGCCGTTTCTTCAACCTTAATGCCCAGTTGACTTTGATCTGCGATTTCTTTTAATACAGTACCCAAGCCACCTCTTGTAGGATCTCTCAATAAGGCAACTTGAAGCCCTACTTTATCAAGCACAGCATGAACCATCGTATTTAAAGGAGCACAATCTGTTGTTAATGAATCAGATAAATCTAAACCAAATCGCTGTCCCATAACCGCAATAGAGTGATCCCCAATAGCACCAGATAAGATAATATCCATACCCGCTTTTACGCGATGCGGTCCAATATCTATTCCGTCTGGAATCATACCAATACCTGCAGTATTAATATAGATTTTATCCACTTCACCTTTTTTTACAACCTTCGTATCACCAGTAACGATTTGTATATTTGCAGCCTTAGCCATCTCTGCCATGGTACGAAGAATTTCATCTAATTCTTCAAAGGCAAGACCTTCCTCTAGAATGAGGCCACAACTTAAATATTGTGGAACAGCCCCATTCATAGCAAGGTCATTAACGGTACCACATACTGCAAGTTTACCGATATTACCACCAGGGAAAAATGCTGGTTGTACTACATAAGAGTCCGTAGAGAATGCCATGCGCCCTGCTGTAACAGGAAATTGAGCCCCATCGTGTAAAGGAGCCAATAAATCATTAGTAAAATATTTTAAAATAAAACGCTCGGTCAATTCATGACTGAATCGACCGCCATTACCATGGACTAAGCGAACTCGTTCCATATTAATCCTCCCACGTCGATCCACCACTGGAATATCCATATTTGTACCAAGCAGCACAACTACCTTCTACAGAGACCATACAAGCCCCAACGGGATGATCAGCAGTACAACTTTTACCAAATAATGGACATTCACTTGGTTTTATAAGGCCTTGCAAAACTCGTCCACATTGACAACCTTTTGGATCAAGGGATGGTTTCTCTAACTTAATAGGTAGCGCACGCTCTGCATCATAAGCGGCATACTCATCTTTTAAAGCTAAGCCAGAGTTTGGAATAATGCCAATGCCACGCCATGCATCATCACATACGTCGTATACTTCCTTCATCATAGCTTGAGCCACAGGATTTCCCTTCTGCATAACTACAGAATGGTACGTATTACCGACTACAATATGTCCAGTTTTTCGTTGCTCTAAAATATTAGCAATAGCAGACAAAATTTCTAGGCCGTCAAAGCCAGCGATACAAGAAGGAATACCATATTCTTCAGGTAGGAAACCATATGGTTCTTCACCAATAATAACACTTACATGACCTGGCAAGATAAAGCCATCAATATGGCCTTCTTGTCTATCTAGTAATGCCCGCAAAGCAGGTGGTACTAATTTATGAGATACGAGGAAGAAAACATTCTTCAGGCCTGCCGCGTGAACAGCTTTCACAGTAGCACAAATGACTGCTATAGTCGTTTCAAAGCCAATAGCTAAAAAGACTATTTTCTTTTCTGGATATTTTTTACTTAATTCTATTACCTCTAAAGGTGTATAGATTACATGGATATGAGCACCCTTAGTTTGAGCTTCACTGAGGCTACTATAACTACCTGGGACCTTCAACATGTCACCAAAGGTAGCAATAATAGTATCCTCACGTTCTGCATAGGCTAATGCCTTATCCATATATGTTTGATCCGTTACACATACAGGACATCCTGGTCCACTAACAAGTTCAATGCCACTTGGCAATAGTTGACGAAGACCTTCTCGAAAAATTGATACCGTATGTGTACCACACACCTCCATAAGCCGCACAATTTCACCGGGCTCATGAAGTGCATTGATACGTTTTAACAATGCATCAGCTGTGTTCTGCTTTTCCTGCAAAGTAAGCTTCTTCAAGTTCTTCTAACTCCTTAAAGGCTTCTAATGTTTTTTGAGCCTCTTCTTCATCAACAATTTGTACTGCAAAACCTGCATGAACTAATAGCCAGTCCCCTACCTTTGCTTCTGGTACGAGGAGCAAGCTACAGTCTCGTGTAGCACCCGTCAATTCAACAGTGCCAATAGCATCATTTACAGCAATTAATTGGGCTGGTACAGCTAAGCACATACAATCTCCTTATCTTTATTTCTAATAACACTCGTTTATATAGTAAAAATTTACTTTACGCAGAATCTTTAAAAAAAATTCTTGAGAATATATAAATATATCTAATATGATTGTAACACAATTACAATCATTATTTAGTGATTGACGCTACAAGTAACTCAGCATAACTATTGAATTTGACTTCCCAGCCATAATTGACCTAAAGCAAGCCCTCCATCATTAGCTGGTACAGCTTCATTCATATATAAATTGCCTACATGCCATGCACGATACATCAATTCTACTAATTTACGGTTCTGGAATACGCCGCCTGAAATAGCAGCATCACTAATTTTATAACGTTCCATCAAATCCGCTGCAGTTTCACAAACTGCAATAGCAATCGTTTTATGGAAAGATGCAGCTAGATGGGCACGCGATTCACCTTGTACAACACCATCCATAATGGCTTCTACAGTAGGCGTAAAGTCAAGAACTTTCCCATTATAATTATAGTCAAGTAAAGAACCTTTTTCTTCGCCGCATAAGGCTTCTAAGGCAATGGTAATTTGTGCATCATATGTATGTATCATACCTAGCCCTAAGAGAGAACCTACAGCATCAAATAAACGACCACAACTAGTTGCTTGTATCATCGGCATTGTAGATTGTAATGCTTTATCTAAAATTTCCCAACCTTTCGGAAGATTTTCCATCCATTTTTGGTAAGTAGAAGGAATATCATTTCCATAATAATTACGTATGTACCACAAGGCTTGACGCCAAGGTTCAGAGACAGCTTTTTCCCCACCTGGTAAAGGCGCCTCATGAATATGAGCAAGTCGTTGATATTGATTACCTTTACAGAGAAGGAATTCCCCTCCCCATATTGTTCCATCTGGACCATAGCCAGTGCCATCCATAGCAATGCCTAGTATAGGGCCCATCAAATTGTGTTCCGCCATAACAGAGGCTATATGTGCATGATGATGCTGAATAGTCTCAACTGATATTTGTGAGCTTGCACCAATACATACCCCTAAATGAGAGGAGAAAAATTGGGGATGACTATCCACAATGATTCTTTCAGGTTCTATGGAAAATAAATTTTCATATCGATTAATCGTCCACTCTAGCGTTTCATGGGTAGATGCATTTTCTAGGTCACCAATATGAGGCCCTATTAAAATTTCATGCCCTTTATTTAGAGCAAAAGCATTTTTTAAATCACTGCCCATAGCCAGTATCGGCGTTGTCTCTATGCTTTCACAATGAATCGGTTCGGGCACATAGCCACGACTACGACGAATAAATCGTGGTTTATTATTGATAACCATCACCACAGAATCATCAAGAGGTGCGTAGATTTCACGGTTATGAACGAGAAAATAATCTGCTACCTCACCTAGCTCATTAAACGCTTGGTCATCGTTATATAATACGGGATCACCACTTCTGTTACCACTAGTCATAACCCAGGCTGCATCAGAAGGTAATAAGACCTCATGCATCGGTGTATAAGGCAACATTACGCCTAGCATATGATTATCAGGTGCTACGTGAGAACTTAACCGGACAGCGCTATTATGATTTCTTTCTAATAGCACAATAGGACGTTCCATCCCCGTCAATACATCTAGTTCTACATCGCTAATTTGAACTAACTCTATAGCTGTATCTAAGGAACCAACCATAATAGCTAGTGGCTTATGAGGCCTATTCTTACGATTCCGTAAACGTTGTACAGCTGCGTCATTTCGCGCATCGCATACAAGATGATAGCCACCTACCCCTTTTATAGCGATAATACTACCTTCATTGATTAGTTCACGCGTTGTATTCCATACATTTACTGTATCTACAGCCGTGCGATTTACCTTGTATAAAGTATAACGAGGACCACAATAAGAGCATGCATTGGGTTCAGCTCTATACCGACGCCCCTCTATATCTTCATATTCAGCTCGACAAGCTTCACACATGGGAAACTCGTTCATCGTCGTTCGCTCTCGATCATAGGGCAAAGATTTGATGATTGTATATCGTGGACCACAATTTGTACAATTGATAAAAGAATATTCCTGTCTTCGCTTATCTTGTTGTAACTCTTTAAGGCAATCTTCACAAGGAGCCGTGTCTGCACTGATAAAAGTGCTAACATCTTCTCCTAATGGAGATGGTTCAACGGAAAATGTAGTTTCCTCATCTTTTATTGTAAGAGGCTGTACTGTTTGACTAGTGATACGGCATAAACGAGGTTGCTCTTCTTGAATAGCATCTAAAAATAGTTGTAATGCTCCTAAAGGACCTTGTATTTCAACATATACACCACGGCTATCATTGTATACAATACCAGTTAATCCTAGAGAATGGGCACACATAGAAACAAGGGGCCGGAATCCGACCCCTTGAACTATACCGGTATAGCGAATTCCCCAGCGTTCTATAGTTTGATTACTATTTTCTTTCATATGAACTCCTACTATACTCGGAGAATAATTGGTAATTAACCTAAAGCGACAGGAATGCTACCATCGATGCCCGCTTGTTCCAACTCAGCTTGGATCATGATGGCACATTCGATACGTTTCTTTTGCAGACGACACCCAAATTCATACGGTGTTTCTAAGTCGCCACCTAATGTAATATTATTAGCATGGCAGCCACCAGAACAGAAGAATTTAGCCCAGCATTCAGCACATGTTGGTTTTGAGAATACATGGGTGTTACGGAAGTCTTTAGGGATTTCTGTATTTTGCAAGCCTTCATATACATTGCCGATTACGAAACCGTCTTTGCCAACGAATTGATGACAGGGGTAAATATCACCATTGGGAACAATAGCCATATATTCATGACCAGCACCACAACCACGAAGACGTTTTGCCATACATGGACCACGGTACAAATCCATCCGGAAGTGGAAGAAGTTAAACTTTTCCCCCCAACCTTCTAATTGACGTTCCAAATAGATATCTGCCAATTTTTCATATTCTTTTTCAAGCGCTGGCCAATCTTCTTCACGAAGAACATAGTCCCCTTCTTCACCTACAACAGGCTCCATGGACAAATGTTCAAAGCCTAGATCAGACATAGCCATAACATCTTTAGTAAAGTCTAAGTTTTTATGTGTATATGTACCACGCACATAGTATTCTAAACCATGACGCTGTTTTACTGCATTGATAAGGTTTTTAGCAATATATTTATAAGACTCAGCACCACTACCTGCTACTGGTCGCATTGCATTATGCACGGATTCACGACCATCCAGGGATAATACGAGACTCATCTTATGCTCGTTTACATAGTCAATTTTATCTTGTGTTAAAAGCATGCCATTCGTAGTTAATGTAAGCTTAAAGATTTTATTGTGCTGTTCTTGAATGGACTCAATGTATTCAACGGTTTGTTTAACAACATCCCAGTTCAATAGCGGTTCACCACCAAAGAAGTCAATTTCACAATGTTGACGAGGGCCACTCATTTTAATGAGAAAATCTACCGCCCGTTTTGCTACATCAAAGCTCATTAGCTCACGTTTTACACCGCCGTAATCACCTTGGCTAGCAAAGCAGTATTTGCATGCTAAGTTACAATCATGAGCAATATTAAGACATAAAGCCTTAACGATAGGCTTTTCACCTACTACAAGTTTAAATTCTGTACTCATTGGAGCAAATAATTGCTCTGCTTTAATGAGCTCATCTAACTCGTCCATAATCTCATCGAGTTCTACGGCATCTTCTTTAGCATCTAACGCAGCATGTACAGCATCGCGATTTGTGCCATCATATATGTCAAGAACTCTATCGATGAGTTCGTCGATAACGTGAATAATACCGCTATTTACATCTAAGCAGTAATAGTTATCCTTCATCCGAAACTTATGGATCATTGGTTTTAATTCTAACATGGTACCTCCAATTGATATGTATGGTAAAAGTTCTAGTATATAGAACTTTCTAGATAATTGTACCACATTTCTAACGTAAAGGTTATGAAAAGAGTCATAAAGATATACCATACAAGGTATGTATTTAAAACATAAATAAAAAAGGCCCGCTAAGCGAGCCCCTTTATTATTTTTGTTTGCAAACTTGGTTACCAACTGTGCAGCTTGTTTTGCAAGCGGATTGGCAAGATGTTTGACATTCCCCACAACCGCCAGTTTTAGCAGTTTTTTGTAAGGATTCAGTGTTGATAGTACGAATGCGTTTAGCCATGGTTATCCTCCTCAATACTTATCGAATGATATTTATTTTATCATATTTATAAAAAGCCTGTAAAATACTTATTTTGTTATCTTTTCTTCTACAACGCTAGATTCTTTAGTTTCTACTACAGCAGTTCCTGCTAATTCAGGTTCTGTAACGTTAGGTTCTGTTACATTTACATCTTCACCTTTAGTTTTCTTAGGCTTATCTTTGCGCAATACTTTACGCAATGCCATGGCAACTGGTGTAACGATAACAGCCGCAAAAACAGCTTCTGGAATACCATGAGTAACAGATAAGAAAAGAATAGATCCCAATACTTGATCTGGGCTAAGGTTCATTTTAAGGGCAAACATATCTCCGTAAAGCAAGAAGATTAAACCCATAACCATGATTGTATGGAATATTGTTCCCATAAATGCGGTAATGATGATACGTGGGCCTTGAGACACTTTCCACAATACTAGATATACTAAATATGCTAAGATTGGGAATAATACACGAGGCAACACGGAAATAATCGGATTGATAAATAGTGGAGATAAGATATTAGGCGCTGTAATATTTTGCCACAAGCTATAACAACCAAAAATAAAACCTACAAAGCCGCCTACCTTAGGGCCCTCTACAATGGCACCAATCAACGCTGGTACATGTAGTGTTGTTACATTAAGTGGTCCTAATGGGATAATACCATAACCAGAAACACCTAATGCAATCGTAATACCGGCTAATAAACCAATAATAGTAAGTTCACGAATAGTAATACTACTTTTCTTTTGGTTTTTAGCCTTTGGACTCTCCACAGGGCTTTTCTTTTCATTGTCTGGGATTGATACAGTTGTGTTATCATCCGTTAGACGTTCATTGTTGTTCATAAATCCTCCTTCGCTCTCATTCCATTTTGGATATAAGTCGAAACTAGAAATTAAATACTTTCACGACGTCGTGAAATAATACCACGCTCTACCAATGCACCAATAATTACAGCTACACCTATCATACCAGACTCTAAAAGAGCGGGCGTTATAAATACAAGCGGATTACCTTGGTACGTTGGGAAAACGGTGGGAACTAAAGATAAAATAAATTCAGGAATGTAGCCACCATATAAAATATGAGCATTCATAGCAAGCCACATACCTGCAGTAATAACAATGCGCAATAAACGCACACCTTTATATGCTAAATCGCGAGGATATAAGTAAAATACAAATACCAATAAAGATACTAGCAACAAGACAAGCTCAGCAAATAATATATTTACATTTATTGACGATGCATACATAAAATATACCATGGGATCTTGCAAATCAACATATAGAATGGAACCGATATACAAGAATGGAATTGGTATAATATAACCAATCATATCTAGGGCTTCATCAATCATGCCCCAACGATGGGTACGGTTGAAAAACTTTGTTCCTAGTAAACCGCATAGTTCAATAAGAACTTGAACAATAAAGTACACTATAAATAAAAGTAATGCTTTAGTTATATCATTGTCTACATTAAAGCTAAACGGTGTGTGAAGAAAAGAAAATACAGTCCACCACGCCCAACTATATGTATGATAGCCCATATGCAATGGTAAGTCATCATTAAATTTTGCATTCTTTAGGCGGCGCACCATCAATGGTATCACCAGCGATAATACAGGAAATACTAATACTGGTAATGATAAGGCACCACTTAACGAAAGTACTGTTGTAACGGCACTAACAAAGAGCGCGCAAACAAAGGTAAATTGCCAAAAACTTTTATTCATTACGGCCTCCTACTAATCGAGTTAAGCCGTAAGCAACAATTAGACTAATTGTGACACCAATATACATGGACACTAAAAAAGCCACATCTCTGCCTACCGTTGGCCAAGCCCACAACATAGATAAATCTAAACCTAGGAAAATACCTTGGTATGTAATGCCATGAATAGCAATCCAACTCACTACATACGCAATACGGCTTATAGATTTACCATCACCAAAGGTACTGTCTTTAAACGATAAATACGCCCAAGGCATACATAAGGATAATAACAAATACCATACTAAAGCTACTGTCGCACTCGATCCATTATGAATCATATACGTAATAATTGGAATTACCACGATAAATAGATTCAAATAAAAAGATCGTTTACAAATATCTATCAAAATGTTCATATAGATCTCCTATGATATGTAATCTCTTTGTATTTTACAATAATCAAGGATAAAAGTCATCAAAAAGAAAAACCTCCACACAGGTATATGATTACCAAGTATGGAGGTCTTTTATTAAGCTACTACAGAGTCAGCTGTTACATCAATGGTAGGAACAACCTCTTCTTGCTTTTTATCTTCTTTCAACAATGGAGTCATGCTTTCAATGCCTATACCCAATGTGAATAAGTTGTGCAACCAAGCTGTTTGGTTCGGAGGCATAATGCCAAGAACACCGCCGCCTACAAGAGCGCCATTGAAGCCAACGATACCATTGTAGTTAGCTTTGATACGTTTCATCAAGGCTAAGGAAATACGACGTAAATCTACAAGAGCTTGTAAGTTATCGGAAGAAATAGTAACATTCGCAATCTTTTGAGCGATTGGAGCACCTTCATTCATCGCAATACCTACATGAGCTTCAGAAATAGCTGGAGAGTCATTGATACCATCCCCTACCATCATTACTGTATAGCCTTCAGCTTTAGCTTGTTTTACATAAGCCGCTTTATCTTCTGGTAATACTTCTGCATGCACTTCATCGATACCGATTTCTGCAGCTACGCGTTCTGCGTTACGTTTGGAGTCACCAGTCATCATAACAACTTTCTTGATACCAAGATCATGTAATTCAGCTACTACTCGCTTAGCTTCTTCACGAACAGGGTCTTTAATGCAAATAACCGCTGCTAATGTACCGCCAATAGCGAGGTACAAATGAGAAGATGTATTTGGTAAGTTATCAAATTTTTCTTGCTCATCTGCAGGAATCTTAGTTTTTTCATCATCAAAGATATAGTGAGCACTACCAATACGTACACGGTAGCGACCAACTTTAGATGCAATACCATGAGCTACTACGTACTCAACATCAGAGTGCATTTCCTTGTGAGGCAATGCATGGTCTTTTGCAGCACGTACTACAGCTTTAGCCATGGAATGTGGGAAATGCTCCTCGATACAAGCAGCTAATTTTAACATTTCATCTGCATCATGACCGTTGAACGGAATAATTTGTTCAAACTCAGGTTCTGCTTTTGTAAGCGTACCTGTTTTGTCAAATACGATCATATCTGCTTGTGCAATTTGCTCTAAGAACTTACCACCTTTAACAGTGATACCGCGTTTAGATGCCTCTTGCATTGCTGAAAGTACAGCCAATGGAATAGACAATTTCAATGCACAAGAGAAGTCAACCATTACGAAAGACAATGCTTTCATTACATTGCGAGTCAACAAGTATGTTAAACCAGCACCAATAAAGCTAATAGGTACTAATTTATCAGCCATGCGGTATGCTTGTTGTTCCATACCAGATTTCATTTGTTCAGACTCTTCAATGAGGTTAACGATTTTTTCGTAACGAGAAGTTTTAGATGTGCTGTGTACTTCTATGATAGCTTTACCGTCTTCAACAACAGTACCGGCATATACGGAAGTATCTTTATCACGGCGAACCGCTTCTGGTTCACCAGTCATGGAGCTTTCATTAACAAGAACTACACCATCCACAACAACGCCATCCAATGGAATCACTTCACCTTGACGAATGATAATTTGATCGCCAGCTACAACCTCGTTAACAGGTTTGCTCACTTCAATATCATCTACCAATACCCATACTTTATCTACGTTCAAAGACATGCTTTGAGCAAGATTTAATACGGATTTACGGTGAGTCCATTCTTCTAAGATTTCACCAATACCTAGTAAGTACATTACTGCACTTGCTGTAGGGTAATCTTTTTGAAGTAAAGATGCGCCAATCGCTACACCATCAAGAACCTCTACAGTCAACTTGCGTTGCCATAAAGTCTTAATTGCAGTGCCGATAATTTTAAGACCATCCCACCAAGCCCATGCCGCGGCAATTGGAGCAGGTAAAACAGCTTTTTTACCTAAATATAAAGCCGTTTTATTAAGCATCATTTCGCGATACTTTTTATTCACCAAACGCGGAGAATATTCGTTCAAAGCAGGTGCTTCGGACAAGTCTAAATCGCGTAGACCTAGCACTGCTTCACGTACAGCATCAACATCGCCAGTATGTTTAATGGCAACTTGACTGCTGCGAGTGTAGAAGGTTACATCTACAATTGCATCATTAAGCAACAATGTATCCTCTACATAAGCAGCTTCTGCTTCTGTAAAGCGATGACCTGTAACCTTTACATGCAAGCGATTTCTGAGTTTTTTTACTACAGAAAATTGTAACATATGTGCAATCCTCTAATTATTTGTTTTCTTCAAAGATTTCTTCGTTGCGTGCTTCGTTGATTTCTTGAGCTTCTGCCAATACGTCAGATGCAGATGCTTGTACTTTTTCAGCAGTTTCTAATACAGTTTCTTTAGCGCGAAGGCCAGCTGCCACGATACCAGCATATACTTTTTTAGCATCTTTAGAAGTCAAAACTTTAAGACCTACAGTACCCAATGCAAGACCTGCTGCGAATAAGTTAGCGTTTTTAAGATTTTTTGGATCGATGTTGAACATAATGATAACCCTTTCTACTAAATATGATAAAAGATTTAATAACTATATTTGAAAAGAGGAGCCATTATAGAGACTCCTCTTTTCTTACATAACTTGAGTGTTGTTCTGATTACTTATCAGCTCGTTTAATGCCTAATGCTTTATTGGAACCATCACAACAGCAGCTTCCACCACAGCTAGATGATTTACCGGATTCAGATCCACCGCCGCCACAGCCGCAGCCACCTTTACCGCCAACTTGTTTAAACACTTTAAAACCAATATAAGCTAATGCTAGAACAACTATGAGTCCTATAACAAGATTATCCATTATTATGCCTCTTTCTCAATATCAACTAAATCACAATATCTGTCTTAGTGATAAATAAGATAAAAGCAATATCTAAATGATATTTCCCCTTTCTCATTATCATTTAACCACGAATATTGATAATTAGCAAGTATTATTTTTAAATTAACTATAACTAAATCGCAATTATTCAATGCAGTTTGATTTAGCTACCTATAAAGTGGCTAAAACACTGTATATAATGACTCACGAATTAGAAACCTAATGCACGGCCTACATTAAAGAAGATGAAACAAGCAATCCAAGCAAATGTGATTTCATAGAAGAACATGAACGCAACCCATTTCCAAGAGCCAGTTTCACGTTTAGCAACTGCTAATGCTGCTATACATGGTGGATAGATTAAGACAAATAACATCATTGTCAAGGCGACTAGCGGTGTGAAATGAGGGTCATTTTGCAGGTACTCAGTCAATGGTGCTGGATTATCTTCATCGCCACCAACAGCGTAAATAGTACCTAATGTAGAGATAACAACCTCTTTAGCTGCCAAACCAGCTACGAGAGCTACGCCCATTTTCCAGTCAAAGCCCAATGGTTGAAGCACTGGATTAAGTGCTTTACCGAAGGAAGCCGCATAAGATTGTTCAAGTTTTTCCGCTGCTTGTTCTTCCTCAAGTTTTTGGGTTTCCTCATCTAAATTAACGCTATTTTTGTACATAGCCCATGCTGCAGGGAACAATTCTTTATTTTCTTTTTGAATAGAATTGAATAATTCAGGTGCTGCAGAATCTGGTTCTACTGCTATTTCAGGAGCATCTTCTTCTGCGTCTTCAGCCGCTTTAGTAGCTTCTTCTACTTTATTTTTCATATCTTCCACAATTCCATCTACTGCTTCTTTTTGATCATCTGCAGTAATGCCAAATTGTGCTAATGTAGCTGCATCTTTTACTTCAAACTCTTGAGCAACTTGTTCTTTCATTGCATCGAAATCTTTAGAGTATTCTACATCCATAGGGTATGCAGTGATAAACCAAATCAAGATGGATGCTGCCATGATGAAAGTACCAGCTTTAATGATGTACAATTTAGCACGTTCATACATGTGCAACGAAGTAGCTTTCAATGTAGGCATATGATAAGGAGGTAATTCCATTACAAATGGTTCAGCCTCACCAGAGAAAAGGAATTTGCGGAAGATTTTCGCAAAGATAATACCGAAGATAATACCTAAGAAGTATATAGAGAATACTACTAATGTACTATCCCATCCATTTGGGAAGAACGCGTTAGCAAATAAGATGTATACAGGTAAACGAGCAGAACAGCTCATGAATGGTGTAATCAAAATTGTAACCATTCGATCCTTATAGTTATCAAGGATACGAGAGCCCATTATGGATGGAACGGAACAACCAAAACCTAATAATAAAGGAATAAAGGATTTACCATGTAAACCACAAGCGCGCATTACGCGGTCAATAACGAAGGCTGCACGTGCCATATAACCAGTATCTTCCAAGAAGGAAATACCAAGGAATAGCAATAGAATCAATGGCAAGAAGGAAAGTACGGCACCTACACCGGCGATAATACCGTCAGATATGAGGGACTGTAATTGACCTTCAGGAATATTTTGAACTGCAAGAGTTTGTAATGCAGCAAAGCCATCTTCAATCCAACCTTGTGGGATACCACCTACGATGTTTACGAACGCAAACAATAGGTACATAACAATCATGAAGATTGGTAAGCCCCAAATACGGTGCGTTAAGATTTTATCATAACGATCGGAGCGCGTTTCTATTTCTGTTGGAGCTTGTAGTAAAGATTGGTTATATACTTCAACAGCAAAACGATGACGATATTCTTGGAATACTACATCAAGATCAACTTGATCCTTGATTTCTTCGCGGATAGAAGCGGCCTTTTGTAGAACTGTGTCTGTATTTGCAAAGCCTTTAACTTTTTCCACAACATCTGGATCATTTTCTAATAATTTAATAGCAATCCAACGTAGTGGATACGTAACTGTACCAGACTGTTCAAGTGCTGTTACAAGTTCACCGATTTTACCTTCTAATAAATCACCATAGTTAATTGTTACACCAGGTGTTTTTTGAGAAGCAGCTACGCTAATTGTTGCTTCTAATAACTCTTTTGTACCAACATTTGTACGACCTACTGTACTAACGATTGTAGCGCCTGTTAATTCAGCCATTTTTTTTAGGTCGTATTTAATGCCCATTTCTTCAGCAACGTCAGACATATTTAGAGCAATAACCATTGGCTTTTCAAGTTCCAACAATTGTGCTGCTAGATATAAGTTACGTTCCAAGTTAGATGCATCAAGAACGTTTACGATTACATCTGGGTTATCGTTTACGATAACATTACGAGCTACTAACTCATCCAAGGAGCGAGCTGTTAAGCTATATGTACCTGGTAAGTCAATAAATAATAACTCTTGACCATCAAAATTAGTATGGCCTTCTTTTTTTTCTACCGTAACGCCGGCATAGTTACCAACGTGTTGCTTTGCCCCTGTGATATTGTTAAACATTGTAGTTTTACCACAGTTAGGGTTACCTGCTAAGGCAATACGTATTTGCCCTTTTTCTGCCATGTGGACCTCCTATTATATCTCTACATCAATCATACCAGCTTCACTTGTACGAAGTGCTAATTCAAAGTTTTTAACTTTAATTTCTACTGGATCACCCAAAGGGGCAAACTTCATAACATGAATTTTTGTACCTTTTACAAGGCCCATGTCAATCAGACGATGTTTAACATTGCCACTGCCATGTAGAGCAACAATAAGACCGGACTCACCGGGCTTCATGTCTTTCAACTTTTTGATAGCCATACTACACCTCCTATTTATATTTTGTACCTAACAACCTCATATTAACCACACCAAATAAGAATGCGTATTAATATCTTAAATTATTATATCAAATCGAACGTTAATTTCAACAATTATTATCAAATTTATGGTTATTTTCTATCTCATATGTATATTTTTTTCTCATATTAACTATGAAATTTACTTTATCATCTTCCAAGATAAACCCTGTAGGTATAGTATTTATCTATCTACTCTTAATTTATAGCAGAAACACAAAATAATAAATATTACTAAGATTATCATTACTGATAATTTAATCATTCTCATTTATAGCTTTAAGATTTATTTAAACATTAATATTTTAATGTTGTTCATTCTCATAAACATTTTTATATCGTTATTTTTCAATTTATTATCAACTAGTTGTGATTTTCCATATAATTTCACATCTACTTTATTTAAAATCGTCTATGTATCCCCACTAATAATGGTCAAAGATAAGAGTTCAATTTATTTGCCCCTACTATATGCATAGGGTATAATTAATATAATATGTATTAAAGAAAGGACGATCCATGAAATCTTTTAAATCTCTAGGTGTTTGTGATGAACTCATCCAAGCCCTTCAAAAGCAAGGTATCAAGGAGCCGACGCCAATTCAAGAACAAGCCATTCCTGTAGTTTTCAAAGGAAATGATGTAATAGCAAAAGCTCAAACAGGAACAGGCAAGACGCTTGCCTTCTTATTGCCTATTCTTCAACGTGTACATACAGATGTCCATCAAGAACAAGTGCTCATCATTGCACCTACACGTGAACTTATAAAACAAATCGCAGATGAGGCGAAAGAAATTGGATCTATTCTAAATGTAGATATCCTTCCTCTTATCGGTGGTAAAACAATTGAAGCCCAATTACAACAACTAGGTCGCCGTCCACAAGTAATTTTAGGTACGCCAGGTCGCCTACTAGATCACGCTAAACGAGGTTCTTTACATTTAGATTGCATTCGCCGTGTTGTACTAGACGAAGCGGATCAAATGCTTCATATGGGTTTCTTGCCTGATATTGAAAGTCTCATCAGTCAAACAGATGCGAATAGACAATTATTACTATTCTCTGCAACGATTCCAGACAAAATTCGCAACCTTGCAAAGGCATATATGTCTAAACCGGTTTCTGTTACAGCCGAAGGCAAACATGTTACTCTCGAATCCATAGATCAACGAGTGTATATGATGAACCCGGAAGAGAAAACTGAACGGCTCATTAAAATGATCGAAGAAGATAATCCATTTTTGGCAATTGTTTTCTGTAATAAACGAGAAGGTGCCGTTCGTTTATCCTATGAATTAACTGCTGCTGGGCTTAACATCGCAGAAATGCACGGCGATTTGACACAAGGTCGCCGCACACAAATATTACGCGATTTTGCAAAAGCAAAGACACAAATCTTAGTCGCTACAGATATTGCTGCTCGCGGTATCGATATCGAGGGCATTACACATGTTTACAACTATGATGTACCTCGCGATGTAGATTACTATATACATCGTATTGGCCGTACTGGTCGCGCTGGTAATTCTGGTGTGGCCGTAACCTTTGCAACACCACAAGATGAATCTTGGTTGCGCCGCATCGAGCGTGCCATTCAAGCAACACTTACAAAATACACTAAAGACGGTCAGATCAAAACTAAAGGTAATGCTAGCGCTGCACCTAAACGTGCAAAAGCATCTGGTAAACCAAAAGTAAATAGCTCTTATCAAGCTACTAAGGCTAAGGCACACAAAGCACGTGGTCATAAGGGTGCCAACACACGCCAACGTCGTACATCTACGTCGCAAACAGGACGTCGTGGCAAACGTAGATAATACAACCTTTATATTTATTGCTTAATCAATGAAGATACTATTTCTCTACAAAAAATATATCAACAAAAAAGACGCGCACAGCATAGCTGTACGCGTCTTTTTGTTGTCAAACTTGATGAGTAGTTTCTATATATTATTATATATTTAACTATACTAGAATAGTATTTACTTATGGGCATAAATACTTGGTACTCCATCTACATCGGAGCATTGAGTTTTACATTGAGAACGATTACTGCAAATCCAGTTTACTCGACCTCTCACCTCTTGCTTTACAAAGTAACCTTCTTTACATCGTGGACATTTATATTGTTTATCGTCATCAGATATTGCAATATTACTTTCACCATTAGGATTCACACCTTCAATAGATTGCGTATGCTTGCATGCAGGATAATTGGTGCACCCTAAAAAGGCGCCAAATTTACCGTTTCGCTGTTGCAAACGGCCCTTATTACATTTCGGACAAATAGGCAAAGAAGATACATCAATGTCACTATTATCCATAGGACGTTTCCGATTTTGTTTCGTTATAGTGCGAACCACGTTTGGCATCATCTGACCGGAGCTACCTTGTTTATCAAAGCCCAGTTTATCAATCAAATGCTTCAAAAACTGAATCTGATCAGATAAGAAAGAATCTAATGTATCCTCTCCTTCACTCATGAGTGCCAATCGTTCCTCCCATACTGCCGTTTCATCAGGATATAGCAATTCATCAGGCAATGCATCAACTAAGAGATAGCCCGTTTTAGTTGGTGATAGAACTTGCTTCTTTCCCGATGTTTTCATAAATCCACGACTGATGAGCTCATCAATAATATTAGCGCGGGTCGCCTCCGTACCAATACCAGACACCGCTTTTAATTGCTTTTTCAAGTCTTCGTTTTTTACAAACTTGTGAATTTCCTTCATCGCTTGTAACAAAGTAGACGGTGTAAATCGAGATGGTGGCTTGGTTTGCTTCGCCTCTACAGAGGAATCTGTATATAAAACAGTGTCGTTCTTTTTAACCACCGGCAAGTGATCCGTCTCTTCAGGAGCTTCTTTTTTAGAATCTGATTCGGCCCCACGTTCATCGGTTAAATCCGGTTCCTCATTATCTGTTGTAGACTTAGACTTTTGTCGTTTATAAAGGGTCTTCCAGCCTTCTTCAATAACTACACGACCATTAGCAACAAACTCTTCTTTACACTGCTCTACTACAATTTTAGTTTGCTCATAAACATGCTCTCCATAAAACTGAGCAATATAAGCTTGGCTGATAAGGAAGTAAATATTTCGTTCCTCCCGTGACAAGCTATTTATATTACAAGCAACCGTAGTGGGAATAATAGCATGATGGGCCGTAATTTTCTTTTCATTCCAAGCACGACTTTTAATAGAGCGGTCAGCATCACTAGCCCACTGTGCTAAACGCTCATCACCAGCATTCTGTAAATTGTTGAGAATCGCATTACGATCACCATACTGATTCGGTGGTAAATATTCACAATCTGAACGAGGATAGGTGGTCAATTTCTTCTCATATAATTTCTGTGCTGTATCAAGCACAGTTTGCGGATCATAGGAGAAGGCTTTACCTGCCAAAACCTGTAAGGATGACAAGGATAATGGTAAACGCTGTACATCTTTTTTCTTAGATTTAGTAACAGCCTTAATAACACCATCTAATCCACTTTGTAATTGTTCAACTAATGCATCAGCTATAGCCTTATTGATGAGACGACCATCAGGATCTAACCCTTTCTGCTCATCTGTCGGTTGCCATGTGGCCCAAAATACACCGTTAGTATGGTTATATAAAACTTTTACAGTAAAATAATCTACGGGCTTAAATGCAGCTAACTCTCGTTCTCTACGTACAACGAGCGCCAAGGTAGGTGTCTTAACGCGCCCTATCGGCAATGTCACTCTATTACCTTTATAACGTTCAGCTAAGGTGTACGCTCGAGATAAATTCATACCAATGAGCCAATCTGCACGTGCTCTTGCTAACGCCGATTGATATAGATTATGAAAGTCCTTATTATCGCGCAAATCATCTAGTGCAGAACGAATAGATTTTTCATCCAGCGCATTTAGTAGAATTCTCTGTACTGGCTTTGTATTACCCACATAATACAATACTTCGTCAACCAACAGTTGCCCTTCCCTGTCCGGGTCACCTGCGTTGACGATAATATCCGCTTTATTGATTAGGTCTTTTACGGTCTCAAACTGTTGACGACTGCTATCTGTAACGAGTAATTTCCACTCATCTGGCACAATCGGCAGATCTTGAGGGCGCCAACGAATATATTTATCGTCGTAATCGCCTGGTTCTGCTTGATGTAACACGTGACCAACCACCCAAGTCACTACATCATCACCTTGGATAAAATAGCCATTCCGCTTTTGGATATTTTTATTTTCTGGCAAGCATTTACTAATTTCACGAGCCATGGATGGCTTTTCCGCAATAAATAACCGCATGGTCCCCCTCCTTAACATGAAGATAACGGCTATTCCCCAAGCCGTTCTATGAAATCTCATTATACTACAATTTAGTGGTCATAACTAGAAAAATCATGTATAATTTTTACGATATAGACTGTAAAAGTAGAACCGTAATATATATCTACTTATACAAACATACTAATAGAGGTGAACCATGACATTTTTAGAAGAAGTACAACGTCGTCGTACGTTTGCTATCATATCTCACCCGGATGCGGGTAAAACAACATTAACAGAAAAATTACTATTATACGGTGGTGCCATCCACTTAGCAGGTTCCGTAAAGTCTCGTAAAACTGCAAAACACGCTGTATCTGACTGGATGGAAATCGAAAAACAACGTGGTATCTCCGTAACGAGTTCCGTGTTGCAATTTGACTATGACGGTTGTCGCGTAAATATCCTCGATACGCCTGGTCACCAGGACTTCTCCGAAGATACATACCGTACATTGATGGCAGCCGATAGTGCTGTCATGCTTATCGATGTAGCAAAAGGCGTGGAAGCACAAACGAAAAAACTATTTGCTGTATCTAAAGAACGCGGCATTCCTATCTTCACATTCGTAAACAAAATTGACCATTTTGGTCGTAGTCCATTTGACTTGATGGAAGAAATTGAAAATGTTCTTGGCATTCGTACATGCCCTATGAACTGGCCTATCGGTATTAATGGCGAGTACAAAGGTGTATATGATAGAGAACATGAAACTATCGAGCTCTTTGCAAAAGACGAAACACATGGTCAAGAAAAACTAGCCTCTGAAAAAGGTGCTTTAACTGATCCTCGCATGAAAGAGTTATTAGGTGATGATGTATATCAAGCTTTGCTTGATGATATTGAGTTGCTTGACGTTGCAGGTGATCCCTTTGACTTTGATAAGGTTCGTACCGGTGAGTTGACTCCAATGTTTTTCGGCTCTGCCATGACAAACTTCGGGGTTAAACCATTCTTAGAGAAATTCTTAGAACTGGCACCATCCCCTGCTCCACGTCAGGCTGTAGAAGAAATAGTACAACCTACTAGCGAAGACTTCTCCGCCTTAGTATTTAAAATCCAAGCTAATATGGACCCTAACCATCATGACCGTATCGTATTCATGCGTATCTGCTCTGGCAAATTCGAAAAAGGCATGTCCGTATTACATCGACAATCCAACAAAACAATCCGCCTATCTCAACCTCAACAATTCTTAGCTACAGAACGTACTATCGTAGAGGATGCATATCCCGGCGATATTATCGGTGTCTTTGATGCTGGTACTATGGGCGTAGGCGATACTCTATGTGCACCAAAGCACAAGGTAACCTTTGGTGACTTCCCTGTATTCCCTCCGGAATTCTTTGCTCGTGTATCTCCAAAGGATACGATGAAGCGTAAGCAATTCCAAAAAGGTATGACTCAATTGGCTCAAGAAGGTGCAGTCCAGATTTTTGAGCAACCAGGTGCATTAGACGCCTTCATAGTTGGCGCGGTAGGTATGCTTCAATTTGAAGTATTAGAATATCGCCTCAAAAATGAATATGGTGTAGATTTACTAAATCATACATTGCCATATAGTGTAGCTCGATGGATTGACGGTGAAGTAGACATTGCTTCTTTAAAAGGTGTTGATAATGCAATGATCGTAAAAGATAATCGGGATCGTACGGTAGTCCTCATCTCCAACGAATGGCAAATGGGCTGGGTTCAAGAACGTAATCCAGATGTTACCTTCCTAACTACGCCGAAACTACATCATGATCTATAACACTTATACTTTCTATAATGTTTATACAATCTTTAATAGCTATAACTTCTAATTATTTTATGTAGTAGTATATATTTTTTAGTTATATCATTATATGTATATACGGGTTAAATTTCCCCCATATAACTTCAAGAAGCTAAGCAAAGTAAGACTATATAAGAATTTTAAAATTTAAAACTGGAATATATTTCATAGAATTATAAATTTAAGAAATATATTCCAGTTTATTTTTTTATATGAAGAAGGAAAATCACAGCTTTAAGTCGAATACATATAGTATGATTATGTAAAGAAGTAATTTAAAGTATTACTTTTTGACATTTTATGTGTATAAGTAAAAATAATTACTCAAGTATTAAAGGTTTTAATGTTGTTGTGAGTGTTGAAACGAAAACATATAAGATTTTTATACGATGTATATTCTATAGTATTTTTCAACCATTCATGATACCATAAAATACAGGTTTATTTTTATTTAAAGGAGTGATTTTATGCCACTGATTGACTTAGCCTTAGTCAACAATGTATGGACCTTAAAACTGTCCATGATCCAAACCGTAGGTCTCGCTGTTATTACCTTGTTCATAGGTACATGGATTAACAAGCATTCTAAATTTTTACAAAGAATGTGTATGCCTGCACCTGCTGTAGGGGCTCTTCCATTTGCATTTTTAACTGCTATTCTTTCTTATTACAAGATTCTAAACATTACATTTGAAGACTCTCTACAAACATTCTTAATGCTCGCTTTCTTTACCACTATTGGTTTGATGTCTTCCTTGAAAGTCCTCAAAAAGGGCGGTATCTTCATTATCTTCTTCTTCCTCGCATGTGCAGTGTGGATTGTAGTACAAAATACTGCAGGTATCATGATTGCTAAAGCTTTGGGCATTGAACCAATCATCGGCATCATGGCAAGTTCCGTAGCCCTGATGGGCGGTCTTGGTACAGCTGGTGCCTTCGGTCCGTATTATGAACAATTACTTGGCATCCCTGGTACAGCATCTACAGCAGTTGCAGCCGCAACATTCGGTATGGTTGCTGGTACTGTCCTAGGTGCTCCTGTAGGTGAACGTATTATAAAAATGCACAATGTAAAAACACCTTATGCGAATCCTGAATTATTAGAAGATGACGGCATCGACATGATCGAAGATCACGTTGAAGGTGGCGGCAAACAATTCAACTCTCAAGATCTTTTAACTATTTGTATGTGGATTGGCCTTGCATTAGGCCTTGGTACTATCGTAAGTGCTGGTTTATCCATCCTTACTCCACTACCTGCATACATCGGTGCCATGATTTGTGCAGCTGTAATTCGTAACTTTGGTGACTTCAGTAAAGCTTACAAAATCAATGATGCAGCACTCGATGCCGTATCTAACGTAGCATTGTCCTTTTTCGTTACAATGGCTATCAATAGCTTGAAACTAGTTCATTTAATCGATCTTGCATTACCATTGATTACTATTTTAGTAGCGCAAATGGTACTTATCTGTGTATTTGCATACCTTATCTACTTTATCTTTGGTCGCAACTACGATGCTGTTATGCTCGGCGCTGGTGCTATCGGCTTCGGTTTAGGGGCTACACCAAATGCGTTGGTTAACATGTTATCCTTAGCAAGCAAACACGGTCCATCCCCTCGTGCATGGCTCGTAGTTTCCTTGGTAGGTGCATTCTTAATCGACTTTGCGAATGCTTTCCTTATTACAACAATGGTAGGCATACTATACTAAAAAAAGAGTCCTTCGGGACTCTTTTTGGTTCTCTGTCAAATGTTGGGGTGTTCACCCCACGAGTCTTCTTTGGCACCAATCATACGTATGGTTGGTGCCATTCTTTTTGCTCAAAAGTAGAATACGTACTCTAAATCTACCAAAGTGGCGAAGTCCATAGCTTATTCGTTTTAATACCTTAATCTTGTTGTTAGTTCCTTCTGTGTATCCATTAGAATATGGGAGTAAGAAAGCATTGGTTAATTGCGTCATCCATGCAGGAAATGATGTAAAGAAGTTATTAAATTCATTCAAGCCAGATGCTTTCACTAATTCTAACCAATGCATTAAATGTGCTGCTATCCCTTGTTTACCATAGGTCGAAAAGATTTTTCTAAAAGAAAGTTTTAAAGCATATGCTTTTCGTAAATCATCCGAAACTCGGAGTATTTCACAGAGCTTGACGTGCTCAGTTTCCGTTAAATGATCTGGATGTTTCATTAGCACACGTCTATTCTGTTTTAACATACGTGAATAAGCAGCCAGTTTATGTTGCTCACGCTTTCTAACTCGCTCTACCGCCCAATCTACAAGTCGACATACATGGTATCGATCACAGATAATATGCGCATGTGGAAATAGCGCCTCCATGATGCGCTTAAATTGTATGGACATATCCATAACAATAAACTTAACTTGTAGGCGATCCTTGTGCTTGAATGAGGTAAGTGAGTGTTGTAAAGAAAATATATAAGATTTTTATTCAGTGTATATTCTATAGTATTTTTCAACCATTCATGATACCATAAAATACAGGTTTATTTTTATTTAAAGGAGTGATTTTATGCCACTGATTGACTTAGCCTTAGTCAACAATGTATGGACCTTAAAACTGTCCATGATCCAAACCGTAGGTCTCGCTGTTATTACCTTGTTCATAGGTACATGGATTAACAAGCATTCTAAATTTTTACAAAGAATGTGTATGCCTGCACCTGCTGTAGGGGCTCTTCCATTTGCATTTTTAACTGCTATTCTTTCTTATTACAAGATTCTAAACATTACATTTGAAGACTCTCTACAAACATTCTTAATGCTCGCTTTCTTTACCACTATTGGTTTGATGTCTTCCTTGAAAGTCCTCAAAAAGGGCGGTATCTTCATTATCTTCTTCTTCCTCGCATGTGCAGTGTGGATTGTAGTACAAAATACTGCAGGTATCATGATTGCTAAAGCTTTGGGCATTGAACCAATCATCGGCATCATGGCAAGTTCCGTAGCCCTGATGGGCGGTCTTGGTACAGCTGGTGCCTTCGGTCCGTATTATGAACAATTACTTGGCATCCCTGGTACAGCATCTACAGCAGTTGCAGCCGCAACATTCGGTATGGTTGCTGGTACTGTCCTAGGTGCTCCTGTAGGTGAACGTATTATAAAAATGCACAATGTAAAAACACCTTATGCGAATCCTGAATTATTAGAAGATGACGGCATCGACATGATCGAAGATCACGTTGAAGGTGGCGGCAAACAATTCAACTCTCAAGATCTTTTAACTATTTGTATGTGGATTGGCCTTGCATTAGGCCTTGGTACTATCGTAAGTGCTGGTTTATCCATCCTTACTCCACTACCTGCATACATCGGTGCCATGATTTGTGCAGCTGTAATTCGTAACTTTGGTGACTTCAGTAAAGCTTACAAAATCAATGATGCAGCACTCGATGCCGTATCTAACGTAGCATTGTCCTTTTTCGTTACAATGGCTATCAATAGCTTGAAACTAGTTCATTTAATCGATCTTGCATTACCATTGATTACTATTTTAGTAGCGCAAATGGTACTTATCTGTGTATTTGCATACCTTATCTACTTTATCTTTGGTCGCAACTACGATGCTGTTATGCTCGGCGCTGGTGCTATCGGCTTCGGTTTAGGGGCTACACCAAATGCGTTGGTTAACATGTTATCCTTAGCAAGCAAACACGGTCCATCCCCTCGTGCATGGCTCGTAGTTTCCTTGGTAGGTGCATTCTTAATCGACTTTGCGAATGCCTTCATTATTACAACAATGGTAGGCATACTATACTAAAAAAAGAGTCCTTCAGGACTCTTTTTTATAAAACTCTAAGTAACAAAATGGTGCTAGTAAGATCGTTAATCTTACTAGCACCGTTTTAATTTATTTGCCTTTATTTGCTTTTATTGACTTTTATTTGTTAAATATAAAAATCGTCCATTGTATTAAGAATACAATTATTAATTATGCTTGTATTGACGCCCATGCATTAGCTACGTCAGCAAATTCTTGGAGGCTGAAGGTTTCCCCTCTTCGTTGACCGTCAATATTTGCTTTTGCTAATAACTCATCGATTTGATTCTTTGTCAAACCTGTTGTTTTCATCGTATTAGAAAATGTTTTACGACGTTGCGCAAAACCAGCTTTCACAACGCGGAAGAATAGTTTCTCGTCAATCACATCTACAGGAGGTTTATCGCGCAATATACAGCGAATAACGGAACTCGTTACCGCTGGAGCTGGCAAGAAGGATTTAGGTGGTACATCAAGAACAATATCTGGCTCAGTATAGTATTGAACAGCCACAGACAATGCGCCGTAATCCTTTGTGCCCGGTTTGGCTACCATACGCAAGGCTACCTCTTTTTGAACCATTACAACGAGACGCTCAATAGGTAATTTACTTTCCAATAAAGACATGATGATTGGCGTTGTAATATAGTACGGCAAATTGGCAACCACCTTAAACGGTTTATGATTCATGATGGTTGGTACATCAAGTTTCAATACATCACCATGAACGATGCGTACATTGTCATAGGATGCTAAGGTTGTATCTAGTACTTCTAATAAACGACGATCAAGCTCAATAGCCGTTACATCCGCACCGCTTTGTGCTAAACCTTGTGTTAAGGTACCAATACCAGGGCCAACCTCTAATACAGGTTCTCCAGGCGTCAACTCCGCAGCATGAACGATTTCATCGACGATGCCTCGTTTAATAAGAAAGTTTTGCCCTAGCTTTTTACTCATTTTAATGTCGAAGCGTTTACATATATAATGTACTACCTCAGGGCTTGCAATTACTGATTCTAACATTGTGACTCCTATTTCAAACTATTTACTGCCGCTTCATAAGCATCTCGCGTTATACCGTAATGATTTAACCGATATAAGAACTGCTTACCATTTCCATAGCCAATCCCTAATTTTGCACCGATAACAGCTCGACGAGCTGCACTATCAGGCATACCAGATAAACCATGACGAACGAGGTCTACCATTGAAAATTCGTTAGAAGATTCTAAAGAGTCTACATGTAATGTAGATAAAGCTTTTCTGATTGACTCTGGGGATGCTTGTTCTATGCCAATATCATCATTTGCAAAAGCTTCGTCGCGAGGGACAAAGGCATGTTGTGCATGGGGAAATTTTTTCGTCAATACTCGACGAATTCGCTCCCCTGCCGTATCAGGATCAGTTAATATGATGATGCCTCGTTTTTCGTAAGCAACTCGTATCATATCGATAACACCTTTTCGAAGGGTGAAACCCTCAGTTGCTATGCAGTCAGCCTCTACAGCTTGAGCAATACGTTGTATATCAGATTTTCCTTCTACGACGATGACTTGTTTCAGCATAGGTCCTCCTTTATTCTATTAGTACATTGTAACATATATATAACATTGCTTAAATACTTATAATCGAGTAGTATAAGTAGTGTAATATATAAAAGGAGGCCAATTATGACCTTACAACAACTAAAGTATGTCACAACAATTGCCAATATAGGTAGTATTAGTGAAGCTGCCAAGAGATTATTCGTATCTCAACCTAGCCTTACAAAGGCTATCAAAGAACTAGAAAAGGAAATGGGCATTACCATTTTCGATCGTACAAATAAAGGTATTACTGTTTCTAAAGAAGGTGAACGCTTCCTTGGCTATGCACGCCAAGTATTAGAGCAAGCTGCTCTTTTAGAGGAGCAATACAAAAGCCAAAGCGGTGGTAAAAAACAATTCTCTGTTTCTACACAACATTACTCCTTTGCAGTTAACGCCTTTGTAGAACTGTTAAAAGGTGCAGGCATCGACCAATATGATGTATCCTTACGGGAAACACAAACCTATGAAATCATCGATGACGTAGCTCATATGAAGAGTGAAATTGGTTTACTCTATTATAATGATTTCAATCGTCCTGTATTAGAAAAATTAATTCACACCAACGAATTAACTTTTACAGAATTATTTACGGCTCACCCTCATATCTTCATCGGTAAAACACATCCTTTAGCTAATAAAGATGTCGTATCCATGGATGAATTAGAAGACTATCCTTATATCTCCTTTGAACAAGGCGATCATAATTCCTTCTACTTCTCTGAAGAAATCTTTAGTACCGTAGTACGCCCTAAACATATTCGTGTTCGCGACAGGGCCTCCCTCTTTAGCTTACTACTAGGTCTAGATGGATACACTGTATCTAGTGGTGTAATCGATAAAGAAGTAAATGGTGAGAATATCATCTCAGTACCGCTTGCAGAAGAAGGTCTAATGCATATCGGCTACATTACGAATAACAAAATGCAACGTAGTCGCTTAGGCCAAGAATATATCCAAGCCTTAGAGCAATACGTTGGCAACTATGGCAGACATATTCAACTGTCAGAGGATAAAAATTAATTAGAAAACCAAGCACTCTCTTTTATGAACTGCCCCAAACTTGGACACAATTTTGGGATATAGCTCATTTCAGGAGAGTGCTTTTTTATACCTTGATATAACTTAATAAACAAATTCACGTTTCTATATAGCTTTAGGTTATATACAACTCTAATATATTGATATTTTTACATATAGTCATACTTCGTTATAATAAACCTATCGAAATTATCGGTTTTACCGTTTATATAAGGAGGATTATTATTATGTCCAAACAATTAGCACCATTTCATTTTGATATTGTAGGTTCTTTCCTACGCCCTGAAGAATTAAAAAAAGCTCGCGAAGCATTCAATAATGGAAATATTTCTAGAGAAGAATTAACAGCCGTTGAAGATCGTCTCATTACAGACCTCATTCAAAAACAAAAGGCTGCTGGTCTACCAGTTATTACAGATGGCGAGTTTCGTCGTGCCTATTGGCATCTAGATTTCATGTGGGGATTTAACGGCGTAAAAGAAATTGAACTGGAACACGGTTACAAATTCGTTGGTCAAGAAACAGCGCCAGGTTCCCTCGCCCTTACTGGCAAAATCACAGGCACAAACCACCCATTTGTTGAACATTTCAAATTTGTAAAACAATTTGAAGACGAAAATTCTACGGCCCGTCAAACAATCCCTGCTCCATCCCAATTCTTAGCTGAATTATTCCGTGAGGATAACGGCATTACGACACGCTCCTTCTATCCTGATTTAGAAGAACTCATCCAAGACATTGCCACTGCGTATCGTCAAGTTATTAAAGACCTATATGACGCTGGTTGCCGCAATATTCAATTTGATGATTGTACTTGGGGGATGTGCTGTGACCACGCTTACTGGACAGGTCGCCAAAAGGATAAAAGCGTAACCATCGAAGGTGAAACCGCTAAATACTTACGCTTAAACAACTTAGCCATCGAAGGTCGACCTCAAGATTTAGCCTTCACTACCCATGTTTGCCGTGGTAATTATAACTCTACTTGGGCTGCTAGTGGCGGTTATGAACCGATTGCCCCTATTCTATTTGCCAAAGAAAATGTAGATGCTTATTACCTAGAGTTCGACGATGATCGTTCCGGTGGCTTTGAACCATTACGTGAAGTATCTCCTAATAAGAAGGTCGTATTAGGTCTAATTACATCTAAACGTCCAGAGTTAGAAGATAAAGAAGTTATAAAAAAACGTATTCAAGAGGCTACCCAATATATTCCTCTTGAAAGACTTTGCTTATCCCCTCAATGCGGCTTTGCTTCTTGTGAAATCGGCAACCAATTGACCGAAGAAGAACAATGGGCTAAACTAGCATTAGTTAAAGAAATAGCTCAAGAAGTATGGGGTGATTAAATGAATGAACATACTATATATTTAGGAGGCGGTTGCTTCTGGGGCTTGCAAGGATATATTAGAAAAATCGAAGGAGTCATTTCCACCGAAGTAGGCTATGCCAATGGCCCTACTGAAAATCCAAGCTATGAAGATGTCTGCCACAATAGTGGCCACGTAGAAGCCCTCAAGGTGACCTACGATGCAGACTCACTTTCCTTGGACCATTTGATTCAATATTTCCTACGCGCTATCGATCCATTTAGTGTTAATAAACAAGGCGGTGACGTAGGTATTCAGTACCGTACTGGTATTTACTATACTGATAAAGCAGATAAATCGATTATTGAAAGCACCTTAGCCCGTGCTCAAGCCTTTGAAGGCAAACCCTTTGCTATCGAAGTGTTACCTTTAGAGAACTACTACTCTGCTGAGGAATATCATCAAGATTACTTAGATAAAAACCCTAACGGTTATTGTCATATTCCTTTAGGCCTATCTGACGAGCCACTTATCGATGATAATGCGTATAATAAACCTTCTAAAGAAGCTTTAGATGCGCTATCACCACAAGAGTATGAAGTTACCCAAAATTCTGCTACAGATGCTCCTTTTAGTCATGAATTAACAGATGAATGTAAAGCAGGTCTCTACGTAGATATTACTACTGGAGAGCCCCTCTTTGTATCATCACATAAATTCAACTCCCACTGCGGGTGGCCAAGTTTTACCAAACCAATCGCTAAGGATGTTATTAAATACTACCAAGATGACTCTCATGGTATGAACCGTATCGAAGTACGTAGCCGCATTGGGAACGCTCATTTAGGCCATGTGTTTGAAGATGGACCTAATGGCTCCCTTCGCTACTGCATTAATGGATCTGCCTTAACCTTTATTCCTAAAGAAGAATTAAAAGGCACAAAATACGAATATCTCTTACCGTATATTGAAGATTAAATGACAAACGACGACTTATATTTGTAAGTCGTCGTTTTTAGTATTTTTCTTACAATTCCCAACAATATAGTAAAGAAAATAATTGAAATAGTGTAAATATAAGCTATCATATATCCTCGAATATTATCTGTCTTATTGCTTTTAATATAAGCTGTCTAACGTAACATTCACGGGTATAAAATAGTTATATATAACATAGTCATAAATAAGAAAGAGGATATATCTATTGATATATCCTCAAATCGTTTTATTTAGTCTAGAACGTACACTGTTACGTCTTGGCGACCAAAGTCCATAGCCTCGCCATAAGAGTCCATTACAAGGTCAATTTTATTGCCTACAATCGCACCACCTGTATCGGCAGCAATCGCTTCGCCGTAACCAGGGATAAATAAGCGTGTACCTAATGGAATAACATCTGGATCAACCGCCGCAATACCACGTACTGCAGGAACACCTGTAGCCGTAATACCAGCACCATCACCATCGCCTGCAAGGTAAGCAGATGCTTCCATTACGATAGCACGAGATGAACGGCCCGCCACATTACGAGATGTAGTCACTTCACGAGTACCTTCTTTAATAATAGTAGGTACCATTGCACGTTGTGTTACTTTAGATACATCATTTGTTTTAATAACTGTACCATTGCTATATAATGTTTCACGTTGTACTCGTTCTAACCCAGGTTGACCAACTTGAACAACCTCTTCTTCGCCTTTAGCCATTGTATCATCTTTTTGACGGATAACTTCAATAGCAACCTCTTGATCTACTGTAGATAAAGAGCGGCTTGTTACTTGAGCAATTGTAATATGTGTACCACTTAATACAGAACCGTTTGCATCACCTACAACTACATAGTTAGGTGTTTTAAAGCCAAGCTCATTAGCAACGCCTTGAGCCGTTGTTTCTGTAGTGAAAACAGCTCTTGTTTTACCATTCACAGTTACATAAACTGGAATAGCGCGAACAACAGTTAATGTTGTACCATTTTGAACTGATGTAGAGCTGGAAATAACTTTATCATTTGGATTTAACTTAACCCCAGCATCGCGTACGATGCCTTCGTTAGAATTTAAATGCGTTCTAACAGTATGCGCTGCACCATCTACCATAACGGTAACGGTTTTATCATTATAAGAAAAACCTGTCATAGTTACAGCTGTTACAATCAATCCGGCAACAACAGACGAAATATATCGTTTGTGTGTCTTATGAATTCTCATATTGTAATCCCTCCTGTAATATCATTATTCTACTACAGATAGATATAACCTGTCAAACATCGTAGGTTAACAATAGCGAGAAAACGCTTATAAACACTATGTTCTTTGTATTTATGATTTCTATATTTTTTCCAAAAGTCCACTGTGTACGTACATATCTATATTTTTTAACACTATACAATATATTCCGAATTGTGTACATATATACAATACCACTACTATATATAGTATGCAGCTTTTTTTTATAACTTAAATTGTATTTTTATGTGTTTTCGAATTGTTACCAAAATTTTCTACACATCCAAAAACTTCATTTTTATCTCATTTTCAAATATATGTGTATACAAAAAAGCCTGTAAAAACAGGCTTTTTCACTAATGTATAAATGTATTAAAATTCATTAATCAACACAGCGTGAGAATTTCATCATCTATTCATCTTAAACATCGGTTGTAAACGTTCGATGACGGTCATCGATTCCTTGTGTTCATTCTCAATAGCTGCTTTCATAAGCTCTTCTTGAGCAGAAATAGGGTGCTCTCGGTCATTAATTTTACGGTAGGAACCATCAGCTCTCATAATATGAGCTTTTAAGGTATCCTCTAAATAAAGATCCAATATACCCTTCACACGTTCTTTATGACGCTTATCTTCAATAGGAATCATGAGCTCTACACGGTCATTTAAATTACGAGGCATCCAATCTGCGCTAGATAAGTACAGACTTTCATTACCACCATTACGGAAATAAAATAAACGATGATGTTCTAAGAAACGCCCCACTATGGATCGAACCGTAATATTATCACTTACACCGGCAATACCAGGACGAAGTGTGCAAATGCCACGAACGATGAGCTCAATACGAACACCTGCAGTAGACGCTTCATATAGCTTGGCAATAACATTTTTATCAAGTAAGGAATTCATCTTAGCGATGATACAAGCATCCTCTCCTTTTTTAGCCCATTCAATTTCACGATCAATCAATTCTATAATTTTTTCCCGTAAATTTAAGGGCGCTACGATAAATTTATTCCAAATTGGTGGATCAGAATAACCAGAAATCAAATTGAAGAAGCGGGATGCATCGTCACCATATTCATCATTACACGTAAATATACCACAGTCCGTATAGATACGAGCAGTTTTGCCATTATAGTTACCTGTAGCAAGATGAACATAACGCCTTATACCATCATTTTCTCTACGTACCACCATAGTGATTTTAGAGTGCGTTTTAAGACCTTTCAAGCCATAAATAACATGGCAGCCCGCCTTTTCGAGGCGACGAGCCATATGAATATTGTTTTCTTCATCAAAGCGAGCCTTAACCTCCATAAGAACGGTTACTTGTTTGCCATTATCTGCGGCTTTTATTAAAGATGCAATAATTGGAGAATCGCCACTTACGCGGTATAAGGTTTGCTTAATCGCCAGTACATCAGGATCTATAGCAGCTTGTGCAATAAACTGTTCTACTACAGCAAAAGTTTCAAAGGGATGATGAACAAAGAGATCTTGCTTACCAATAACGGAAAATAAATTCTCCCCCTCATGATCAACTAATTCACTAGGAATCTTAGATTCAAAGGGCTCGTATCGAAGTGCATCTAAACCTGGATAGTTACAGAAATCAAAGTACATACGACAATCTAGATGCCCATCGATGCGATACACATCCTTTTGTTCTAATTCTACACTTGTAAGAACAAAGTCTAACAAGTGATCTTTTACTTCACCACAAACTTCAAGGCGTACCGCATCACCACGACGGCGGCGACGCAAGGATTCCTCTACCTCCGATAGTAAATCTGTTGCCTCTTCTTCATCGATTTCTAAGTCCGCATCACGTGTAATACGGAATACCATGTAATCTTCAATACCGTAACCTTGGAAGAATTGGTTTGCATAGTAAGTAATAACATCCTCTAGGTACACAAATCGATGTTCTTTATTACCTCGACTTGGAATTTCAATAATACGATCTAGTACAGATGGAATAGGCAAGATAGCAATCTTATAATCCTTTGTGCCATCCGGTAGTATTTGAAAAATACGCACAATAGCATTGATAGTATGATTTGTTAAAAACGGAAACGGATGCCCAGAGTCAACGGCTAATGGCGTTACAACAGGATAAATATGTTCCTCAAAGTAATGACGTAACCAAGCTTTTGATTTTACATCGAGTTGCTCAGGTTTAGTAAAGAAGAAACCATAGTTTTCAAGTTCAGTGAGCACATTATTTAAATATATACTTTGCATAGAAACGAGGCGTTGTACAGATTCATCTATAGCCTTTAATTGTGCCTTTGCATCCATATGAGCTGCATCATATTTAACGATACCATTAATAACCTGATGTCGTAGCCCTGCCACGCGGATCATAAAAAACTCGTCTAGATTGGAACTAGCAATAGCAATAAAGCGCAGCCGCTCTAATAGAGGCGTATTGCTATCTATGGACTCTAGTAGTACACGTTGATTAAACTTTAACCAAGATAATTCACGATTAAAATAGTATTTCGCATTACTGAACATGGCGGTCACCTCCTCTTATAAGTACAATTTCCATACCAAATACCTCTGTAAAGTATTCAGAATCTCTAGTGAATGTCCACCACTCTAGAGAAATATCTTCGTTCGTGCGACAGAACACATACAATACATTGTCTCGCTCTTCTAATGTAACATCTGTAATTTTTTGATTACTTCCCGCATCAAGTGAGCAAGCTACACGAATAATGGCTACCAATTTAGTAACTTGAATCTTTTGTAATTCTGTTAGTGCATTAAAGTAAGCATCGTCATCAGATGGAGTGCCTTTGTAGTGATAATATACAACATTGGCCACTACTTGTTTTTCTTCTTCTGAAAGTCCAAAAATATCTGTGCCCATCACGATATGATAAGCATGCTCCCCATGATTTCGCAAATTTACAAATTTACCTACCGAACAAAGGATAGCAGCTATACGACATAAATAGCCCCACCGCTCTGGTAAACCTTTGTGCCGTAATGTTTTACAGAATAATGAGCTAAAGCGTTCTACCTCTGCATCGTGAATGCTATCAGTATGATATCTCGCAGCAACAGCACGAGCTAATTGAGCATTTTGTTCACGTAGTTGGTACATAAACGGATTGTTTTCAGCCTCTACCCCATAGAACCAACTTATACCTTGGGAGAAGGAGAAACTACTAAAAATCAAAGATTTAGGCTCTATAGCCGTAATGATTTCATTAAACAAAATCATAGTAGGCATCAAAATATTGGCTTTATATTCAGGCAATTTATAACGGTTCATCAGCTTGGTAGCCGTTACACCATCAAAGGAGTTAATGAGCCCTTTAAATCGTTCAGGTTCAATAGTAATAATATCGTCCTTATTACTTCCCCCCCCCATGAGACGAGCCATATACTGAGCTTCATCACCAGATAAAATGACACTATTAATATTGAAAGTTTGAAGTTCCTCACGCAATGGGCCAATCATGCGATGCAAATATTCGGTAATTGCCATAGGAAACGACGTAGAAGAACGTTGGTTACGATTAAAAGATTCCATAACACGCAAGGAACCACTATGCATATTACGTTGGAATAATAAACTTTCACCACGCCATACTGTTAATCCCACGCCACCAGATGTAATATCAAGGAACAACGTCGCCTGGGTAGGATCCGTCAAGCGATACTGATTCGTCATCTTATAATATAGCAAGGCATATTTATAATATACCTCTTTTGGCATGTCGATAACCTCAATACGCATACCTGTTTGGATGTAGATTTGATCTAGAATACTACGACGATTAGTAGCCTCACGAATTACGGTTGTCCCATATAATCTAGAACGAGTTACACCATAATCTGCCATTAATTGCTTATAACCTTTTAAAATATGACAAATTTCTTCTATTGTTTTAAAGCTCAATCGAGATGTTTGAAATAATTCTTCTCCAAAGGTTACCTCTCTCGCTGCATAATCTATAACCCGTACATCATCGATTCCCTTATATTCTAAAATGGTAATGCTCATGCTACTAGAGCCTACATGTAGTACTGCATATCGTAGCGCTTTTGGTAATACCATTATGCCTCCTTACGAGCTTCTTTCCACTCTATTTCTAACTCTTTTTGGAATTCTTTTTTGAAAGATTTGACTAATTTTTCAACAGCCCCTTTCACAACGCTCACATCACGGCCTTCTACATAGTGTACCTTTAAGGCCACACTAGCATGTTTAATAACTACCTCTAATCGTCGAATAAATTGTTCATGACTTTCATCGAGAGCCTCCGCCAAGGCTAAAATAATAGATAATTTTTGACCTAATAAGCGTTGATCTTGGTCTAGTAATTTACCGTATAGGAAGTTTTTATACTCTTTAGGTGTCAAGCCATGGGAGTTCATAACTAAGAACGCACTAAAAGCTTGTTCTACGTGAGAAAGGCCATACAAATTACTATTTACCAGCATATAACAACCGTGACGTGCGTGGCTGTAGTAGTTAACCCGTTTACCAATATCATGAAGAAGGCTAGCCGTTACCAAGCATCTTCTTGCGTTGTTATCTGCTTTATGAAGTGACTCTAGTTCATCAAACAAAGTAGTCGCTAAACCATTAATATATTTGGCGTGTACTAGCTCATGTTTAGTCATACCTAAAAGTACATTTTCAGCAGAGTGAACTAAAATATCATCAATAATAGGATTTCCACCTAAATAGTGCGTCCCATAGTAGTCATAGAATAAACCTTCACGTAAACCACAACCACCAACAACGAGAGCTTTAGTATTTACGTAGTTAAATAATTCTTCCACAATGGTAAGGCCTGCAATAATGATATCTGCACGCTCTGAAGACAAGCCACTTATCTTTTTACGCTCCTCTAAAGATTTACCTTTTACGTCTTCAAAAATTTCGTGGAATCGATGATATGGTATTTCATAGTTATGTAGTTTTGTAATAGGATATGATAACTTTCGTTGATCCATTTTAGCTATATTACGTGCTGTACCACCAATACCAAGGAGTGGCAATTTTACATTGCGAAGCCAAGAATGTTCTCTAATTACTTTCCTCACTGCTTTGGTCATTTTTTCAAACTCTTCAGGGGTATACTCATCCCCCTTTTGATAAGTACCAGTCAAGGTAAGTGCACCAATTGGCAGGCTTATAGCCTCTGCAATATGACGATCTCGTACAAGGGTTACCTCCGTACTAGCCCCACCTAAATCAAAGATAATAAAATCTTTGAGGCCAATGGTATTGATGACACCTAGAAATCCTAATCGCGCCTCTTCTTCGCCTGCAATACATTCTAAATCTAGGCCAGTTCGTTCTTTTACAGTCTTTATAAACACATCACCATTTTTAGCAAGGCGCACGGCTGCCGTAGCAACAGCTTTAATCGTATCAACTTCCATAGCTTTTGCCATATGAACAAAGGCTTTCAAAGAACTCAAAGAACGTTCCATTGCTACATTTGTTAGTTCGTGTGTGTCCCACATGTTTTCACTAAGGCGTACACTTTCTTTTTCTTGATATATTAGTCTATAACTACCCGTCTTAGAGATCTCATAAATGACAAATCGAACGGAGTTAGAGCCTAAATCTATAAATGCAATACGTTTCATGCTATTATCCTCATCCTACTACATATTCAGTATGAATATACTTTAGTATACCATAGAAAAACGCGATTCTCACCGATATGAGAGAATCGCGTTTGTAATTTATCATTTAAAATGTTTGTAAGAATTATTCTAATATCCAAACTAAGGCTATTGTAAGTCTACGAATATTACTTTCAAGCCTCTGTATTGGCGAGTATCAAAATTAATCAATACCGAATACACGTTTACCATTATTATAGGCAATCTCACAGAACTCATCTACATCAAGACCTTTTAGACGTGCAATTTCCTCTGCTACAAATTGAGTTTTGCTTGGATCATTGCGACGGCCTCTAAATGGAGGTGGTGTCAAATATGGCGAGTCTGTTTCAATAAGAATTCTGTCTACTGGTACTTGTTTGGCTACATCCTTAAGCTTTGTAGACTTAGGGAATACTACGGGACCTGCAAAGGAAATGTAAAATCCTAATTTAATAGCTTCCTTAGCCATTTCCCAGCTACCAGAGTAACAGTGGAAAATACCCCAATTATCCCTCCCTTCATTGCGCAAGATATCCATAATATCACCATGCGCATCGCGGTCATGAATAATAATTGGCAAATCTACTTCACGAGCTAACTCCAACTGACGAATGAAGACCCGTCTTTGTGTTTCACGATCAGAGAAATCATAGTAATAATCTAAACCGATTTCACCGATAGCTCGTACCTTATCGTTATTGAGTGCTTGCTCCTTATAGAACTCATAGTCTTCCTCTGTAAAGTCTTTAGACTCATGAGGATGTGTACCTACTGCAGCATAAAGACGGTCGTACTGTCTTGCTAATGCTAAACCAGATTCAACTGTACTGCGGTCTACACCAGGAATCATAATGTATTCTACGCCTGCATCAAAGCAGGCTTGTAACATTTCATTGCGGTCATTATCAAAACGGCCATCATTTACATGAGCATGTGTATCAAAAAGTTTCATTATTTAACCACACTTCCTGCTGGTAATGATTCAATATTTGTCACTTCCAAATGTTCTTCCCAATCAGAAGCAGACAAAATCATGCCATAAGACTCAATGCCCATCATTTTTTTAGGAGCCAAGTTAGCCAAATAAATTACCTTTTTACCAACCATAGCTTCTGGTTCGTAATATTGAGATATACCACTCAATACTGTGCGTTCTTCAATGCCGATATCCAATACAAACTTCAACAATTTTTTGGACTTAGGCACTTTTTCACAGCTAACCACTTTTGCTACTCGAAGATCGAGTTTTTCGAAGTCGTCATACGTAATATTTTCTTTTAATGGTGGAATATTGGATGTATCTACAGATTCTTCAATTTTTTCTTCCACCACAACATCTACCATTTCAGGAATGTCGAAACGTGGATAAATAGGATCGCCTTTTACAACTTTTGTACCTGTTGGCAATAGACCCCAAATTTTAGCATCTTTCAATGTAGCGTCACCAAAACCGGAAAGACCTAATTGGTCCCAAATTTTTGGAGCACCTACAGGAATAACAGGACTGACTAAGATAGCAATGATACGCAATGCTTCTGCCAAGTGATACATAGCAGATTGCAAGCGAGCTTTATCGTTAGCATCTTCAGATTTAGCCAATACCCAAGGCATTGTTTCATCGATATATTTATTCATGCGACCAATAAATGCCCATACGGATTTAATTGCTTTATTAAGTTCCATATTTTCCATGGATTCTTCAAAGTCTTTTGCAGTTTGAATAGCTAATGCAGATACATCGCGGTCTAGGTCGTCCATATCATCACATTTAGTAATTACACCAGCATGGTATTTTTCAATCATTGCAATGGTACGGTTCAATAAGTTACCTAAATCATTAGATAAGTCTGCGTTGATTTTTGTAACGAAATTAGGCAATGTGAAGTTACCATCATTGCCAAGAGTGATTTCACTTAATAAGTAATAACGCAAAGAATCTGCGCCATAAGTATCAATCAATGGGATTGGGTCGATCACATTCCCCAAAGATTTACTCATTTTTGTACCGTCAACAATCATCCAACCGTGACCAAATACCTTTTTAGGTAATGGCAACTCAAGGCTCATGAGCATCATAGGCCAAATGATAGTATGGAAACGTACGATTTCCTTACCTACTAAATGGAGATCTGCAGGCCAGTATTTTTTATATAGTTCACCATCACCATCAAATGGAGAGAGTGCACTAATATAGTTTACCAATGCATCGAACCAAACATATACTACATGTTTAGGATCAAATGGAACCTTGATACCCCAATCAAAGGATGTGCGAGATACAGCTAAATCTTCAAGACCTTGTTTTACAAATTGAATCATTTCGTTACGACGAGATTCAGGTTGGATAAAATCAGGGTTCTCTTCGATAAATTTCAACCATTGATCAGTATATTTGCCGAGTTTAAAGAAATAACTTTCCTCTTTAACACGCTCTACAGGGCGACCGCAATCCGGACAAGTATGATTAGGTCCTAGCTTCTGCTCTGTCCAAAAAGTTTCGTCTGGTGTACAATACCAGCCTTCATACTCAGCCTTGTAAATATCACCTTTTTCATAAGCTTTAGTGAAAAGCTCTTGCACAACCTTTTCATGACGTTCATCAGTAGTACGGATAAAGTCATCATTGGAAATATGCATCTTTTCCCATAAGGCCTTGAAACCATTTACGATATTTGTGGTGTATTCTAAAGGTGTAATACCTTGCGCTTCTGCAGCGCGTTGGATTTTTTGACCATGTTCATCCGAACCAGTCAAGAATCGTACATCATACCCAGCTAAACGCTTGAAACGAGCAATCGTATCAGCTACAGATGTACAGTACGTATGTCCAATGTGCAACTTAGCACTTGGATAATAAATAGGTGTCGTAATATAATACGTTTTTTTTGTGTCTCCCATGATGAGTCTCCTTCTAACCTTCGAATGAGAAGGTTTAACGTTCTACAAGATTATATACATCCCGGCGGGAAACGTTAAATCGCTTTGCCACCTGGCGAATTGCTTCTTTTTTAGACACCCCTGTTTCTACAAGGGCTTGTACAGCATCTACATAAGATACTGGTTCATCTGACACTTCACTAATGTCAGATTCCACTGTATCAGCACCACCTACGATGAGGACGAATTCCCCTTTATAGGTGAGCTGTTCTAAATCGTTTACAAGATTTTCCAAATCGGTGCGCACAAAGGTTTCAAACTTCTTGGTTAACTCCCTTGCCACCGTAATAGAACGATTACCAAAGGCTTCATACATATCTTGTAAGACCTCTTGCAATCGATGAGGTGCTTCGTAAAACATCAAGGTTCCCGTTACTTGTGAAAGTCGTTGTAATTCTTCACCCCGATGTTTTCCCCGTTTAGGTAAAAATCCTGCAAAGGTAAATGATTTCGTATCTAAGCCGGATGCAATAAGCGCTGTTAACGCCGCATTTGCACCGGGTAATGGCACTACCGTTATGCCTTCTTCAATAGCTTTTGTGACCAGATTAGCCCCTGGATCAGATATAGCGGGCATACCCGCATCACTGACACAAGCTATAGACTGTCCTTCCAATAATAGCTCAATAATATAAGCCCCCTTTTCTTCCTTATTATGTTCATGATAAGAAATCAAAGGTTTCTTAATATCAAAGTGTTTTAATAATATACCCGTATGGCGCGTATCCTCTGCAGCGATAGCATCAACTTCACCTAGGATACGAACTGCACGATACGTCATATCTTCTAAATTACCTATCGGTGTAGGCACCAAATATAAGGTGCCCCATTTGTTATCGTTCATACCAAGAGGACACCTCCTTTGTGTACACATTAGGTTTGTCATAAACGATGAGTGGCGGCTCTAGTACAAGGCCTGCCTGACCTTGATAGAGAGCCTCTATGAGCACCAGCTTAGCGGGCTTATCTACCATGCCATGAATAAAGCGAATGCGTTTAGCTTGAAAGTTGGCTACTTCTAAATCATGCAATGCATATTGTAAGCGACTAGCACTATAAATCATCCACAAGCGACCTTTACACTTAATAAAGGACTGTACAGCTTTCAAAACCTCTTCTAATGTTGTATGTCCATCATGAAGTGCCAAAGCCCGTTCTTCAGACCTAGGCTTTGCACCGCTTTCACAATCATAAAAAGGAGGATTTACAATAACGCCGTCAAAGGGCTTATCTTGTACATCTCGATACGACATATAGCGATAATCCCCACATAACATTGTTACCATATCTTGTTTACAATTGTGCTCAACACTACGCTGAGCTAACTCAATAAGAGTTTCGTTGATATCTATACCCGTTATATGGCCCGCTCCTAATGATGTCCCTATAAGCGGCATAACACCCGTCCCCGTTCCAAGATCAACATAAGTATGACGACTATTGAAACGACAAAAGTGAATGAGTGCTATAGCATCAAAGGAAAAGCGAAACATATCAGAACGTTGATAAATTTGTAAGCTATCTATAATTAAATCATCAAGTCGTTCTTGATCATTCATCGGGCAATGCCACCTCGGACCATTTCAAGTCGATAGTGCGACCTGCTTCAAGCTGGACCTTCACCGTATGTTTATGATGATTTACTTTCAAGACTTTACCAATACCTTCGTCGGTAACAACCTCCTTACCAATACCTGGAGGTGCTACATCTTGAGAAGCTTGAGGGCGTTCCTTCTTCACATATAGGTCGCCGCCCTTTTTATATAAATCATCTTCGTAGTTAAGGCAGCACATCAAACGACCACAAACACCAGAAATTTTTGTAGGATTTAGACTCAAATTTTGATCCTTAGCCATACGAATCGATACTGGTGTAAAATCACCTAAGTAATTAGAACAGCATAAAGGTCTACCACAAGCGCCGATACCATTTAAGACTTTTGCCTCATCGCGCACACCTACTTGACGTAATTCGATACGCGTTCTAAATACTGTTGCTAAATCCTTAACAAGCTCACGAAAATCGATACGACCATCAGCGGTGAAGAAGAATATTATCTTATTCATATCAAATGTGTATTCCACATTGATGAGTTTCATCGGTAATTTACGATTACCAATTTTTTCAAGACAAATTTCAAAGGCTTTTTCTTCGCGCTCTTTGTTTTTCTCAATTTGTTTTAAATCCTTTGGTGTCGCCTTTCTAATGACAGGCTTAACAGGAGTTACAACAGTATCTTCATAGACCTCTTTAGGTCCAATCACAACTGTACCGTATTCAACGCCACGTGCCGTTTCTACGATAACCCCATCCCCAATGGATAGTTCTAATTGTTCAGGCAGAAAATAATAAATCTTCCCCGCCTTTTTAAAGCGTACGCCAACTATGGTTAGCATTTAATCCTCCTCCCGAGCATCATGAAGGGCGATACTGAGACCGTCCACCACGAGAGCGGTTTTTATATGTAAGCGCAAAGCCCGTTCTGCTTGCAATGTTTCGGTAATAACCTCTGACAGTGCTTGCATAGACCAGCGCGGTAATAATCGTAATAATTGAGTTTTGTACATAGGTACTTGTAATTGTCCGTCTTGAGCCCCCATTTTAAGAGCCATCATATCTCTACTTACAAGGCGTAGCCAGTGCATTAACTCTGTTAGACTTTCACGAGGTAAGCTTTCACAAGCTAGAGAAATCATAGAAAACCATCTCGTTTCAAAGGCCAGAATATCCATTATCTTAACAGCTAACTCTAGCATCTCAATGCGACCTTGAGTGGCCAACTTTTCTACTAATTGTGGATTACCGTGACCGACTAACAAGGCTTGCTCTATATCACCAGTAACACCTCGTGCTACGAGAGCCTTGCGAATCGTATCTATATCAACGCTGTTAAAGCCAACACCCATGCATCTTGAAATAATGGTGGGCAATACGGTGTTAATTTTATTCGTAATAATGATGAAATACACCTGTTCAGGCGGTTCTTCGATGGTTTTAAGCATGGCATTTGCCATGACTGCATTGGCAGTGTGAAAGTCCTCCACAATGACAACGCGGTTACCATTACCTGCTACTGACAGATGATCCTGCAATAATGAATACCACTGCTCCACCTTTAGGGTTGTCTTCATGGGACGAATCCAAAAGGCATCGCCCTTATCCATATAGATAGGCAAACCTTCTGCTTCAATGCGTTTTTCGGTTTCACCATTGGCAAGACGTGCTTCTTTAACGGCCTCTAAATAAGCTTCCCCCTTAGGTTGAGAAAATACTTGCCGTCCCAATAATAAAGACCCGAGACCTATGGCCATATCTAGCTTGCCAAGACCGGCTTCACCATAAAATAAAAGGCTATGCGGTAATGCATTACGACTTACAAGTTCCGATAGGTGTGCCTTGATCGAATCTTGACCAATTATAGAATCAAAATATGTCATAGCTCCTCCTATCAATACATGCTCAATATTAATATTATATAAGAAAAAGGCGACTTTTAAAAGAGTCGCCCTATCCTAAGGTAGCAGATTGACTACTGCTTGATATACATCGTTATGAATTTCTTCAATGGAGCGCAACACATATTGACTTAATGCGTCTTTGCTCGTACAAGGGATGCGATGCCATTGGTAGCGTTCTACTAGCTCTTCATAGGCATCATGAACAGCTACTAAGTACTGATGATTTCCTTCGTGAATATCACCAGTATTACCTCCCGTTTTGCCAGTGCGCTCCGCCATAAGGGCTTCACTTACTTCAAGAGGCATATCTAGTAAACATACTGCATCAGGTATGGGCAAGCCAAATTTTTGGAACTCAAAATCTTCAAGCCAATCTAAAAAAGCAGTCCGTTCTTTAGGATTGTCGTATTTTACCATTTGGTGCACCATATTAGACGTCGTGTAACGGTCCGCAATGATGATGCCACCACTTTTATAGAACTCTTCCCAATCAGTTCTAAAGGAAGCAAAGCGGTCGATGGCGTACATAGAACTTGCCACATAAGGATTTACATCATGTACATCTTTGCCAAATTCACCGGCTAAATACATTTTGATAGGCATAGCTGCACCACTATCGTAATTTGGGAAGCTTACAGATTTAACTGCATGCCCTTCCTTAGTCAAGCGCTCTACCAATAGTTTAGTTTGCGTAGCCTTGCCACTACCATCTCCGCCTTCTAATATGATTAAAGTTCCCATAATTACTCCTGTAACACCCAGATTGTTTCTAATGTCATATCATCGGCTCCATTTGGTACATAACCTAGAGCCTTTCGCTTCTCTATATATTGTAACACAGACTCACTAATCACTTCACCTACAGCTACACAAGGAATTCCTGGAGGATAATAAGCAATCGTCTCTCCAGCAACACGATGTAATGCTTCACTTAACGGAACTTGCTCACGATGAGTATACATGGCATTGCGCGGTGTCACACGAACTTGAGGAAGTGGTAACAACGCGGAATCTTTACTAAGTGATTGAGCCACCTCATCATTTGTACCTATAGCTCTAGAGGCCTCACCTAATACATCATCACTTACAGCTTGCACAGCCTTAATAAGAGCATCTACCGAGTCTTTTGTATCACCAATTGTAATGAGTACTAATACATGATTTGCTTGTACCAATTCTACCTCAATAGAGTATGCTCGTAACATACGTTCAAACTCAACACCTGTTAAACCGAGTTCTTTTGCATCGATTACGACTTTAGTAACATCATAGTTTTTGATCCGGTCTTGAATATCTGTGTATTCCATGGTAGTAATACCAGAAATCTTATGTAACTCATTCCGTAAATATAGGCTCAATTCTACGGTACGGCTTACTAGGTCCTTACCAACTGTGGCCAATTGATGGCGCGCCATATCTAGGGAAGCAAGGAATATATAATTAGGACTCGTACTTTGGAGCATTTGATGCATTTGCGTAATACGACGTTTATTAATTCTTTCGCCTTGGCCTAGTAACCAAGAGGTTTGTGTCAAAGAACCAACTGATTTATGCGTGCTTTGTGCTACTAAGTCTGCGCCCGCCTCAATAGCACCTATAGGTAAGGATTCAGAAAATGGTAAATGTGGACCGTGTGCTTCATCAACAAGAACTATTAAACCTCGTTTATGAGCCTCTTCTACAATATTAACAATATCTACACCTACGCCATAATAATTTGGGTAGACTAAGAGAATCGCCTTTGCCTCAGGGTGGGCATCCATAGCTTTCCTAGCACTTTCTAATGACACACCTAGTGGAATCCCCCAACGTTTATCAAATTGGCAATCCATATACACAGGCTTTGCACCAGATAAGACTAAACCACTTATAACAGAGCGATGAGCCTCACGAGGGATGATGATTGTTTCATCGGGACCTACAGCTCCCATAATCATGGCTTCGATTAGCGCTGTAGTACCATTAATAGAAAACCAACAACAATCTGCGCCATACAATTCAGCTGTTAAGTCTTGAGCTTCTTTTAACGCCCCTTCTGGTTCATGTAAATCATCTAAGGCGTACATAACGCCTAAATCATATGGCAATGCAGGCCCCATCCAGTCTTTTAGACGTTGAGGAGCTTCAGCACCAATTTTATGACCTGGAGTATGAAAGGGCACAAAACGTTGTTCTTTATATGATTCTAAGGCCTCAACAAAAGGCGTTCTTTCTTGATTACTCATATATACCTCGTAAAAAGGGCATGAATCTCTATGAGACTCATGCCCTTATGCATGTATTTATCGATGGGGACGACGTTTGGGATTGAATTGATTCATTCCCTTATCGATACCCACTTCTAAGGTACCTAATACAGCTTTCACTGTATCCTTAATACCTTTTTGTACTTTCTCTTGTGACTCTTCACTAAATGGTGCTAACACATGATCTATGACAGTCCACTGTGGTAATGGACGACCAATACCTACGCGGAAACGAGGAAACTCCTCTGTTCCCAAGTGAGCTATTAAGGACTTAATACCATTGTGACCGCCAGAGCTGCCATTTGGTCGAATTCGCAATTTCCCAACAGGTAAATCCATATCATCATAAATGCAATACACATCTGATGGATCAATCTTATAGTACCGCATCAACGGCCCTACAGACTCGCCACTTGCATTCATAAATGTTTGTGGCTTCACAAGCAATACTTTTTCACCAGCTACGGTAATACTGCATACCTCTGCACGTTGCTCCTCTCTCCAAGGCGTGTGAGATACGCTATCCGCGATGGCATCGATAACCATAAATCCAATATTATGTTTTGTCTTTTCGTATTGCTTGCCCGGATTACCAAGGCCTACTACTAATTTCAAGAATCACCTATTATTTATCAAATAAATTACTTACTGAAACTTCATGAAAGATACGCATAATTGCTTCGCCTAACAATGGAGCTACAGATAATTGCGTTACATTATCTAATTTGCAATTTTCTGGTAATGGCATTGTGTTTGTTACGATAAGCTCTTTAATGTTGGAGTTTGCAATGCGTTCACTTGCTGGATCTGTTAATACAGCATGGGTAACGGCAGCCATAACAGATTTTGCACCAAATTCTTTTAATGCTTTAGCACCTTCTACAAGGGAACCTGCTGTATCTACAATATCATCAACGATAATACAGTTTTTGCCTTTTACATCGCCAATAAGATTCATAACTTTAGCTACGCCTGGTTCAGGGCGTTTTTTCTCGATGATTGCGATTGGCGCACCAATGCGGTCAGCCAAATCACGCGCTCTTGTAACACCACCAAGGTCTGGAGATACAACGATAACATCTTCAAGATTTTTTTCGTTAATATATTTTGCTAAAATGGATGCACCATACAAATGATCCACTGGCACATCAAAGAAACCTTGAATTTGACCTGCATGCAAATCAATTGTTACAAGACGTGTAATGCCAGAAGTTTGCATCAAGTTAGCTACCAGTTTAGCTGTAATTGGTTCACGACCACGAGTCTTACGATCTTGACGAGCATAGCCATAGTAAGGAACTACTGCAGTGATATGACGTGCAGAAGCACGTTTCAACGCATCAGCCATAACCATTAATTCCATTAAATTATCGTTTACAGGATAGCTAGTTGGTTGAATGATAAATACATCTTTGCCGCGTACGCTTTCATCAATCATAATTTGTACTTCGCCATTGTTAAAACGACCTACAAACGCTTCACCTAAAGGCAAACCTAAATAATCACAAATTTCCTTTGCCAATGCTGGATTTGCATTACCTGTGAAAATTTTGAGTTTTTTGCCGTCTTCAAATGCCATTTTGTTACCCTTTCATTTGTTCCTATATTGGTTACTTATCCATAATCATCCATTACAGATACACACTATTGCCTTTTTATTGTATACTATTTTGCTCAAATTGTGTTAAAAATTTATAATATTTTTTTATTTCTTTTTGAAAGTATCGTCTGTTACCCAATTTTCTTTCACAATTTGCTTGCTACGGCCTACCGCTAATGCCTTATCTGGTACATTTTTAGTAATAGTAGAGCCTGCACCTACATAGCTATAATTACCTACTGTTACAGGAGCTACTAAGTTACTATTACAACCTACGAAAGCACCGTCGCCAATTGTGGTGCGATGTTTAACTTTGCCATCGTAATTTACAGTAATCGTACCACACCCAATATTAACGCCAGAACCTACGTCGCTATCGCCAATATAAGATAGATGTGGGAACTTAGTTCCTTCTCCCACATTAGAGTTTTTAACCTCTACGAAATTACCTACATGAACCTTATTGCCAAGCACAGTATTAGGACGTAAGTGAACATATGGACCAACATCTACGCCATCTTTTACTTCGCAATCATGACCATATGTGAAATGGATAATCGTATCATTACCAACTTTCGCATTTGTTAAACGAGTATGTGGACCAATTTCACATCGCTCACCAATTACAGTATTACCTTCAAGGATTGTACCAGGATACAAGATTGTATCTGCCCCTACTATTACCTCTGGCGCTACGTAAGTATTTGCTGGATCGATAATTGTTACACCTGCTGTCATTAATTCAACATTTTTACGGTGTTTTAAAATATACTCAGCTTCAGCTAATTGCAAGCGAGAGTTTACGCCCAGAGACTCTTCAAAGTCTTTAGTCATATACGCACTTACCTTGTCACCGCCATTTACAAGAATACCGATTACATCCGTAATATACAATTCACCTTGTGCATTATCGTCAGATAGTTGATCTAAGCAAGGCCATAATTTTTTGCTATCAAAGGCATACATACCAGTATTTACTTCTTGAACAGCTAATTCCTCTGGTTTACCATCTTTTTGTTCTACAATACGTACTACGGAACCTGATTCATTACGAATAATGCGACCATAACCAGTTGGATCAGGCATATGTGCTGTTAAAATCGTAGCAGCTGCACCAGAGTTTTTATGCTCCTCTAAAAGAGCTTCTAAACTTTCCTTTGTAACAAGTGGAGTATCACCGCACAACAATAAGATTGTACCATCATAATCACCAAGCACTGGTTGAGCCATTTTTACGGCATGTCCTGTACCATTTTGTTCTTCTTGGCGAACGAATTCAGCGCGATTACCTAAATAATTTTGTACCGCATCACCACCAAAACCTACGATAACCACGTCACGATTTGTACCAATTGACTGAACTGTTTCAAGAACGCGCTCTACCATAGCTTTACCGCCAACCTTGTGCAATACCTTTGGCAATTTAGACTTCATGCGCGTACCCTTACCAGCAGCTAAAATGAGGCTTGCAATATTCATAGTAATCTCCTATCTATTATCTCTTATATGTCAGACATTTTAATATTAATTACATTTTAATTATTAGCCAATATTTACTATTAAACTATTATACCAGCCTATGATGTGCTTAATATTAACTTTTATTCTTCATCAAATACAGGTTCAATACTTATTTTCTTTGTATTTTCATCAATACCATAGAAGGTAAATAATGATTCATAATCATCGATTAGCTTTGGATTTGGTTCTGCTGTTGCCACTAAAACACCAGTCCCCACAACGACACCACTCATTTCAAGGACAAGTTCTTTTAATCCCTTTGCAGTACCACCAGCTTTCATAAAATCATCGATAATCAAAACTCTAGCATTCGGTGGAATAGCGCGCTTAGTAAGCGTCATAGTTTGAATACGACCAGAGGAACCTGTTACATAGTTAATACTAATGGCCGAACCTTCAGTCACCTTACTATCACGACGGGCAATAACAAGAGGTTTATTGAAAGCTCTTGCTACCATGACAGCTAAGGGAATCCCCTTTGTTTCTACGGTCAAAATATAATCTGGATTGCGATCCATAAAGCGAGTCATAATAATTTCCCCAAGGCGAGTCATTACATGCCAGTCGTAAAGAATATCAGACATATAAATAAAACCGCCAGGAATGATACGATCTGGCTCCATTAAACGAGCTTGTACATCTCGTAAAATATCATTGGCTTGAGAGCCTTTACGATGAGGAATAAATCGCACCCCACCAGCTACACCTGCTACCGTTTCTAAAGTGCCCAGTTGAAAGTGTTCCATAGACTGTCTTACGCAAGTCAAATCTTCACTAACTGTCGATTTTGCCATGCCAAAAAAGTCACAAAAATAATTTAAAGGAATCAATTTTTGCGGTGAATCAACTAACAATTTTGTCATTGCCACCATTCGTTCCACGCGCCGTACTTTATCCATAGAATTTCCTTTACCATTCATCATATAACCATTGATTATACTCATCTAATAAAAATCATGAGTTATCTCAAATATATCTTTTATTTATTATATCATAATTTCCGAATATTCGAGGTTATAAAAATACTATAATTCGGTAAAATAAAAAACTCTCTAGTACATATTTCTTGAGATAAGTCGATTAAACCTATCTTAGAATAATATACTAGAGAGCTTTGATTATAAAACGTAAACTTTTACAGTTTGACGACCAAACTGCAATGCTTCAGCTCGAGAGTCATACGCTAAGTCAATGCGATGTCCTTTAATAGCACCACCAATATCGTCGGCTACAGCATACCCATAACCTTCAATGTATAATCTCGTACCTAATGGAATTAATTTAGGATCTACAGATACAATGCCCTTCTTTAAGCGACTACCAGTAGCTGTATAATTGCCATTTCCAGGATCTTGAGCAGAATAAGCACTTGCCTGCATAGTTAAAACTCGAGAGTATTTATTCGGTACACCATTATGACTTAATTCTGTACCATGTCCACCATAACGAGTCTCCATCTTTTCTAAAGCATTCATCGTGGTCGGACCAACACGGCCATCTACAACAAGCCCTTTAGACTTTTGAAATTTTCGTACGGCCTGCTCTGTATTATGACCGTAGATACCATCTACAGAATCATGTAAAAAACCTTGATGCTTTAACATAGTTTGCACCTTGCTAACATGATGCCCCCGTTGTCCCCGATCAATCGTTTTTGCCAATGAAACAGAAGATACCATTGTAGTCATACAAACAAGCGTACATGCAATAATTATTTTTTTTACCATATACACCCCACCTTACAACAAGTAGTATACTATATAGTTTTAAATAATCTATAAACCATAGATTCTCTGTCAATATCAAAAATGCATATATATTAAGTTTTTAATAAAGATTTCAAAGGATGTATCCCATATATATCATAAGAATATAGGGTAACAATGAAAAATCTCCACTGCATACTGATAAAGTTTTCATTTAGAATTATTCTTCTAAATTTGAAATACCATTCAGACTACAATGGAGATTAATACATTTATTTAAATTTAGCAGTTATGATATACACCAATATGGCATTCCTTACGATTCGCACCAACAATACGTAAGAATACATAGCCAATTACTGCAGAGATTAAGGAGCCTAAAATTACACCACTTTTAGCCATTTCTCGCGCATGTCCTGGAGCAAAGGCCAAAATAGATACGAAGATACTCATTGTGAAACCGATACCACATAAAATAGCTGTACCATATACATGTTTCCAATTTGCTTCTGTTGGCATTGGTACAAGACCACATTTTACCATAGCAAATACAGCGCCAAAGACACCAAGTTGTTTACCAAGGATAAGGCCTAATGCAACACCAAGTGCTACCGGATGAGATAATTCATTAATAGTTACATTACGTAAATCTATACCTGCATTAAAGAAGGCAAAGATTGGTACGATCAGGAAGCTAACCCAGTTGGATAGTAGATGTTCCCAATGTTGCATGGGGCGAACGTACTTACGGCCACGTCTACCTTTTTCAGGAATTGTCATGGCTAAGATTACACCAGCCATGGTAGCATGTAGACCAGATTTTAATACACAATACCAAAGGATAAAACCTAAAATGATATATGGTAAAGGTCTTACATAGCCTTGTTTGTTACAGTAAATCAACGCACCTACAACTACCGCTGCAGCTATTAGATAGAATGTTTGTATGCTTGCAGCATAGAAAATAGCAATTACAATAATAGCCATTAAATCATCAATAACAGCAAGAGCTGTTAGAAATACCTTCATCGAGTTTGGCACTCGTGAACCTAAAGCGGAGATGATACCGATAGAGAATGCAATATCTGTAGCCGTCGGTATAGCCCAACCACGAATATATTCAGGATCAAAACCTGCAATTAAGTAGTAAATAAAAGCTGGCGTAAGAACACCGAACAAAGCAGCAATACCAGGCATTATACGCTTGGCATTCGTATTAAGCTCACCTGCTACTAACTCACGCTTAACTTCGAGTCCCACAAATAGGAAGAATATCGCCATCAAAGCATCATTAACCCATTCAAGAATTGTTAAATTACCGATATGGTGATTAACAATCTGGAAGTATTGTTCAGATGCTGGAGAGTTCGCTAAAATAAATGCGAGTACTGTTGCTCCTAATAATACAGACGTAGCTGCACCTGGAGAACGTAAAAATACAAATATGCGTTCCATTTGAATCCTTTCTATACTTTCAAAAGATTACCTTATTAAATTTTACCACGCACCTTGCGTATTTGGTAAGCTAAAATTAGAACAACTGCACCTAGTAAACCAGCTACAATCGAACCTATAAAAATACCTACCTTAGCCATCTCTTGAGTTATACCCGGTGGGAAAGCCAATGTCGCAACAAAGAGACTCATAGTAAAGCCAATACCACATAAAATGGCTGTACCATAAATCTCAGGCCATGTCGTATTAGATGGCATCTTAATCACTTTAGATTGAACCAAAATATACACGGCAGAAAATATGCCTAATTGCTTACCTAAAATTAAACCTAATGAGACACCTAAAATCACGGGATGGAATAAGTTTTCCATAGAGAAATCCGTAAAAGATACACCAGCATTCAAGAAACTAAATAGTGGAATAATAAGGAAGTTTACCCAATTTTTTAAGGCATGAGCCCATTCCTCCATTGGATATACTACTGTATCCAAAACTTTACCTTTAAATGGAATCGTCATTGCTAATACTACACCAGCAATAGTGGCATGAACACCAGATTTCAAAACAAAATACCAAAGAACTAAACCAAGTACACAATACGGTAATGGTCGTAAATAGCCTTGTTTATTAGTATATACCAATAAACCTGTCACCGCAGCTGCAGCTATTAAATCCATAAAATTGACGCCAAATCCATAAAAGAGAGCAATAACCACTATGGCAATTAGATCATCAATAACAGCTAAAGCAGCTAAGAAGGCTTTCATCGCTGAAGATACCATATTACCAAGCATTGTAATAACGCCTATAGCAAATGCGATATCGGTAGCAGTTGGAATCCCCCAACCCGGTCTAAACTCTGGCATATATCCAGCAGCAAAGTAATATACTATAGCTGGAGTAATAACGCCTGCAAATGCAGCTAATACAGGAAGAACTCGCTTTGAATTCGTATCAAGCTCACCAGAAATCATTTCCTTCTTAATCTCTAAACCAACATATAGGAAAAATAACGCCATTAATGCATCATTTACCCATTCTAATATAGTAATAGGGCCAAGATGTATATGCATTGTAGCAAAGTACTGATCAGCCATTGGTGAGTTAGCAACGAGCACACCTAAAATAGCCGCGGACAGGAGTGATATGCCACCTGCAGACTCTGATTGGAAAAATGCTTTTATATAGTTCATTAAGCACCCCTCTATTCTATTATTTAATATACGAAAAGTACGTATAATTCAATATAATGATAACATATTATTTCGAAAATAATCAATACAGTTAGTATGTATACATAGACATAGGCTATATCAAATTAAGCATATAGATTTATTTAGTATCTATTCATATCAATATTTATATGTTACAATATGTACATCGTGCGGGCGTAGTTCATCGGTAGAATGCGAGCTTCCCAAGCTTGAGAGGAGGGTTCGATTCCCTTCGCCCGCTCCATATATAAAATAATCGTGATGTGATATACATCACGGTTATTTTTTTGTATAATGTTATAATAAATATGAATTTGTATTGTATATTTTTTTACAAGGAGTATTTCATGAAATTAAGCGCAAGAAACCAATTAAAAGGTACAATTGTTGAAATTCAAGAAGGCGCTGTAAATGCGATCGTAAAGATTAATGTAGGTAACGATAACATCGTTACTGCTGATATTACAGTTCAATCTGTTAAAGAATTAGGATTAGCAGTTGGCAAAGAAGTTGTAGCTGTTATCAAATCCACTAGCGTAATGGTTGGTGTAGAATAATAAAAAATAGTCGCTTCGGCGGCTCTTTTTTGTATATAAATTAATAATTTTGTATTATATTGATATGAATAAAAATGAGCCATGTAAACTATTTTAAAGTAGCTTATTGGGCTTTTATGTTTTATATAGTTAGCGCAATAGAAATTATAATTACCGATCTATGAAGTAACTCAACTGGTTTACGGTACGATACCATAGTTGGTACATACTGCAATATCAGTTAGATAAAGCAAATTTTCATAAATTTAGAGTTGCTCGACTGGTTTACGGTTCAGTAACATTGGCACATTGTGCCGCGTTACCATGTAAATTTAATTTACCTCCTACCACTAGCCGCAGCTTCCTATCACACTTGCCCATGGCAGTATTTAAAATAGTCTTTTAATGTACGGTACTGATTGTAGGGCTTCGTCGAAGGTGATGTGTGGGCCCCATGCGTCGCATAGACTTAATTACTTCTCGGTGGCCCTACTTGCTTCCTCACTGTGGATTTCCCTTCTCTGCTTCGCAGCTCGATAAATCTTACGTTCGGAAGAAGGTGATGTGTGGGCCCCATGCGTCGCATAGACTTAATTACTTCTCGGTGGCC